>DASRLF010000053.1:0-7264 GCA_035648555.1 Pseudolabrys sp.
GCTCCTCACCATGAGGCTAAAGGCGAACGGCCGGGACGAACCCGGCCGCTTGCAAATTGCAAAACCGAGAGGCGGCGCTTACTCCTCGTCCTCCTCCTTCTTGCCGCCGCCGAGTTGCTTGAGCTTGGCAAACACGGCGCCGACATCGAGGGCGCCGCCCGGCTTGTGCTCGGCTTCGGCGGCCGCGGCCGCTTCCTCGGCTTCCTTGCGCGCGGTCGTCTCGGACGCCGGCAAAAGCGTCGCGCCGGTTTCAACCGGCACCGGCTTTTCCTTGTTGGCGCGCTGGACCTCGAGATCGAGATCGATCTGCGAGCACAGGCCGAGCGTCACCGGATCCATCGGCGCCAGGCTGGTCGAATTCCAATGGGTGCGGTCGCGGATCGAGGCGATGGTCGACTTCGTCGTGCCGACCAGCCGCATGATCGCGGAATCCTTCAGCTCCGGATGGTTGCGCACCAGCCACAGGATCGCGTTCGGACGATCCTGGCGGCGCGAGACCGGCGTGTAGCGTGGGCCCTTCTTGTTGCGGTCGTGACCGGCGAGCGGCACCTTGGGCGAGTTCAGCGACAGCCGGATTTCCGGATTGGCCTCGGCGTTCTCGATCTGCTCGCGCGAGAGCTGGCTGGTCAGGATCGGGTCGAGGCCCTTGATGCCCTGCGCGGCGTCGCCGTCGGCGATCGCCTTTATTTCAAGCGGATGCAGCTTGCAGAATTCGGCAATCTGGTCGAACGACAGCGCGGTATTGTCCAAGAGCCAGACGGCTGTCGCCTTCGGCATCAAGGGGGCTGCGGTCGCCATGAGCATATCTCCTCTACGCTTCGCCCGCCCGTCGGGCGAAGCACCAGATCATCGGTGATGATCGGAAAGTGGCCGGAATATAGGGGCTGAGTCGGCCCCGTGCAACCGTTCCGGCTTGACAGGGCGGGGGGGCGCACCCCATGTCGGGGCTTGAAATTCGCGAGAAACCGGCGCGATTTCGAGGACATTATGGTCAACGCTAGCGAAAAGCCCGCACTCAAGGTCTTGCTGTGCTCGCCGCGCGGTTTTTGCGCCGGCGTCGTGCGCGCCATCGAGTCGGTAGAGCGCGCGCTCGAGATTTACGGGCCGCCGGTCTATGTCCGCCACGAAATCGTGCACAACCGCTATGTGGTCGAGAGCCTGCGTGCGAAGGGCGCCATCTTCGTCGAGGAACTCGACGAGGTGCCCGATACCGGCGCACCGGTGGTCTTTTCCGCACACGGCGTGCCGCGCAGGGTTCCGGAAGCCGCGGCGAAGCGAAATCTGTTCGCGCTCGACGCCACCTGTCCGCTGGTCACCAAAGTGCATCGCGAGGCGGAGATCCATCACCGCCGCGGGCGGCAGATTGTTTTGATCGGCCACGCCGGCCATCCTGAGGTGATCGGAACCATGGGGCAATTGCCGGCCGGCGCCGTCACGCTGATCGAAACTTTGGCCGACGCGAAAAAATTCAGCCCCGGCGACACCGGCAAACTCGCTTACGTGACGCAGACCACGTTGTCGGTGCACGACACCGCCGAAATCGTCGACCTGCTCAAGGCGCGCTTCCCCGGCATCGTCGGGCCGCACAAAGAAGACATCTGCTATGCCACCACCAACCGGCAGGAGGCGGTCAAGCACGTCGCCCCCATCGTCGACGCTATGATCGTGGTCGGCGCGCCGAACTCGTCGAATTCGCAACGGCTCAAGGAAGTGGCCGAGCGGGCCGGATGCCCGCATGCCGCCCTGGTGCAGCGCGCCGCCGACATCGACTGGACAGATTTCGGCGCCATCGCGCGGCTCGGCATCACCGCCGGAGCCTCGGCGCCCGAAGTGCTGGTCGAGGAGATCATCGACGCGTTTGCGCAAAAATACGCTGTCAGCGTCGAGACCATCTCCGCCGCCGAGGAGGGGGTGTTCTTTCCGCTGCCCCGCCCGCTGCGGGAGCGCCAGGCGGCGGAGTGAGCCTGCCATGGCCGTCTATACCGACGTCACCACCGACGACCTGAACGAATTTCTCACCGGCTATGAGCTCGGTGAGCTGCGCTCCTACAAGGGCATCGCCGAAGGCGTGGAGAATTCTAATTTCCTGCTGCACACTACGGCCGGCAGTTTCATTCTGACGCTGTACGAGAAGCGCGTCGCCGAGAGGGAGTTGCCGTTTTTTCTCGCGCTGATGGAGCATCTGGCGGCGCGCGGCATCACCTGTCCGCAGCCGGTGAAAAACAAAAAAGGCGGCATGCTCGGCAGAGTGACCGGCCGGCCGGCGGCGATCGTCACCTTCCTCGATGGGCTATGGATCCGCCGCCCCAACGCCGGCCATTGCGCGGTGGTGGGCGAGGCGCTGGCGGGGCTGCATCTCGCGGGCGCCGATTTCAAGATGAAGCGGGCGAACGCTTTGTCGATCGACGGCTGGCGGCCGCTCTACGAGCACGCCGGCGCACGCGGTGACAGCGTGCGACCGGGCCTGTGCAACGAGATCGTCAAAGAGCTCGACATATTGGAAAAGAGCTGGCCGCGCGATCTGCCCGAGGGCGTGATCCATGCCGATCTGTTCCCGGACAATGTTTTCTTTCTGGGCGACCGATTGTCCGGGTTGATCGATTTTTATTTCGCTTGCACCGACACGCTCGCCTTCGATGTCGCCATTTGCCTCAACGCCTGGTGCTTCGAGCCCGATCATTCCTATAACGTTACTAAGGGCCGTGCGCTGCTCAAGGCCTACGGCAAGGTGCGGGCCTTGTCCGCTGAGGAGCGCGCGGCGCTGCCCATATTGGCGCGCGGCGCGGCGATGCGTTTCCTGCTGACAAGGCTGGTGGATTGGCTGGCGGTGCCGGACGGCGCGCTGGTCAAGCCGAAGGATCCGCTGGAATACTTCCGCAAGCTGCGCTTTCACCAGTCGGTGAAAAGTGTGAGCGACTACGGGATCAGCGCATGATCCCGAAAAGTAGGGACCGGTTTTCGGATAAGATCATGCGCAAGAGAAAAGAACCTTGAGCGAACGCGTCACGATCCACACCGATGGCGCCTGCTCTGGCAATCCGGGCCCTGGCGGTTGGGGTGCTATCCTGTCGTTCGGTGATCGCGAGAAGGAATTGAACGGCGGCGAGGCCCACACCACCAACAACCGCATGGAATTGATGGCGGCAATCTCCGCGTTGGAAGCCTTGAAACGGCCGTGCTCGGTCGATCTCTATACCGACAGCGAATATATGCGCGGCGGCATCACCGGCTGGATTAACGGTTGGAAGAAAAACGGCTGGCGCACCGCCGACAAGAAGCCGGTGAAGAATGTCGATTTGTGGAAACGGCTCGACGAAGCCCTTAAGGCCTATGACGTGCGCTGGCACTGGGTCAAGGGCCATGCCGGGCATGCCATGAACGAACGCGCCGACCAACTCGCGCGCGATGGTCTGGTCGCAGCGCGAGAAAAAGCAGTTCGGCTTTAGCCGATTGCGTCTTTGAAAATTTCGATGTCGGGTAAGCCCGACATCGGTTGGCAATAGGCGCGATGAAGTCGAAGTAAAACTAGAGCTGCTTGAGCAGCGCGTCGCCGCCGGAGACGTCGACCTTGCCGGGCGCTTCCTCGACATTGAGCGACTTCACCACGCCGTCATCGACCAGCATCGAATAGCGCCGCGAGCGCATGCCCAGCCCATTGCCGGAACCGTCGAAGGTCAAATCGATCGCCTTGGCGAATTCGCCATTGCCGTCGGCCAAGAATTCGACCTTGTCGGCGCCGGAGGACTTCTTCCAGGCATCCAGCACGAAAATATCGTTGACCGCGGTCATCACGACGGACGTGACGCCCTTAGCCTTGATCGCGTCGGCATTCTGCTGGACCGAAGGTAAATGCATCTTGCTGCAGGTGCCGGTGTAAGCGCCGGGCACGGCGAAAAGGGCGACCTTCTTGCCTTTGAAGATTTCGTCAGTCGTTTTTGGCTTGGGACCTTCCGCGGTCATCACGCGAAACGTTGCATTGGGCAATTTATCGCCAACCTTGATGGGCATGAGTTCCTCTTGCGTTGCTTTTGTTGAATGTCCGGATGCGCAAAATAGCGCCCTTCCGTAGGCTTAGTCGAGATGAGTCTTGACCTCGGTGGCCTGGCCGCCTTTGACGATGGTAAAGGTCAATTCGAACGGCGCTTTCGGATCGACGCCGGGCGGCATCCCGTCCAGCTCGAAACCGAAATACTGGTGGCCGACCGGCGCGCCTTGCGACGGTTTTGGGATGGGCAAGGCCCATTCGGCGCTCGGCCCCTCGACAAACAATTCGACCTTCTGACCGGTCGGGGCGGCGAGATCGACAAACACCAGCGGCTTGAGCTTGCCGTCGCTGGCCCGCTGCGCCTTCAATCCGGCCGCGGCGGCAGAAACCGGCGTGGGTACCCGCGCCTCTGCGGCCGCAAGTGCTGCGTCGGTTGCGCCGGCCTCGCCCGGCAGTGTCAACTCGGTGCGGGTCTCGACCGGCACGCATAGCTTTTCGCACACGGCATATTCGAGCTTGAGATGGACCGTGACCGGTTTGTCTTTTTGGCGCGGGAAAATCCGTATCGGAAAAATCACGCCGCCCTTGTAGCCGATGGTGGTGCCGGCCTCGTCAGTGATCGCCTGCGGCGCCGGATAGAGCACCTTCACGGTGGCGACATTATCCGAGCCGGAAAAGTTGAAGCGCGGCGGGACGCCGGAGTCGCCCGGATAGCGCCAATAAGTATGCCAACCTGGCTTGAGCTTGATCTCGATACCGGCGCGCAGGCTCTCGGCGTTGCTTTTGTTGGCGCCGGCGATCAGCCGCATCGCGGAGCTGAGATCCTCGATCCAGGGCGATGCATCGGTGGCGTGCGCCATCGCGCCAATCGAAGCGCCGAGCAGCGTCGCGATACCGCAGGCCGCCAATATGACGCGGATTCGGCTGGTCATCATTTTCATGGCGCCCGATCTAAACGGTAAGCACCGCCTTCGCCACTGAATTCATTGTGAGCACGGCTGGCTGCGATTCGGGCACGGCGATTTCGCCACAATTGTGCGGTTGAATATGACGGTGGAGTGATTGAACTTATCCCTGTGGGCATCGTTTTCAAAGGTGGACTGATTGGGTAATCTTTTGTCATGAAGCTTGCACGTAAATCGACTGGCAAGACTCCGGCGCGCGGTTATCTCGACGGTCAGATGTTGATCGCGATGCCGGCGATGAACGACGAGCGCTTTTCGCGCGCGGTGATTTACGTCTGCGCGCATTCAAGCGAAGGCGCCATGGGCATCATCGTCAATCACCCGGCCGGCAACATCAAATTCCCCGATTTGCTGGTGCAGCTCGAAGTCATTCCGGCGGCCGAGCGCATCGAACTGCCGGTGCGTGCCGAGGACGTCAAGGTGCTCAAAGGCGGCCCGGTGGAAACCGGCCGCGGTTTCGTTTTGCATTCGGCCGATTTCTTCATCGAGAACTCGACGCTGCCGATCGACGCGGGCATCTGCCTCACCGCCACGCTCGACATCCTCAAGGCGATCGCACGCGGCAAGGGGCCTGAGAGCGCCATCCTCGCGCTCGGTTACGCCGGCTGGGCGCCGGGCCAGCTCGAGAACGAAATTCAGCAGAACGGCTGGCTGCACTGCGCCGCCGACCCGGAATTGATCTTCGGCACCGACACCGACCACAAATACGAGAAGGCGTTGCGCAAGATCGGCGTCGACCCCGGTATGTTGTCGAGCGACTCAGGTCACGCTTGAAACTTTTTAACGCGCCACTTCCAGCCGTTCGCTGGTGAGCAGGCCGCCAGCCGCCTGCGGGCTCATCGGTTCGCCGAAGGCGAAGCCTTGCGCGTATTCGCAGCCGAGTTGGAACAGTTCGACGGCGTCGGAATCGCTCTCCGCGCCTTCCGCCACCACTTCCATGCCGAGATCGTGCGCCAGCGCGATTATCGAGCGCAGGATCACCGGCCGTTTGCCGCTGGCGGTGGTGCGCACGAACGACTGGTCGATCTTGATGGTGTCGAATGGGAAACGCTGCAGATAAGCGAGCGATGAATGGCCGGTGCCGAAATCGTCGAGCGACAGGCCGGCGCCGAGCTCCTTGATGCGCGTGAGCATCTGCGCGGCGTGCTCGGGATTTTCCATGACCAGCGATTCGGTGATTTCCAGCTTGAGCGTGCCGCGCGCCAGCGCCGACCGCGACAGCACGCTGCGCAAATCCTGGATCAAATCGTGACGTAGCAATTGCCGCGACGACACGTTGACGCTGGCGAAGATCGGCTCGCGCGCGCGGCTGGCGGCCTGCCAGATCGCGAGCTGGCGCGCGGTGCGCTCGAGCACGAACAGGCCGAGGTCGACGATCAGGCCGATTTCCTCCGCGATGGTGATGAACTCCGCCGGTGACAGGCGGCCGAGCTTGGGATGGTCCCAGCGCGCCAGCGCCTCGAAGCCGGCGATGGCGCGATCCTCCAGCCGCACGATCGGCTGATAGAGCACATTGATCTCCTCGCGCTCGATGGCGCGGCGCAATTCCGATTCCATGGTCAGCCGGTCGGTCTTGCGCGAGCGCATCGCCGGCTTGAAGATTTCGATGCGGTCGCCGCCAATCCGCTTGGCGTGATACATCGCGAGCTCGGAGTCCTTGAGCACCTCCTCGGTGCGGTGCGGCTGGCTTTCGGCAAGCGCCAGCCCGATCGAGGCGGTGATGAAGATTTCGCGGTCGTTGAAACCGATCGGCGCGCGCAAGGTCCGGCGGATGGTTTCGGCGAAGGCCACGATGCGCGCCGGCTCCTTCTCCGACATCAGGATCAGTGCGAACTGGTCGCCCGACAACCGCGCCAGCGTGTCCTGCGGCTTGAGCAGGCGGGAAAGCCGGCGGGCGATGGTGAGCAGGATAGAATCGCCGATCGCGATGCCGACCGAATCGTTGACCTGCTTGAAGCGGTCGAGATCGATCACCAGCACCGATGGCCGGATCTGCGGATCGGAACGCGCGTAGCCGAAGGCCGCATCCAGGCGGTCGATGAACAGTTCGCGGTTGGGCAGGCCGGTCAGATTGTCGTGCACCGCGTCGAACAGCAGGCGCTCCTCGGCCTTCTTGAAATCGGTCACGTCGGTGAGCGTGCCGACCAGGCGCACCGCCTCGCCGTCGGAACCGACCACCGGACGCGCTCTCAGGGAGAACGACAGATAGTGCCCGTCGGCGGCGCGCAGGCGGAAATCCTGATTGAGACGCCCGCGCCGCTGCTCCACGGCGCTGTCGAGCGAGGCGCGGAAGCGGTCGCGGTCGAGCGGATGC
>DASRLF010000054.1:0-64472 GCA_035648555.1 Pseudolabrys sp.
CGGGCTTTGAATAAGCCGGCACTTCCATATCGCTGTCGATGCCAAATTGCTGGCGGATCGACACCTTCATGTCGGGCATTCCAGCGACTTCTTGCGTTGCAGCAGTCAAAGATACCTCCGTGGCTTCGCGATAACCCGAAGTCTGTTTACGTTCCGACGCGTCTGGTCCGGCGGATGATGTTGAGCAACGTAGCAGACCAAGAGGCCGCAAAAAACCCGGGCCTGTCGAATTACCTCATCAATAATATCAATGGGATAGGCGCGATGGAACCCGATCGGAAGGCGGGGCTGGGTTGCGCTGTAGAGACAGGTTCAGCCGAAGCCGACCGATTTCAAATAATTATAGGACTTGATGACCTCGATCAGCCGGTCTTCGGTCGAGCGGTCGCCGCCATTGGCGTCCGGGTGGTGGCGCTTCACCAATTCCTTGAAGCGCGCCTTGACCTGCTTGGGATTGGCGCCGACCTCAAGCCCGAGCGCCGAGAGAGCCTTACGCTCGGCATTGCGAACCGGGCGCGCTTCCTCGCGCTTCTGCTGCTCGTTGCGCAGGCCCTCGCCGAACAGCCCGAAGGTGTCGGTGCCGGTGCCCATGGTGCGGAAATCCTGCTGCGCCGTGCGCTTGCCGGTACCCATCTTCCACGTCGGCCGATGGCCGGTGAGCGCGTCCTTCTGATAGGCCAGAACGTCGGAATCGTTCATTCCCTTGAAAAAATTATACGACTGATTGTATTCGCGCGTGTGCTTGAGGCAGAAGGCCCAGTATTCCTTGTCGTTCTGTTTGCCCTTGGGCGCGCGGTTGGTGGCGATTTCCTTGCAGCCCGACCACTCGCAAACCGGCCCGCCGGTTTTTTTGCGGCGGTCCTTGTCCGGTTTGACGCGGACTTTATCGAAGAGCGGCGAGTCGAATTTCATGACCGGACACTATGCGCCTTTGCGGATGAAACCTTCAAGACTTGACAACGAGGCAACGGCGCCGATTCGCCGCGGCTCCGGCCATTGACCCGCGCGCCGCCGTCTCTTAACCCGGGCAGCATGCGAACCGCCGATACCATCACGAAGAAGTTGACCGAGGCTTTTGCACCCCAAAGCCTCAAGGTGGAGGATGAATCGCACCAGCACGAAGGCCATGCCGGGCACCGGGAAGGCGGGCAAACCCACTTCAGGGTCTATATCGTGGCTGACGCCTTCAAAGGAAAGACCCGGATCGAGCGCCACCGCATGATAAATGCGACGCTTTCCGGGGAACTTGCCGGCGGCGTGCACGCGCTCGCCATTCACGCCGCGGCGCCCGGCGAGGGCGGGATTTAGCTACTCCGCCTTGATGCCGGCGGACTGGATGACCTCGCCCCACATTTTGCGGTCCTGCCGGATCTGCTGCGCGAACTCCTCCGGCGTATTGCCAAGCAGGCGCGCGCCGGTCTTGGCGAAGCGGGCCTGTACTTCCGGCCGGCGCAACGCTTCGGCGATCTCCTTGTGCAGCCGCGCGACGATCGCCGGCGGCGTGCCGGCGGGCGCCACCACGCCAAACCAGGACGAGGCCTCAAAGCCTGGAACGTCGGCCTCGGTAGTGGTCGGTAAATCCGGCAACAGCGGCATGCGCGTTTTGGCGGCGACCGCGAGCGCGCGCAGACGTCCGGCCGCGATATGCGGCAGCACCGTCGGCGGATTGTCGACGACGCCGTCGATCTGTCCGCCGATCAGATCGGTGATCGCCGGCGCCGCGCCTTTGTAGGGAATGTGCGTCAGCTTGATGCCGGCGGTGTGCGTGAACAACGCGAGACCGAGATGGCCGGTGGTGCCGATGCCGGGCGAACCAAAATTCAGCTTGCCCGGATTGGCACGCGCCAGCGCGACCAGCCCGGCAAGACTCTTGGCTTCGATGTTCGGATTGACCACGACCATCATCGGCATGTCGGCGACGTTCGACACCGGCACAAAGGCCGTCTCGGCATCGAACGGCATCTTGGCATAGAGAAACTGATTGGCCGTAAGGATGCCGGCCGACGTCATCAGCAGCGTGTAGCCGTCGGGCGCGGACTTGGCGACGACATCGGCGCCGACATTGCCGCCGGCGCCGGCGCGATTCTCGACGATCACCGGCTGGCCGAGCGTCTTGGAAATTCCGTCGGCGACGGCGCGCGCCAACACGTCGGCGAGACCGCCGGCCGGAAACGGCGCGATCAGATGGATCGGACGATCAGGATAAGTTTGCGCCTGCGATGGCGCGCCGGCGCAAGACAATACGGCGCCGAACGCAAGCGCGCATACATATCGTATTTTCAACTTTGCCACCTGCACTCCCCGTTATTTTTTAGCTCGCCTTGGCCTCTGCCTGACGCGCAAGCGGCTGGATGCGCAGCGCGGTGATGCGATTGCGGCTACGGCGCAGTACGCGAAAGCGGAAGCCGTGGAAAGTGAAGCTCTGCCCCACTTCCGGGATCGAGCGCGCCTCATGGATGACAAGGCCGGCGATGGTGGTGGCCTCGGCATCTGGTAAATTCCACTCCATGATGCGGTTGAGGTCGCGGACCGGCACCGCGCCATCCACATTGACGGAGCCGTCCGGCTGGCGGCGCACGCCCGGAACGGCGATATCGTGCTCGTCGGTGATGTCGCCGACAATTTCTTCCAAAATATCCTCGAGCGTCACTAGGCCTTGAACCTCGCCATATTCGTCAACCACCAGCGCGATCTGCGTCTTGCGGCGGCGGAACGCCTTGAGTTGTTCCGATACCGGCCGCGTATCCGGCACGAACCAGGGCGGCGCCATCAGCGCGGCGATATCGACTTTCGCGGCGTCGCCATCGACGGCGTGCAGCGCGCGCAGCAAATCCTTCACGTGCAGGATGCCGATGATGTTTTCCGGGTCGCCGCGCCACAGCGGCAGCCGCGTGACCGGGGAGGCGATCACCGCCTTCACCACGGACTCGGCCGGGTCGTCGGCGTTCAAGGTGAGCATGGCGGTGCGGTGGATCATTACGTCGGAGACCGACAGGTCCCGCAGGTCGAGCACGCCGCCGAACATGTCGCGGTCGTGCGTCTCGACGTCGCCTTCGCGGTGCAGCAGGTCGACGGCGCCGCGCAATTCCTCGCGCGCCGACAACACTTCCTGATCTTTGCCGACCGTCATGCCGACGTGCTTGAGCAGCCAGCGCACCAGCGCCTCGATCGCCATCAGCACAGGCCCGAGAACCTTGACGATCCAGGACATCGGCCGCGCCACAGCCAGCGCGATGCGGTCGGGCGCGTTGAACGCCGCGGTTTTCGGCAAGATCTCGGAAAACACCACGACAATGATGGTCATCGCCACCGTTGCATAGAGCAAGCCGGCATGACCGAACCAGGTTAGCAAGACGTCCGTCGCCAGCACAGAGGCGGCGATGTTGACCGCATTATTGCCAAAGAGCAGCGCGCCGAGCAGCCGCTCGCGCTGCGCCAGCAGGCGGTTGACGATGGCCGCGCGCTTGCTGCCCTTCTTTTCCAGCCGCATCATGCTGGCACGCGACGACGCCGTGAGCGCGGTCTCGCTGCCGGCGAAAAACGCCGACAGCAGCAGGCACACCAGCACGATTACGAGAGAGAACCAGTCGTTCGCGTTCATTTTTGGTTGAGCTTATCGGTCAGGAAGGCGCGCACCTCGGCCGCGCTGACGTCGTTCTCGACGAAGGCCTGGCCGATGCCGCGCACCAGAATGAAGGTGAGTTTGCCGCGCTTCACTTTTTTGTCTTGCGCGATCAGGTCCATCAGCATGTCGATGCCGGGCACGCCGCCGGGCACATCTTTCAATTGGGTCGGCAGCCCGACCGCTGCCAGATGAGAACGCGCCCGCACGGCATCGGTTGCACCGATCAAGCCTTTGCGGGCGGAGAATTCGAAAGCCAGCGCCATGCCGAGCGCGACAGCTTCGCCGTGCAGCAGCCGCCCGGAAAAGCCGGCGCCGGCTTCCAGCGCGTGGCCGAAAGTATGGCCGAGATTGAGCAGCGCGCGTTCGCCGGTCTCGCGCTCGTCGCGCGCGACGATGCCCGCTTTGCCACGGCAGCAGACCGCGATGGCGTGCTCGCGCGCGGCGCCACCCGAGAATACTTCCTGCCAGTTGGCTTCCAGCCAGGAAAAGAACGCCGCGTCGCCGAGCAATCCGAATTTGGCGACCTCGGCATAGCCGGCGCGGAAGTCGCGCTTGGGCAACGTGTCGAGCAGCGCGGTATCGGCGACCACCAAAATCGGCTGGTGGAAAGCGCCAACCAGATTTTTGCCGTGGCGGGAATTGATGCCGGTCTTGCCGCCGACCGAACTGTCGACCTGCGCCAAGAGCGTCGTCGGCACCTGCACGAAGTCGAGGCCGCGCCGCACGCTGGCCGCGGCATAGCCGGCAAGATCGCCGATCACACCGCCGCCGAGCGCAATCACCAGATCGCCCCGCTCGATACGCGCCGCGACGATGGCCTCGCACACGGTTTCGAACGTAGCGTAATTCTTGGAGCCCTCGCCTTCCGGCACCACGATGGCTGAACTTTCGATGCCGGCCGAATTCAGCGCGCGTTCGGCCACTGGCAGATGGTGCTTGGCGACGGTGGCGTCGGTGATGATCACGACCTTCGCGGACGGCCGCAGCGCCTTGATGCGCTCGCCAAGCGAGGCGATCAGCCCGCGGCCGATGACGATGTCGTAGGCGCGCGCGCCCAGTGCGACCTGCACCACGATCGGTTCGCCCGAACGAAGCGGCGCGGTCATGGCTTGTCCTCCGCGACGGCCGGCATGCCGAGATGCTTAGGCAGGTCGGCGAGGATTTCGTCGACGATGGTGTCGTGCGGCTCGTCGCGCGAATGCACCGTGATGTCGGACAGCGCGTAGACCGGCTCGCGCAGCGGCAACAGGTCGTTGATCTTGTCGGCGAGCGGGCGGTCGCTGCGCCGCTTGGTGCGCTTCATGAGCACGTCGAGGTCGGCCTTGAGCCAGACCGAGATGCCCTTGATGTGGATGAGATCGCGCGTCGCCTGATCCATGACCGCGCCGCCGCCGGTCGCCAGCACCTGCGGGCCGTTGTCCAGGAGCCGCGCGATCACGCGCTTCTCGCCGGCGCGGAAGTAGCCCTCGCCGTGCTTGGCGAAGATTTCCGGAATGCTCATGCCGGCAGCGCTCTCGATTTCGGTGTCGGCGTCGACAAACGGAATCGCGAGCCGGACGGCGAGCCTGCGCCCAACCGACGACTTGCCGGCGCCCATCATGCCGACCAGCACGATGGAACGGCTGGCTAGCGAGCGCGCGATCGCGGATTCCAGCCCGTTTTCGGCCGTCTTTTGAATGGCTTTGTTCGCCATGCTAGCGTTCCAAATCGACACTACGGTTCCATATACCAGAATCGAGACAGCCGCGTGGGCGGCTCTTAACCCTGGTTAAGGAACGGAGCGTACAAGCGAATTTCGCCCGCTTTGGCGCGGGCCTCTGCCGGATCCCGATCGATGCCGAGCCTGTTCAGATTTCTGGTTTTCGCCGGCCTGATCGGCGGCCTGGGCTATGTCGCGGTGTTCGCGCTCGCCAACTTCGTTCAATATCATCCGCGCGAGATCGTGGTGACGGTCCCGCCCGACAAATTCCTCAAGAATCATTAGCGCGGCGCTTGGCGATGACCCGCCGGCGGCAAGCATCCGACGAAGCACTGGTCGAGCTGTTCCTCGACATGCTGGCGGCCGAACGCGGCGCCGGCAAAAACACGCTCGACGCCTATCGCAACGACCTCGCCGATCTTGCCAGCCATCTGCGTGCCGCAGGCAAAAATATTTCCGGCGCCGATACCGACGACTTGCGCGGATTTCTCAAGAGTCTCGCCGAGCGCGGCTTCAAGGCGTCATCACTGGCGCGGCGGCTGTCGGCGGTGCGCCAGCTTTATCGTTTTCTTTATGCGGAAGGAAAGCGTACCGACGATCCGGCTGCGGTGCTGGAAGGCCCCAAGCGCGGGCGCAGCCTGCCGAAAGTTCTTTCCATCAAGGAAGTCGACGGCTTGCTGGCACAAGCGCGCAGCGAAATGGAAGACGGCAAGGCGCCGCCCCCGCGGCGCTTGCGCGCGGCGCGGCTGTTGTGCCTGCTCGAGGTGGTTTATGCCACCGGCTTACGCGTCTCCGAACTGGTGGCGCTGCCGGCCGCGAGCGCGCGGCGCGACCAGCGCATGCTGGTGGTGCGCGGCAAAGGCGGCAAGGAACGTCTGGTGCCGCTCAACCAGGCCGCCAAGCGCGCCATGGCGGATTATCTCAATCTGCGCGCGGGAGTAGAGCGCGACGCACCATCGAAATGGCTGTTCCCCTCGTTCGGCGAGCAAGGTCATCTCACCCGGCAACATTTCGCGCGCGAATTGAAGACGCTCGGCGCCGCAAGCGGCATTCAGCCTGCGCGCCTTTCGCCGCACGTGCTGCGCCATGCCTTTGCCAGTCATCTGCTGCACAACGGGGCCGATCTTCGCGTGGTGCAGACTTTGCTCGGCCACGCCGACATCTCGACCACGCAAATCTACACCCATGTGCTGGAAGAAAGGCTCAAGGCGCTGGTGCGCGACCTGCACCCGCTCGCCGACGGCTAGCTAAAATTCGGCATAAAAGCGACATTAACCCGATTGCTTGACTTAGAGGCTTCGCCCGCGTCACTACTCGATAAAATGCTAGCTGGAACCATGCGCACCTATCTCGATTTCGAAAAGCCGGTGGCCGAGCTGGAGGCCAAGGTCGAAGAATTGCGCACCATGGGCGAGAGCGGCAGCGCGGTTGCCGTCGGCGACGAGATCAGCCGGCTCGAGGTCAAGGCCGCGCTCGCGCTCAAGGAACTCTACGCCGAGCTGACGCCTTGGCAGAAGACGCAAGTGGCGCGTCATCCGCAGCGGCCGCATTGTCTCGACTACGTCGCCGGCCTGATCGAAAATTTCATGCCGCTCGCCGGCGACCGCAAATTCGGCGACGACGCGGCGATCGTCGGCGGCTTCGGCCGCTTCCGCGGCGAAAGCGTCTGCGTCATCGGCCACGAGAAGGGCTCCGATACCGAGAGCCGGATCAGGCATAATTTCGGCATGGCCAAGCCCGAAGGCTACCGCAAGGCAGCGCGGCTGATGGACATGGCCGACCGCTTCGGCATTCCGGTGATCGCGCTGGTCGATACCGCCGGCGCCTATCCCGGCATCGGCGCGGAAGAGCGCGGCCAGGCCGAAGCGATCGCGCGTTCGACCGAGGCGTGCCTGTCGCTCGGCGTGCCGAACATCGCGGTGATCCTGGGCGAAGGCGGCTCGGGCGGCGCCATCGCTATCGCGACGGCCAATCGCGTGCTGATGCTGGAGCACGCCATCTATTCGGTGATCTCGCCGGAAGGCGCCGCCTCGATTTTGTGGCGCGATACCACCAAGGCGCAGGAAGCGGCGACCAACATGAAGATCACCGCGCAGGACATGGTGCGCTTCGGCGTGATCGACACCGTGGTGCCGGAGCCGAACGGCGGCGCGCACCGCGATCCCGCCGCGGCAATCGCCGCCGCCGGCGAGGCGATCGCCAATGCGCTGGCGGAGTTGAAGCCGCTCGACCGCGATGCGGTGCGCCGGCAGCGGCGCGACAAGTTCCTTGCGATGGGCCGCCTGCCCGGCTGACACAGCTCCCGCGCAGCGGCCTGAATCCGCAGTGCTTTTTTGATTTACCTTCGATTCACCATAGGCTTACCGCCCGCGGCCAAGGCCGTCCTTTGCCTTGCAGATGCCACATCTTAAGGATAACGATATCTCAATGAAGGCCCGCCCCTTCGGGGAGTACCGCGTTTGAACCGACACTTTCTACGCGCTCTGCTCGCGTCGGCGGCTATTGCCGCGGCGCTCGCCCTTGCCGGATGCGATCCGGACGGCTTCACCCCGACCGGCCGCTCCCAAGCTCCGCTTTCCGAAAAGACGCTCGCCGAAATCGAGGCGAAGCACATGGACAAGGATTCGCCGGTCCTGGTCCGTATCTTCAAGGAAGAAGCTGAACTGGAAGTCTGGAAGAAAAATCGCGACGGCGAATTCGCGCTGCTGAAAACTTATCCGGTCTGCCGCTGGTCGGGCGATATCGGGCCTAAGATCAAAGAAGGGGATCGTCAGGCACCTGAGGGCTTTTATACGATCACGCCTGGGCTGATGAATCCGAATTCCAACTACTACCTCGCCTTCAACACCGGCTATCCGAACGCCTTCGATCGCGCGTGGAACCGCACCGGCTCCGAGTTGATGGTGCACGGCGACTGCTCGTCGCGCGGCTGCTACGCCATGACCGACGAGCAGATTCAGGAAATCTATGCGCTGGCGCGCGAGTCGTTCTTCGGCGGCCAGAAGGATTTCCAGTTCGAGGCGTTTCCGTTCCGCATGACGGCGCTGAACATGGCCAAGCACCGCAACAATCCGAATTTCGCGTTCTGGAAAATGATCAAGGAAGGCTACGATCATTTCGAGGCCACGCACCAGGAGCCGAAGGTCGCGGTCTGCGAGAAGCATTATGTGTTCGATCCGGCGCCGCCCGCCGACTCCTCCAAGCCGCTCAAGTTCGATGCGCGCAGTAAATGCCCGGCGTTCCAGCTCGACCCGACCATCGCCGACGCCGTGCTCGATCATCGCCGGAACGAACAAGTCGCGATGGCTAACTTCATCGCCCGCGATGTCGCGGTGGTGGCGTCGCGCAACGGCATCGACGGCGGCATGAACCCGGTGTTCGAGACCAAGCTCGCCAGCCATAACGAATTCGACAATAACGGCCACACTTATATGGTCGCCGGCAACAGCCAGGCGCCCGGCGCGCTGCCGCGCACGCCCGTGGTGCGCGCGACGGCCGCCGAGACCCGGCAAGATTCGCAGCAAACCGCGCAACCGCAGCCGGCGGCGAGCGAGCCGGTGGTGATGGCAAGCGTGCCGATACCGCAGGCGGCGCCGCAAGCGAAAGTGGGTGAAGCGCCGCCCGAGCAGCCGAAATCAATCGCGGGTCTGATCGGCAATCTGTTCGGTGGCGCGCAAGCCGACGCCAGGCCGACTGAGCCAGCCGAGAGCGAGCAGGCCACGCTGCGCGGCACCAAGAGCGAGACAGTCAAGCCGAAACGCGTGACCCCGATCCGCACCGCCGCCGCGCCCAAGCCGCAAGAAGCTGCGCCCGCCAAACCGAAAGCCGTGGCCAACAATACGCCGGCCGCAGCGCCGCAGGTTCGCAAGGAAACCAAGAAGACCCCCGAGCCGGAAATGCGCACCGCCTATTCGACGCCGCAGTCCGCCAATAACGGCGGCGTGCTGCCGGGCGCGCAGCCGGTGGTTCCGGCCGGCACGTTCGAGAACCGCTGGACGGCGTTCCGCTAACCGGCGTGGCTCGCGCGCAACGACCCATGCGCGCTTACGTCTATGTCCTCGGCACTTTCACCAAAACCCGTCATCTGACCTATGTCGGCTGGACCAGCGACGTGGCGCGCCGGCTGGCGCAGCATAATGCCGGCACTGGCGCGCGCTCGACGCGCGGGCGCGTCTGGGTACTGCTGCACTCCGAGCGTTGCAAGAACAAGCGCGCGGCCATGAGCCGCGAGTGGCACTTGAAGCGCGACCGGAAATTTCGGAAAAAGCTGGCGCAGTCGCTCAAGACCGAAAGCGCCCGATGAGCATTTTCAACGAACGCAAGATCGACTGCCACACCCACGTGTTCGATCCGGTCAATTTTCCCTACGGCAAGGACATCGAATACAAGCCATCTGGCCAGGAGGCCGGCAATGCCGCGCAGCTGCGCCAGGTCATGAAGACCTACGGCGTGAGCCACTCGCTGCTGGTGCAGCCGAATTCCGGTTATGGCAGCGACAACTCATATCTGCTCGACACCATCGCGCGCAGCGAGGGCCGCCTCAAAGGCATCGCCATCATCGATTTCGATGCCGATCTCGCGATCCTGCGCGACTTCAAGAAGCGCGGCGTCGTCGGCGCGGCGTTCAATCCGACGTTCCACGGCATCGATTATTACGATCGTTCGGCCGCCCTGATCGACAAACTCGTGCAGCACGACATGTTCCTGCAAATCCAGAGCGAGGGCGACCAGCTGTCGCGCTTCGTGCCGTGGATCGAAGCCATGCCGATTCAGGTGCTGATCGATCACTGCGGGCGGCCGACGCCGGAACAAGGGCTCGACCAGCCGGGCTTCAAATCACTGCTGCGCCTGGCGCGCACCGGACGCGTCAACGTCAAGCTGTCGGGCTATTCGAAATTTTCGCGGCAGGGCTATCCGTTCGAGGACGCCTGGCCATTCGTCGGCGCCATCGTCGAGGCGTTCACGCTCGACCATTGCATGTGGGCGTCGGACTGGCCGTATTTGCGCGCGCCGCAGCGGCAGGATTACGGCCCACTGGTCGAATTGGTGGAAGTGCTGTTCCCGGATGCCGCCGACCGCGACACGCTGTTTTGGAAAACGCCGCAGCGGCTGTTTGGATTCGGGAACTAGACAAGAAACACGACGGCAGATTCTTCCTATCGGAAATAACAGCCCGTCGATCCGAAGGCGCATTTCAAATTCTTTAGAGAAATCATTGCGGTAATTTGGCCTGCTTCTTGCTCGACCTTAATCGTCCGAACGCCGCCTAGCGTGTTCGCCACGCTTATTGGAGGATGCCGCGATGGTGTTCCGATGAAAATCCATATGCGATCGCCGCTTCTATTCGCGCCGCCAGCGCCGCCGCCAAAAGCGCCGCCGACAGTATTTCAGTTGGAACTCCAGGCTGAGGAGTTGATGACGACCGCCCAGCAGCAAAGAGACCGCCTGAAGAAACTGTACGGGGCGCGGAAAAATCCTGCGGATTTGGATGAGGACGCCGATTCGGAAACACACGAGCGCGATCGTCGCTCGAACCGGAACCTCGACTTCATCGCTTGAGGTGCGAGCCGAGCACTTTAAAGTGCCGGCGTCAGATCAGGCGAACTTGCCGTGGCAGTGCTTGTACTTCTTGCCGGAGCCGCACGGACAGAGCTCGTTGCGGCCGACTTTGCCCCAACTCTGGGCGTCTTTCGGATTGCGCTCCGCTTGCGCGCCGCCATTGCCGTTGCCGGCCAGCATCGGCGCCAAAGCCGGCGCCATCTCGTCCTCGCCGGTGGCGGGGTCGACTTTATGCGCCTCCATGAACGGAAGCTTGCTGGGCTCGTCCGCCGGCGGCTGCTGCACGATCTCGACCCGCATCAGCTGGCCGGTGACCGCCTCGCGCAGCCGCGACATCATGGCCTCGAACAGGCTGAAGGCTTCCGCCTTGTATTCGTTGAGCGGATCGCGCTGGCCGTAGCCGCGCAGGCCGATCACCTGGCGCAGATGCTCCAGCATCACCAGATGCTCGCGCCAGAGATGATCGACGGTCTGCAGCAGGATCGACTTCTCGACATAGCGCATGACGTCGGGGCCCCATTTGGCCACCTTGCTCGCCATGTGCTCGTCGGCGCGGCGCACGACGCGCTCCTGCACTTCCTCGTCGGCGATGCCTTCTTCCTTGGCCCAGTCCTTGACCGGCAGATCGAGGGTCAGCACCTCGCGTAGCGCCTTATCGAGGCCCTCGACGTCCCACTGCTCGGCATAGGCATTGGCCGGAATGTGCTTGGCGACCAGATCCTCGATCACCGAGTGCCGCATGTCGCCGATGGTCTCGTCGACCGCCTCGTCACGCATCAGATCGAGCCGCTCCTCGAAGATCACTTTGCGCTGGTCGTTCATCACATTGTCGAACTTGAGCAGGTTCTTGCGGATGTCGAAGTTGCGCGCCTCGACCTTCTGCTGCGCCTTTTCCAGCGCCTTGTTGATCCAAGGGTGGATGATCGCCTCGTTTTCCTTGAGGCCCAATTTCTGCAACATGCCGTCGAGCTTGTCGGAGCCGAAGATGCGCATGAGGTCGTCTTCCAACGACAGGAAGAACTTGGAATGGCCGGGGTCACCCTGGCGGCCGGAGCGGCCGCGCAATTGGTTGTCGATGCGCCGGCTCTCATGCCGCTCGGTGCCGAGTACGTAGAGGCCGCCGGCGGCGAGCGCTTTTTCCTTCAG
Source organism: Pseudolabrys sp. (assembly GCA_035648555.1). Classification (GTDB taxonomy): domain Bacteria; phylum Pseudomonadota; class Alphaproteobacteria; order Rhizobiales; family Xanthobacteraceae; genus Pseudolabrys. The sequence continues at coordinate 12,030 of DASRLF010000054.1, forward strand.
CCGCGCCACCTGCTTGCGGATCTCATCGGCCTGCGGGCTTTTCTCGCGCGCGCGCGGGTCGTCGAAGCCCGGGATTTCCTGGCGGATGCGCATGTCGGCATTGCCGCCGAGTTGAATGTCGGTGCCGCGGCCGGCCATGTTGGTGGCGATGGTGATGGCGCCCGGCACGCCGGCTTGGCTGACGATATAGGCTTCCTGCTCGTGGTAGCGCGCGTTCAGAATCGCGAACACCTTGGTCTTGGTGGCGCCGTCGTCGCCGGAATAAAGCGCGGCGAAGGCGTTGGGGTCGGTGAAGTCGTGCGCCTCCCAGCCGGCCTCGCGCAGCATCTCGGCGAGTTGCTCGGATTTTTCGATCGAGGTGGTGCCGACCAGCACCGGCTGGCCGCGCAGCTTGCAGTCCTCGATCAGCGTGATGATTGAGCGGTATTTCTCTTTTGCCGTGCGATAGACTTCGTCGTCGTCGTCCTTGCGCACCAGCGGCATGTTGGTCGGGACTTCGAGCACTTCGAGATCGTAGATGTCGAGAAACTCGTCGGCCTCGGTGAGCGCCGTGCCGGTCATGCCGGCGAGTTTTTCGTACATGCGGAAATAGTTCTGGAAGGTGATCGAGGCCAGCGTCTGGTTTTCGGGCTGGATCGGCTGATGCTCCTTGGCCTCGAGCGCCTGATGCAACCCTTCCGAATAGCGCCGGCCCGGCATCATGCGGCCCGTAAACTCGTCGATGATGACGACCTCGCCGTTGCGCACGATGTAGTCCTTGTCGCGCTGGAACAGCTTGTGCGCGCGCAGCGCCTGGTTGACGTGGTGGACGACCGAGACGTTTTCGACGTCGTAGAGCGACTCGCCCTTGAGCTCGTTGGCCGCGCGCAGTCGCTGTTCGAGCTTTTCCATGCCGGCTTCGGTCAGCGACACCGCGCGCTGCTTCTCGTCGACCTCGTAATCGGCTTTGTCGAGCGCCGGGATGTAACTGTCGATGGTGTTGTAGAATTCGGAGCGGTCGTCGAGCGGGCCCGAAATGATCAGCGGGGTGCGCGCTTCGTCGACCAGGATCGAGTCGACTTCGTCGACGATGGCGTAGATGTGGCCACGCTGGACCATGTCCTCTAGCCGGTACTTCATGTTGTCGCGCAGATAATCGAAGCCGAGCTCGTTATTGGTGCCGTAGGTGACGTCGCAATCGTAGGCCTTCTTGCGCTGCTCGTCGTCGAGCCCGTGCACGATGGTGCCGACGGTGAGGCCGAGGAAGGTGTAAATCTGCCCCATCCATTCGGCGTCGCGTTTGGCGAGGTAATCGTTGACGGTGACGACGTGCACACCGCGCGTGGATATGGCGTTGAGATAGACCGCGAGCGTTGCGACCAGCGTCTTGCCTTCGCCGGTTTTCATTTCGGCGATCTTGCCTTCGTGCAGGATCATGCCGCCGATCAACTGCACGTCGAAATGGCGCTGGCCGATGGTGCGCTTTGCCGCCTCGCGCACGGTGGCGAAGGCCGGCACCAGGATGTCGTCGAGCGAAGCGCCCGCGGCGACCTGCTTCTTGAAATCTTCGGTGCGCGCCCGCAACGTCTCGTCGGAGAGCGCTTCGAGCTCGGGCTCCAGCGCGTTGATCGCGTCGACCCGCGGCTGATAGCTGCGGATCCGCCGTTCATTGGCGGAGCCGAACAGCTTGCGGGCAACGGCGCCGATCATTCGAGAGGCTCCTCAATTTCGAAAGCGCGCTTCTAGCACGCCGCCACGGCCGGATTTCGCTTCCGGGGCTCCGGAAATGCGGCACTTTTCGGGCAAATTCGACGTGAACACGCCTGCAAAGCTTAACCAGCCGAGGTCATCGGAGAGATAGGAGGGGGTCGGTTTATTGTCAATTGGCGGCCTGCCACGGCCTTAATCGCGATCCTGCCCATTTCATGCGCGCCGCTCACGCGGACGTTAAGGCAGGCCGTCCAGTCCGCCATTGCAAAGCCCCGGTTGTTGGGCGACAAGTCCGCCGAATTCCGCATATTGGCGGAGCCATTTCCAAGGACAGCTCTATGACGATTTCTCATCTCGCCGGCCTCAAAACCTTGCCCGTTCGCGCCGGCATGATCGCTGCCGCTCTGATGATGCTGGCGGGCGGCCCGGCCGCCGCGCAGGACAAGGACCCGATCGTCGCCAAGGTCAACGGCACGGAGATTCACCAGAGCGACCTCGCGGTCGCCGAGGAAGAAGCCGGTCAACTGCCGCCGATGTCGCCGGACGCCAAGAAAGATTATCTGGTGCAATTTCTCGCCGACATGATCCTGGTGTCGAAGGCGGCCGAAGCCAAGAAGATGGGCGATACGCCTGAGTTCAAGAAAAAAATCGCCTTCACCCGTGAAAAGCTGCTGATGGAGCAACTGCTGGTCGCGACCGGCAAGGCGGCGCTCACCGACGAGGCGATGCACAAGGTCTATGACGACGCCGTCAAACAGATGGGCCAGGAGCAAGAGGTGCACGCCCGCCATATCCTGATCCGCGCCGCCGCCGGCGACGACAAGGCCAGCAAGGAAGCCGAGGACAAGATCAAGGCGGTGATCGTGCGCCTGAAGAGCGGCGAGGATTTTGAGAAGGTCGCCAAGGAAGTCACCGAGGATCCCTCGGGCAAGACCAATGGCGGCGACCTCGGCTATTTCAGCAAGGAGCAGATGGTGCCGGAATTCTCCGACACCGCTTTCAAGCTCGACAAGGGCCAGATTTCCGAGCCGGTGCATACCCAATTCGGCTGGCACGTGATCAAGGTCGAGGACAAGCGCCTCAAGCCGATGCCGAAATTCGAAGAGGTCAAGCCGCAGATCGAGCAATACGTGACGCGCAAGGCGCAGGCCGAACTGGTGACGTCGCTGCGCGCCAGCGCCAAGATTGAGAAGATGTACACAACCGAGCCGCCGGCAACCCCTGCTCAGGCGCCTGCGCCGGACAAGAAGTAAAACCGATCATATTTATCAAATGAATGCGTCATGCCCGGCCTTGTGCCGGGCATTGTCGTCTTGCATACATTGGCCATGTCGACAGCCGTCTCCCCCCTCGCCCCGCAACATTTGCCGGACATGCCGGCCATCGCCGGCGTGCGGATCGCCACGGCGGAAGCCGGCATCCGCTATGCCGGGCGCACCGACGTGCTGCTCGCTCTGTTTGATGCCGGCACGGCCGTGGCCGGCGTCTTCACCAAATCGAAATGCCCATCAGCGCCGGTCGAATGGTGCCGCGACAAAATCAAGACGGGCAAGGCGCGCGCGCTGGTGGTCAACTCCGGCAACGCCAATGCCTTCACCGGCAAGAGCGGACGCACCGCGACCAAGCTTACCGCCGATATCGCCGCCAAGGTCACGGGCTGCAAAGCCTCGGAAATTTTTCTCGCCTCCACCGGCGTGATCGGCGAGCCGCTCGACGCCGCCAAATTCGCGCCGGTGATGGACGGCCTTAACCAGCGCGCGCAGGCCGGCGATTTCCTCGCCGCGGCGAAGGCCATCATGACCACCGACACGTTTCCAAAAGTCGCGGCCGCGGCCGCCAAGATCGGCAAGACCACAGTCACCATCAACGGCATCGCCAAGGGCGCCGGCATGATCGCTCCGGATATGGCGACGATGCTTTCATTCGTATTCACCGACGCGGCGATTTCAGCACCAGCACTGCAGGCGCTGCTCAAGGACGGCGTCGCCGATACGTTCAACGCCGTGACGATCGACGGCGATACGTCCACGTCCGACACGCTGATGATCTTCGCCACCGGCAAAGCCGGTAACCCGCGCATCGCGCGCGCCGCTGATCCGCGTCTGAAGGATTTCAAACGCGCGCTGTACGCGGTGCTGGCCGGTCTGTCCGAGCAGGTCGCGCGTGACGGCGAAGGCGCCCGCAAGCTGGTGGAGATCGTGGTGGAGGGCGCGGTGTCGAAGGCCTCCGCGCGGCGCATCGCCATGTCGATCGCCAATTCGCCGTTGGTCAAAACAGCGATCGCCGGCGAGGACGCCAATTGGGGCCGCGTGGTGATGGCCGTGGGCAAGGCCGGCGAGCCGGCCGACCGCGACAAACTATCGATCTGGTTCGGCGGCATTCGCGTCGCGCATAAAGGCGCGCGCGATCCCGGCTATGATGAGGGCCAAGTGAGCGCGGCGATGAAGAAGCCGGAAATCAGCCTGAAAGTCGCGCTCGGCCTCGGCAAAGGGCGCGACCGGGTGCTGACCTGCGACCTCACCAAGGAATATATTGCGATCAACGGCGACTATCGCTCTTAAGTGTCCATTTACCGTCGCGGCAGGGGGCTGACCCGCGGTCGCACCGTCTTAACCATGGTCCGTTTAGCCTCGGAGCCGAGAAGCCGTGAGCGCCAAAATCGTCCTTGTTGCCGCCTGCGCGCTCGTCGATGCCGACGGCCGCGTGCTGATCGCCCAGCGGCCCGCCGGCAAACCGATGGCGGGCTTGTGGGAATTTCCCGGCGGCAAGGTCGAGGACGGCGAAGCGCCGGAACAAAGTCTGATCCGGGAGTTGCAGGAGGAACTGGGCATCGTCGTCAATGAGGCCTGTCTCGCGCCGCTGACTTTCGCGAGCCACGCCTATCCCGACTTCCATCTCCTGATGCCGCTCTATGTTTGCCGGCGCTGGGAGGGGCAAGTCACCGCAAGCGAGGGGCAAAAGCTCGCCTGGGTGAAACCGAACCGGTTGCGGGATTACGAAATGCCTCCGGCGGACGTGCCGCTAATCTCGCATCTTATGTCGCTGTTGTGAGTAACGAGTAACGAGGACGCGTCCATGAGTGGGTCCCTGACGATGCGCCGAATGCGCGATTTCCTCCGCGACGACAGCGGCGCGACAGCCATCGAATATGCGCTGATCGCCTCCGGCATCGCCGGCGCCATCATCGTGGTTGTGATTACCTTGGGCACGTCGGTGCAGAATATGTACAGCAGCGTCTCCACCGCCCTGAACTGACGGCCGCGGAACTAAGGCTTCGGCTTTTCGCCGGCCGGAATTTCCCGTGTGCCGAGCGCATCGGCGAGCCGCTGCGATGCCGAACCGGGTTTGAGCGGTTTCTGTTGGCTCTCATGCGGCGCCCATCCCGACAGCCACGCAATCTCGAAGGTCGCGCGCAGACGCCCATCGGCGTCGGCGAAGCGTTCGGCATAAATCTCCGCCAGCCGAAATAAGGTCTTCCGCTTGAGCGGCGTACGGCGGCGTTCGGTCAGCACGTTGGTCGCGCCCATGCGGCGCAGATCGCGCATCAAATCCAGCACTGTCTTGTAGCGCACCGTCAGCCGGTCGGAATCGACCACCGGCAATGCGAAGCCGGCGCGTTGCAGCAGCCCGCCCAGCTCGCGCACATCGGCGAACGGCGCGACGCGGGGCGACACCCCGCCCTCGATCTCGGTTTCTGCTTGCGCGAAGGCTTCGCGCAATTCGGCCAAGCTGTTACCGCCGATCAAGGCCGCCAGCAGCAGACCATCCGGCTTAAGCGCGCGGCGGATCTGGATGAGCGTGCCCGGCAGGTCATTGACGAATTGCAGCGCCAGCGCCGACACCACCAGATCGAGCGAGCCGCTGGCAAACGGTAGCGCTTCCTCATCGGCGATAACGTCGACGACGGTCCCCACCCTGCCGCTTTCGGCCAGCACGCGGCGCACCGCATCGGTCGGCGTGCCGAGATCGGCGGCGCGGCCGAACTGGCGCAGCACCACGGCGAGCCGTTCGGCCATATCGGAGGCGACCCGATCCAGCAGAAAAGTCGCGGTCCCAAGCGCCCGCGCGCGCTGCTGGCGTAGCCGCAGCAAGTTGCGGTCAAAGATGGTTGGGCCGGCCGACATCTGCTACATTTGCAGCATGAACGAGCTTGTCTCGGCAAGTGACGTTAAGAGCCAGGACCGGGCGCCATTGCGTCTCGCCCGATTGCGCGGCGGATTGCGCGCCGCGCTGCGGGTCGCGCTCGACGTGGCGCTGCCGCCGCTGTGCCCGTCCTGCCGGGAGGCGCTCGGCGATGGCGCCGGGCTGTGCGCCGCCGGCTGGTGCTGATCGACGATGTGCTCACCTCGGGCGCCACCGCCGATACCTGCGCCCGCGCCCTGCTGCGCGCCGGGGCCGCCCATGTCGACGTGCTGGTATTCGCCCGGGTTGTCGCGCCCGCTGCGCAGTCCCATATAACCTCAGACCATGCCGCTTATCGAAATTTACACCACGCGCTATTGCCCCTATTGCGTCGCCGCCAAGGCCCTGCTGAAACGCAAGGGCGCGGTCTATACTGAGATCGACGTGAGCGGCGACTGGGAGCAGCGCGAGGCCATGATCAACCGGGCCGACGGAATGATGACCGTGCCGCAGATTTTTATCGGCGACCTGCATGTCGGCGGCAGCGACGAGTTGCACGCGCTGGAGCGCGCCGGCAAACTCGACCCGCTGCTCTCGGGCGACGGGGCCTCGGCATGACCGGCACGTTCAAGGCCGCGATGATCCAGATGCGGTCGGGGATCGCACCCGCCGCCAATCTCGATGCCGCGGTGCGCATGATCGGCGAGGCGAAATCGGCCGGCGCCGATTACGTGCAGACGCCGGAAATGACCAACATCATGGAGGTTAAGCGCGACCGGCTGCTCGCCACGATCGTGGACGAAGACGCCGACACCTTCCTCGCAACCATGCGCGAACTCGCGCGCAAGCTCGGCATTTTTATTCATGCCGGCTCGCTGGCGATCAAGCTTTCGTCCGACAAAGCCGCCAACCGTTCGTTCCTGATCGGCCCTAAGGGCGACATCGCCGCGCGCTACGACAAGATCCATATGTTCGACGTCGACCTCGGCAACGGCGAGAGCTATCGCGAGTCCCGCACCTACCGCCCTGGCGAACAGGCCGTGCTGAGCGATTTGCCGTGGGGCCGGCTGGGACTGACGATCTGCTACGACCTGCGTTTTCCGGCGCTCTACCGCGCGCTGGCGGAAGCCGGCGCCACCATCCTGACGATCCCGTCCGCTTTCACCCAGCAGACCGGCGAAGCGCATTGGCATATTTTGGTGCGGGCACGCGCGATCGAGAACGGCTGTTTCGTGCTCGCCGCAGCCCAAGGCGGCAAACATGAGAACGGCCGCGAGACTTTCGGGCATTCACTGATCGTTGACCCCTGGGGCCGCATCCTGGCGGAAGGCGGCACCGAGCCGGGGGTGGTGATGGCCGAGATCGATCTGGCGGAAGTGGGCAAGGCGCGCGCGCGCATTCCCTCGCTTCAGCATGGCCGGCGGTTTGAACTGGCCGAGCCGCTGGTCGAGCCGGCGCACCTGCACGTGGTCCGGAGCGCCGAATGATCCGCTACGCGCTCGCCTGCGAGCAAGGCCATGAATTCGAAAGCTGGTTTGCGGATTCAAGCGCCTACGACAAGCAGGCCAAGCGTGGCCTAGTGGCCTGCCCGCATTGCGGCTCGACTAAAGTCGACAAGGCGATCATGGCGCCGCGATTGGCCGGCGCGCGCAAGCGCACGCAGGCTGCCGAGATGCCTCCCGCCGCCACGCCCGAGAAGACGCAAGAAAAGGCCCCGGTCGCGATGATCTCGCCGCAGGAGCAGGAGCTGCGTGGCAAGCTCAAGGAATTGCGCGATCATCTCACCAAGAACGCCGACCATGTCGGGACAAAGTTTCCCGAGGAAGCGCGCAAGATGCATTACGGCGAGACCGAACACCGCTCGATCTATGGCGAGGCCTCGCCCGACGACGCCCAGGCGCTGGCCGAGGAAGGCATCGAATTCCATCCGCTGCCGATTTTGCCGGAAGAGCGGAATTAGCGCGTGATCCCGAAAAGTGGAAACCGGTTTTCGGACAAGATCACGCGCAAAACCTAAGAAGCCCACACCAAAAGCGCGACGCCGAGCACCACCAGCACAATACCGGCGCGTTCGCGTCCCGTGGTCGGCTGCTTGAAGATGAAGTGCGTCACGCCTTGCGCGAACAGCACCTCGACCAGCGCCAGCGTGCGCACGCTCGCGGCGGTGGCGATAGCAAAGGCGAGGAACCAGAACTGCGAGGCGAAAGCGCCCATGAAGCCGGCGAACAGCGAGGGCTTCCAGGCCTTGGCAATGGCCCGCAACACGCCCGGATCGCGCAGCGCCAGATAGGCCGACAACAGCACCGCCTGCAGCACCAGTCCGACCGCCAGCGTGAAGGTCGCCGCCATGACGAAATGCGGCAGATGCAGCGACAGGATGGCGCCGCGATAGCCAATCGCGGAGAGCGCGAACAACGAGCCCGACAGCAGGCCGATGATCGTCGAGCGCGTGGTGCTGACACTGCCGGCGCCGGGCTTCAGCGAAATCACGATGACGCCGGCGGTGGCGATCAGGATCGCAAGACCTGTGAGCGGCGTGACATGATCGCCGAGAAAAATCAGGCCGAACAACGCGACCTGCACCGGCTCGGTCTTGATATAGGCGTAGGCGACCACAAAAGACCGTTCGCCCATTACCGACAGCATGGTGGCGGTGGCGCCGATCTGCGTCAGTGCGCCGGCGACCACCCACAACCAGAATACGGGCGGTGATTGGGGCAGGCCATAGCCGGTCGCGAATATTACGCCAGCCAGAAACACCAGCGCGAACGGAAAGCCGAACAGAAAGCGCACATGGGTGGCGCCGACGGTGCCAAGCGTCGCGGTCAGCTCGCGCTGCATGGCGTTGCGCGCGGTCTGCGCCGCCGCGGCTATCAGCGTAAAGACGGCCCAGAGCATGGCGTGTGGCTTGCGGTCAGGCGGCGGCCAATTCGGCGGCGGCAGGGAATTCGGTCACTTTGCCGGCCTCGTTATCGACCAGCAGAAGCAGGTCGAAATAACGGATAGTCGGCGCGCTGCCGCAGCGCTTGATCACCGACTGCTTCCATTCCTCATTATGCGCCTTCTTGGCGGCCTCGACCGAGGGCCAGACATAGACGCCGGCGCCGGTCTTGCCGTTGAGCTCGAGCAGGAAATGCTTGCGCAGCAATTCCTTGTTGGCCTGCCATTTCGGAATGACGTTGCGCGCCTCCTCGGCCACCTGCGTGCGGCTCCAGCCCTTCGGCGAGTTGAATTCGACCAGTTCGAGAATCATGGCGCTCTTCCTTTAAGTCGTTCGCTCGGCGACCAGCATGTAATTCACATCCATATCGGACGACAACTGCCAGCGGTCGGCGAGCAAGTTGTAGATCACGCCGCGCTCGCCGGTGACGTCGAGACCGGCGCGCTCCAAAGCAAGCTCGAGTTCGTTCGGAGTGACGAACTTATCCCACTGATGGGTGCCGCGCGGCAGCCAGCGCAGCACATATTCCGCGCCGACAATCGCCAGCGCGAAGCTCTTGAGCGTGCGGTTGAGCGTCGCCGCGATCATCAGCCCGCCCGGCTTGACCATCGACGCGCAGGTCGCAACGAAGGCCTTAACATCGGCGACGTGCTCGACCACTTCCATCGCCAGCACCACGTCGAAGCGCTCATTGGCGGCGGCAAGCTCTTCCGCCGTGGTGGCGCGATAGTCGACCGCGACGCCGCTTTGTTCGGCATGCGCAGCTGCCATCGCGATGTTCTCCGCCGACGGGTCGGCGCCGACCATCTGCGCGCCGAGCCGCGCGAGCGGCTCCGACAGAATGCCGCCGCCGCAGCCGATATCGAGCGTGCGCAAGCCGGCTAAGCAATCGAGTTTCTTGGGATCGCGCGCAAAACGTAGCGCCGCCTTGTCGCGGATATAAGCCAATCGCACCGGATTGAGTTTGTGCAGCGCCGCCATCGGCCCGCGCGCATTCCACCAATCATTGGCCAGCGCCGAGAAGCGCTCGACTTCGGCGTCGTCAACGGACGCGCTGCGTTGCTTGACGGCCATGTCAGCGCGCCGTCACGTGGTTGCGGAATTCGAGCGGCGAACCGATGTTGTGCAGCTTCTCCCAGGTTTCGCCGGTCCCGCGCACGGCGATATCGCCGTAGTTCAGCAAGCGGCCCATGATCGACTGGTCGACATCGACGCTTTCGACCTTGTCCATGTTCATTTCGACGGTGTGCCGCTTGATGAAGCCCACCTTGTAAACGATGCGTCGGTTGGTGACGTCGATCTCGGTGGTCCAGCGCTTGAACCAGGCCGACGCCAGCGTCACGCCGGCGCCCAGCGCGAAGGCGCCGGAGACGAACAGCCAGCTATATGCGGTCGCTTTGGTTTGCGCGGCGGCCAGTCCGATCAGCGCGGCGAACGCGAACAGGATCATGATGATGGAAGGCAGATAGATGACCCAGTGAATCCTGCCCCGATAGAGCAAGGTTTCGCCCGGCTGCAGAATTCGCTCGATATAACGCATCGTCGGCACCCAAAAAGATTAACGAAAACAGGCGTTAAAGTTGCAGTCCCGGCACCCCGCCGGTATGTATACGCGCCTTTTGCGGGCGGCACAGCCGGCCGCTTGTTAGCGTCTTTTGGCGCGTCCGGGAACGACAGGTTTTCTAAAGTCATGGCTCGCCTGGTGATGAAATTCGGCGGAACGTCGGTCGCCGACCTCGACCGCATCCGCAACGTGGCGCGCCACGTCAAGCGCGAGGTCGACGCCGGCTATGACGTGGCCGTCGTGGTCTCCGCCATGGCTGGCGCGACCAACCAGCTGGTCGAGTGGGCGCGCCAGGCAGCACCCTTGCACGACGCGCGCGAATACGACGCGGTAGTGGCCTCGGGCGAACAGGTCACCGCCGGGCTGCTCGCGATCGTGCTGGAAGGCATCGGCGTCAACGCGCGTTCCTGGCAGGGCTGGCAATTGCCGATCCTGACCGACAACGCGCATGCCTCGGCGCGCATTGTCGGCGTCAACGGCGACGAGTTGATCAAGCGATTCAAGGAGCACCGCCAAGTCGCGGTGATCGCCGGCTTCCAGGGCGTGCACAAGGAAACCGGCCGCATCACCACGCTCGGCCGCGGCGGTTCGGATACGTCCGCCGTGGCGATTGCGGCCGCGATCGGCGCAGAACGTTGCGACATCTATACCGACGTCGATGGCGTCTACACCACCGATCCGCGCGTGGTGTCCAAGGCGCATCGCATGAACAAGATCGCCTACGAGGAAATGCTCGAGCTCGCCTCGCTCGGTGCCAAGGTCATGCAGGTGCGCTCAGTCGAACTCGGCATGGTACGCAACGTACCTATCTTCGTGCGATCGAGTTTCGAGAAGCCGGAGGACATCGATCCGCGCAAGCCGCCGTCCGGCACACTCATTTGCGACGAAGGAGACATCGTGGAACAGCAAGTCGTCACCGGCATCGCCTTCTCCAAGGACGAGGCGCAGATCTCCGTCCGGCAAGTGCCCGACAAGCCCGGCGTCGCCGCCGCGATCTTCGGCCCGCTCGCCGACGGCAATATCAACGTTGACATGATCGTGCAGAACGTCTCGGCCGACGGCGCCACCACCGACCTGACCTTCACGGTGCCGTCGGCGGATTACGAGCGGGCACGCGCCACCATCGAGAAGGCCAAGAAGGCGATCGGTTACGAGCGGCTGGACGGGGCGACCGACGTCGCCAAGGTGTCGGTGATCGGCATCGGCATGCGCAGCCATGCCGGCGTCGCGGCGCAGGCGTTCAAGGCTCTGTCCGAGCAGAAGATCAATATCCTCGCCATCACCACCTCGGAGATCAAGTTCTCGGTGCTGATCAACGCCGCCAAGACCGATCTGGCGGTGCGCACGCTGCATACGCTGTACGGATTGGATAAGGCCTAGCCGCGGCGCCTCCGCTGCACCGCAGCGCATTTCCAGTAAATAAACCGGAGCCGCCGCTTTGGCTTGCCCCTTGCATGGCCCATTGGCTATAGCCTCACAGAAAGCCGCCGTGGGCGCCGGACCTGCGGTCGCTATTCGTACATGATTGGGCCGTAAACGGGGCTGGGGCGGAAGCCGCAGTCTAAAGGACCTCAAGAATGCGTGGCGCGCTTGGCGGTCCGCGCGTGTTGTTGCGCCGGCTTCGCGAAGTGATGGCGGAGCCGGTCAGCGCGCAGGATCGTCTCGACAAGGTTGTGGTGCTGATCGCCGCCAACATGGTGGCGGAGGTGTGCTCTGTCTACGTCTTGCGCGTAGACGGAACGCTTGAGCTATACGCCACCGAAGGCTTGAAGCGCGAAGCCGTCCACGAAACCGTGCTGAAAGCCGACGAGGGCCTGGTCGGTCTGGTCGCGAGTGAGGCCAATCCGATCAATCTGTCGGATGCGCAGGCGCACCCGGCCTTCTCGTTCCGCCCGGAAACCGGCGAAGAAATTTATCACTCCTTCCTCGGCGTGCCGGTGCTGCGCGCCGGCAATACGCTGGGCGTGCTGGTGGTGCAGAACCGCGCGCGCCGCACCTATACCGAAGAGGAAGAAGAGGCGCTGCAAACCACGGCGATGGTGCTCGCCGAGATGATCGCCTCGGGCGAATTGTCCTCAATCGCCCGCCCGGGCGCGGAGCCTGTCGCACGCCACACCATGCATGTCACCGGCGCCGCGCTGTCGGACGGCATCGCGCTCGGCCATGTCGTGCTGCACGAGCCGCGCGTGGTCGTCACCAATGTAATTGCCGACGATGTGCCGAAAGAACTCAAGCGGCTGGATGCCTCGATCGCGACCTTTCGCGCCGATCTCGACCGGCTGGTCGAACACGGCGAGGCGGCCGAGGGCGGCGAGCATCGCGAAGTGCTCGAAGCCTACCGCATGTTCGGCTACGACCAGGGCTGGCTGCACAAGATGCGCGAGGCGGTGATGACCGGCCTCACCGCCGAGGCCGGCGTTGAGCGCGTGCAGTCCGACACCCGCGCGCGCATGTTGCGCGCCTCCGATCCCTATCTGCGCGACCGCCTGCACGACCTCGACGATCTCGCCAACCGGCTGATGCGCGTGTTGATGGGCCAGGATCACGCGCCGGGCAAGGAACATCTGCCGGAAAACGCCATCGTGGTGGCGCGTTCGATGGGCCCGGCCGCGCTGCTCGACTATGACCGCAAGCGGCTCCGCGGCCTGGTGCTGGAGGAAGGCGGGCCGACCTCGCATGTCTCGATCGTGGCGCGCGCGCTCGGCATTCCGACCGTCGGCGAAATCGCCAACGCCACCGGCCTGGTCGAGCAAGGCGACGCCATCATCGTCGACGGCGGCACCGGCGAGGTGCACATGCGCCCGCCGGCCGATATCGAAAGCGCCTATGGCGAGCGGGTGAAGCTGCGTGCCAAGCGCCAGGCGCAATACCGTGCGTTGCGCGACCGCGCATGCGTCACCAAAGACGGCCACAAGATCGCGCTGATGATCAATGCCGGCCTGCCGATCGACCTGCCGCATCTCGACGAAACCGGCGCCGCCGGCATCGGCCTGTTCCGCACTGAATTGCAGTTCATGGTGGCCGCCACGCTGCCGCGCACCGGCGACCAGCTCGGACTCTATCGCACCGTGCTTGATGCCGCCGGCAAACGGCCGGTGACGTTCCGCACGCTCGACATCGGCGGCGACAAGGTGCTGCCTTATATGCGCAATGTCCAAGAGGAAAATCCGGCGCTCGGCTGGCGCGCCATCAGGCTCGGCCTCGACCGGCCCGGACTTTTGCGCTCTCAAGTGCGCGCCATGCTGCGCGCCGCCGGCGGGCGTGAATTGCGCCTGATGTTCCCGATGATTTCCATGGTGGAGGAGTTCGACAAGGCCAAGGCCTTGGTCGAGGTCGAACTGACCCATCTGCGCCGCCACGGCCACGCGTTGCCCGAGCGAGTGCAGATCGGCACCATGCTGGAAGTGCCCGCGCTGCTTTATCAGCTCGATGAATTGCTCGATCGGGTCGATTTCCTCTCGGTTGGGTCAAATGACCTGATGCAATTCCTCTACGCCGCCGATCGCGGCAATGCCCACGTGGCGCACCGCTTCGATCCGCTGTCGACGCCGGTTCTGCGCGCGCTCAAGGAGATCGCCGACAAAGGCAAGAAGCACGGCAAGCCGGTGGCGCTGTGCGGCGAGCTTGCCTCGCAGCCGATCGGCGCGCTGGCGCTGGCGATTATCGGCTACCGCTCGCTGTCGCTATCGCCGTCGGCGGTCGGCCCGGTCAAGGCGCTACTGCTCGATCTCGATTGCCGCAAGGGCGAGAGCGCCATCCTACCGTTCCTGGATCAGCCGGTCGGCAGCGTATCGATCCGGCACAAGCTGGAAGGTTTCGCGGCGGTCGAGGGCTTGCAGCTTTGATCGCGTTGCCGCAGCACCGGCTCGACGCCCTGCTCGCCCGCCATTCCTTGGTGGAAAGCGAACTCGCGACCAATTTGAGCCGCGACGACTACGTCAAGCTGTCGCGCGAATTCTCCGAACTCGGACCGGTGATCGAGACCATCAAGGCCTATCGTGCCGTCACCGCCGAACTCGCCGACCTCGAAGCGCTGGCATCCGACGCCGCGAGCGATCCGGAAATGCGCAAGCTGGCCGACGCCGAGAAACCAGCGCTGCAAGCGCGCAAGGACAGGCTCGAGCAGCAAATCAAACTGGCGCTGATTCCGAAAGACGCGATGGACGATCACGACGCCATCCTGGAAATCCGCGCCGGCACCGGCGGCGACGAGGCCGCACTTTTCGCCGGCGACCTGTTCCGCATGTACGAACGCTACGCCGCCCAGCAGGGCTGGAAGACGGAAATCCTGTCGATCAGCGAAGGCAGCAAAGGCGGCTTCAAGGAAATCGTCGCCGAAGTCCACGGTCGCGGCGTGTTCGCCAAGCTCAAATTCGAATCCGGCGTGCATCGCGTGCAGCGCGTGCCCGACACCGAAGCCTCCGGCCGCATCCATACCTCGGCGGCCACCGTCGCGGTGCTGCCCGAAGTGGAAGACGTCGATATCCAGATCAAGGACGACGACCTGAAGATCGACACCATGCGCGCGCAAGGCGCCGGCGGCCAGCACGTCAACAAGACCGAATCCGCCATCCGCATCACCCATCTACCGAGCGGCATGATCGTGTTTGTGCAGGAAGAGCGCTCGCAGCATAAAAACAAAGCCAAGGCGCTCAAAATGTTGCGCGCCAAGCTGTACGATGCCCAGCGCAGCAAACTCGACGCTGAGCGAGCGGCCGAACGGCGCGGACAGATCGGATCGGGCGACCGCTCGGAACGAATCCGGACTTATAATTTTCCGCAAGGGCGCGTCACCGATCACCGCATCAATTTGACGCTGCACAAGCTGCCGCAGGTGATGGAAGGTGAGGCCTTGCACGAGGTCATCGACGCGCTGGTGACCGAGCATCAGGCCGAGCTGCTGGCGGCCGAAGGCGCGACGTGATCCTTGCAGCGACGTGGACCATCGCCGCGGCGCGTCACGCGCTGGTCGAGAAATTTCGCCAGGCCGAGATCGACTCCGCCGATGCCGATGCGCGCCTGTTAGTGGCCCATGCGCTCGGCATCGATCGGGCCGAACTCATGGCGAACGGCGAACGCGCGCTAAGCGCCGAGCAGACCCAGGCGATCGACGTGCTGGCCGCGCGCCGGCTCAAACGCGAGCCGGTGTCGCGCATCTTCGGCCACAAGGAATTCTGGACCCTGACACTGATGGTCACGCCCGACGTGCTGGTGCCGCGGCCTGAAACCGAAACGCTGGTCGAGGCCGCGCTCGATGCGTTGTTGGCCCTGAAATTGGAAAAGCTACGCATTCTCGACATCGGCACCGGCTCCGGCGCGCTGCTGCTGGCGCTGCTGCAGGAGCTTCCCAACGCCATCGGCACCGGCACCGATATCAGCGCGGCCGCGCTCGACGTTGCGCGCGCCAATGCCGCGCGCAACGATCTTGGCCTCCGCTGCACCTTCATCGCCTGCGACATCGCCGCCGGCGTGCGAGGACCGTTCGATCTGATCGTGTCGAACCCGCCTTATGTGGCGCGCGGCGACATCGCATCGCTCGCGCCGGAGGTGCGCGATTACGACCCCGCGCTTGCACTCGACGGCGGCGCCGATGGCCTGGATGGTTACCGCGCCATCGCCGGGCAAGCCCGCGGCCTGCTGGCGCCGGGCGGGCGCTTGATTGTGGAACTGGGCGCGGGCCAGGAGGGCGCGGTTCGTGCGCTGTTTACCAAAGCCGGCTTGAATGTCGCCGCCGCGCGTGACGATTTGGCCGGTATTCCACGCGCGCTGAGTGCCACCGCCGCGTCATAACCATCCCGCAGATCACCATTGCAGACGAAAAAACCGCTTGGAATGTGGCGCGGAAACGACTAGCTTCCGCTCAACGGAATCGACCCGTACGGGTTGCATCGCCAGGAACCCCGGAGCAAGAGGCTCTGTGTGGCGGCGGCGCAAATCCGAGGACGAGCCGGCTTTAATACGACGGCAAAAGAGACGGGTTCGGACGCTTCACCGGTTGGGCGCATCAGACTTTTGAACATTGACGCTGCGCGTAACGAGAAGGTTGGCAACGCCACGACAGGATCGTGGCCATGAGGTTGCTGCGGCAATCGCGATAAGATCGCAAACGATCTAGCATTTCGTGCGGGCAGCGCGGACCAAGGCCGCGCAGCGGGATTCGTTTGGACTGGTTTGAAGTTCGGCAATGGTTGGCGGCACGGACCGCAGTGGAGCGAATAGGCAAATGATGAGAAACGGTCAGAAGCGCATGCGCGGGCGCAACAATAACAACAACAATAATAACCACCGCAAAAGCCAGAATCCGCTGACGCGGGTCTACGAGTCGAACGGACCCGATGTGAAAATTCGCGGCACCGCCTCGCACATCGCGGAAAAATACATCCAGCTCGCGCGCGACTCGCAGAGCTCCGGCGACCCGGTGGCGGCCGAAAACTACTACCAGCACGCCGAGCATTATTTCCGCCTGATCGCGGTCGCGCAGGAACAGTTCCGCCAGCAGAACCCGTACTACAACAATCAGCAGCCGCAGCAGGGTCAAGGCGCCCCGCAAGGCGCGGCCGACGACAACTTCGATGACGAAGGCGACGACGGCCAGCCTTACATGGGCCAGAACGAGCCGGGATTCGCGCCCCAACCGCCAGCACCACAACAGGTACCGCAGGCGCAACCTTACCTGCCGCGCGACGCGCAACCGTTTCCGCCGCGCGATCAGCAGCAGCACCGCCCGCAACATCAGCCGCAGCAGCAGCCCAATGCGCCGCAGCCGAACCAAGGCGGCCACGACGCCGCGCCGGACACCGGCGGCTTACCCGCTTTCATCACCGGCGGTGGCGGCCAGCCGCAGCCGAACCCTGGGCAGAATAACAATCAGGGCAATGGGCAGAACGGCTACGAGCAAGGCGACCGCCAGGATCGCTTCGGGCATCGCCGGCGCAGGCGTCATCGCGGCGGCGGCTACCGCCCGGAGCGGCCGGATAATTTCGGCAACACCAATCCGCAGGGCGCGGCCCCACAGCCGGCGCCGGGCGATGGCGGCGGCGACGAGCCGCCGCGACAGCCGGAATAGTTCAAACCTACTCGGATATTGATCTTGCAGCGCCGCCCGGCGACGGCGCCAGCGCTGGCTTGAGCGACGGCACCAATTTGCGTTTGACGCGGCGCGCCGGGATCGCGCGATAGACCTGCTTGGTCGCTTCCACCATGTGCACGCCGGCGAAAGGCGCCGAGAGCGTCGAACCGGTGCGCTCCCACGCCACCGCCGAACGCAGGAACCAGCCGCGCGCCACCGGCGGCACGTAGAGCGCCTCGCGCCAGCCGGTCGGCGTGAACCAGGTCTCGCGCAACAGCTGGTTGATCTGCGAGCGCGAATAGGGCCGGCCATGACCGAACGGCGTGGTGTCCATGCGCGCCCATAGTCCGCGCCGGTTCGGCACCACCACCAGCAGCCGGCCGCCCGATGCAAGAACGCGCCACGCTTCGCGCAGCAGCGTGGCGGGGTCGTTGGTCATTTCCAGCGCGTGCACCAAAATCACGCGGTCGACCGCGTTATCGGGCAGCGGCAGCTCGTTCTCATCTACCAGCGCCGACAAAGCCGGCCGCGTTGTCGGCCATTTCACCACGCCCTGCCCGGCCGGCATGAACGCGAGACAGCGTTCGGCTTCCTCGCGGAACAGCCCGAGATAGGGCGTGGCATAGCCGACGCCGAGCACGCGCAGACCGGCGGTGTCTTTCCACAGGCCGCGGATGCCGCGACCGACGAAGCGGCGCGCCACCACGCCGAGGCGCTGGGCGTAAAAATTGCGCAGGTCCACGACATCGATCGACATGGCCTAAAACTATCATGAAACGAGAGGCCACGCCGCCCGATGCGGAAACACAAAAGGTGCGAGATTGTTCATCCGCGTGCTACGGTTAATGCCCTGCCCTTGAGTGACGAGGTCCGCCATGCCCGCCGAAACCCGCCTGTTTTTATGCCTGAAGGACAATTACGGGGTGCTGGTGCATGACACCGAGAGCGGCGCCACCGCCTCGATCGACGCGCCGGAGGCGGCGCCCGTCGAAGCCGCGCTCAAGGCCACCGGCTGGAAGCTCACCGATATTCTGGTCACCCACCATCACGCCGACCACACCGACGGCATCGTGGCGCTGAAGGAAAAATACAAATGCCGCGTGGTGGCGCCGGCCGCCGAAGCGGAAACGATTCCCGCGGTCGACCAGACCGTGCGCGAGGGCGACAAAGTGACGGTCGGAAAATTGTCGGCCAATGTGATCGAGACGCCGGGCCACACCAAAGGCCACATTTCCTACTGGTTTCACGCCGACAAGCTCGCCTTTGTCGGCGATACGCTGTTTTCCATCGGCTGCGGCCGCGTCATCGAGGGCACGCCCGGCATGATGTGGCGCTCGCTGGTGAAGCTGCGCGATCTGCCGAACGACACCGAGGTTTTTTGCGGCCACGAATACACCGCCGCCAATGTCCGCTTCGCACGCACCATCGAGCCCAATAATGCCGCGTTGGCGGCACGCGAGGCCGAGGTCAACAAGCAGATCGCGGCGGGCGAGCCGACGGTCCCCACCACTATCGGCGACGAGAAGCAGGCCAATCCGTTCCTGCGCGCCGATGTGTCCGAAGTCGCGGCCGGCATCGGCATGGCGGGCAAGGAGCCCTCGCAGGTATTCGCTGAGATCCGCGCGCGGAAGAACAAGTTCTAGCCCGCATGGCCGCAGCGACCGCCGCCTCGATCATCCGCGCGCTTGAGCTCAAGCCTCATCCGGAAGGCGGGCACTACCGCGAGACCTTCCGCGATCCGCGCGTGATCGACGGCCGCGCCGCGTCCACGTCAATCTATTTCCTGCTGACGCGCGGCGAGCGTTCGCACTGGCATCGGATCGACGCCGTCGAAATCTGGCACTACTACACGGGCGCAGCCCTCAAGCTCGAAATCGTCGACGGCTCGAAAGAAGAAATCATCCGGCTCGGCGGCCAAATTCACGAGGGTGAAATTCCCCAGGTGACCGTGCCGGCGCGCGTCTGGCAGGCGGCGGAGAGCTTCGGCGACTGGACGCTGGTGGGTTGCACCGTCGCGCCCGGCTTTTCGTTCGATGGTTTCGAACTGGCGCCGAAGGACTGGTCGCCAAAACGGTAGTACGCGACCGAGGCCGTTAGATCCGCTTTTTTCGTCTTGCCGGACGCGCCGGCTGCTTGTCGATGCGCCGCTTCAAATCGTTGGCCACGACACCCGCGATAACGACCGCGGACAGCGCCGCCGCGAGATACTTCCGCTTGTTCTTGTCGTTCGATGCCTTGGCGGCCTGACGCACGAACC
The DNA here is from genome assembly GCA_035648555.1 of Pseudolabrys sp. Taxonomy (GTDB): domain Bacteria; phylum Pseudomonadota; class Alphaproteobacteria; order Rhizobiales; family Xanthobacteraceae; genus Pseudolabrys. Next base: position 31,672 of record DASRLF010000054.1, read on the forward strand.
GCTTGTAGCGCTTGGTCGCGGCAGCCAGGATCTTATTTGATTGACTGAGGACCGCGCGTTCCGCGACTTGCCGGAACGATTGGGACGGAACTGGTGTCTGGGTTCGCTTCGACGATGTCTTGCGGCGTTTCGCCATGGTGCGCTCCTGAAGAAGTGGTTTGAGAATTTGTCCTGCCGGCTAGGCGGACCTTGCGACCTTCACTCCGTGACGTGCCGCGCCTGGCGCGGCGCACGTTTGTTTGGAGGCTTTTTCCGTGGTTGTAATTTCGGAGCCGGCAAAAACTTGAGTGCGCTCGACAGGCTGAGCGGCACCGCATCGGAAATCGCCTGCGGTACGTTTTTGGCCTGCTTTTTTAGATATTTTTTGGCGTCGCCGGAATTTTTGACGGCGGTGCCGGCGAGCGAGCCCAGTTCGAACGCAAGCGACGTCGCCAGTTTTGGGTTGTCCTGGACAAAGGACCAAAACATTTCGACGATTGAGGCGGTTTTTGCTTTCTTGCGGCTCATGAAATTGTCTCGTAGGCCCCGTGGACATGGGTCAATACCCGTGGAACCAATCGGTTCCATGGAATAGGCTGCCCGCGGCTGCAATCAGAGGAAACCCCGTGCCGAATAAACTCGACCAAGCGCGCGAACAGCTCGCGCGCGCCAACCGCATGATCGCCCATGAAGGCGTGCTCGACGCCTTCGGCCACGTCACCTTGCGCCACCCGACCGATCCGGGCCGCTATCTGATGTCGGTTTCGCGCGCGCCGGAACTGGTAAAGCCCGACGACATCCTGGAGTTCACGCTCGATTCAAAGCCGGTCAAGCCGACCGATATCCGGCTGTACGGCGAGCGCGTCATCCATGGCGGCATCTATCAGGCGCGGCCGGAGGTCAACGCGGTGTGCCACCATCACGCGGCGTCGATCCTGCCGTTCTGTGTTTCCGGCATGGAACTCAAGCCGGTCTATCATCTCGGCGCCACCTTGGGCGCCAAGGTGCCGTTCTGGGACAGCCGCGACGAATTCGGCGACACCACGCTGATCGTGGCCAAGCCCGAGGAAGGCGCTTCGCTGGCGCGCGCGCTGGCGGACAACTGGATCGTGCTGATGCGCCGGCATGGCGCAACGGTCGCCGGCAAGACGCTCGAGGAATTGGTGTTCCGCACCATCTACACCGCGCGCAACGCGGCGCTGCAGATTCAGGCGCATACGCTTGGCCACGTGTCGCCGCTCACCGCCGCCGAAACGGAACTCGCCGGTGAATATAATCTGCGCGTCAGCCCGATCTCGCGCGCCTGGGAATATTGGTCGGTGCGGCTCGACAAGGCGGAAGGCACCTACCGCCCGCGCAAGGCGAAAAAGAAATCTTCCGCTAAACGAAAAACGAAAGCCAGGCGATGACCGGTTCAGGCAAGATGCGGGGCATGATCGCGGTCGATAAAATCGGCTGCAAGATTTTGTTTCTCAATCCGCAGACTTACGAGACCGAAACCGTTCTCGACGGTTTCCAGAAAACCGTGCACGAATTGCTGGTGATCTCAGAAACCGGGCTGGCCTATGTGCCGATTTTCGGCGACGGCATCCACGGCCGCAATCCCAATCCTGGCCACGTGCTGCACGTCATCGACCTTCTCAAACGCAAGGTTGCCGACACCATTGATCTGTCGCCCTATAGCGCGCCGCACACGGTGCGGCTCGGCCCCGACGGGCTGATCTACATCACCTGCGAAAACAGCGCCAAGGTCGCGGTGGTCGATCGCAAAACGCACAAAATGATCGATGCCATCGATTCCGGCTCGACCAACGGCCACCGGCTGTGCATCCCGAATGACGGCAAGCGCCTCTATACTGACAACGAAGAAGACGCCACGGTGTCGGTGATCGACCTGCCGAACCGCAAGCTGCTCGGCAAGATCAAGACCCCGCAGGCGTTGGCCGGAATCGCGGTGTCCGGCGACGGCCGCACCGTGGTCGCGGTCAGCGACGAACAGCCGGTGGTCTTCCTGATCGACACGGCCAAGGGCAGCGTCAGCCGCGAGGTGCGGCTCGAGGGCGTGCCGAAGGCCGCGCAAATCGCGCGCTATTCGCCGGATGATAAACTAGTCGTCATCAGCAGCCTGAATAGCAACATGGTCAGCATCGTCGATGTGTCATTCGACGCGCAGACCGCGGTCGACGTCGGCAGTCAGCCGATGGACTTTGCGTTTCGTGGCGATGAATTATTCGTCGGCTGCCAGGGCGACGGCTCGATGCACGTTATCGACATCCCGAAACGGCAGCACAAGCAGAGCTTCCAGGCCGGCGCGGGCTGCGAGTCTGTCGGGTTTTTCTAAGCGAAATACTGCCCGCCATTGGCCGACAGCGTCGCGCCGGTGATCAGGCCGGCATCGTCGGAGGCCAGGAACACCACGCAGCGTGCGATTTCTTCCGGCTCGCCCAGCCGGCCGATCGGAATCAGCGGCAGGATCGATTTCTCCAGCACGTCTTTAGGCACCGCCTGCACCATTTCGGTGTTGATGTAGCCCGGCGCGATCGCGTTCACCGTGATGCCGGCGCGCGCGCCCTCCTGCGCCAGCGCCTTGGTGAAGCCGAGCTCGCCCGCCTTGGCGGCGGAATAATTGACCTGGCCGAACTGGCCTTTCTGGCCATTGATCGAGGAAATATTGACAATGCGGCCGAACTTGCGCTCACGCATACCCTCGATCACCTGCCGGCACATGTTAAACAGCGAACCGAGATTGGTGTTGATCACCACTGTCCATTGTTCCGGCTTCATGCGGTGCAACTGGCCATCGCGGGTGATGCCAGCATTGTTGACCAACACCTCGACCGGGCCGAGCTCGGCCACGACCTTTTTCACGCCATCGGCGCAAGCCTCGAACGACGACACGTCCCATTTGAACACTGGAATGCCGGTTTCGGATTTGAATTTCGCCGCCGCTTCGTCGTTACCCGCGTAATTGGCGGCGACCTTGTAACCGGCAGTCTTCAGCGCCTTGGCGATGGCGGCCCCGATGCCGCGGGTGCCCCCGGTGACTAACGCAACGCGTGACATGCCCCACTCCTCCCAGAAACGCTTTTAAAATCATGGCCGGATCGAGCCGGCCATGACGCAGATCAATCTCTACCTCTCAACGCACATCGCGATGCCCATGCCGCCGCCGATGCACAAGGTTGCAAGTCCCTTCTTGGCATTGCGCTTCTGCATTTCGAACAGCAGCGTGGTAAGCACGCGCGCGCCGGAAGCGCCGATCGGATGGCCGATGGCGATGGCGCCGCCATTGACGTTGACCTTGGAGGTGTCCCAGCCGAGGTCCTTGTTGACCGCGCAGGCCTGCGCCGCGAACGCTTCGTTGGCTTCGATCAGATCGAGGTCTTCTTTCTTCCAGCCGGCTTTCTTGAGCGCGGCGCGCGACGCCGGGATCGGCCCGGTCCCCATGATCGAGGGATCGACGCCGGCCTGCGCCCACGACACGATGCGCGCCAGCGGCGTCTTGCCGAGCTTGGCGGCCTCGGAAGCTTTCATCAGCACCACGGCGGCGGCGCCGTCATTGATGCCGGAAGCGCTGGCCGCGGTCACCGTGCCTTCTTTGTCGAAGGCCGGGCGCAGCTTGGAAAGCGATTCGAGCGTGACGCCCTGCTTGGGATATTCATCGGCGTTCACCACCACGTCGCCTTTGCGCGACTTGATGGTCACGGCGACGATCTCGTCCTTGAACTTGCCGGCCTTCTGCGCGGCCTCCGCTTTGTTCTGCGAGGCGGCGGCGAATTCGTCCTGTTGCGCGCGCGTGATTTGATACTGCTTGGCGACGTTCTCGGCGGTGGTGCCCATGTGATAGCCGTTGAAGGCATCCCACAGCCCATCCTTGATCATGGTGTCGACCAATTCGAGCGAACCCATCTTCACGCCGTTGCGCAAATGCTGGGCGTGCGGCGCCATGCTCATCGATTCCTGGCCGCCGGCGACCACGATCTCGCTGTCGCCGGTCATGATCGCCTGATAGCCGAGCGCGACCGCGCGCAAGCCGGAGCCGCATAGCTGGTTCACGCCCCAGGCAGGGCTTTCGACCGGAATGCCGGCGGCGATCGACGCCTGCCGCGCCGGGTTCTGGCCCTGACCGGCGGTCAGGATCTGACCCATGATGACTTCGGAAACTCTGGCGCCTTCGACGCCGGCGCGCTCCAGCGCCGCGTGAATCGCGGCTTTACCCAGCTCATGAGCGGGCAGATTGGCGAAGGCCCCGTTAAACGAGCCGACCGGCGTGCGGGCGGCGCTGACAATGACGATGTCGTCCTTCATCCGAAACTCCTCATGCGATCGGTTGCGCGGCAATACCGCCATCTGGCGCTGCCGCATCCTCGGGCCACCCGGCTGGCGCTGTCAACAACGGGTACCTTGCGGATATCCGCGAGAATTGGCCCTTTTCGACCTCTTCCGCAAGGGTTTGCCGCACTGCCCGCTGGGTCTGCCGCGACGCCACAAAACGGTGGCCCGCGCGAGCGGAAACCGGTTATGCTTGGTGCCGGGCAGAGGGACCGCGATCAAAATGGCAGACGAAAAAGAGCCGATCACAATCAAGAAATACGCCAACCGGCGGCTCTACAACACCGGGACCAGCGCTTACGTGACGCTCGAGGACCTCGCCGTGATGGTCAAGGGCGGCGAGAATTTCGTGGTGTTCGACGCCAAGAGCGGCGAGGACATCACCCGCTCGGTGCTGGCGCAGATCATTTTCGAGCAAGAGAACAAGGAAGGCCAAAGCCTGCTGCCGATCGCCTTCCTGCGGCAGTTGATCCGCTTCTACGGCGACAGCATGCAGATGATGGTGCCGCGCTTCCTCGAACAATCGATGCAATCGCTGACCAGCCAGCAGGGCAAATTCCGTGAGCAGATGACGCAGGCCTTCGGCGTCGGCGGCTTCGGCCCGCTCGAGGATCAGGTGCGGCGGAACATGGAAATGTTCGAGAAGACTTTTGCCATGTTCGCGCCACCGTTCGCGCGCGGCGGACAGGCCAAGCCCGCGTCCGACAAGCCGCAAGGCAGCGGCGGCGAGATGGACGAACTCAAGCGCCAGCTCGACGAAATGCAGAAGCGGCTCGATAAGCTCGGCGGCAAAGAATAGCGGCTCACGCGCTCGCGGCGCGATCCTTGAGCCACGGCCGCATGTCACTGGCGAGGCCGATCAACGCGCCTTGCAGGCAATCGCAACCCCACTCTGACACCAACTGCGCGGCTTGTTCGTCCTGCACCCATTCGGCGACGGTCTTGAGGCCGAGCCGGCGCGACAAGTCGATGAGCGTGTGAACAAAAGCCCGGTCGTCGCCCGACTTGACGATGTTCTGCACAAAGGCGCCGTCGATTTTTACGATATCGACGCCGAGCTTGCGCAAGTTGCGGAACGAGGTGTTGCCCGCGCCGAAATCATCGATGGCGATGCGGCAGCCGAGATCCTTGACGCGGGTGACGAAGCCGCGCGCGACGTCGACGTCCTGGATCGCGGCGGTCTCGGTGATCTCGATGATCAGCCGCTCGGCCGCGCTGCTATGGGCACGCAAGAGAGCGCCGAGGCCCGCCCACCAGTCCGGGTCGACGGTTGAAGCGGGCGAGACGTTGACGCTAGCGGTGAGACCGGGCGCGGCCGCAAGTTCCGCCACCACCAGCTCGAGCACGCGATAGTCCAGCATGCGCATCAGTCCAACGCGCTCGGCCACCGGGATGATCTCGTTGGCGTGCGCGAGACGTCCGTCCGGGCGATGCACGCGCATCAGGCATTCGTAGAAGGCAACCTCGCGGGTCTTCGCTTCGACCACCGGTTCGTAGGCGAGCGCGATCCGGCGTTCGTTGAGCGCGGCCACGATCTCGTCGGTGGCGCGCACGTTGTCGCGACGCAGCGCATCGCGCTCGACGTTCGGCCGGTAGGCGGCAAACGAGCCGTGGCGCTTTGCGCGCGCGGCATGCAGCGCGTCCTGCGCGCGGCTGAGAATTTCCGGAACCGTGCGGGCATGACGCGGCGCGGTCACGCCGCCGACCGTCACCGTCACCGCCACTGGACCGGCGGCGGTCGTGATGGTTTCGTCGCGCACCCCGGCCAGCAGCCGGTCGGCAGCGACCGCCAATTCATCGGCCGTGCAACTTGTCAGCAGCACGCCGAACTTGTTGCCCGACAGGCGGCCGAGATAATCCTTGCCGCGCAGGCGCGCGCGGATGCGCTTGGCGACCTGCGCGATCACTTGCTCGGCGGCGTCGAAGCCGTAGGCTTCATTGAGATTGCCGAGATGGTCGATGGCGACCAGCAGGAAGCCGCAGGAGGTGCGCAAGCGCACCGCCTCGCCAAGTTTCTCGCCGATGAGTTCGGTGAGATGCAGCCGATTCATTTCCCCAGTCAGCGGGTCGAATTTGGCAAGCTGCAGCAGTTCGCTCTCGCGCGCGTGGCGCTCGCCGATCGCGCGCAAAACGCCATGCGCCCGCATTGGCTTGCCGTCGGCGCCGGCGAACCAGCGTCCGGTGTCTTCCAGCCAGATTTTCTCGTCACCGCGCCGGAAGACGTATTGCACCTGGTAGGCGACACCCTCGCCGGTATCGCCCTGCGCCGCCGCATTGATGGCGTCGTGACGGCTCTGGCCGTCTGCGGCATCGATCTTTTGCGCGAAGCTGCGGCCGCTGGCGATCTCGCCGATGGTGACGCCAAGCAGCGACGCGGCGTTACCGCTCCAGTGCAGCGCATCGGTGTCGAGCCGCCATTCATAGGCGACGTCGCCGATCGACCTGAGAACCTCCGCGGCGTCGGGGACAGCGGCCGGTTGCTCGATTCGGGTCACGCTCGCCCCTTATTGGGAACGCCACGGAAAGTCGGGCGTTGTCTGTGGAATAGATCCAGCGCCGAAACTACGGGCAATCCTTTAAATAATTCGAAAAACGGCCCGTTCGAGCGAACCGGGCGCTTCTTAAGGCCCGCGCACGGCCCTTGCCAATACAAAGGTAGACAGGCCTCGCCTGTCCCAAATTGAGACAGTCCGATGAAGCTTCGCGTCATTACTGGAGCGCCTTCACAGCCGGCCGCACCGGCGCCGCGCGGCGATGAGCCGCCGGCGCAGGCCGAAGCCAGCCGCGCGCTGGTCGCGCTTACTCCTATGCTGGCCGCCAGCGACTCGCCGACCGCGTTTCGCCAGGCGCCGTTCCTCGCCCAATTGCTTGCCATGAAAGATCAGCATCCGCAGACCCGCGAGCGCCGGCGTGCCGAGCCGCATGAGGCGCTGGCCGCCTATCACACGACCGCCGCGTTGACCGGGCGCTAGTAGCCGAGCGCGCAGCCGTCTTTGCGCGGATCCGAGCCGGCGATCAGCACGCCCCGATCCCAATCGATCTTGATGGTTTGCGCGCCGCCCCATGGCGTCGGGGCGAAGACGACATTATGGCCACGCGCTTTCAGACCCTCGATGGTCGCCGCCGGCGTGCCATGCTCAACAATGGTCTGTTCGCCTTCGAAAAAGAACCGCGGGGCGTCGATCGCCTGCTGCACGTCCATGCCGTAGTCGACCATGTTGTTGACGATCTGGACGTGGCCCATCGGCTGGTAATGCGCGCCCATGACGCCGAAGCTCATGTCGCAGCGGCCGGCCCGCATGGCGAGCGCCGGTATGATGGTGTGCATCGGCCGCTTGTCGGGGCCGAAGGTGTTGGGATGATCCGCTTCAAGCGTGAAACATGAGCCACGATTGTTGAGCAGGATGCCGGTCTTATCGGTGCAGATGCCGATGCCGAAATGGGAATAGAGCGAGTTGATGAACGATACCGCCATGCGGTCGCGGTCGACCACGGTGAGATAAACCGTATTGCCGCCGGGCGTCGGCGCACTGGGCAGCTTGGTGCGCTTGTTCATGCCGATTTTGGCGGCAAGCGTATTGGCAAAGCCTTTGTCGAGCAGGTCGGCGACGGGGATACGCATATGCGCCGCGTCGGCGATGTGGGTGTCACGCACGGCATAGCCGAGCCGGGCCGCCTCCAGCACCAGATGGAACCGCTCCGGGCCGAGCGGATCGAGCGCCTTGAGATCGAAGTTTGACAGGATGTTGAGCATCATCAGCGCGGTGAGCCCTTGCCCGTTCGGCGGAATCTCGACAAGGTCGAGCCCGCGATAATTGGCCGAGATCGGCGTGACGGCGTCGCCGCGATGGCGCACGAAATCCTCCGCAGTCAAGAACGAGCCGCGCGCGCCAACCGTCGCCGCCATGTCGTCGGCGATCTCGCCTTCGTAGAAAGCGCGCGCGCCGGTGGCGGCAATATTTTTAAGCGTCTTGGCCAGGGCCGGAAAGCGGATCACGTCGCCTTCTTTCGGCGCCGCGCCGTTGAACAGATAGTGCTTGGCCGCACCCGGATCGGCGGCGAGCTTGCCGATATATCTTTGCCAATCCCACGCCACGCGCGCGGCGACCGGAAAGCCGCCCTCGGCGTATTTGATCGCAGCGCCAAGTGCGCGATCGAGCCCGAAGCGGCCATGCGCCTTGAGAATTGCCTCCCAGGCATCGAGCGCGCCCGGCACGGTGACGGCGTGGATCGAATTGCCGATCTCGGTCATGCCCTTGGCGCGCAGCGCGTCATATGAAGCCTTGGCGCCGGCGCGGCCGGAGCCGTTATAGCCCCACACCGGCTTGCCCGGTTGCGACACCAGGGCATAGCAATCGCCGCCGATGCCGGTCATATGCGGTTCGACCACGCACAACACGGCGACCGCCGCCACCGCGGCGTCGGCCGCGCTGCCGCCAGCGCGCAGCGTATCGACGGCAGCCAGGGTCGCGAGCGGATGCGAGGTCGCCGCCATGCCGTCACAGGCAATCACGGGCGAACGGCCGGACAATTGGAAATCGCGGGACATGTCAGGCTGGATGTGTCGCGCTCGGCGCGGGCTCGAGCTTCGGCTCAGGTTGCGGTTCGACTGCCGGTACCGCAGGCGCCGCCTCAGGTTCGATCACCAGCTCGCGCTGCCGCGCCCGTGCGCGCACCGAGACGCCGATCCCGCCGGCGGCCTCGACAAACGCGATCACCAGCATCAGGAAAAACGTCGCGGTCGCGGCCTGGCTAACCCACACGAATTCGGCGGTCATTGCGAACAACAACAGTAGAGCCAGCGCGTGATCGACCAGGGAGCGCGTGCCGATGCGCGCGAATTTGATCACTTCCACGATCAGGATCAGCGCGGTGACGGCAACCAGGATGTCGCCGACCGACATCGTCCACTCGGCGCCCGACGCCAAATGCACGTGTGTGACCGGCGCGCTCCAGCTCACGCCCGGCATCAGAAATGCGATGATGTTGTAGATCGCGAACGGGATGACGAGGAGCGGCGCGCCGACGAGATACATGCGTCATTCTCTGCCGCCCGGAGCAGACCTCGCTCAGGCTTCGGTCTTCGCCTTCAGCACCTGGCGGCCTTTGTACATGCCGGTCTTCAAGTCGATATGGTGCGGACGGCGCAATTCGCCGGAATCCTTGTCCTCGACATAAGTCGGCCGCTTGAGCGCGTCGGCGGAACGGCGCATGCCGCGGCGCGACGGCGAGGTTTTTCTTTTCGGCACAGCCATGGAAAGCGAGCTCCTGAACTTCGCGATGTCGGTTTGAAGCCGGGCTTATAGAGGATGCCTTCCGCCAAGGCTAGGGGGTGCGAATGCAGGCCGCTGAACCGGGTGACTGCTCGGAACGGCCGACATAAAGCCCGGCCAGCCGGCGCAGACCCGGCCCCGGCGCATGGGTATTTCGGGTCACCGGGTTCGGCAGCGCCGCCGCCATTAGCGCCGCCTGATAGTGGGACAATTCGCGCGCCGGTTTACCAAACGCATAGCGGCTGCCGGCTTCGGCGCCGAATTCGCCGTTCGGACCCCATTCGGCGATATTGAGGTAAATTTCCAGGATGCGGCGCTTCGACAGCACCAGGTCGATCCATAGCGCCAGCGGGAATTCCAGCGCCTTGCGCAGCCAGCTGCGGCCCGGCCACAGAAACAGGTTTTTCGCCACCTGCTGGGTGATGGTGGATCCGCCGCGCAGATCGTCGAGATCGTCGGCATCGGCCAAAGCGTCGCGGATCTCCGCGAAGTCGACGCCGTGATGGCTGCAAAAGCGGCCGTCCTCGGCGACGATCACGGCGAGCGGCAGCGCCGGCGCGATGCGCGCCAGCGGCACATATTGGCGCTGCATCCGCGCGCCGGAAACCGAACGCCACAACATCACGGTGGAGACCGGCCGCACCACGGCGTAGAATGGCGTGATCACGTAAGGCGCCGCCAACAGCACCAGCACGGCGAAAATCACCGCGCTCAACGGCCGCGGTATCCGCGGCAACCGCAGGATATCGTGGGCAATCGCGAATCGTTTGCTGGGCCAATCCATGGGCCAAGACTAACCCATCCCGGCGGCCATTTGCGGAGAGTGCGGCGCTAAGGCTAATTAGGGCCACCATGGACGCTGTCGCTCCCAAGGACCTCGCAAGTCGGCTCGGCGCGGTCGCCGCCGATATCGAGACTTTGCTCGACCGGCTGCTTGGCGCCACGCCCGGCCCGGGCGAAATCGCGCGGCCGCAACGGCTACTGGCGGCCATGCGTCACGCCGTGCTCGGCGGCGGGAAAAGACTGCGGCCGTTTCTGCTGGTGGAAACAGCGACGCTGTTCGGCGCGGCGCGCGAACGCGCGCTGCTGGCGGGCGCGGCGCTGGAATGCCTGCACGGCTATTCGCTGGTGCATGACGATCTGCCGGCGATGGACGACGACGATCTGCGCCGTGGCCGGCCGACCGTGCACAAGGCCTTCGACCAAGCGACCGCGATACTGGCCGGCGATGCGCTGCTGACGTTGGCGTTCGACGTTATGGCGCGCAGCGACGTGCACACGGACGCAAACGTGCGGATCGCGCTGGTGTCGGAGCTGGCGCGCGCGGCCGGCATCGGCGGCATGGCCGGCGGGCAAATGCTCGATCTGTCCGCCGAGGGCCGGTTTGGCGACAAGCACGTGCTGACGGAAAAAGAGATCGCGAATTTGCAGGCGATGAAAACAGGTGCGCTGATCCGTTTCGCTTGCCGCGCCGGCGCCATCCTCGGGCAAGCCGATACGGCCGCCCGCGAGGCCATCGACAGCTATGGCGCGGCGATCGGCCAGGCGTTCCAGATCGCCGACGACCTGCTCGACCTCGAAGGCGACGCGCAGACCATCGGCAAGGCCGCTCACAAGGACGCCGCCGCCGGCAAGGCCACGCTGGTGTCTGCATTAGGCCCCGAAGGTGCGCGCGGCCATTTGGCTGCGCTTACCATGGCGGCCGACGGAGCGCTGGCGCCGTTCGCCGCGAAAGCCGATATACTGCGCGCCACCGCCCGCTTCATCGCCGAGCGAACGACGTAAAGGAGCAACCGATGGCTCGCAAGATTGCCGCTAAAGCCACGATGCCGGTCCGCTTGGCGCGGCTGCATGCGCGGTTGCTGATTTCCATCGCCGTTGGACTGGGAGTGACGCTCGGCCTGGCGATGACCGATTGGGCCATGGCTACCAAGTTGCTGCTCGGCTGGGACCTCGGCGTCGTGCTGTATCTCTTCCTGGTTTATCAATTGATGATGACCTGTGGCCTCGACGACATTCGCCGCCGCGCCGCCGAAGACGACGAAGGCGCGGTCGCGCTGCTGATCCTGACCGGTCTTTCAGGGTTGGCGATCATGGGGGCAATCGTCGCGGAGCTTGGCATTGCCAAAGTCGCCGGACAGCCTCGCAGCGGCTATGGAATTGCAATCGCGATGGTCACGATTTTCGTGTCCTGGGCCTTCGTGCACACAATCTTTGCGCTGCATTATGCCCACGAATATTACGGCGAACGCGGCGATCACGCGATCGGCGGCCTGACGTTTCCCGGCCGGCAGCCGCCCGACTATTGGGACTTTCTGTATTTCTCGCTGGTCATTGCGATGACCTCGCAGGTTTCCGACGTTGTCATCACCAGCAAGGTGATCCGCCGCATCGTGACCATTCATGGCGCGCTGGCGTTCTTTTTTAATGTCGCCGTGTTCGCCTTGACCGTAAACATCGTTTCCAACCTGATTTGAATTTCGGCCACGTGATTCGATGACTCAGGTTGCCCAAACAATTCTGTTCATGCTGGCCGTGCTGGCGGCAGTCGCCGTCGCCGCCAAGCGGCTGAAGATTTCGCCGTCGATCTTGCTGGTGGTAGCCGGCATCGGCATGGCGCTCATACCGAACCTACCGAAAATCGAGCTGGCGCCCGAGCTCGTCTTGCTGGTCTTTCTGCCGCCATTGATTTACTCGGCCGGCGTCGCCATGAGCTGGCGCGAATTCCGTTTCAACTTGCGGCCGATCGCGTTGCTGGCCTTCGGCTGCGTGCTGTTCACGACCTGCGCGGTGGCAGCCGCCGTGCACTATCTGCTGAATTTCGACTGGGGCGTCGGGTTCCTGCTCGGCGCCATCGTGTCGCCGCCGGACGTGGTGGCGCCGCTCGCCATCGCGCGGCAATTGGGCCTGCCGCGGCGCATCGTCGTGGTGCTGGAAGGCGAAGGCCTCGCCAACGACGCCACTGCATTGGTGTTGTACCGCTTTGCCGTCGTCGCGGTGAGCACCGGCAGCTTCTCGCTGTCCCAGGCTGCCGGCGAGTTCGCCATGATCGTTATCGGCGAGATCGCTTTCGGTCTCGCGGTCGGCTGGCTCAGCCTGCGTTTGCGCCAGTGGGCGCGCGAGCCACGCGTCGAAATTACACTGTCATTGTTGACGCCCTATCTCGCCTTCTGGGTGCCGTCGCATTTCGGCGGTTCCGGCGTGCTGGCGACCGTCGCCTGCGGGCTTTACGTCAGTTGGGTCGGGCCGCGGTTGATCCCCTCCGCCACGCGGCTGCAGGGAATCTTTTTCTGGGACCTGATCGTCTATCTGATCGAAGGCCTGGTGTTTCTGCTCACCGGCTTACAGGCGCGCGCGCTGATCGAACAGGGCCACGCTTTCTCGATCCGCGAACTGGTGATCGCGACCGCTTGGACCACGCTGATCGCTGTCGCGGCGCGCTTCGTCTGGATGTTTCCGGCGACTTACATTCCGCGCTGGTTCAGCCCGCGCTTGCGCAAGCGAGATCCGTCGCCGCCATGGCAGGCGCCGTTTTTCCTGGCCTTCACCGGCATCCGCGGCGTCGACTCGCTCGCGGTCGCGCTCGCTATTCCCTACACGCTTCTCAACGGCGAGCCGTTCCCGCACCGCGATTTGATTTTGTTCGTCACCTTCGGCGTCATCATCATCACGCTGATCGGCCAAGGCACGATGCTGCCTTATGTGGTGCGCTGGCTCGGGCTCGCCCGGCTCGGCAAAAAAGAACACAAAGACGAGATCAAGGCCGAGTTGCGCGCGCGCAAAGCGGCGCTCAAGCAGGTCGAGAAACGACTGGAGAAAGCCATCGATAATTGCGGCCTGCCGGCCGATGCAATCAGGCATCTACGCACGCGCAATGCCAGCCGCCTGCAGGTGCTGCCAGAGAATTTGACCGAAGGTCTCGACCACATGCGCCAAACCGCCAGGATCAAGGCGGACTTGATCGAGGCGGAACGCAAATTCATTTATGAATTGCTGCGCGACGGCAAGATCACCGACGAGGCGCGTCGCCGTATCGAATACGAATTGGATCTCGAAGAAGCCAGCGTCGCCAACCGAGCGACCGACGGCGGCGGGTGGATGTAGGCGCGCGTCATCGCCCTTATTCTTGAAGGCCCAGGGTAGGCCTTTCATCCCTTTTTCCTTTTCCCCAAAGGGGAACGGAGCGCCGGGAGGGCGCCAGGGCGGTGGTGCATGCCGCCCTTTGGCGCGGGTTTGGCGCAACCCGCCGCGCGTCTGGCGAGACGCGCCGCCGCGGTCTGCGCCGGGGCTCCAGCATCAATGGCCTGCGCATGACGGGTCTCGGCATCGTAGCGGCGGTGATCGAGCAGGCTGATCGCGTTCTCAAGCTCGTTGAGCTCATGCCGCAATGGTGCAACGCCGGCGCCGGGAATGCAGTCCAGCGCATCCCGCAGCAGATGGTGCGCGGTGGTGTGGCTACACCCGATATGGCCCGAGCGTATTGTCTCCGGGCAAATACCCGCGCGCTTAGCCGGAGGAACTGTACGAATTCCGTACCGGCATTGCGTCGGGCCCGGACCGGATGCTCTCATGAGTCATGCCGCAGGCGGGCGCCCGCAACGCCACCAAGCGCAACCGCCAGGAAATCAGGCTTTCGCAATCCGGCGTCATCAAAGGCCGCTCTCACCCGTTAGCCGCTTGCAACGTTTCCTATTCCGCCGCGCGCCGACCATGGCCAAAGCGGCGCTCGATGTAATCCGTCACCATCTGCTTGAAATCCGTGGTCAGCGTCGGCCCGCGCAGGGTCGCGACTTTCTTGCCGTCGACGAACACAGGGGCCGTGGGTTGTTCGCCGGTGCCAGGCAGCGAGATGCCGATATCGGCATGTTTGCTTTCGCCCGGCCCGTTGACGATGCAGCCCATCACCGCGACGTTGAGCGCCTCGACACCGGGATAGCGCTTCTTCCATTCCGGCATTGATGAGCGGATGAAGCCCTGGATGTCGGAGGCCAGTTCCTGGAACGTGGTCGAGGTGGTGCGGCCGCAGCCGGGACAGGCGGCAACCAGCGGCACAAACGTCCGAAGTCCCATGGTCTGGAGCAATTCCTGCGCGACCTGAACCTCAAGCGTGCGGTCACCGTTCGGCTCCGGCGTCAGTGAAACACGTACGGTGTCGCCGATGCCCTGCTGCAGCAGCACGCCCATGGCGGCGCTAGAGGCGACGATGCCTTTCGAGCCCATGCCGGCTTCGGTCAGGCCGAGATGCAGCGCGTAGTCCGAGCAGCGCGCCAGCTCGCTATAAACCGCGATCAAATCCTGCACCGCCGACACTTTGGCGGACAGGATGATGCGATTCTTCGGCAGGCCGATCTCCTCGGCGCGCGCGGCCGAGAGCAGCGCCGACTGCACCATGGCCTCGTGCGTCACCTGACGCGCCTCGCGTGGCTGCGCGGACTTGGCGTTCTCGTCCATCAGTCTGGTGAGCAGCTCCTGATCGAGCGAGCCCCAGTTGACACCGATGCGCACCGGCTTGTTGTGCAGAAGCGCCATCTCGACGATCTGGGTGAATTGCGGATCGCGCTTGTTCTTGAAGCCGACATTACCGGGATTGATGCGGTATTTGTCGAGCGCCTCGGCGCAACCGGGATAATCGGTCAGCAGTGTGTGGCCGTTGTAGTGAAAGTCGCCGATGATCGGCACGCTCGCGCCCAACTGCGCGACGCGTTCCTTGATGCGCGGCACGGCGGCGGCCGCCTCATCGCGGTCCACTGTTATGCGCACCAGCTCCGAGCCGGCGCGCGCCAGCGCCGCCACCTGGCGTGCGGTCGCCTCGACGTCGGCGGTGTCGGTGTTGGTCATCGACTGAACGACGATCGGCGCGCCGCCGCCGACGATCACGCCGCCGACGATCACGGCCACCGATTTATGACGTTCCTGCGCGTTCATGCGGCCACCGGATTGCCAGAGGGTGCGGACAGCGTCAACGCCGCGCCCGCCTTGTTATATAGCCTCAATTGATGGCGTTGGCATGATGCCGGAGGCCGGGCTAAGTTGCACCATGGATCAGACCAGCCCCATGACGGTGACATTCCGCTGTCCGCCAGAGCTTGAGGCGATTTTGCCCAAGCCGATACCGGCCGTGCAGGGCTTCCCCGACTGGTTCAAGGCGCTGCCGCAAAAGGCGTTCAGCCCGATCAGCCAGATGGAGCTGATGACGATCAAGAAATGCCCGCCGTTCATTGACGCCATGGGCTATGGCTTTCTGCTCCCGCTGATCAGCGATCTCAAGGTCGAGAACGGCGAATTTTTCTGGGACCGCGACGTGCCGGCCGGCGGCGTCACCAATTTCACACGCTCGCCGATCGACTATCACGACAATGTCCAGGTCGCCGGTACACCG
This sequence comes from Pseudolabrys sp., assembly GCA_035648555.1. Taxonomy (GTDB): domain Bacteria; phylum Pseudomonadota; class Alphaproteobacteria; order Rhizobiales; family Xanthobacteraceae; genus Pseudolabrys. Next base: position 47,635 of record DASRLF010000054.1, read on the forward strand.
TTCTTCGACGACGACCGCTTCGTCATCAAGTTCAACAACTTCTGGACCATTGAAACGCCGCCCGGTTACGCGCTGCTGTTCACGCATCCGCTGAACCGCACCGATCTGCCCTTCACCACCATCACCGGGCTGGTCGATACCGACAGCTACTCCGACAACCTGATCGGCTTTCCGGCGCGCTGGCACAATACCGACTTCAACGGCGTGCTGCCGAAGGGTACGCCGGTCGCGCAATGCATTCCGGTCAAGCGCGAGAAATGGGCGAGCAAGATCGAAGCAATGTCGGGCGAGGCGGCGGTCCGGCTGCACGAAACGGCGAGCTCTGTCGCCAATGAATTCGGCATCTACCGGCGGGAATTCCGCGCGCCGAAACGCTGATTAGGCGCCCTTCAGGAATTTCGCGGCACTGCTCGGGCGCAGCCAGAATCGGCCGTGGCCGGACGACAGGCTGGCGCGCAGCGCCTTGCCGTAAAATTCCGAACTTCTGACGCTCGCCGCCCGCAAGCAGGCATAGGCCGGATCGTGCTGGCCGACTTCGAGCAGACAATTGCCAAGACCGATCCGCGCCAAAGTATCGTCGGGATTTGCCGACAACGCTCGCCGGAACAGCTCCGCCGCTTGCGCGTAATCGCCTTGGTCCATCAGCACTGTGGCCAATCCGTGAATCGCCTCGGGGTGGAGGGGGTTGATCGACAACGCCCGCGCAAAGGCGCTGCCGGCATTGGCGCGGTCGTTGATGGCGTAGCAGACGAAACCCAATTGGATCGGCATTTCGGTCATCATCGGCGCCACCGCGATGCCCTGCTTGAGCACTTCAATGGCTTCGCCGGACCGATGCAGCGAATGCAACACATAGCCGAGCTCGTGAAATGCCGGCGCGAACGGCGGCGTTCGCTTGATGGCGCGCTTGAGCCAGAGCAAGGCCTTGTCGGTGTCGCAGGCCTGGCGCAAGGCGATAGCGAGCTGCGTTTCGATCTCCGGGTCGCGGCTGGCGCGCGCCGCCTTTTCGAGCGGCGGCACGGCGTCCTCGGCTTTGCCCTGCATCAGCAGCGCGTAGCCTAGAATCTTGATCGCCTCGGCATGACCCGAATTGGCCTTGAGGATTTCACCGGCCAGCCGTTCGGCGTCGGCCGCGCGCTCACGTTGAATAGCGAGCCTCGCCTGCTGTAGCGCTTCGGTCAGCGCGCGTTGCTTATCATTGGGCGTCGTTTGCATCGCCATCACGTCTTGGAGATTGCGAAAATTATCATCAGGCCGCCCGGTTCACCAGCAGCAGACCGCCGGCGACCAAAGCGACCGCCGCGGCGAAGGCACCCGTCAACGGTTCGCCCAGCACGAGATGGCCGGCGGCAACACCGAACAGCGGCGTGAGAAACGTGAAGGCTGAAAGCCGGTTGGCCGAGTAGCGCTTCACCAGCATGTACCAGACTACGAAAGTGATGCTGACCACCCAGATGGTCTGATAGGCGAGCGCGCCGAGAGCGAGCGCGGACGGCGCCTGCGGGAGGCGTTCGCCGAACACGACAACCGCCGCCACCAGGATCGGCACCGAGACCACCAACTGGTAGATCATCACTTTTTCGGCGGAGACGCGATTGAGCGCGCTTGCCTTGGTCAGCAACGTGGTCGCTGCCCAGAACAGCGCGGCGCCGACCATCATCAGGTCGCCGATTATCTGTCGCGGGTCCATCGCCGGCGTGGGCAAGCCAAACGCGATCAGCATGCCGGCGAAGGACAGCGCTAGGCCAAGCCATTGCGCCGGACGGAAGCGATCGACCGGCAGAAAAATACGCGAGCCCAGCACCACGAAGAACGGCGCGAGATAAATGAACAGCACCGCGCGCGTCGCGGTCGTATAGACCAGACCCTGATAGATCAGGATGAACTCGGCGGCGAACAAAACGCCAGCACCGATGCCGGCCGCCAGCGTGCCGTCGCGCGCGAACAACGGAATGCCGCGCAGCCGGCACCAACCGGCAACGAACAACGCGGCAAGCACCGAACGAATGGCGGCCTGCGTGAGCGGCGGAATATCGTGGATCGCGAGCTTGGTGGCGACCTGGTTGAAGCCCCAGGACAGACAAAGCACCACCACGATCGCGGCGGCGATCGCATCGAGCGGGCGGGTGACGCTGTTGGACGCGGGCGCTGACACCATCAATGCTACGTCACGCCGCTTTGCAGTGCGCGCAGATGCCGGAGATTTCGATCACCGGCGTCTTCGGCGTAAAGCCGGCGGCGCGCGAGGCGGTCTTGATGGTGTCGGCGACCGCGGCCGAGGCCGCCTCGCCCACCGCGCCGCATTTTTCGCAGATCAGAAACACCACCGGATCGTCGCTGTCGTGATTCTGCACGCAGGCGATGAACGCGTTGCGGCTTTCGATGCGGTGGGCCAGGCCCTGCTCGCGCAGGAAATCGAGCGCGCGGTAGATCGTAATCGGGGCCGGGCGCGCGCCGCGCACCGCCAGCCGGTCGATCAACTCATAGGCGCCGAGCGGGGCATGGCTCGCCAGCAATGCCTCCAGCACGCGGCGGCGGATCGGCGTCAGGCGCTCGGCGCGCGCGGCGCAGATCGCCTCGGCGTGGGTGATGGCGTCGCTGGCGCAACGCTCATGGTCGTGGCCGGGCGCCGGGAACACCGCGTGGGCTGAGGATTTTCTGGGCAAGGACAGTTCCGCCTTCGTTGGTTCAATTCTACCGCGCCAAAGCCCGAGTCGCTAAATCGCCACTCCTACATATATATTGCACTGCAACAAAAATAGGAGCAGGTTCCGGCCTTCATCCGGCCCCTGCATAACCGGCCATTTGGCGGCCACATGTCACGAGGACTGCCATGCTAAAAGGTAAAACCGCGCTGGTCACCGGCTCCACCTCGGGGATCGGGCTCGCCACCGCGCGCGCGCTGGCGCAGGCCGGCTGCAACATGATGCTCAACGGCTTCGGCGACAAGGCGGCGATCGAACAAGAGCGCGTGGGCCTCGAAAAGGAGTTCGGCATCAAGGCGCTCTATTCGCCAGCCGACATGAGCAAGCCGGCCGAGATTTCCGCGATGATCGGCGAAACCGAAAAGAACCTCGGCTCGCTCGACGTGCTGGTGAACAATGCCGGCATCCAGCACGTGGCGAATATCGAGGATTTCCCGATTGAGAAATGGGACGCCGTCATCGCCATCAACCTGTCGTCGTCGTTTCACACCATCCGCGCCGCGGTGCCCTGCATGAAGAAGCGCAAGTGGGGTCGCATCATCAACATCGCCTCGGCGCACGGGCTGGTCGCCAGTCCGCAGAAGGTCGCCTACGTCGCGGCCAAGCACGGCCTGGTCGGAATGACCAAAGTGGTGGCGATTGAGACCGCCAATGCCGGCATCACCTGCAACGCCATCTGCCCAGGCTGGGTGCTCACGCCGCTGGTCGAGCAACAGATTGCCGCGCGCTCCAAGTCGTCCGGCAAGTCGATCAAGGAAGAGGAAGTGGCGCTGCTGTCGGAGAAGCAGCCGATGCATCAGTTCACCAAGCCGGAGAACATCGGCACGCTGGCGGTCTTCCTGGCGAGCGACGCCGCTGCCACCATCACCGGCTCGGCCTATTCGATCGACGGCGGCTGGGTCGCGCAGTAAGCGATGATCGAATTCCTCTCGCGCGCTTTCGGCGGCGACAAGAACGGCGCGCCCAAGCCCAAGAAGCGCATCAATCTGGCGCTGCAAGGCGGCGGCGCGCACGGCGCCTTCACCTGGGGCGTGCTCGATCATTTGCTCCGCGACGGCCGGCTGACGATCGAGGGAATTTCCGGCACCTCGGCCGGCGCGGTCAACGCGGTGATGCTGGCCGACGGCTTGAAGCGCGGCGGACCCGAGGAAGCGCGCAAGCGGCTCGCCGATTTCTGGCGTGCGGCGAGCCTCGGCGGCGAACTTCCGCCGTTGCAGCGCGCGGTGACCGACCGGTTGTTTTCGCTACTGCCGGGCGAAGGCTCGCCGACCTTCGACTGGCTGAACGCCTGGTCGAAATGTCTGTCGCCCTACGATCTCAATCCGCTCAACATCAATCCGCTCAAGGACATGATCGAGCGTTTCGTCGATTTCGAGGGCCTGCGCGCGGATGCGCGCCAGATATTTATCGCGGCCACCAATGTGCAAACCGGACGGCTGCATATTTTTCCGCACGACAAGATTTCGGCGGAAGCGGTGATGGCGTCGGCCTGCCTGCCGGCCGTGTTCCGAGCTGTGGAAATCGACGGCGTGCCTTATTGGGACGGCGGCTATCTCGGCAATCCGGTACTCTACCCGTTCTTCCGCTCGACCGATACCGAGGACGTGCTGATCGTCCAGATCAATCCGCTCGTGCGCAAGAAGGTGCCGCATTCGACGCGCGAGATCATGGGACGGGTCAACGAGATCACGTTCAATTCCTCGCTGATGGGCGAATTGCGCGCCATCGAATTCGTCAACCGCCTGATCGAGCAGGGTCGCGTGCCGCACGGCACCGGGCCGAACGAATACCGGCACATCAAGGTGCATCGCATCGTGCTGGAGGGCCTGGGCGAGCGTTTCTCCTCGGCCAACAAACTGCGCAACGACTACGAATCGTTCGAGCTGCTGCGCAAGCTCGGCCAGCGCTCAGCCCGCCGCTTCCTCGACGCGCATTACGACGACATCGGCGCGCGCTCCAGCGTCGATCTCAAATCGGAAGTCTATTCCGAGCGCGGGTGATATAGTCGCCGCGATGACGCTCCTCACTGCTGTGATCGGCGCGACGCGGCTCGAGATCGCGGTGGCCGACATCACCACGCTCGACGTCGCGGCAATCGTCAACGCCGCCAATAGCTCACTGCTGGGCGGCGGTGGCGTCGACGGCGCCATTCATCGCGCCGCCGGGCCAGAACTGCTTGCGGAATGCCGCGCGCTCGGCGGCTGCGTAACCGGCGCAGCCAAGATTACGCGCGGCTACCGGCTCAAGGCCCGGCGCGTCATCCATGCGGTCGGGCCGGTGTGGCAAGGCGGCGGTTCGGACGAGGAAGCATCGCTGGCGGGCTGTTATCGCAGCGCGCTCGATCTCGCGGCTGCTCATGCGCTGGCCTCGGTCGCCTTTCCGGCGATTTCCACCGGAATCTATCGTTTTCCCGCCGATCGCGCGGCCCGCATCGCGGTCGGCACCGTGGCATCGGAAGTAACCAGCGCTCCACGCGGCATTACGCGCGTGGTGTTCTGCTGCTTTTCGCCGCAAAGCGCCGAGCATCACAGCAATGCGTTTGCGAAGTTGGGCTTGGCCTAGACCTTCGGCTCGAAGTCGAGCCGGCAGATCCAATCTTTCGTAGCCGCGTTCGCCGCCGGATAGATTTTCATCACCTCCGGATCGTGGCCCGGCACGATGTGCTGGCGCGAGGTCGCGAGTTTCTGGATCGTCTTATAGCCCTCAAGCGTATCGCCGACCGAATAGGTGATCGGAAACACCCGGCCTTCGTCGATATGCGAATAAAGATGGATGCAGTCGGAGGCGAGCACGACATAGCCGCGCTTGGTTTTGACCCGCACACATTGCAGGCCCTTGGAGTGGCCGCCAATCTTGTGCACGGTGATACCGGGTGCCAATTCGTCGCTGCCGTCGTGGAATTCGCAGCGATAGGCGAACACTTTGCTCACCATCGCGTGCACATCGCTCTCGCTGAACGGGATGCGCAGCGTCTTGTGGCACATGCAGCGGCCGGTGGCGTAGGTCATTTCAGTGTCTTGAATATGATAACGCGCCTTGGGGAACAGATCGTAATTGCCGGCGTGATCCCAATGCATGTGAGTGGCGATGACGTTCTCCACCTTGGCCGGATCGACGCCGATTGCTTTGAGCCCCTCGCCCACCGGATGGATGATGGTGCGGGCGCGCTCTTTCGCCGCGGCTTCGTCGAAGCCGGTATCGACCACGAAGGCGCCGTGCGGCCCCTTGATCACCCAGACATAATAGGAGATCGAGGTCATCTCGTCGTGCGGATCGCCGAAAATGTAATTTTCCGACCGCATGCGCGAATGGCTGGCGTAGCTGACGGCATAGACCTCGTGGATATCGTCGCTCATGATTTCTTCCCGCTTATGGTCACGCCGGCGCGACGCTCGATCATTTGCGCAATGACGGTGAGGTCTGAGTCTCCGCCAAATTCGGAATTGGTGGTTTCCCACTGATCGCGGACAACGTTCATCACCTGGTCGGGAACGCCCAGCGCCTTGGCTTCCTCGGCGCACAGCCGCACGTCCTTGAGCATCAAACCGGTGGCGAAGCCGTAATTGAACGTGCGCGGCAGGATCGCCTGCGGAAATTTTCCATCCGACGCGGTGCTGCGCCCGGAGCCGGCATTGATGACGTCAATCATGATCTGCGCATCGAGGCCGGCTTTGACGCCCATCGCCACCGCTTCCGAGGTCGCCGCCATCGCGGTCGCCGACAAAAAATTATTGGCGAGCTTCATGGTCTGCGCCATGCCGGGCTTGTCGCCGATGACGAACACCTTGCCGAGAACGCTCAACGCGTCCTTCACCACGTCGATGTCGGCCTGCGGCCCCGACACCATGACCGCCAGCGTGCCTTTGTTGGCGCCGCCGACCCCGCCGCTTACCGGCGAGTCGATTTGCACGATGTTCTTCTTGGCCAGCGCCGCGCAAATCTCGGCCGCGACGCGCGAGCCGGTGGTGGAAAGATCGATGTAGCGCTTTACTTTTTTGCCGTGAATGACGCCGCCTTCGCCGGCCGCCACCTTCTGCGAAATCTGCAACGACGGCAGGCTGGACATCACCGTCTCGACGCGGTCGGCGACGTCTTGCGGCGACGAGGCGAGCTTAGCGCCCAGCGCCACCAGCGGCACGACCGCGTCGTTGCGCGTGTCATAGACGACGAGTTTATGGCCGGCCTCGATCAGCCGGCGCGCCATCGGCTGACCCATATTGCCCAGTCCGATAAAGCCGATGTCCATGCGGAGAATTCCTGATTTTGAGATTGGCGAATTGGCGGGCCGCGACTTTGCCCGACGATGGCCGCGGCGTCACCCGGCAGCCGAGGCATTGCGCGCCCTCGACTTTTGACCCATTGCGAATATCATAAGCCTGCTTATAATAAGCATGGCTTGGAACTGGAGTTTTTCTCTTGCCGACCGCTCAGCGTGAAATTGCCTTTACAATCATGGACGTAGCCAGGCTGCTGAAAACCTTCGCCGATCAGCGGGCACGGCAATACGGCATGACCCGGGCGCAATGGGCGGTGCTGTTCCGCCTCGACCGCGCCGAAGGCCTCAAACAATCGGAACTCGCCGAGCTGTTGGATTTGCAGCCGATCACGCTGACCCGCCTGCTCGACCGGCTGGCCGAAAATGATTTGATCGAACGCCGGGCCGATCCGAACGATCGGCGCGCTAATCGGTTGTTCCTGACAGCGGCCGCGCGGCCGCTGCTGGAACGGCTGACTTTGCTCGGTGAAGAGATGATGAAGACGGTGCTCGCTGGCTTCGACGACAAGGCGACTGGGCGGATGCGGCGCGACCTGGATCTGCTCAAGGAGAACCTGCGCGCGGCGATTAATCGCAATGCGGCGCCGCAAAACGCCGTCGTGGGTGAAGCGTCATGAGTGAAAAGCCCCTCAAGATCGTTCCGGCTCCTGAAGCCAAGACCGCGCCGGCGGATGCTCCGGCGGCAGAGAAAGCTGGCCGGTTCGTGCAGCTCGGCCGCAAGAACTTGCGCATGATCCTGCTGATCGGCCTACCGGCGCTCGCGGTACTGATCGGGCTGGTGCTCTATCTGTCGGGCGGACGTTACATCTCTACCGACAATGCCTATGTCGGTGCGCAGAAGGTGCTGATCACGCCGGATATTTCCGGCAAGGTCATTCACGTCGCGATCGTCGAGGGCCAGCACGTCAATGCCGGCGATGAACTATTCACGCTCGACCGCGAGCCCTATCGCTTCGCGCTCGAACAGGCCAAGGCCAAGCTCGACACCGCGCGCAGCGACTTCGACAAGGCAAGATCAAATCTGACATCGCTCACGACGCTGGTGGATCTGGCGGGAAAGAATGTCGAGCTCAAGCAGCGCGACGTCGACCGCAAGAGCAAGCTGGTCAGCACACAGGCCGGCTCGCAGGCCGACCTCGATACCGCCGCGGGCACGCTGGTGACCGCCAAGTTGCAGGCCGAGTTCGCCAAACAGCAACTCGACTCGACGCTCAGTTCGTTGCTCGGCAATGCCAATCTGCCGCTCGAACAATTCCCGGAATACGCGCAGGCCAAGGCCGCGTACGATTCGGCGCAGCGCGATTACGACCACACGCTGATACGCGCGCCGATTTCAGGCACCGCCACGCAGGTGGACAATATCCAGCTCGGCCGTTTCGTCGCGGCCGGTGGACCGATCTTAAGCGTGATCGACGATCAGGCGCCGTGGGTCGACGCCAATCCCAAGGAAACCGACATCACCTATTTGCGCATAGGCCAGAAAGCGACGCTCGATGTCGACAGTTTCCCCGACCACACCTTCAAGGGCACCGTGGTGGCGGTGAGCCCCGGCACCGGTTCGCAATTCTCGATCCTGCCGCCGCAGAACGCCACCGGCAACTGGGTCAAGGTGGTGCAGCGCGTTCCGCTGCGCGTCGCCTTCGACAAGGACGAAAATACCCGTCTGCTGCGCACCGGCATGAGCGTGGTCGTGAATATCGACACCGGCCATAGCCGGATTCCGTTCATGTCGACGAGCGAGCCGGCAAAATGACCGCGACGCAGTTCGCGTCGATGTCGCCGAAGCTGCGGCGCACGCTGATTACGGTGTGCGCCATGACGGCGACCATCATGCAGGCGCTCGACACCACCATCGCCAACGTCGCGCTGCCTTATATGCAGGGCTCGCTGTCGGCCTCGCTCGATCAGATCAACTGGGTGCTGACGTCTTATATCGTGGCGGCCGCGATCATGACCGCGCCGATCGGCTGGCTGGCCGACCGCTTCGGCCGCAAGAAGCTGTTCATCATTTGCGTCGTCGGCTTCACGGCCGCATCGTTCCTGTGCGCGCTGGCGCAAAACATCGAAGAGATGGTGCTGTTCCGCCTGTTGCAGGGCATGGCGGGCGCGGCATTGGTGCCGCTGTCGCAGTCGGTACTGCTCGACGCTTATTCGTTGCAGGAACGCGGCTCGGCGATGGCGATCTGGGGTGTCGGCGTGATGCTCGGCCCGATCATGGGCCCGACGCTGGGCGCATGGCTCACCGACAATTATTCCTGGCATTGGGTGTTCCTGATCAACCTGCCGATCGGCGTCATCACCGTGATCGGCATGATGCTGTTCATGGAGGAAACCAAGCGCCACGAGCATCTGCGCTTCGACTGGTTCGGCTTCCTGGCGCTGGCGGTCGGCATCGGCTCGCTACAATTGCTGCTCGACCGCGGCGAACAGGTCGGTTGGTTCGGCGCCAGCGAGATCTGGGCCGAGATGATCGTGTCGATTGTCGGCTTCTACTATTTCTTCGCCCATTCGTTGACCACGCCGGAGCCGTTCGTGCGTTTCGAACTGTTCAAGGACCGCAATTTCGTCAGCGGCTGCGTGTTCATGGTGGTGATCGGCGTGGTGCTGTTCGGCACCATGGCGCTGGTAACGCCGTTCATGCAGAATTTGCTGGGCTTTCCGATCCAGACCGCCGGCCTTTTGCTCGGCACACGCGGCATCGGCACGCTGCTGACCATGATGGCGGCGCCGCGGCTGATGCAGATGCTGTCGACGCGCTATCTCATTCTGGCCGGCCTGCTGCTCACCGGCGGCACGCTGTATTACATGACCGGATTTTCGCTCGACGTCACGCAGCGCATGATCGTCGTCACCAACATCATCCAGGGCATCGGCCTCGGCCTGTTGTTCGTGCCGATCACGACGGCGGCGTTCCTGACCCTGCCCGGGAATTTGCGCAATGGCGGCACTTCGATCCTGACGCTGGTGCGCAATATCGGGTCGTCGATCGGCATTTCCATGGTGATCGCCAATTTGACCGACAAGACCATCGAGATGCACGCGCGCATCGTCGAAGGCGTGACGCCGTTTAATAACGCCCTGCAAATGCCGGACGTGGCGGCGAATCTCAACGTCACGACCGATCTTGGCCGCGCCATGCTCGACGCGATCGTCAACCAACAGGCGGAGATGATTGCCTATCTCAGCGATTTCAAGCTGCTGATGATCTTGACGCTGGGGATGATCCCACTGGTGTTGATCATCCGCGGTGCGGGTAAGGCGCCTGTTGCGGGCAAACCGGAGCACGCGGTTATCGACTGACCGGCGGAGTGACCCTTGCGGCGGCAAGGGTGGGGTGCAACATGGCGCTATCTTAACTTTACGGCGCCGTGCCGATGACATCTCATCCCGTGCCGGCGGTACACGCCGCCGAGCCGTCCTTTATCGACCTATTTACCCCGAAGCTGATCACGGTTTTCCGGGAGGGCTATGGCTGGCGCGATTTGCGCGCCGACGCCATTTCCGGACTGACCGTGTCCGTCGTTGCGCTGCCGCTGTCGATGGCTATCGCCATTGCTTCCGGTGTATCGCCGGAACGCGGGCTTTATACGGCGATTGCCGGCGGCTTCATCGTGTCGCTGATGGGCGGCAGCCGCTTCCAAATCGGCGGACCGGCGGGCGCTTTCATCGGCTTGGTCGCCAGCATCGTCGAGCGGAATGGCTATGACGGCCTGGCGCTCGCAACGGTAATCGCCGGCTTGATTATGATCACGGTCGCGTTGCTGCGTCTGGGCACCTACATCAAATATATCCCGTTCCCGGTGACGGTCGGGTTCACGGCCGGTATCGCCGTCATCATCGCGGCAAGCCAGATCAGGGAGCTGTTCGGCCTGACGATTGCGCACGAGCCGTCGGAGCTGGCGCCGAAGCTCGTCGCCATTCGCAATGCGCTGCCGTCAATCCATTGGCCGACGGTCGGCATTACTTTGCTGTCGGTCGCGGTTATCCTGCTGGTGCGCCGCCTGCGCCCGAACTGGCCGGCCTTTCTGATTGCAGTCGCGGTCGCTGCTCTGGTGTGCGTATCGCTGCATCTCGACGTGCGACCGTTACGTCGCGTTTTGGCGCGGTACCCAACACCATGCCGATGCCCTCCTTGCCGCCGTTCAGCCTTGAAAAACTGCAGGCGGCGCTGACCGACGGCGTCAGCATCGCGTTGCTCGGCGCGATCGAATCGCTCCTGTCGGCTGTGGTCGCCGACGGCATGACCGGCCGCCGCCACCGCTCGAATTGCGAACTGGGGGCGCAAGGCTTGGCCAATATCGTCTCGATCGTGTTCGGCGGCATGTGCGTCACCGGCACGGTGGCGCGGACCGCGACCAATGTGCGCGCCGGCGCGCGCGGTCCGATCTCCGGCCTGTTTCACTGCGGCTATTTGCTGGTGTTTTTGATGGTGGCGGCGCCACTGGTCGGCTTCATCCCGCTGGCGGCGCTCGGTGCGGTGCTGGCGGTGGTCGCCTGGAACATGGCCGAGAAGGAAGAGTTCTGGTCGCTGCTGCGTTCATCGCGCGGCGACGCCGCCGTGCTGCTGGCGACGTTCCTGCTGACAATTTTCGTCAATCTCATCACCGGCATCGCGGTCGGCGTCGTGCTGGGCGCGTTGCTGTTCCTGCATCGCATGGCGGAGGCGGTCGAAGTCGATGGCGTGGGATTGGGCATCGAGGATGTCGCCGACGATACTGCCGACAAGACCCGTTACGACGCCGGACAGGCGACCAACCGCGATGTCATGATCTATCGCATCAGCGGCGCGTTTTTCTTCGGCGCGACCGCGCGGGTGTTGACGGCGCTCGATCGCGTCGGCGGATTGCCACGTCTGTACGTGATCGATTTCTCCGAAGTGCCGGTGATCGATTTCAGCGCCGCGCATTCGCTCGTTACCTTCGTCAACAAACTCAAGCGCGCGGGCACCGATGTTACTTTTGCCGCGGCGCGGCCCGGCGTGCGGCGCGTGCTGGACCAGGCCGGGCTGCGCGCGCCACTGGTGCACTATGTCACCAGCGCTGCCGAGGCGAAGGCAAAATCGGCCTAGAAAAAGCTCTGCGGGTCGATGTCGACTTCCAGCCGCACATTGCCGCGCGGCTTGGGCGCCGCGGCAAGCCACTCCCGCAAATAGGCCGATAGATCGGAGTTGCGTGGCGCTTTCACCAGCACGCGAAACCGGTGGCGGCCGCGCACGATCGCGATCGGCGCCTCGGCGGGTCCCAGAACGCGCACCTGGTCGTCCTTCGGCACCGTGGCGACCAGCGAGCGCCCGTAGCTTTCCGCGGCGTGGCGATCGTTAGCGGTAATCACCAGGCTGGCCAGCCGCCCGAACGGCGGATAATGCGTGCGCTCGCGCAAATCGATCTCGCTCGAATAGAACGCTTCGCGGTCGCCCAGGATCAGCGCTTTCATCACCGGATGCTCGGGCTGATGCGTTTGCAGAAAGCCCATGCCCCGCCCCTCCTCGCGGCCGGCACGGCCGACGACTTGATGCAGCAATTGGAAGGTGCGCTCGGCCGCGCGCGGATCGCCATTGCCGAGGCCCAAATCGGCGTCGACGATGCCGACCAGATTGAGCTTGGGGAAATGATGGCCCTTGGCCACCAATTGCGTGCCGATGACGATGTCGAAACGGCCTGCCGCGACGTCGTCGAGCTCCTGGCGCAGACGCTCCATCGATTCGACCAGATCGCTCGACAGCACCAGAATACGCTTGCCGGGAAACAGCTCCGCCGCCTCCTGCTCCAGCCGCTCCACGCCCGGGCCGATCGGTGCAAAACTCTCAACGGCGTGGCATTGCGGGCATTGCGCCGGCGGCGGCATATTGAAGCCGCAATGGTGGCAGACCAGCCGCCGCTTGAAACGGTGATCGACCAGCCAGGCGTCGCAGTTCGGGCATTGCAGCCGGAAGCCGCAGGCGCGGCATAACGTCAGCGGCGCAAAGCCCCGGCGGTTGAGAAACAGCAGCGCCTGCTCTTTGCGATCGAGCGCGATCTGTACCGCCTCGGCCAGCCGCGGCGCGATGAATTTTCCGCGCGGCGGGCCCTCGCGCCGCATGTCGATCGCCTCGATCATCGGCAGATGCGCGCCGCCGAAACGTTCCGGCAGATGAATGCGCTTGTAGCGGCCGCGCCGCGCGTTGACTTCCGATTCCACCGATGGCGTCGCCGAGGCCAGCACCACCGGTATTTTCGCGACGTTGCCGCGCACCACCGCCATGTCGCGGGCGTGATAATGCGCGCCGTCCTCCTGCTTGTAGGCAGGGTCGTGCTCTTCATCCACGACAATAAGCCCGAGATCGGCATAAGGCAGAAACAGCGCCGAACGCGCACCGACCACCACCGACACCTCGTTCGCCGCCACCGCGGCCCAGGTGCGCGCGCGCGTGCGGGGTGAGAGTTGCGAATGCCATTCCGCCGGACGGGTGCCGAAGCGCGCGGTAAAGCGGTCGAGCGACTGCGACGTCAGCGAGATCTCCGGCATCAGAATCAAGGTTTGCCGCCCGTGCCGGATATTTTCCGCCACCGCCTCGAAATAGACTTCGGTCTTGCCGGAACCGGTGACGCCGTCGAGCAGCGAGACCGTATAGCCGCCCTGATCGACGATGGTGCGCAGCGCGTCGGCGGCAGCCAGTTGGCCGAGCGAGAATTCTGGTTTGCGGAAATCCGGATCGGGCGTCCGCATCACTGGCTCCGGCGGCAACACCAACGTCGCCAGCGTGCCCTCGTCGATAAGTCCATCGATCACGCCGACGCTGACGCCCGCCTCGTGCGCGGCGTCACCTTTGGCGCGGGCGAGCTTGTCGGCAAACAGCGCGATCACGCGCGCGCGCGCCGGCGTCATGCGCGCCGGCGGCGGCCCTGCCAGCCGCACCGCGACACGCTCGCGCGCCGGCCCAAGATGTTCGCCCATGCGCAACGCCATGCGCAGTACCGTTCCGCGCGGGCTGAGCGTATAGTCGGCGACCCAATCGACGAATTTCCGCAATTCGGTTTTCAGCGGCGGCATGTCGTGCTTGCCGACCACGTCTTTCATGCGGTTATGCAGGCGCGGGTTCGGACTAGGATTGTCGGCCCAGACCACGCCCATGGTTTCGCCGCGCGCGCCCAACGGCACGGCCACCAGGTCGCCCGGTGCGAGCGCGAGGCCCTCCGGCACCCGGTAGGAATAGGTCTGATCCAGAGCCACCGGCACCAGAACGTCGACAATGCGGGCAGTCATAATGGTAGGTCTGGCCGATTCCGGCGGTTTAAGAAAGGGTGAAGGAAGCGATGCCACTCTGGCCGTCATGAGCGAGCTTGCCGCCAGCCCCGACGTGACCGCGGAAATTGCCCGCTGGCTCGGCTATCTCGGCGCCGAGCGGCGCATGTCGCCCAAGACGCTCGACGCATATGGGCGCGACGCCCGCCAGTTTCTGGGCTTTCTCGCCCGCCATCTCGGCGGCGCGCCGACCCTCAAGCAATTGGCCAAGCTCACGCCCGCGGACGTGCGCGCCTTCATGGCGGCGCGGCGCGGCGATGGCCTGAGCAGCCGTTCGCTCATGCGGGTGCTGGCCGGCGCGCGCTCGTTCGCGCGCTTTCTGGAACGCAACGGAAAAGGCAAAGTCGGCGCGCTCGCCGCCGTGCGCGCGCCCAAAGTCGGCAAGACGCTGCCGAAGCCGCTGGCGATCGCCGTGGCCAAGCGGATTTCTGACACGGATTTGCGCGAAGGCGAAACCCGTGCGCCATGGATCATAGCGCGCGACGCCGCGGTGCTGGCGCTGCTCTACGGTTCGGGACTGCGCATTTCGGAAGCACTGTCGCTCAAGCGCAAGGATTTCAGTTCAAGCGACGCCATCACCGTCGCCGGCAAGGGCAACAAGACGCGCATGGTGCCGGTGCTGCCGCAGGTCGCCACATCGATCGACGGCTATATCGCGCTTTGCCCGCTCGATTTGCCGGATAACGGGCCGCTGTTCATTGGCGCGCGCGGCGGGCAACTATCGCCGCGCGTCGTGCAACTGGCGATGGCACGGCTGCGCGGCGCGCTCGGATTGCCCGACACCGCGACACCGCACGCTTTGCGGCACTCGTTCGCCACCCATCTGCTGGCGCGCGGCGGCGACCTGCGCGCGATCCAGGAATTGCTCGGACATGCCTCACTGTCGACCACGCAAATTTATACCGCGGTCGATTCCGATCGATTATTGGAAGTTTACGCCAGCGCCCACCCGCGCGCGTAACCCAAGCGTCACAATACAAATTGAAGGCCCCTTGCGCGTGGTCGCGCTTTGCTATCATCGTTAGCGCGATATTGAACTGGAGGGGGCGATGAGCGCACACGAGAATATGGAACATGCCGAGCACGCCGAACACGCGGCGCATGGCGGCAACAAAAAAATCGCGTTGCTGATTTCGGTGCTGGCGCTGTTTCTGGCGTTTTCCGAAACGCTGGGCAAAAGCGCGCAGACCACCGCTATTACCCTGAACGTCACGGCCAACGACCTGTGGTCCTTTTTCCAGGCCAAGACCATTCGCATGACCGTGCTGAGCACGGCGGCGGAGCAAATGCAGATCGAGGCCGATCGCGCCACCGACGCCGACCTCAAGGCGCGGCTGACCAAGAACATCGACACCTGGAAAAAGACGGCCGCGCGCTATGACGACGATCCGGCGAGCCATGAAGGCCGCAAGCAGCTCTCCGAGCGCGCCAAGGTGGCTGAGGAAAAACGCGAGTTGGCGCTGGCGCGCTACCACCAATACGAATTTGCGTCCGCCGTGTTCCAGATCGGCATCGTGCTGGCTTCCGCCCAAGTCATTACCGGTATGGTCGTGCTCGGATTTCTATCCGGTCTGCTCGGTGTGACCGGCCTTGTTTTCACGGCGCTCGGCCTCTGGGCGCCGCACGCTTTGGATTTTCTCACGCACGCTTCTCACTGACCGAGGTAAGTCTCGGCGTCTACGCCGTGCGGCCGCGATAGGCGCGCCGGCGCAACCGCATCAACCGGCGCAGGAATTTGCCGGCACGCTGCGGTTTGAGCAGCCATCGCAATTGCAGCAGCCGCTGCCGGATTGGCTCGGTCTGCGCATGCGCCCAATCGCGCGCCCACAGGAACCAATCGTACATCCGTTTGAACCATGCCATCTGCAATAACTTGTCGCGCGTCACGTCGAAGATGAAAGCGGTGATGCCGAGGCCGACGAGTTTGACGAACAAAATGACACCGGCCGCCCCGAGCCAATTGCGTGTCGCCAGAAAATATACTTCGAAAAATTTTAGCGGCAGCATGGCGATGAACGGAACGACGAAAACAAGCAGCGTCGCCCAGGGCGGCAGGCGCTCGATCAGCCGCGCCAGCCTGTTCTTGAACGCGTCCCAGGGAATGAGATTGACGATACGCGCCACAAGCGGCTGGAGATGATCCCACAGCCACGCTTCCAAAAGAAACAGAAGCGCGAGAATGACCCAGAGCGGGCGGAGCCAGCGGCGCATGACGTTATCCTCGGATCGGCGCGCGCCTTAATTAAGGCGTCTAGGTTCGCACCCGCCCACCATCCACATTCAGCGTCTGCCCGGTCATAAAAGCCGCATCGTCACTGGTCAGAAACGACATTGCGCCGACCAGGTCTTCCGGCACTTCGGGACGCTTGATCGCCTGCATCTGCGCGACCGCGGCGAATTCGTCGTCCATAGTCGCAAAGCCCGGACGCGGCGTGCGCACTAGCGTGCCGGGCGAGCGCGTCAGGCCCGGCGCGATGGCGTTGACAGTGATGCCGTCGCCAGCGAGATCGCTCGCCAGCGCACGGGTGAAGCCGACGATGCCGCCTTTGCTCGCCACGTAATGCGCAAAGCCGGTG
>DASRLF010000055.1:0-40419 GCA_035648555.1 Pseudolabrys sp.
GCCGGAACGGCGATAAAGGTGTAGGCGGTATAGAGATCGCCGCCGACCAGGAACCAGGTAACAATCGTGCCGAAGCGCCGCCCACCCAGACCCCATTCGTGCAACTGGTCGAGATCGCCCTTGCGCCAATTGGCCGCGGCAAAACCCAGCCAGGTGATGAATCCGAACAGCAGCACAAAAATTGTGAGCGCGACCCAATTCACTTCCTGCACGGCATCTCCCCCTCGTTTCGCTTTATGCTTTTGTCCGATTCAAGCAATTTGACCCCACGCTAATCATCGGTCGCAAAATAAACGACAGCCGTAAGCACCGCGCCGACAAGCACGCACAGAAGCTGGTACCAATAGAAGAACGGAATGCCGATCCAAGTCGGCTCGACCTTGTTGTAAAGGGAGGGCCAAATAACAATGACGAACTGGATCACAAAGAGCAGATACCACCAGCTCCATCCGCTCCACTTTTTTTGCGTGTCAATCATTGGACGAACTCCCCAATTCAAGGTCCGACAAGGTGCCGTGGCATTCCTGGTTCAGTGTAACTCAATGAGTCTCGCCAATCCAAGGGCGTTACGAGGCGAGTGTTAGTTTAACGCTAGTATTTGCACAACCAGCCCGAACTGTGACGTTTGCCGCCATAGCAGACGTAACGCGTAATGTCTCGTGGACCCGCACTAGATTGTAGTTCGAAAAATACAGGGCTATCGACGTTCGTCGAGGTCATTATTCAGGATAAATGCCGCCTGCCTTTTTGAACATTGTAAGCAGCGCTTCGCTCCACGCTGCCATCGCTTTAGATTTTAACGGGATGCGCTGCGCGAAGTCGTAAAATTGACGCGTAGTTTGTGACTGCTTTTCGTGCCGAGGATCATGGTCACCCTTAATGGTATGCGCGAGCATGGCTGATGCCGCGCCGGGTGGAATGTCATCGCGATCTAACAAATATGAACTAGCCGCATCTCTGATCGTGTGCAGTGAGAAGTAAGGCAATTTGGCCAAATGATTTCGATGGTTGTGCTGGCGTTGACCTCGAAGGTTGCGAAGATGGTTGGATAGCGAATCCGGGGCGACTACGACATCGGAGTTAGTAGCGTCACGTCCAATGCGTCGTGTCGAACCGAAAACCCACTTTGTTTGGTTCTGAAATCCGTGCGATTTGTTCACGAGTGCACGCCAGTCTCTCATGACGCATGTTAGAATATGCAGCCCAAACGGAGGGACGGGAAGCCAGAAATCAATTTGCGTCTTCATAATCTCCGCGGGCCACCATACCAATCCCCAGCCCTGCTGTCCGCGAGGGTCATCCCATTGAACGGCGTCACGCAAAAGCATAGTAGCCGCTCCGCGCCGATTTGCGGTTAGAGCATCCCACCAGAGGCCCCAACGAACAGAGGGTGAGATTTTCTCGGCTCCAGACTTTCCGCGACAGAAGTCTTCGTGGCGGGCGAGTACATCTCCCAAATGATCTATCGTAAATTGAGTAGTACGAACCTTTTGCCGCGCTAAAAGATTCTCGACCTCTTCTTGGGTCGGTTGGGGTGGGCGTACCAGCATCCACCACGGGTTAGACAGTTCCAGTCCGCTATTGGCCGCGTGGTTGGAAAGGGCCCAGGTGAGTGCCGCCTTCGCGTAGCTGAGAGCCTTTTCGCATTGCCGTTGCGAGTGTGCCTTCTGTATTTCAAGGATAGCAGCAACGAGTTCTCCGGGTCGCAAAGTGTTGATCTTTCTCTCGCGCCAGGAGTCAAATGCATCGCGATTTAGCGAGAGCTCAACGTCATTGACGGTCGCGGTGGACGGATGCCTCGCGCGACCCCGTTTGATCCTCGGATTCTTGACGTGTTCCTTGTATCGCTGCCGAAGTTCGTCCCATGTCCAGCCGGACGACGTCGAGACACCGAGTGGCGAATCCTCAGGAACAGCTTCCCGGAGTTTGGCGAGCACTAATGGCGCTTGCCGGCGCGCTTCGCGAACCAACATTTTGGGCGGCGAGCCGATTTTGCGTGTTGCCGCTCGTGTTTTTACCAGCCAACTGACGGCGTGACCCCGCACGCGCAATGCCAGATACGGTTGCTGGACGTCTGCGTAGTCGGTGATTTCGCGCACGCCGTTCCGCGCCTGAGAGAGAGCGCGGTTCACGAGATCGGCGTCGATTTCAACACGCTGTGAAGACATAATTACCCACTGCTCTGTACCACAAACGTACCACTCTTGGGCCTTTTTTGAGAGGGTTATCGATACCTTTTCCGCAGTTTGGGGTAAATTTCATAGCAGAAACAGTTGAAAAGTCGCTGTCCGCGGTCGCTAGCCCGCCGACATTCGGTATCATAATCCGGAGGTCGGCGGTTCAAATCCGTCCCCCGCTACCAATCTCCAGGCCCGTTTTCACGGCAAATATCGCACGAAATGCCTGTCTTTCGGCGATGTCACGCGTCATGCCACCATCACAACCCTGTCAGGTTGCCGGGGCGGGCTCGATTCCAGGTTGCCCCCACCCCCTGCCGATGGAACAATTGCATCCATTGGACGTCTATGTTCGTAAATCCACTGCCAGCGACCTTTGAATAACGCGACGGAGACCCCAATGGCGCGCACCGCAACGTCGCAAGTTACGCGCGGCGCCACCCTCGGACCACGCTCGGTCGCGACATCGCCGGATCAGGCGCGGACCGGCTGGCGCGAGGCTTTCCGCCGCGTGCGTGCCGAGACCGAAGCGCGCGCGTCGCATTTGTCGGCCGAAGACCAGATCGTGCAGTCGATGGCCGACGCCAGCCCTGCGAAATGGCATCGCGCGCACGTTACCTGGTTCTTTGAGCAGTTCCTGCTGGTGCCGAACGACCCATCGTACAAAATCTTCGACCAGCGGTTTCCATTTTTGTTCAACTCCTATTATGTCGCCGCCGGCCCGCGCCACGCGCGCCCGCAACGCGGCCTGATCACGCGACCAAACGGCAACGACGTGACCGGCTATCGCGCCCATGTCGATGCGGCGGTCGAGCGGCTGATCGACAACGTGCCGGCCGCATATGCCGCGCACGTGTTCAACATTCTCGAGATCGGCTTGCATCACGAGCAGCAGCACCAGGAACTGCTGATCACCGACATCCTGCACGCCTTCGCGCAGAATCCGACCGACCCGGTTTACGACGCCGGATGGCAGGCACCGCACGCGAGCCAAGGTCCGCGCGGCTTCGTCGATGTGTCGGCTGGCATTCATGCTGTGGGTCACGAAGGCGCTGGTTTTTGTTTCGACAACGAGACGCCGCGGCACGACGAGCTCATTGCCGATGTGCGGATTGCGCGCCATCTGGTCAGCAACGCCGAGTGGCTCGAATTTATCGCGGCTGGCGGCTACACCACGCCGTCGCTCTGGCTGTCGGATGGCTGGGCCGCGGTGCAGGCCGAGGGTTGGCAGGCGCCCAGCTATTGGCGCCAGCAGAATGGTGGCTGGCATTCGATGACGCTCGGCGGCCTCAATCCCGTCGATCCCGCGGCTCCGGTGACGCATATCAGCTATTACGAAGCGGAAGCCTTCGCTCGTTTTGCCGGTAAACACTTGCCCAGCGAGGCGGAATGGGAAGTTGCGGCGCACGCAGGCGTGATCGCCGACGCCTTCGGTATCGCTTGGCAATGGACGCGCAGCGCTTATTTGCCCTATCCAGGCTACCGCGCGGCCGAAGGGGCGCTCGGCGAATACAACGGCAAGTTCATGGTCAGCCAGATGGTGTTGCGTGGGTCTTCATTGGCAACACCAGAAGGCCACGAGCGCGTCAGCTATCGCAATTTTTTCTATCCGTCGGCGCGCTGGCAATTCAGCGGGCTGCGTCTGGCCGAATTCGTTTAAGGAGCAGTAATGGTCGCGCTCGCACGTTCCCGCGTACAGCCGCAAACGCAAGAAGCCTCCGCGTTCGCGGCTGACGCTATTGCGGGCTTGAGCGCGACGCCGAAGCGGATCGCGGCGAAATATTTCTACGACGGCACCGGCTCGCTGCTGTTCGAGCGCATCACCGAACTGCCCGAATATTATCCGACGCGCTGCGAGATTCAGATTCTGCGCGACCACGCCGCCGAGATCGCAAAGCTCATTCCGGAAGGCGCGGCACTCGTAGAGTTTGGCTCAGGTTCGAGCAAGAAGGCGCGCATTATGCTGCAGGCGGAGCCAAAACTCGCGGCCTATGTGCCGGTCGATATTTGCGGCGAGATGCTGGAGCAGGAAGCGATCGACCTGCAGCCGGACTTCCCGCAGCTCAAGGTGTTGCCGGTTCGTGCCGACATCACACAGCCGTTCGAGCTACCGCCGGAAGCGGCTGCCGCGCTGGTGCGGGTCGGATTTTTCCCGGGCTCAACCATCGGCAATTTCGAGCCGCATGAGGCCTGCGCTTTCCTGCGCAATGCCGGGCGTATCCTGGGCGCGGGCGCGACACTCATCGTGGGTGCCGATCTGATTAAGCCGGTGGAAATTCTCAATGCCGCCTATAACGACGCCGCGGGGGTCACCGCCAAGTTCAATCTCAATCTGCTGGTGCGCATGAACCGCGAACTTGGCGCCACCTTCAAGCTCGATACCTTCGAGCATCACGCGTTCTTCAACCGCGAGCGCCATCGCGTCGAAATGCATCTCGCCAGTCTGAAACGGCAGAAGGTGAGAGTCGCGGGCGAAACCATAGAATTCCGCGCTGGCGAAACCATCCACACCGAGAACAGCTACAAATATTCGATCGCCTCGCTGGGCGCGCTGGCGCGTGGCGCCGGTTGGCAGCCGAGGGGCGCCTGGACCGACGTGCGCGACTATTTCTCGATCCAGGCCTTCACTCTGGCCGATGGGCCGGCGCCCAAAGCCTGAGCCATCTTCCGCAACCCGTCCGCCTGGGCTAAGCCTTGCGCCACGCGCAAATGGCAAAGGCAGGAATTCATGAAGATCGTCGGTTTTGAAGCGAATAATGGTGTGCGGCTCGGCGTGGTTGAGGGCGACGCGGTCATCGATCTGCAGGCGGTGGATGCCGGCATCCCGACCGATCTCGGCGAAGCGCTGCGCAGGAACAATGGTGACCTGAAACCGCTCGCCGATCTCGCCAAAAAGGCGCCGGCTTCCGCGCGCCGTCCGCTCGCCGGATTGAAGTTCGGACTCCCGGTGGCGCGGCCCGGCAAGATCATCTGCCTTGGCCTCAATTATCTTGATCACGTCAAGGAAGGGCCGCAGAAGGACAACATTCCGAAATTCCAGTCGATCTTTTTCCGCATGTTGACGTCGCTGACGCCGCATCTTCAGCCGCTGATGCGGCCCATGAAGTCGATCCAACTCGACTACGAAGCCGAGCTGGTCGTGATCATCGGCAAGCGCGCCAAGCATCTGACGATGCAAAACGCGACTGACTGCGTTGCCGGCTACACCTGCGCCAACGAAGGATCGGTGCGCGAGTATCAGCGCCACACCACGCAATGGGGCATGGGCAAGAATTTCGACCGCACCGGCAGTTTCGGTCCCTGGATGGTGACCGACGACGAACTGCCGCGCGGGGGCAAGGGCCTCAAGATCGAAAGCCGCCTAAATGGCAAGACCATGCAATCGTCGAACACCGACAACTTCATGTTCCCGGTGGCGGAATCGCTGGTCTATCTCACCGAGGGCATGACGCTGGAGCCCGGCGACGTCATCTTCACTGGTACGCCATCCGGCGTCGGCCACGCGCGCAAGCCCGATCCGGTCTGGATGAAGGCGGGTGACATCTGCGAGATCGAGATCGCGGGTATCGGGACCTTGCGCAATCCGATCGAGGACGAGGAAGCCTAAATAACAGGACGCAACGGCCAGGGGAGGGTGTCGATGAACGGTGCAATTTTCGCCGCGGTGCTGGCGGGAGCAACATTAAGTGCGGCAGCGCCGGTATTGGCCGAATGGCCTGCGGATCAGCCGATCCGCGTGATCGTTGGTTTCAACGCTGGCGGTGGCACCGACATCGTCAGCCGCATCATCGCCCAGCCGCTCGGCGAGTTGCTGCACCAGTCGGTGGTGGTGGAAAACAAGGTGGGTGCCGGTGGCACGATCGCGGCCGAGCTGGTCGCGCGCGCCAACAAAGATGGCTACACCGCCCTGATGACCAGCCCCGCCCATACCGTAGCGGCGGTGATGCTCAAGGCGATCCGCTACGACGCGGTCAAGGATTTCGCAGATGTCTCGCTGGTCGCCGACTCGGCCTTCGTGATCGTTGCGAAGAAAGATTTCCCCGCAAACGACATCAAGGGGCTGATAGCGCTGGCCAAAGCCTCGCCCGGCAAGCTTAATTTTGCCGACGTCGGCGTCGGCTCGACGCAGAATTTTGCCGGCGAATTGATGCGCCAGATGGCAGGCATCGACGTCAAACATATTCCCTATAGCAGCACGCCGGGCGTGGTCACCGCGTTGCTCCAGGGCCAGGTCGACTACGGCGTCGAACTCGCGCACGCGGTGCAGGGTCAGGTGCAGGCCGGGCAAGTGAAGCTGCTCGCGGTCGGCGCGCCGTCGCGCTGGCCGACCATTCCCAACGTGCCGACGGTCGCGGAATCCGGGATACCGGGCTATGCAGTGACCGGCTGGTACGGCTGGATGTATCCGGCCGGCACACCGCAAGCGATCGTCGACAAAACCAACGCCGCACTCAAGCAAGTGCTGGCGATGCCCGCGGTCCGCGAGCAGCTCCTGAAGGTCGGCGCCGTGGTGCATGTCTCGACACCGGCGGAGTTCACCAAGTTTGTCGAGGACGAGGTGGTCAAATGGAAGTCGGTTCGTGAAAAAGCCGGCATTGAACAGAAATAGCCGCGAGACGTTATCGTTTTGAGCAATCAAAGAGGATGAAATGGCCGAATTGAAAGTACTCGTTATCTGCGGCTCGCTGCGCAAGGGCTCCTACAATGCAGCGCTGACGCGCGAATTACCGAAGCTGGCGCCGCCGGACATGAAATTGATCAACGCTCCGACGCTCGAGTCGTTTCCGCTTTATAACGCGGACATTCAGAACTCGGCCGGTTTTCCCGGTCCCGCCAATGATCTCGCCGGCATGATCCGCGATGCCGACGGCGTGCTGTTCGTGACGCCGGAATACAACTGGTCGATGCCGGGCGTGCTCAAGAACGCCATCGACTGGGTCTCGCGCATGAAAGACCAGCCGTTCGAAGGCAAGCCGGTGGCGATCCAGTCGGCGAGCCAGGGCCCGCTTGGCGGTGCGCGCATGCAATATCACTGGCGCATGTCGATGACGTTCCTCGGCGCCCACATCTTCGGCACGCCGGAGATTTTTGTCGGCTCCGCGGCGACCAAATTCGACAAAGACACGCTGGCGCTCACTGATCAGCCGACCAAGGACATCATCACCAAACAGCTCGCGGCCTTCGCGAAGTTCATCGTGCGGATGAAAGCCGGCGCTTAGCCCGCCGGCTGCGCGCGCTTCGGGAACAGTTGCGGCCGCAGCTTGGGATGGCCGGCCATGGTCTTGGGCGCGTAAGGCGTCTCGGCGCCCAGTTCCTCGGCGGCATGCCAGGCCCAGCGCGGATCCCAGATCGCGGCGCGGGCGAGGCAGACCAAATCCGCTTTGCCGGACGCAACGATATCTTCGGCCTGCTGATAGCCGGCGATCAGGCCGACGGTCATGGTGGTGATGCCGCTTTCCTTCTTTACCAGTTCGGCGAAGGGCACCTGATAGCCAGCGGCAAGCGGAATCTTCTGCTTGGGGTCGAGGCCGCCGGTGGACACGTCCATGTAATCCATGCCGCGGTTTTTAAGCTCCTTGGCGAGGACGACGGTTTCCTCCGGCGTCCAGCCGCCGTCGACCCAGTCGGTGGCGGAAACGCGCATGCCGATCGGTTTTTGCTCCGGCCACACCGCACGCACCGCCTCGTACATCTCGATGGCAAAGCGCATGCGGTTTTCGAGCGAGCCGCCGTATTCGTCGGTGCGTTTGTTGGAAAGTGGCGACAAAAATTGATGGGTGAGATAGCCGTGCGCGCCGTGCAGCTCGATCACGTCATAGCCGATGCGGTCGACACGCTTGGCGGCCGCTGCGAATTCGCCGATGCAGCGTTTGATGTCGTCTTTGGTCATGGCATGCGGCATTGGCCAGCCGGTGTCGTAGGGAATGGCTGATGGCGCCTCCGGCGTCCAGGCGTCCGCTCCTTCGAGAATCGGCTTGCCGCCGGCGGCCGGCGGGGTGGTCGGTCCCTTGCGGCCGGCATGCGCAAGCTGCACGCCGAGCTTGGCGACGCCATATTGGCGGCAGAAATCGTGCACGCGCTTGAGCGCTGCTTCGTTGTCGTCGGAATACATGCCGGCGCATTTCGGCGAGATGCGGCCTTGGCTGTTGACGTTGGTCATCTCGCACATCACCAGGCCGGCGGCGCCGAGCGACATATTGCCGAGATGCATCAAGTGCCAATCATTGGCCGAGCCGTTGTTGGAATTGTACTGGCACATCGGCGAGACCACGACGCGGTTCGGCAATGTGAGTCCGCGCATGGTGATCGGAGAAAACAGGACGCTAGCCATTTTACGAGTTTCCTTTCAGGGGAGATTTCAGCGGGTGACATGCATCGCGACGACCAGGCAGCAGATCGCCCAGAACACACAATATTCGACGCCGCCGATGACCCAGATCCAGCAATTCTTGACCTTGTAGGTGGCGGCCGCCGCGACCAGCAGATGGATGAAAGCAACTGCCCCGGCATATTGGGTGTAAATGCCCAAGATCAAGCAGGTCGCGAGCACGGTCTCGATCGCGCCCGCGACATACATCCATGTGGCCGGCGGTTTGAAGCCGGCCGCGACGAAAAATTCCAGCGTCGCGGGTACCGTAATCTTGCCGATGATGTGCGGGATGAAGAAGGCGCCGCAGATGATGCGCAGGATGTTGAATTCGTTGAACAGGTTGAAGTTATCGGCGAGCGACATTGTTTCCCCCGGCCTTGGCCGGAGGAATTCATTGCATTTCCGCGGGCAAAGGCCAACCCCCGCCGGTTGAGGCGGGGGCTGCGCGCCGACTTAGGTTTTCATCGGCGGATAGTTGCGCGAGAATACCGGCTCTTGCAGGAACGCCTTCGGGTCCATGGTCCAGAACTGGCTAACCTTGTGATAGGTCTTGATGGTCTTGTTGACCATCTTGTCGGCCTGCTTTTCGACGCGGCGGACGTAGATGTCGATAACGACATTGCCGTGATCGTCGAAACTGACCGGCCCGCGCGGCGTCTCGGCCAGCGTCACCGACCGGATCGCCTTGACGAAGGCATCCGGGTTTTCGGAGTTGCCGCCGGTCTTGGCGAGCGCCGCCTCGATCACCTGGCCGTCGATGTAGAAGCAGGCAGCGTAGTGACCGATTTTCACGTCGGCTCCGTAGTTCTTCTGCATCGCGGCGATGAAGCGGTGATTGGCATCGCTCTTGATGTCGAGCGAATAAGGATTGGTGTTGATCAAGCCCTGCGCCTCATCACCATAGGCGCCGATGATGGTGTCGTCGGCGGTCGTTGAGCCGCCCACCAGCTGCTGCTTGATGCCGAGGCCCTTGGCCTGCTTGATGAACTTAATCGGGTTTGAGCCGGCGAGACCGACGCAGACCGCGTCGCAGGCCGGAATTTGCGCGATGTAGGGCGCATAGTCGGGCGTGTTGAGCGGCGACCACAGCTTCTCGACGACGCGGCCGCCCTGTTGCTCGAGCACGCGCTGAAAACCGCCGACCTGCTCATAGCCGAAAGCAAAATCGTCGGCGATGGTGGCGGCGGTCTTGAGCTTCATCTCCTTGCTGACGTAATCGGCGAGCGCGTAGAGCGACTGGGCCGACGTATAGGAGGTGCGGGTGAGATAGGGATTGCCCTTGCGCTGCGTGACGTCTTCGGCGCCGGCGAAGGCCAGTGTCGGCATTTTGGCCTGCGCCAGATAATCGAGCGTCGCGAGCAACTCGAATGCGGCAAACGGCCCGAGCACAATATTGACCTTGTCACGCTCGACCAGTTCCTGCGCTTTGGTCTTGGCGCCAACCGGACTGCCGCCGGTGTCGGCGACCACCAGCTCAATCTTGCGTCCCGACAACGTGTAGTTCTTGTCCTTCAGGAACGATGTAATGCCTTCCTCGGCATGTTGGCCGCCGGCTGCGAGCGGGCCGGTCTTCACGGTCAGCAGGCCGATCTTCATCGGCGCGTTCTGCGCGATCGCGGGCATCGCGAATGTTGCGGCACCCGCGGCAGCGGCCGTGCCACTCAAAAATTTGCGGCGATTGAGGTTAAGCGACATCGTATCCTCCCCTAGATTTTATTTTGGCGATCTTGCGCTCAATTCGGCGGCGCGCGCAACGGGAGGGGCTCTATGTTGCCCACGCCTGCCCAACTCAGAGCTTATGGCCCTTGAGCCAGGTCGCGCCCTTGGCATAAAGCGCGTCCAGATCGGGCCCGTCGAGGCCGGGCATGTCGCGTTTGACCACGTAGCCGATCTTGGTCTGCAAATAAGCGAGGTGGCGGTAGCCTTCCGGAAATTGCGCCAGCAAATTCTTGTCGAGCACAGGCCGCGCCGTGGGGTCGACCGGATCGATGCGGTCTTTTTCGTAAGCCAAGCGGCGGAGTACGATGCCCCATTTGCCTTTGCGCTTTTCCAGAAAATCATAGAACCGTCCGGTGCACACCACGTCACAGATCACGCCCTCGACCGGCGCGCGCTGCGAGATGGTCATTTTGGTTTGCGCGATGGCGCGCTTGCCCTTGATGTCGATGCTCATGCCGCCGAGCATGTGCATGATGCGCACGCCGCGGTCGTAGCCTTCCTGGCTGACCTTGATGAATTCCTCGAAAGTGCCCTGAAACCAGGTCGCCCACATATGGCCGTCGCTATGCCAGACCGTGCGGAAACGGTCCCACATGCGCGCATCGCGCCACAGCGCCCAGTTCTCGATCAGCGCGCGGATGGCCAGGCGGTCGGCGGTGTCACTCGGCATAATCGCTCCCTGTCATGGCCGGGCTTGTCCCGGCCATCCACGTCTTTATTGTCCGATCATGCAAGACGTGGATGCCCGCAACAAGTATGGGCATGACGATTACAGGCGGGGAGCCGGACATGGCAAGACTGGAAGGTAAAACCGCGATCGTCACCGGCGGCGCCAAGGGCATCGGCCGGCATTATTCGCAGGCGCTCGCCGCCGAGGGTGCGCGCGTCATGATCGCCGACATCGCCGACGGCAAGGAGATTGCCGCTGAAATCGCCGGTCGCCACGGCGCCAATTCAGTTGCCAGCATCACATTCGACGTCAGCGACGAGACGGCGGTGGAGAGCCTGGTGGCGCAGACCATCGAGAGCTTCGGCCAGATCGACATCCTGGTGAACAACGCCGCGCTGTACTCGACGCTTGCGCCCAGAAACTTCAACGAATGGGATGCCGACTTGTGGGACCGCGTGATGGCGATCAACGTGCGTGGGCCCTATCTGATGGTTCGCCATGTCGCCCCGCACATGATCGAGCGACGCAGCGGCAAAATCATCAACATCGCCTCCGGCGCAGCCTACAAAGGCGTGCCGCGCATGCTGCCTTATGTCACGAGCAAGGGCGCCATGTTGGCTTTCACGCGCTCTCTGTCGCGCGAGCTCGGGCAATACGGCATCGCGGTCAATTCGCTCTCGCCGGGCTATATCCTGAGCGACACCGGGCTGGAAAATTCAACGCATGTCGAAGAGGAGCGCATGCCGGTGCGCAACAGCCGCGCCTTCAAGCGCGACGCTTTTCCGGAAGACCTGCTCGGCACGCTGGTGTTTCTCGCTTCCAGCGACAGCGACTTCGTCACGGGCCAGTCGATTGTGGTGGACGGCGGCTCGGTCAATAACTAGAGCGGGGGAACGGGCGCCGCCGGGACCATGCTGGGACTCAAAGTGACGTGCGGTTCGCGCACTTTGTGCGTCAGTTCGGCAACCTTTTTCAAATGGTCGATCGCCGCCTTAGCGCCGTCGGTCTTGGTTAAATAATCGAACGTCTCGTCTTCGTCGTCATGCACCGGCGTCAAAGCCTGGTCGACATAGAGATGTCGGTTCGGGTCGCGCGCGATGCCACGCGTCATGCTCAGGACCCACAGCATCGTGCGGACAAATCCCGCGTTACGCACGATCAGGTCGCGGATGTAGCCGGCATAGAACGAAATGGCGTTCTCGCACGGCAAGCCCGGCCGCCGCTCGGACAGATGCTTCATGCGGATCAGACCGCTTTGGAGTGGGTGCACCTTCTCAAGCTGCATCATGGTCGAGAATTGGATCAGCACCTTGGCAAGGCTCAGCATCGGCACCTTGGTGGCGGCGGCCCGCCGCATCAGCGTCTTCATGTGGTCGCGGGTGTAATAGAGGTCCCACACTTCTTCGTAGATCGACTGCAGCTCATGCCGGCTCATCTTCGGATGATCGGTGACCGGGTGCTCGAGATCGTATTTGTTTAGATCGCCGTCCATCGCGACCCCCTTGGACCACATCACCTTGTGGTCTTCGGAGCCGGGCAGCGGCGTCAGGATATTGAATTCCAGAAGATCGACCGGCAATTCGCGCTGGATGATCTCGATGTCGCGCCGGATCGATTCCGGCGTTTCGCCGGGAAAGCCGAGAATATAGCCGGCATAGAGGAAGATGCCCTGTTCCTTCCAGGCCAGCATCATCTTGCGATACTCGGTGATCTTGTTCTGCTTTTTCTTGGCGGCGATAAGGTTGTCGGGATTGATGTTCTCAAGTCCGAGGAAGACCCGGGTGACGCCGGCCTTTTTGGCCTTCTCGATGAAGCGCGGAATCTTGTGGCACATGGTGTCGACCTGGATCATCAGGCCAAGCGGAATCCGGTCGACTTCGCGCAATTTCGTCAGACGGTCGAAGATCGCTTCCCATTCCTTGTTGCGCGCGAAATTGTCGTCGGTGATGAAGAAGCGCGAGATCTTCTGCTTCCAGTTCTCGCGCACGATCTTCTCGATGTCGTCGGGCGTGCGGTAGCGCGACTTGCGGCCTTGCACGTTGATGATTGTGCAGAACGAACACTGGAACGGGCAGCCGCGGCCGGCATCGAAGGCGGCGTTAGTGCCGGCGGTGCGGTTGACGAATTGCCGCGGCAGAAACGGGCTCGGTGCGCCGCCAAGGTTCGGCAGGTCGTTCATGTAATTGTACAGCGGCTTCAACTGCTCGGCGGCAGCGTCGCGCAGGAAATCGTCGAATCGGCCCTCGGCCTCGCCGGCGAACAGCGAGATGCCCATGCCGCGCGCAAGGTCGAGGTCGATGGCGGTGCCGTCGAGCATCGCGAGGCAGCCGGAGACATGGAAGCCGCCCATCGCGACCTGAATGCCGGCAGCGCGAAACGGTTTGGCGATGTCCAGCGCGCGCGGAAACTGGTTCGATTGCACGCCGACCAGGCCGAGCACGCCGAAATTGCCGTGCTTGCGGAAACGGTTGATCAGCTTCTTGACGTTGACGCGGGTATTGGTCTCGTCAATGACGTCGATGTCGATCTCGACGTCGTCGCCCAGCGCCTTGCGCTGCGCCGAATCGAGCGCCAGGCCGTAAACGGCGGCGAGCGAGTTCGACGGGATCAGCGCCCGCCACCAGCGGATGACATATCCGTCGTCGTTGTAGTGTGATGGTTTCAGAAGGACGAGTTGAAACCGGCGTTTTGACGCCAACTGAATTACCCCGCGGCCGATGCCCGGCGCCAAGATGCAATCGCATTGTCGCACGCCGGGCCCTAAACAACAATTGGGCCAAGGCGGTGGGTAGACGACGACTCACTCAATAATGAGCTGATAGCCATGCGCCGCAGGGGCTTCCCGGTCTATTCCGGGGCGTACCGATGTGCGGTATAAAGCTGCAAATTAAACGCTCGACTGGAAGGAACACGCCCATGGCGGTCGCAACCGCAACCCCGCAAACTACACCCGGCTCCAAGCACAACGTGCAGGTGGCGCGGCAGGCCTACTACGACAAGATCTCCAAGTTCCACATGGCGCCGCTCTGGGAGGTGCTCAAGGACCTGGTGACGCCCGAGCCGAAGTCCGAATGCCGGCCGGCGATGTGGAAATTTTCCGACGTCAAGAAGCTGATGATGGAAGCCGGCGACGTGATCAGCGCCGAAGAAGCCGAGCGCCGCGTGCTGGTGCTGGAAAATCCCGGCGAGACCGGCAAGGCGCGCATCACCAATTCGCTGTTCGCCGGCATCCAGCTCATCCTGCCCGGCGAGATCGCCGACGTGCATCAGCACTCGGCCTCCGCCATCCGCTTCGTGCTCGACGGCGAGGGCGCCTATACCGCGGTCGAGGGCGAGAAGACCATGATGTCGCACGGCGACTTCATCATCACCGCCAACTGGGCGCCGCATGATCACGGCAATCCCGGCAAGCAGCCGGTGATGTGGCTCGATGTGCTCGACCTGCCGACAGTCAATCATTTCGAGGCGTCGTTTGCGACCCACCCCGACGAGAAGATGCAAAAGACCAGCCATGCCGACGGCGATTCTTTCGATCGCTACGCGTCTGGCGTGCTGCCGGACGGCGCGCCGGCGCAGATGAACCGCAGCCCGGTGATCAACTATCCCTACGCCAAGATGCGGCCGATCCTGGAGCGCTTGAAGAAGACCGGCGATATCGACAAGCGCCACGGTGCGCGCGTGCGCTACGCCAATCCGATCAATGGCGGGCCTGTGCTGCCGACCATGGGCGCTTATCTTTCGTTGTTGCCGAAGGGCTTCAAGGGCGAGCCTTACCGCTCGACCGACGGCATCATCTTCGCGGTCGCCGAAGGTCAGGGCACCACCATCATCGATGGCACACCGTTCGACTGGGACGTCAACGACGTCTTCGTGGTGCCGCCATGGAAGCGCTATTTCCACAACGCGGCGAGTGAGGCGGTGCTGTTTTCGATCTCGGACCGGCCGGCGCAGGATGCGCTCGGCCTCTGGCGCGAGGGGAACTAGCCGCTCAGCGCGGCGTTCTTATATAAATACGGCTGCGCCGCCTGCGGCGCGGCCGTTCGTTTTTGAGCACGGAGAATAGTATGCAGTTTGAACAACTGACAGCGGGCCAGGGCACGCTGACGGCGGTGCGCACTGGCAAGGGCCGCGACGTGGTCGTGCTACATTCGCTGCTGAGCGACCGTCATGCTTTCGATCCGGTATTGCCGGCTTTGGCCGCCAAATATCGCGTCACGCTCATCAACCTGCCGGGCTTTCACGGCTCGCAGCCGTGCATGCTGCCGCTGATGGATGCTTACGTCGCGGCGGTCGAGGACGGTTTCCAGGAATTCAAGGTCGCCAATGATGCGATCCTGATCGGCAACGGCTTCGGTGGTACGGTGGCGCTCGCCTTCGCCATGGCGCATCCTGAGCGCGTCGCCAAGCTGGTGCTCAGCGATGCCGCCGCCTGCTTTCCGCCCGAGGGCCGCAAGGCGTTCGAAGTAATGGCGGCAAAGGTCGCCGAGGTGGGCCTGGGCTCGATCGCGGAAATCGCCGCCAAGCGGGTGTTTTCGCCGGCTTATCTCGCCGGCCATCCGGAGGCGATCGAGGAGCGCAAAGCCGTACTGCTCGAGATCGATCCCAAGGCATTCCAGCACGCCTGCAAGATTTTGCAGGAGGCTGATCTCGAGCCACTGCTGCATCGCATGCAGGTGCCGACGCTGGTGGTGTGCGGTGAGTTCGACCAGGCCACGCCGCCGATGCTCAACAAATCGATCGCCGACAAGGTCGCGGGCGCGACTTACGTGGAGTTGCCCGGTTGCGGCCATTGCCCGCCACTGGAGCAGCCGGAGCAGTTCCTCGCCGCGATCAAGGATTTCATTGGGCTGTGAGGGCGCTTTAAGTCTGGCGGTCGAATCGCTGGATGTCGACCTTGGCCCAGATGCCGTTCTTGTGGAACGGATCCGCCTTGTTGAATTTTTCCGCCGTGGCGCGGTCAGCCACGTCCAGCACCATTAGGCTGCCGATCGAGGTCTTGCCGTCATCGGCCATCAAGGGTCCGCCGACGGCGATGGTCACGCCCTGATCCTTCGCGGTCTTGAGATGCGCGACGTGCTCGGCATGCACGGCTTGCCGCTTGGCGCCGGCGTCCGGATTGTCGAGGGCGTAGACCGCGTACAACATGTCTCTCTCCCGTTTTAACCGAGCGCCTTCATCACCGCATTTGAAATGGCCATTGTGCCGTCCTTGCCGCCATATTCCATCGGCTTGATGTCGGAGGCATAGGCCTTGTCGACCGCGCGCTCGATGCGCAGTGCTGCCTCCGCCGCCGGTGGATGGTCGTGTTTGTCCGCCAGCCAGTCGAGCATCATGGCCGCCGACAGGATCATCGCGGTCGGATTGGCTTTGCCCTGGCCCATGATGTCGGGCGCGGTGCCGTGGCAGGGCTGGAACACCGCGTGCTTGTCGCCGATGTCGGCGGAGGGCGCGATGCCGAGCCCGCCGATCAATCCGGCGGCAAGATCGGACAATATGTCGCCGAACATATTTTCCATCACCATCACGTCGAAGTCCCACGGCTTCTTGACCATCAGCGCGGCGCAGGCGTCGACATAGAGGAAGTCGGTTTTGACGCCGGGGAACCTCGCTTTGCGCTCGGCGAAGATGTCGCGCTGCCAGTTGAAGGCCTTGAACACATTGGCCTTGTCGACCAGCGTGAGGCGACCGGGCTTGCCGCGCTTCTTGCGCCGCTCGGCCAGCTTGAGCGAGAAGTTGAACAGCCGCTCGGTTTTGTCGCGCGTGACGACCAGCGTCTCGCGCGCCTCGTTATGGGTGGTGACGCCCTTGCCCATCGACGCGAACAGGCCTTCGGTCGACTCGCGGATCAGCACGAAATCGATGCCGTGCTCTGGCGCGCCGACGATCGGGCTCGGCACGCCCGGCACCAGCCGCGCCGGCCGCACGCCGGCATAAAGGTCGAAGATAAAACGCAGCTCGACCTGCGGCATGATCTCGGTGTTGTCGGGATAGCGCACGCTCGGCAGTCCGCAGGCGCCGAGCAGAATGGCGTCGGCTTCCTCGCACAATTTGATCGTGCTCTCCGGCATCGACTTGCCGGTCGCTTTGTAATGCTCGGCGCCGGCCGGCGCTTCCGAGAAGCGGAATTTGAGGCTCGGCGTGGTCGCTTCGATCCGGCGCAATATATCGAGCGTCGGCTTCATCACCTCGTGGCCGATGCCGTCGCCCGGCAGCACGGCGATATGGAATGCGGTGTTGGCGGACATGGACGGCGTTTCCGGGGGTGGCCTCGTGGGCGGAAGGTGGCTAATGAATACGTCGCCGCGCCTGTGCGCAAGGGAGCAATCGATGCCTCGGTTCTCGGTTCATCTGGATTATCTGTTCGTAGACCGCCCGTTTTTGCAGCGCATCGACGCCGCAGCCGCTTGTGGCTTCAAGGCGGTCGAATGCCGGTTTCCGCATGACGTGCCGGCGGATCAGTTCAAGGCTGCTGCCGAGCGCAACAAGCTTAGCGTTCTCGGCATCAATTCGCCGCACGGCGACACCACCCAATTCGGTTTTGCCGCCGTGCCGGGCGGCGAGAAGAAATGGGACGCCTCATTCGCCGAAGCGCTGGATTATGTCACGGCCGTGGGCGGCAGCGCGGTGCATTGTCTTGCCGGCAAGGTCGATCCGGGCGAACGCCCGGCCGCGGAAAAAGTGTACGTCGCGAACCTGAAGCGCGCTGCGGATCTGGCCGCAGCCAAGAACGTCAAATTGCTGATCGAACCGATCAACCACCGCGATCAGCCGGATTATTTTTTATACCAAGTCGAGCATGCCGCCGACATCATCTCCAAGGTCGGCAAGCCTAATCTCAGCCTGCAATATGATTTCTATCATGTGCAGATTGCCGGCGGCGACCTGATCCGCCGGATGGAAAATTACTTCTCCATCATCGGTCATATGCAGTGCTCGCAGGTGCCGTCCCGGCATGAGCCCGATGATCGTGGCGAGATCAACTATCCATTCCTGTTCGAGGCGGTCGATCGGCTTGGCTACAAAGGCTGGATCGGCGCCGAATACCGGCCGCGCAAGGGCACCGAGGAGGGCTTAAGCTGGGGCGCGGCCTACGGCCTCAAAGCGTCCCGTTAACGCACAATTAACCATCAAACTTCTTGATAACCCTCAACTTTCTTCTTTGCGGCAGCCCCGCTGATTGCTAAATTAGGTGCATGTGGGGACGTGGCAAAAAAGCCGAGAC
Source organism: Pseudolabrys sp. (assembly GCA_035648555.1). Taxonomy (GTDB): domain Bacteria; phylum Pseudomonadota; class Alphaproteobacteria; order Rhizobiales; family Xanthobacteraceae; genus Pseudolabrys. The sequence continues at coordinate 18,159 of DASRLF010000055.1, forward strand.
GCTGCCGCCTGAGCGGCCGAAGGCACTCAAGGAGGCGGTGCGCGAGGCGCGCATCGAGGCGGCCGAGCGCTCGGCCGTGGTGGTCGATCTGCGCGACGCCGAGGTGGCGCGGCTCGAGTTGCTCAATGACGCGCTCGATCCGCTGTTCAATGACATTCCCAAAGAGATCGAGTTGTTCGACCGTGGCGTGAGCAGAGGCGACGTGCCGCGGCTGTGGGTCGATGTCATCGCGCATGTCGAGATGGGTCGCGACAAGCGGCAATATCGTTTCGTGCAGGACACCCGCTACGGCCGCGCCGTGATGGCGGAATCCTACGAGGTCCCCGAGATGGTGCAGGCGGTCACGCGTTACGTGGCGCGCCGCATGGTCGAGCGCGAACGCGCGCTGGCCGACGATGTGCCGTTCGGACAGGCGACCTCGCTGAAGATGGTCGAGCACGAGCAGCGCCGCGGTCGTCTGCGCGCGGTCCGCACCTTCTGCTACGGCGTGATCGTCGCGGTTATCGTGCTGGTCGCGATTGCCCTGCTCAGCACGCCGCATCCCTAGCCAAGGAGCTTTAGCTGCCGCTGTTGCATCACCGCGCCGGCGGAAGTAATGCCGCGCGAGGTCATCTCGCAGCGCCAGGCGCCGGGCGCGCCATCGATGGCGTAGAGATTGTAGGCGGCGGCGTCGCGGCTGGTGCCGGGCGCGGCCGAGGCCGACGGCACGCCGACCGCCGGCACGCGGGCGCCGTTCGGGCCGCTCAGCCAATTGAGCATGTGCAAATGATCGTGGCCGTGCAGCACCAGCTCGGCGCCGTGCGCAGCGATGACGCGGAGAAATTCGGCGGCGTCGACCAGGCGCTTGTTGGCGGGCCGCGGGCTGACCGGCGGATGATGGAGCATCACCACGCGAAACAAGCTTTCGCCTCGGAGCTGCTCCAGCAGCGCGGAAAATTGCCCGAGCTGGCGTTCGCCGAGCCGGCCGGTGGCGAGAAACGACGCGGTCGGCACGCCGGTCGTCAGTCCGATCAAGGTCAGCGGCCCGCGCCGGCGCAGATAGGGAAATCCGCGCGCGCCGCCATCGCCGCTCATGTAATCGCCCCATTCGCGCATGGCGATCGGCGCAGCCTGGCTCACATAGATGTCGTGGTTGCCGAGAACGAAGCTCACGTCGTCAGGCGGGCCCAGGCTTTGCAGCCAGTCGCGGCCGCGCGTGAACTCCTCAGGCAGCGCGATATTGGCGATGTCGCCGGTGACGGCGATATGGCTAGGGGCCTGCGCCTTCATGTCGGCGGCGATCTTGGCCAGCACGTCGGAATCGTGGATGAAGCGGCGGCTGCGCTGCCAGTTGATGTAGCCGGTGAGGCGTTTGCCGATCAGTTCGCGCCAGCGTGGCTTGGGCAGCGGCGCCAGATGCGGGTCGGACAGATGGGCGAGGGTGAAGGCCATCGCTTACGGGCCTAGCAGGCTCACGAACTCCCGATCAATATACCGGCGACGAACACCAGCACGCCGCCGACCACCACCTGGAACGTCGCCCGCAACAGCGGCGTGTCCATATAATGGTGGCGAATCCAGGAAATCACCGCCAGCTCGATCGCGACCACAAAGAACGACACCGCCGTCGCGACATGAAAATCCGGAATGAGATAAGGCAGCGTGTGGCCGAGCCCGCCGATGGCGGTCATGCCGCCGGTGACGATGCCGCGGATCACCGGCGAGCCGCGGCCGGTGAGCGAGCCGTCGTCGGACAAGGCCTCGGCGAAAGCCATCGATATGCCGGCGCCGATCGACGCCGCCATGCCGACCAGGAAGGTCTGCCAGGTATTGTGGGTGGCGAAGGCCGCGGCGAACAACGGCGCCAGCGTTGAGACCGAGCCGTCCATCAGCCCGGCCAGCCCCGGCTGTACGTATTGCAGCATGAAGACGCGCTTCGACGTTGCGTCTTCTTTTTCGCGCGCGCCTTTGGTGAGGATTTGCTCGGTCAACTTATGCGCCAGGCTCTCGTGGCCGGCCTCGGCTTCGGCCAGCTCGATCAGCAGTTTGCGTACTGAAACGTCGCGCGCGGTCCCTGCCGCCTTGCGATAGAAACGCTCGGCTTCGAATTCCATGTTCTCGGCGTGTTTGCGCGCGGCATCGAGGCCGAGCGGCCGCATCAGCCAGAGCGGCGACGTCTTGTGCTGGATGAAGCCTTTGACGTCCTGGCGGCGGATCAGCGGCAGGTAGTCGCCGAATTTCTGCTGGTAGAGGTCGAACAGCATGGTGCGATGGGTGACTTCCTCGTCCGCCATCTCGTCGAACACCTTGGCGGAGGAGGGGAACTGCTCGCGCAGACCCTCGGCGAAGCCACGATAGATACGGCTGTCTTCGTCCTCGTTGGTGATGGCCAGCGCCAGCACTTCCTGTTCGGTCAGGTCGGAAAATTGCTTCACGGCGCCCCTCTGATGCTCGGCTGGCTGAGCCAAATCATATATTAGAATCATTCCAAGCTTGAAAGGGCTCCGTTTGATGCTGTTGGTAACCGCTGCGCGTTACACGCGGCCTGCCCGTGAAATGGCAAAATCTCTTTAGTCATTACGGGACGGCATCCCAAGTCGACTATAGCCGAGGTGGGCATCGTTAGTGCTGATCTCGGGTAAATCCGAGATCAGATGCGCCGGACCCGGAATCCGGGGCGACAAGTGAATGCGTATGTGGCTCTGGATTCCGGGTTCGCTCGCCTTGCTCGCGCGCCGGAATGACGGTTGATAGGAGCTATGCCCTTGCACCGCCTGCGCCGCGCGCTTGAACCGCTGATCCGGCGGCTGCTGCATATCTACTGGCGCTTCTCGCGCGCTGCGACCTTGGGCGCGCGCGCCCTGGTGATCGACGGCGCGGGCCTCATTTTCCTGATCAAGCATTCCTACGTCGATGGCTGGCATCTGCCGGGCGGCGGCGTCGAGACCGGCGAGACGTTTCTTGCCGCGCTGACGCGTGAATTGGCCGAGGAGGGCAATATCGTAATGACCGCGCCGCCGGTGCTGCACGGGATATTTTTTAACGGCCGGACGTCGCGGCGCGATCACGTCGCGCTCTACATCGTGCGCGAATTCCGCCGGGACGTTGCCCCGGTGCCCGGCTATGAAATCATCGCGCACGGATTTTTTGCGCCGGACAAGTTGCCGGACGGCACGACCCGCGCCACCCGCGCGCGCATCGCGGAGGTGTTCGAAGGCGTGGCGGTGAGTGAGGTGTGGTGAGGGATCGGTATCGTCCCCGCGAAAGCGGGCCAGTGTCCTGAGCGGCGCCGCGTTCGCCGGCGACTACTGCGGTATCGGCCGTTGGAACCTCGCACAAGCGGCAAAGCGCGCTAGGTGCGGTAGAAGAACTGCTGAGAAAACTCTTTTGCGATTGTTGTCGCGGCACTGCCGACCTGTGCTGCGATAGCTCAGCAAGCGGACCGGCAACTCAAACAGTCTCCAAAGTCTGGTGCGCTGCGGCCGCCGAAGATCAATCCTTGCGCTGCGTAGGGGCCACGCTTCATCCAGCTCCCAGGCTCGGACGCATGCATCAAGATTGGCGGTAGCCTCGAAGCTGGTGGTGGCGCGAGCCGCTTACTCGTTCTGTCATGTTCGCCCCGTTGAGATCCATATTCTACTTGAACCGAGCCCGATCATGCGGCGCGGCGAAGTCGAGTTGCGGACCTACCGGCACGATGCCGGTCGGGTTCACCTGCCGTTGGCTGAAATAATAATGCCGCTTGATCTGCGCGAGACTGACGGTCTCGGCCACGCCCGGCACCTGGTAGAGATCGCGCACATAATTCGACAAATTCGGATATTCGTAAATGTGCCGCCAGTTGCATTTGAAATGCGAATAATAGACGGCGTCGAAGCGGATCAGCGTGCAGAACAGGCGCCAGTCGGCCTCGGTGATGGCGTTGCCGGTGAGATAGCGGTGCTGTGAGAGCCGCTGCTCCATGTCGTCGAGCGTATCGAACACGCCGCGGAACGCCACTTCATAGGCCGCCTGCGAGGTGGCGAAGCCGGAGCGATAGACGCCGTTATTGATGTTCGTATAGACGAGGTCGTTGATCTTATCGATCTCGGTCCGCAGATTTTCCGGATAATAATCGGTGTGGACATTGGTGAAGGCGTCGAACGCCGAATTGAGCATGCGGATGATTTCGGGCGACTCGTTATTGACGATCGTCTTGCGTTTCTTGTCCCACAGCACCGGCACGCTGACGCGGCCGGAATATTTCGGATCGGTGAGCAGATAGATTTCCGACAGTTTCCTCTTGCCGTTGATGTCGTCGCCGGTCGAACCTTCTTCCTTGTTGAAAGTCCAGCCGTCCTTGAGCATGTCGGTCGAAACGACCGACATCGAGATGACGTTCTCGAGCGCCTTGAGCTTGCGGAAGATGATGGTGCGGTGCGCCCACGGGCAGGCGAGCGAAACATAGAGATGATAGCGGCCGGCTTCGGCCGCAAAGCCGCCTTCGCCTGTCGGGCCGGCGCTGCCGTCCGGGGTGACCCAGTTGCGGAAGCGCGGAACAGGCCGGATGAAGTGGCCGTCTTTGGTGCGCGAAGCGTCTTCCTGCCACACGCCGTCAACTAGCAGTCCCATGTCGATAATCTCCGTTTTGCGTCATTTATCTAGGCAATCGCGGGCCAAAACGCTACCGGCGATGGACCAGAATCGGCCTAAGTGCTAATCGGCACGCATGAGCGAACTTGCGCTGACAATCCTGGCCGAAACGGCCGACGACGGGCCGGCGATCGACCGGCTGCATGAGCGCACCTTCGGCCCCGGCCGTTTTACGCGCAGCGCCTACCGTATCCGCGAGGGCCGCGGCCATGTGCTCGACCTGTCGTTCACCGCGCGCATCGGCTCGCTGCTGGTCGGCTCGGTGCGGCTGACGCCGGTCTGCATCGGCGAGACGCCGGCGCTGCTGTTGGGGCCGCTCACGGTCGAGCCGCCGTTTCGCGAGCGCGGCGTCGGCAGCACGCTGGTCAAGCGCGCGCTCAAAGACGCCAAGACTGCCGGGCATAAATTGGTGGTGCTGGTCGGCGACGAGCCGATTTACGCCAAATCCGGCTTCAGGCTCATTCCCAAAGGCCAGGTGAAGATGCCGGGTCCGGTCGATCCGGCGCGCTTGCTGGTGGCGGAGTTGCAAGCCGGCGCGTTCGAAGGCGTGTCGGGACTGATTAGACCCGACTGGGAAAAAGTTTAGCGGCCTTCGCGCGCCCAGGTCGCGGCCAGCGATCCGACCAGCAGCAACAGTCCGATCAAGCCGGCGAAAATCGGCAGCACGCCGATGCCGCGCACCACGCTGGCGTCGCGCATCTTCAGGCCGATCCAGTCGTCGCCCTTGAACGTCGTTGAGGTGCGCACCGCCGCCACGCGCGGCACATCAAGGTTGTTGCCGTTAGCCAGCCGCCGCGCGTCGCCTCCGGTCGCATTGGCGAGCGCGCCCAGCACCTCGGTGGTCGATGTCACTTGCGCGAATTCGCGCGGATTGGCCGGCCCGACATTGGCCAATGCAGTGAGCTTGCCGTCGGTCGCGCGCCATAGGCCGAGTTCGTTGGTGGTCACCGCCGAGCGCCACAGGCCCGGCTCGACCGGCTGCAAAGTCAGCGTGCGGGTGGCGCCAGAAGGCGCGGTGAGCGTCACCTCGTTGACGCCGTCGGCCATGGTCTGGCGCTCGATCGTGATGTTGCGGCCCTGCACGTTCAGCCGCAGCGCTTCTTCTTCGAGCTCGGGCTGCTTCATCAGCCAATGCGACAGCCGTCGCAGCAGATCGAGATGCGGGCCGCCGCCTTCATAGCCGCGCGCCCACAGCCATATCTGATCCGACAGCAGCAGCGCGACGCGGCCTTCGCCGGCATGCGACAGCACCAGCAGCGGCTTGCCGTCCATCCCCTGCATCACGCTGGTGCCATCGGTGCGCTTGATGTCGACCAGCCGGAAAAATTGGCTCCAATGCGGCGGGTCGCTCTGCGAGCCCTCCAGTCCGCGGGTGACTGGGTGACGTTTTCCTGCATCGGTGAGCGTCGCGCGGAACGGTTGCTCGGTGACCTCGCCGCTCGGCTCGGCCGGCAGGATGGCGTCGAGCGGCGTGCGCCAAATGCTGGTCGGGCTGGCATAGTCGGGGCCGGCCGCGATCAGCACGGCGCCGCCGTCGCGCACATATTTCGCGATGTTGTCGAAATAGGCCATCGGCAGCACGCCCTGCCGGGCGTAGCGATCGAAAATGATGAGCTGGAATTCCGAGATCTTCTGCTGAAACAGCTCGCGGGTCGGGAACGCGATCAGCGAAAGCTCGTTGATCGGCGTGCCGTCCTGCTTCTCGGGCGGGCGCAAAATGGTGAAATGCACTAGGTCGACCGAGGCATCGGACTTGAGCAGATTTCGCCAGGTGCGTTCGCCGGAATGCGGCTCGCCGGACACCAGCAGCACCCGCAGTTTGTCGCGCACGCCGTCGATCGAGATCACCGCGCGGTTATTGACCTGCGTGAGTTCGCCTTGGAGCGACGAAGCCTCGACCTCGACGATGTTCTGCCCGGCATGCGGGATCGGCACATTGATCTTGACCTCGGCGCCGACCGCGACGCTGCGTTGCTCGACGACGTCGCCGTCGCGCCGCACCGTGACTTGCGCGTTGCCGACCTTGGCGCCCTGGTCCTCGACGCGGAAGCCGATGGTCTGCGATTGCCCGACAATGCCGAAGCGCGGCGTCTGTGTGAGCACGACACGGCGGTCGATTTCGTCGGCATGGCCGGTGATCAGCGCGTGCAGGGGGGCAGTAAAGCCAAGTGCTGCGGCATCGGCCGGCACGTCGTGCACGCGGCCGTCGGTGATCATGATGGCGCCGGCGACGCGGTCGGGCGGCACGTCGGCCAGCGTTGCGGACAGCGCGGAGAACAGCCGCGTGCCGTCGGTCTCGCCATCGGCCTCGCCCACCTCGGCGACGCGCACTTCGAGACCCGGAATGCGCTTGAGCCGCTCGACCAGCGCCGCGCGCGCGGCGTCGGTTTGGGCGTTGCGATCGCCGAAATTCTGGCTCGGGCTCTTGTCGACGATGACGGCGGCGACCGAGGGGATCGGGTCGCGGTCTTCGCGCGTCAAAGACGGGTTGGCGAGCGCCAGCACCATCAGCGCCAGCGCCACGGCCCGCATCGGCGCGCCCCGGCTGCGCGCCAGCAGCAATAGCGCCGAGATCAGCACGGCCACGCCGAACGCCGCCCATACGACATAGTCGGCCACCAGCGGGGCAAATGAGACGCCGAAGTTCAAATCCGAACTCCTACTGTCCGAGCCGCTCGAGCAGCGCCGGGATATGCACCTGGTCGGCCTTGTAGTTGCCGGTCAGCGCGTACATCACGATGTTGACGCCGGCACGGAAGGCGATTTCGCGCTGGCGCGGTTCGCCCGGTACCAGCGGCAGCATCGGCTGGCCGTCCGGGCGCATCGCCCAGGCGCCGGCGAAATCATTCGACGTGATCAGGATCGACGACACGCCGTCGCCGGCGCGCGCCGGTTTGTTGGTGTCTTCCTCGGTTTCCGCCGGCAAGGCCTCGACCCAGAGCTGGCCGGTGGTGAAGCGGCCGGGGAAGTCGTGCAGCAGGAAGAAAGTCTTGGTCAGCACGTGATCGCGCTGCACCGGTTCGAGTTCGGGAATGTCGAGCGACGACAGAATCGCGCGCAGCGCCACCATGCCGGGGCCTTGCATTTCGCCGCCGGGTCCGGGCGGCGCATCGACCGCGTCGCGGGTGTCGAATAAAACGGTGCCGCCGCGCTTCATGTAAGTTTCGATGCGATCGAGGGCTACTTGCGAGGGCTTCGCCGCGTTCGCCGATACCGGCCAATAGATCAGCGGGAAGAAGGCCAGTTCATCGCGCGCCGGATCGAGACCGATCGGATCGCCGGCTTCGAGCGCGGTGCGCTGCGCCAGGAACAGCGTAAGGCCCTGCAAACCGGCTTTGCTGACGGCATCAACATCCGCATCGCCGGTGATGATGTAGGCGAGGTGCGGTTGCATCGTCGCCTTGACGGCGAAGTCTTGCTCCTGCGCGGTCGGTTGTGGCGGCTGTTGTTGCGCGGATTGCGCAAGCGCTGGATGGTGCATCGACAGCGCGGCCAGCAGGCCCGCCGCCAACAACGTCGTTGCCACGCGACGGCGCGGCAGCATACTGGCGAGACCGCCGGACAGCGCGATCACCACCAGCGCATCGAGCACCAGCAGCGCCAAGGCACCGAGGAAGACGGGCCCGCGTAGGTCGAGCGGCTCGTCATGGCGATAGACATCGACGCGGGCATTGAGCGCTGAGAAATCGAGCGGCGCCGGACGATCATTGGGCGCCAGCGTATTGACCGCTACCAGTCCTTCCGGCGGCCCGTAAAAGCCAGGCGGGTGATCGGCATTGGCGCGGGCGTTGAAATTGGCCGGGATTGGGCGGGCGGTTGCGGGCGGCGTTGCGAAGGCGCCAAAGCCGTCGAGCACGCGCGTTGGCGGCACCGCCTGGCTGGCGCGGTTGCCGGCGCCACTTGCCGCGCCGGCGTTTTCGTTGTCGGCGGCCGCAGTCGAACCCGCCAGCGCGACGATGCGCCGGAGCATGTCGACGAAGGTCCCCGACAGCGGCAGATCCGACCAGCGCGTGTCGGCCGTTACGTGGAACAGCACCAGCAGTCCCTTGCCGAAGCGCTGGGCGGTGACCAGCGGCGTGCCGTCGGCGAGTGTTGCCCAGGTGCGGTCGGTGAGTTGCGAATCCGGTTCGGCCAGCACCTGGCGGCTGACGGTGACATCGTTCGGCACCGTCATGCCGGCGAACGGACCCTCGTGCGCGAAGCCGGCGAGTTGCTGCGGCTTTTCCCAGCTCAGGCTGCCGCCCAGGATGCGGCCACCGCGGCGCAGCTTCACCGGCACGAAGTCGTCATCGGTGGCGCCGGCCAAATGTGGCCCCGCGAAGCGCACCAGCACGCCGCCATTGTCGATCCACTTATTCAAACTGTCGCGCGCCTCGGCGACATTGCCGACGTCGGCGAGGATGAGCATCGGCAGATGTTGATCGAGGAAGCGCTTGATGGCTTCCGCCGGACCGACGCCCTCGGCCAGCCGGACATCGGCAAACGGATTGAGCGCGCGCGAAAGATAATAGGTTGCGCCGATCAGCGGCTGCGAGCGGTCGGCTGCCGATCCCGACACCACGCCGACGGTGCGGCGGCGCCAGCGTTTGTCGAGCAGTTGCACGCTGCCTGCCGAGTGCTCGCCGACGATCTCCAGCCGCGCCACGTCGTTTCTGATTTCGACCGGCAAATCGATTACCGCATCGGCTTCGCGCGCGTCCGGTTTGAACGCGAACGGCGCCTCGCCGAGCGGCAGGCCTTTGAGATCATTGGCGCTCACAATGCCGCTGTCGGCGCTGCCAGTCTGCGCGCGCAGAACCTTCACGGTCAGCGCGCCGGCGGCGTTGTCGGCCGCAGCGAGCGCATGGGGTGCGGGAAGGCCGCCCGCGACCACGGTCAGGGGATGGCTGCCGATGATGCGGTTGAGGCCGCCGATGAAGTCGCCGCCTTTGCCAAGATTGACATTGTCCGAGAGCCAAATGACTTCGACATCCGGCGCTTGGGCAAGGAAGCGGCCGATCAGCGGCAGCGCTTCGCTGCGGTCGACGGTATAGGGCTTCGGCTTGAGCTGCTTGATTTGCACGCGCGCAGCGCCGGCGGCCTGCAGGGAAATATCGCGCGCGGTTTCCGACAGCGACAGCACTGCAACGCCGCGGTTGTCGGCTTCGGCGCGCGCCAGGAGCTCGTCCGCCGTGCGCAACCGCGCGTCCCATGATGCCGCGGCGCCCCAGCCGTCGTCCATCATCACCAAAAGCGGCGCGGCGCGGTTCGACGTGGCGAGCGGCGGATTCCACAGTGGACCCGCCGCCGCGATGATGACCAATGCGGCCAGCGTCAGCCGCAGCAAGACGAGCCACCAGGGGGTACGCGACGGGGTTTCTTCTTTGGGCGCAATTTCAAACAGCAGCCGGGTCGGTGGAAAATTCACGCGGCGCGGGCGCGGCGGCACCAGCCGCAGCAGCCACCACAAGACCGGCATGCTGAGCAGGCCGAGCAGCACCAGCGGCTGTGCAAAGCCGAGTGGCAGGTCGCCGATCAAGCGACTCTCCCCGTTTGCGCCGGCGCGTAGCGGCTGCTGGCGGAAGAGGTTTGCATATGCGTGCCCATGCGCGAATGCAGCACGAGCAGCAATTCACTGGCCGGCCGGTCGGTGCGGTGAATGGCGAAACTCCAGGCCAGCCGGTCGGTCTCGGCGCGGATTTGCGCGCGGTGGCGCGTCACCACGCCTTGATAATCGTTGCGCCAGGTCTCGGCGCGGCCGGCGGTGATGCTGCCGGCGCCTTCCGGTTCGATGAATTCGACGCGGCCCGAATAGGGGAAGCTTTCCTCGGCCGGATCGACGATCTGCACGACATGGCCATTGGCGCCGGTGGCCGCGAGTTGAGCGATGGTTTTCTGCACTTCACCGATCGGGCTCCACAGGTCCGACAGCAGCACGATCTCGGAGAGCGGCGAGGGCGCAAAGGCCAGCGGCAGGCTAGCGCGTTCCGCCGGGTCGAGCAGGATCGCCTGTGCCATTTTCTCGATCACGTTGCGGCTGGCGGTCGGGCGCAGCAGGCCGGGGATGCCGACCCGCTCGCCGCCCTGCACCAGAACTTCGGCGAGCGCGAAGGCCACCACCAGGGCGCGCTCGAGCTTGCTGTTAGTGACCAGCGCGGAGGCAAAGGCCATCGAGGGCGAGCGGTCGGGCCAGATCCAGACCGTGTGCGAGGCTTCCCATTCGCGTTCGCGCACATAGAGATGATCGTCGCGCGCGGAGCGCCGCCAGTCGACGTTCGAGGCCGGCTCGCCCGACATGAAACGGCGGTACTGCCAGAAATTCTCGCCCGGTCCGGCCCGGCGGCGGCCGTGCAAGCCGTGAATGACGGTGGCGGCGACCCGGCGCGCTTCGAGAATAAGCCGCGGCATGGCATCGGCGAGCATGCGGCCGCCGCCGGTTGCCTGCCGTACCGCGCTGGCCTCGATGTCGCTGAGCCTGGGCTCGGCCATCGTGATTATCCGATGCGCGCCTTGAGTCGGCCGATCACGTTCGGAATCGTTTCGCCTTCCGCGCGGGCGGCGAAGGTTAGCGCCATGCGGTGCTTGAGCACGGGCTCGGCCAGTTCGAGCACGTCGTCGACCGACGGCGCGAAGCGGCCTTCGAGCAGCGCGCGGGCGCGCACTGCCAGCATCAGCGCTTGGCTGGCGCGCGGGCCGGGGCCCCAGGAGATCAGCTTGCCGATATCGCCGGCCTCTAGGCCGGGGCGGGCCGAGCGCACCAGCGTCAGGATCGCTTCGACAACCGATTCGCCGACCGGCAGCCGGCGTACCAGCCGTTGCGCGGCGAGCAGATCGTCGGCGGTCATCGCCGCCTTGGCGCGGGTCTCATCCGCGCCGGTAGTGTCGAACAAGATTTTGCGTTCGGCCTGCAGGTCCGGATAATCGACGTCCACTTCCATCAAAAAACGGTCGAGTTGGGCCTCAGGAAGGGGATAAGTGCCTTCCTGCTCGAGCGGGTTCTGCGTCGCCAGCACGTGGAAGGGCTTGGGCAGATCGTGGCGCGCGCCGGCGACCGTCACATGTTGTTCTTGCATGGCTTGCAACAGCGCCGACTGGGTGCGCGGCGACGCGCGGTTGATTTCGTCGGCCATCAGCAACTGCGCGAATACCGGGCCGGAAATGAAACGGAAGCTGCGCTTGCCGCCGGGGATTTCTTCCAGCACCTCGGTGCCGAGGATATCGGACGGCATCAGATCGGGTGTGAACTGAACGCGCTTGGCATCGAGACCCAGAGCAATGCCCATGGTTTCGACCAGCTTGGTCTTCGCCAGACCGGGTACGCCGACCAAAAGCGCATGGCCGCCGGACAGCACGGTCACCAACGCGCGTTCGACGACAATATCCTGGCCGAAGATCACTGCGCTGATTGCGGCCTTGGCGGCGCGCACATGGGCGGCGGTCGATTCCGCCGCGCGCACGATCATGTCTTCCAGTTTTTCAAGGCTTTCGCCGCTTGCCGACGCCATGATCCCGGATCCTTTCATCGCCCGCGTTTGGGCCTATCTGGCACTATGCAACAACCACACCAGAGCGGATTTCGCTGCGCTGTTTGGGCCGAATCTGCCTCAATATTCGGGCAAGCTTACGCTATCTTCCGCAGCCTGAACGGGTGAGTCACAAAGTTGCGAACAGGCTAAACACCACCTGAATATCGAAGGAAAACAATGGCGAAGGCAGGGCAGAGCGGGTTGGAAGGGATCGCGGCAGCACTGCCCCGCGAAAAGGGATTGCCGCCCATTCACCTATGGAATCCGCCGTTTTGCGGCGATATCGATATGCGGATTTCCGCTGATGGAACATGGTTTTACCAGAAGACTCCGATCGGACGGCCGGCATTGGTCAGGCTTTTCTCGACCGTCTTGAAGCGCGAGGGCGACAAATACTTCCTGGTCACGCCGGTGGAGAAGGTGGGCATAGTGGTCGAAGACGTGCCCTTTCTCGCCGTAGAGCTCAAGCTTGTCGGACCAGAGCAAGATGTTCTTCCCGATGTTCCAGCCGCGCACGTTCTGAGGTTTCGGACGAATGTCGACGACTGGGTCGATGCCGGTCCGGGTCAAGCGTTGCGCTTCGAGCCGGAGGCGACCGGGGGCTTGCGCCCCTATCTGCATGTCCGCAGCGAGCTGTGGGCCAAGGTGACGCGCGCGCTGTTTTACGACCTGGTCGAGCTCGGCGAGGAGCGCGTGGTCGAAGGCAAACCGATGTTCGGCATCGCCTCGGGCGGTGAGTTCTTCGTGATGGCGGAAGCCAGCGCGGTGCGGGAGTTTGCTTGATGGATGCGGTGGCGAAGCTATCGGCGGCGGAATTTTTTGCGCGCGCCCACGCACGGCTCACGCTCGACGTGCCGGCGGCGATCGACGATCCGAACGTCACGCCGGCGCGCGGCGACCACGATGCCGACCCGGTGATGAAAAAAATCGCCGAGGTGCGGCCGATCCGCCCGGCAGCGGTGCTGGTGCCGATTATCGATTATCCCGAGCCGACGGTGCTGCTTACGCAGCGCGCGCAGCATCTGCCCAATCATCCCGGCCAGATTTCGTTTCCCGGCGGCAAGATCGAAAAGGCCGACGCCGACCCGATGGCCGCGGCGCTGCGCGAGACCGAAGAGGAAATCGGCCTTACCCGTTCGGCTGCCGAGCCGCTCGGCTATCTTGATCTGTACATGACCACGCTCGGCTACCGCATCGTGCCGCTGATCGCGCGCATCAAGCCGGGCTTCACGCTCAAGCTCAACACGGCCGAAGTCGACGCCACGTTCGAGGTGCCGCTCGCTTTCCTGATGGATCAGGCTAACGTGCAGCGTCATTCTCGCGACTGGGAGGGCATGACGCGGCATTATTACGCTATCACTTTCGGTGAGCGCTACATTTGGGGCGTCACCGCTGGTATCCTGCGCAATCTGCACGAACGGATTTATCGATGATCCGCCCGGTCTTTACCGAACTCGCTCTGTTCGTCACGCCGTTCGTGCTTTACGTCGTGTTCCTGTGGGCAACCAAAGCCGGCGTGCTGCACCCGGATTCCTGGCCGGTGTCGCGCATCGTCTGGCTCGCGATTGCGGCGCTTGTGCTGGTGGTCGGCAGCTTCGTCTATTTCGCGGAATTCACCGGCGCCGATCCCGGATCGACCTACGTGCCGGCGCATATTGATAACGGAAAATTCGTGCCGGGGCAAAACAGATGACGGCCGGCGCAACCTCGCGCTCGCTCTGCGGCGCGGCCTGGCTGACCGGTGGCGCACTGCCGCGTTTGCTGGAAGTGCTCGACCGCGACGGCGAGGAAGCGCGCGCGGTCGGCGGCGCGGTACGCAACGAATTGCTCGGTTTGCCGGTCGCGGAAGTCGACGTCGCCACCACGGCGGTGCCGGACAAGGTGGTCAAGCGCGTCACCGCCGCCGGCTTCAAGCCGGTGCCGACCGGCATCGAGCACGGCACCGTTACGGTGGTCATCGACAAGCAGCCGTTCGAGGTGACCACGCTGCGCAAGGACATCGAGACCGACGGCCGCCACGCCAAGGTCGCCTTCGGCCGCGACTGGAAGGTCGACGCCGAGCGCCGCGATTTCACCATCAATGCGCTCTCAGTCACGCGCGAGGGCGCGGTCTACGACTATGCCGGCGGGCTTGCAGATCTTGAAGAACGCCGCGTGCGCTTCATCGGCGACCCGGCAAAGCGCATCGCGGAAGATTACCTGCGCATCCTGCGCTTCTTTCGTTTTCACGCCGCCTACGGCACCAGCGATCACCCTTACACCGAGGGCATCGCTGCCTGCATCGCGGGGCGTTCGGGGCTCGATCAGCTGTCGCGCGAGCGCGTGCGCATGGAGTTGATGAAGCTGGTGGTGGCGGCGCATGCTGTGCCGACGCTGATCTCGATGGCCGATAGCGGGCTGTTGCTGCGCGTGCTCGGCGGCGTCGCCTATCTCGGTGCCTTCGAGAACCTGGCCAAGGTGGAAGCAGCGGCGGGTCTAGCGGCCGATCCGGCACGCCGGCTGGGCGCGCTCGCGCTCGCGGTGGCTGAGGACGCCGAACGGCTCTGGCAAAAGCTGCGGCTGACCAACAATGAACACGAGCGGCTCGCCTCGATGGCCGAGGGCTGGCGGCAGATCGTACCGGCGGCCGGCGAGCATGCCGCGCGCGCGCTGTTCTACCGGCTCAAGGGCGAGCGCTACACCGACCGCGTGCTGCTGGCCTGGGCACGCTCGCAAGGCTCGGCCCATGACGAGAACTGGCGCGCGCTGGTCGCGCTGCCGGAGCGCTGGACCATGCCGGTATTTCCGCTCAAGGCGGCGGACTTCATCGAGCGCGGTGTCAAAAAGGGTCCGGGGCTCGGCGCGGTATTGAAAGCAGCGGAAGAGGCGTGGATCGCGGCGGAGTTTCCCAGCGACGCACCGGCGCTCGATGCGATTGCGACAGCGGCGCAGCAGCGACTTGGTTAGTTTCCCGCTATAACGGCGCACCATGTCGATTCTTTCCGGCTTCACCGACATCTCGTTTTGGCAGCTCGCGCTGGTTGCGGGCGTCGCGCTGTTGGCGTCCGTGCTTGGCGGCGTGTCGGGCTATGGCACCGGCGCGCTGATGCCCTTGATCCTGGTGCCGCTGGTCGGTGCCGAGGCGGTGGTGCCGATCATCGCGATCTCGGCGCTGTTTTCCAATTCGAGCCGCATGACGGCATTCTTGAAATATGTCGATTGGCGGCGGGCCGGCATCGGGCTTGCCGCGGCGGTGCCGACCTGCGTGCTTGGCGCCTGGGGTTACACCAAGCTGTCCAGCGCCGGCGCCGCGCTGGTCATCGGTTCGATGCTCATTCTCAGCGTGCCGTTCCGGCGGCTGCTGAAATATCACGGCGTCAAGATCGGCGATCGCGGTTATGCTCTCGGCGCTGTCGGCTATGGCGTGGTGGTCGGCGGCACGGCGGGCTCGGGCGTGATTATGCTGTCGCTGCTGATGGCGGCGGGGCTGGAAGGCGCCGCAGTCGTTGCCACCGATGCGGCGATGTCGATCGTGATCGGCGTCGTGAAGATTTCCGTGTTCGGACTGGCCGGCGTGATCACCGTGCAAGTCGCGGCCTTCGCGCTGCTGATCGGGATTATCGCGCTACCGGGCGCGTTCCTGGCCAAGGCCTTCGTCGAGCGCATGCCGGTGCATTTCCACACCGCGATTCTCGATGCGGTGGTGCTGATCGGCGGTGTGTTTTTGGTCTTTGGAGCGTTGAAGTAGTTTTTAAATTACGGCCACTTCACCACCGGCGGCATGGACGACAAAATCGACTCCACATTACCACCAGTCTTGAGGCCGAAAATCGTACCGCGGTCGTAGAGCAAATTGAATTCGACGTAGCGGCCGCGGCGGATCAACTGTTGTTCGCGCTCGGTCTCACTCCACGGCGTCGCGAAATTTTTCCGCACCAGGTCTGGATAGACACCCAGGAACGCGCGGCCGACGTCTTGCGTGAAGGCAAAGGTGGCGTCCCAATCGCTTTCCAGATAGTCGTAGAAAATTCCGCCGATACCGCGCATCTCATTGCGGTGCTTGAGCAAGAAATAATCGTCGCACCATTTGTTATATTTGTCGTAAGGCGCGACGTTTCGATGTGCCTCGCATGCCGCTTTCATCGCGGCGTGGAAGGCGATGCTGTCGGGGTCGTCTTGCGTGCGGCGCCTGTCGAGCACCGGCGTGAGGTCCGCGCCGCCGCCGAACCAGGATTTCGATGTCACGACAAATCTCGTGTTCATATGCACGGCCGGCACGTGCGGATTGTGCGGATGCGCAATGACGGAAATGCCGGAAGCCCAGAAACGCGGATCCTCGGTGGCGCCGGGGATTTCCTTGCGGAATTCCGGCGCAAACTCACCATGCACGGTCGAGCAATGCACGCCGACTTTCTCGAACACACGGCCACGCATCAGCGCCATCGTGCCGCCGCCTCCCGCCGCGCCGGTTTGGTCGGTGCGCTGCCACGGCGTGCGCACGAAGCGGCCGGCCAGTTTGCCGCCAAGCGGGGCGTTCGCGGGCAGGGCATCTTCCAGCGCCTCAAGGCCTCCGCAGATATCGTCGCGCAGCGCCTCGAACCAGGCGCGCGCGCGGGTCTTGCGGGCTTCGATGGTTGGTCCGTCCATCACTTGATTCCGAGTTTGGCTTTGGCCGCGGCGAGGTCGGAGGCCGCAAAGCCCTGCGCGCAATCGTGATCGAAGTCGGCGACCGCGGCGTCATAGACCTTTTGTTTTTGCTTGTAGAGCGGGAAATCGGCTCGGAATTTTTTCGCCGGTTGCTCGTGGCGGATCAGCCGGCCCTGGAAATCTTTCAGCCCCGGCTGGTCATAGTCGCCGAGCACCGGCAGTTCGGCGTTGATCTGGTTCTGCCGGAACACGCCTTGGGCGGCGGACCGGTCGATGGCCGCGATCTCGGTATTGATCGCTACGCCGGTGCGGTCGAGTTCGAGCGCCTGACGCAGGCAGGCTCCCAGCGCCAGCGCCGACATCGCGGGCTGGCCGGCGGCGGGCGGGCGCGCCAACAATTCGCTGAGCAGCGGGCGCGCGGCATCGGCGGTGCCGGTACTCAATGCGAGCTCAGGCAGGGCGGCAAGCGCCAACTGGCTCAAGCGGGTCATAGCGGCGTTTTTATCATCGCGGGAAGCTTCCCGTCTGCCTTAGCGCCTCGCCGGCCACCAGTGCGACGGCCATCGCCACATTGAGCGAGCGCAGGCCCTCGGCGATTGGAATCCGTAAGCGGGCGTCGGCCGCCTTATGTACGGTTTCCGGCACGCCGGCGCTTTCGCGGCCGAACAATACGACCTGATCGTCCTTGAAGGCGTGCTCGAGATAAGAGCGCGTGGCGCTTGTGGTCAGCAGCACCAGGCCGAGCCGCTCGGCCGCCCGCCAGTCCTCGAAGGCCTGGAATGAGGCGTGGCGGGCAATGGCGACGCGGTCGAGATAATCCATGCCGGCGCGGCGGAAGGCGCGGTCAGTGACCGGGAATCCGGCCGGCTCAATGATATGAGCCTCGATCCCCAGACAGACGCAGAGCCGCAGAATCGTTCCGGTGTTCTGGGGAATGTCGGGCTCATAGAGGGCGATCCGCATCGGCCGGCCTGTCGGTTTTTTCCCCGGTGGCCCGGGTTAAATCGCTCTAGACGAACGACTTATGCAACACATGGGAACTGGGCCGATAGCGGGCTTGCGCTATAACCGCAAGGGTGCCAATAAAACGCCGCCGCCGCGCCGTCCTGCCTTTCCCAGGATTGCCGCACGCGGTCCGCCCCGCCGCCGCGGGACTTCGGTCCCAGGCTCCAGCCGCGGGCGGATAACTAAGCCAGCCGGGGGAGAGGGTTTTAGAAGTGACAACCGTGTCTTCGGCGGAGCATTCGCGCCGCGACTTTCTCTACATTGCCACCGGCGCCGTCGGCGCGGTGGGCGCCGCTGCCGCCCTGGTGCCGCTGATCGCGCAAATGAACCCGGACGCCTCGACCATCGCGGCCGGCGCTGCGGTCGAAATCGACCTGGCGCCGATCGCCGACGGGCAGATCGTCAAGGTGTTCTGGCGCTCGAAGCCGATCTTCATATTCCATCGCACCAAGAAGGAGATCGAGGAAGCGCAGAAGGTCGACGTCGCCAGTCTGCCCGATCCCGAGCCGGACTCAGAGCGCGTCAAGAAGGGGCACGACCAATGGCTGGTCGTGATCGGCATCTGCACCCATCTCGGCTGCATCCCGCTCGCCCACCAGGGCGAATATGACGGCTGGTTCTGCCCCTGCCACGGTTCGCAATACGACACCGCCGGCCGCATCCGAAAAGGTCCGGCGCCGAAGAATCTCTACCTGCCGCCGTACAAATTCGTTTCCGACACCAAGATTCAGATCGGCTGAGCGCATTTAAGGTTCGACTATGAGCGGAAATTCGACCTACCAGCCGCAGAACGCAGTTCTGCAATGGTTCGAGAAGCGGTTGCCGATCGGCGGCCTGATTCATTCCTCGTTCGTCGCTTATCCGACGCCGCGGAACCTGAACTATTGGTGGACCTTCGGCGGCATCCTGTCCTTCATGCTCGGCGTGCAAATTATCACCGGCATCGTGCTGGCGATGCATTACACGCCGCATGTCGACCTCGCCTTCAAGTCGGTCGAAGGCATCATGCGCGACGTCAATTTCGGCTGGCTGCTGCGCTATCTGCACGCCAACGGCGCCGCGATGTTCTTCCTGGCGGTCTACATCCATATGTTCCGCGGCCTGTACTACGGCTCATACAAGGAGCCGCGCGAGGTGCTGTGGATCCTCGGCGTCATCCTCTATTTGTTGATGATGGCGACCGGCTTCATGGGCTACGTGCTGGTCTGGGGCCAGATGAGCTTCTGGGCGGCGACCGTGATCACCAATCTGTTCTCCGCCATCCCCGGCGTCGGCGACACCATCGTCACCTGGCTGTGGGGCGGCTACGCGGTCGGCAATCCGACGTTGAACCGGTTCTACTCGCTGCACTACCTGCTGCCGTTCGTGATCGCCGGCGTGGTGGTACTGCACGTCTGGGCGCTGCACGTGTCGGGTCAGAACAATCCGACAGGCATCGAGCCGAAGTCGGACAAGGACACGGTGCCGTTCACGCCCTATGCGACGGTCAAGGACGGCTTCCTGATCGTTTGCTACTGCATCCTGTTTGCCTGGTTCGTGTTCTACATCCCGAATTACCTCGGACACGCCGACAACTACATCCCGGCCAATCCGGCGGTGACGCCGGCAGAGATCGTGCCGGAATGGTATTACCTGCCGTTCTACGCCATCCTGCGTTCGATCCCGAACAAGCTGCTTGGAGTTTGCGCGCTGTTCGGCTCGATCGGCATCCTCGCTTTCCTGCCCTGGCTCGACACCTCGAAGGTGCGCTCGGCGCGCTACCGTCCGCTGTTCCGGCAGTTCTTCTGGCTGTTCGTGATCGCGGCGGTGGGCTTAGGCTGGCTCGGCTCCAAGCCGCCGGAAGGCATCTATGTCATCCTCTCGCGCATCTTCACGTTCTACTACTTCGCCTTCTTCCTGATCGTGCTGCCGCTGCTTGGCATCTTCGAGAAGACAAAACCGCTGCCGAATTCGATTTCGGAATCGGTGCTGGGCGCCAAGGCGTAAGCGGAACAGCCATGAAAATTCAGCACACGATCGTCTCCCTTGCCCTTGCCGGCTCCCTGGTTGCGCTGGCGCTGCCGGCCTCGGCGCAGGAGGCCGCGCCGCCGCCGCCGCCGCCGCGGCTGAAATGGTCCTTCGCCGGCCCGTTCGGCAAATACGACGAGGCTCAACTCCAGCGCGGCTTCAAAATCTTCAAAGAGGTCTGCGCCAACTGCCATTCGATGGACATGCTTACCTTCGGCAATCTCGCCGATCCGGGAGGTCCCGGATTTTCGGAAGGCCAGGCCGAGGCGGTGGCGGCCGACTACAAGATCCAGGACATCGACGACAAAGGCCAGCCGACCGAGCGATCGGGCCGACTGGCTGACCATTTCCCGGCGCCGTTTCCGAACGCGCTGGCCGCGGCCGCGACCCACGGTGTCGCGCCGCCCGATATGTCGACGCTGGCCAAGGCGCGTAGCTACAGCCGCGGCTTCCCCTGGTTCATCTTCGATGCCTTCACGCAGTATCAGGAGCAGGGGCCGGACTACATCGCCGCCTATGTCAGCGGCTACAAGGACCCGCCGAAGGACTTCAAGCTGCCGGATAACGGCCATTACAACGAATATTTCCCCGGCCATAACACCGCGATGCCGCAGCCGCTGCAGGACGGGCAGGTGAAATACGACGACGGCACGCCGGAAACCGTTGCGCAATACAGCAAAGACGCCGCGGCCTTCCTGATGTGGGCGGCCGAGCCCAAGCTGGTGCAGCGCAAGCGCACCGGCTTCCAGGTGATGATCTTCCTGATCGTGCTGTCAGGGCTGCTGTATTTCACCAAGAAGAAGGTGTGGTCGGCGGTGCACTGAACTTCTTCGTTATGCCCGGGCTTGACCCGGGCATCCATTCGGCTGTCCAAATTGTTTCATCGCTTCATGGATTGCCGGGTCAAGCCCGGCAATGACAGAGTGGACGCATGACCAAATCAGTGCTCGGCATTATCGGCGGCAGCGGCATCTACGATCTGCCGGGCCTGCAAAACGTGCGCGAGCAGCGCATCCCGAGTCCGTGGGGCGAGCCGTCAGCGGCCTTGCGCATCGGTGACATCGGAGGCCTGCCGGTGGTGTTCCTGTCGCGCCACGACAAGGGCCACCGGCTGTCGCCCTCCGATATCAACTACCGTGCCAATATCGACGTCTTGAAGCGCGCCGGTGTCACCGATCTGGTGTCGCTGTCGGCCTGCGGCTCGTTCAAGGAGGAACTGCCGCCGGGCACGTTTGTTCTGGTCGACCAGTTCGTCGACCGCACCTACCGACGCGAGAGCTCGTTCTTCGGCAAAGGACTGGTGGCGCATGTCTCGATGGCGCATCCGGTCTCACCGCGCCTGCGCGCGCGGCTCGGCGAGGCCGCCTTACTGGAAGGCATCGAGCCGAAATTCGGCGGCACCTATGTGTGCATGGAAGGTCCGCAGTTCTCGACGCTGGCGGAGAGCCTCACCTACAAGCAGCTCGGCTATTCGGTGATCGGCATGACCAACATGCCGGAGGCCAAGCTCGCGCGCGAGGCGGAGATTTGCTACGCCACCGTCGCCATGGTGACCGACTTCGACTGCTGGCATCCGGACCATGACGCGGTCACCGTGCAGGACATCATCAAGGTGCTGCTGGAGAACGCCAAGCGCGCGCAAACGTTGGTGGCGCGGCTGGCGCGCGATTTTCCGCACGAGCACGAGCCGTGTCCGATCGGGTCGGACCGCGCGCTCGATTCGGCGCTCATCACCGCGCCCGAGGCGCGCGATTCCGCGCTGGTCGCCAAACTCGACGCGGTGGCGGGCCGAGTGCTCGGCGCCCGTTAGTGTCCTTGGCGCCCGCCGGGACTTGAACATTTTGGCCGCGCGCGCTTCTTTAGGACACCAGCAGGAGGATCGAATGCCTGAAATCACCGTCAATCTTGTTGCCGGCCGCAGCGAAAAGACCAAGAAAGCGCTAATGTACGACATCACGCAGGCGGTGATGAAGAATTGCAACGTGCCGGCCGAGGCCGTGGTCGTGCAGATCGTCGAATGTCCGCCGGCCGACAAGATGAAGGGCGGTCAGACCTTCGTCGAGCGCATGAGGAAATAGTCACCGCGATGAACATCTTCCAAACCGACCTGCGCGAAGCGATCCGTTCGATCCCCGACTATCCCAAGCCGGGCATCATGTTCCGCGACATCACCACGCTGCTCGGCGACGCGCGCGCGTTCCGCCGCGCGGTGGACGAACTGGTGCAGCCCTGGGCCGGCATGAAGATCGACAAGGTCGCCGGCATCGAGGCGCGCGGCTTCATCTTGGGCGGCGCGGTGGCGCACCAGGTCTCGGCCGGCTTCGTACCGATCCGTAAGAAGGGCAAGCTTCCCCACAAAAGAGTAAGCGTCGCCTACGCGCTGGAATACGGCGAGGACATGATCGAGATGCACGCCGACGCGCTGGTCGAAGGCGAGCGCGTGGTGCTGGTGGACGACCTGATCGCCACCGGCGGCACGGCGGAAGCGGCGGTGAAGCTGTTACGCC
>DASRLF010000056.1:0-7978 GCA_035648555.1 Pseudolabrys sp.
CCCAGAACGACAGTGACCAGGACGAAAACGCCGAACGAGCCTTCCTCGTAGAGGATTTCGGGGATCGAGAAATTCATGATGGCTCGACCTGCTGACGGCCGCCTTCGAGGTAGGCGGACTTGATTTCGGGGCGTTGCAGCAGCTCGCGGCCGGTGCCGCTGAGCGTGATCAGCCCGTTGACCATGACATAGCCGCGGTGAGCAAGCTTGAGCGCGTGGAAGGCATTTTGCTCGACCAGGAACACTGTGAGGCCGTCTTGCTTGTTGAGCGTTCTGATGGCGTCGAAAATCTGTCGCACGATCAGCGGGGCGAGGCCGAGCGAGGGCTCGTCAAGCAGCAGCAGCCGCGGCCGCGCCATCAGCGCGCGCGCGATCGCCAGCATTTGTTGTTCGCCGCCCGACAGCGTGCCGCCGCGCTGGCCGATACGCTGTTTAAGGCGCGGAAAAAGCGTCAGCACGCGTTCCAGATCGTGCTCGAACGTGGACGGGTCGGCGGTGGTCGCACCCATTTGCAGGTTTTCCAGCACCGTCATGCGCGAAAAGATGCGACGGCCCTCCGGCGCCTGCGCCAATTTGAGGCGTGCGATTTCGTGCGTGGGCATACGTGTAATGTCGCGCCCGGCGAAGGTGATCGCCCCTTCGCGCGCGCGCGGATTGCCGCAGATCGTCATCATCAGCGTGGATTTTCCGGCGCCGTTGGCGCCGATCAACGTGACGATCTCGCCATCGTTTATGTCGAGGTCGACGCCCTTGAGCGCCATCACGCGGCCGTAGAACGTCTTCACGCCGCGCACGGAGAGCAGGGCGGTCATAGCCCGACCTCCGCTTCGGCTTTGGCCACGTCCTCGTCGGCGACGCCCAGATAGGCAGCGATCACCTTAGGATCGTCACGCACTGCATTCGGCGCGCCGTCAGCGATCTTGACGCCATAGTCGAGCACGACAACGTGGTCGGAAATCTCCATCACCACTGACATGTCGTGCTCGATAAGCAAAATGGAGATCGCGTACTCGTCGCGGATTGTGCGTAGCAGTGCGTTGAGCTCGGCGCTTTCGCGCGGATTGAGGCCGGCGGCCGGCTCGTCGAGACAGAGCAGCAGCGGGTCGGTGCACATGGCGCGCGCGATTTCCAGCCGCCGCTGCGCACCGTAGGGCAGATCGCCGGCCGGATCGTCGGCGCGCTCCAAAAGCCCGACGCGCTCGAGCCAGCCGCGTGCCTTGTCGATCGCCGCGCGTTCGGCGGCGGCGTAGGAGGGAACGCCGAAAATTCCCAAGAGCGTGTAGCCGGAGGCAAGCATCAGCCGGTTGTGCTGGGCGACCAGCAGATTTTCCAGCGCCGTCATGCCCGGGAACAGGCGAATGTTCTGAAACGTACGGGCGACGCGCGCCTGCTGTGTGACCAGAAATTCCGGCATGCGCTCGAGCTGGTAGAGCGTGCCGTCCGCGCGCGCGAGACGGCGCTTGCCGCTGCCGGTGAGCGTTTCCAACCCGCCCCACGCGGATGCGTCGCCGTGGCGTAGTCCCAAGCGGCCCTCGCTCGGCTTGTAAAATCCGGTGATGCAATTGAACACCGTGGTCTTACCGGCGCCGTTCGGCCCGATCAGCGCGGTGATATCGCCCTGCCGCGCTTCAAACGATAAGTCGTCGACTGCGACCAGGCCGCCGAAGCGCATGGTCAGATGCTCGACACGCAGCAAGGTATCGGAGCCTGCCGTCATTAACCGTGACCTTCCCCGATCAAGTCGGCGGAAATGCTCTTGCGCTCTTTCAAAAATACCGAGGGCTCGCGCGTCGAAATCAAGCCGCGCGGCCGCCAGATCATGATCAGCACCATGGCGAAGCCGAACAGCAGCATGCGATACTGCGTCGGGTCGAAGGTGGGACCGAATATCTGTTTGAGGAAATCGAGTTCGCGCATGATCTCGGTGCCGCCGATCATCACGATGGCTGCGATGGCAACGCCAATCTGGCTGCCCATGCCGCCGAGCACCACGATCGACAAAATGGTGGCCGATTCCAGGAAGGTGAAGGACTCCGGCGAGATGAAGCCTTGCCGCGTGGCGAAGAAAGAGCCGGCAAAGCCTGCAAACATCGCGCCCATCGCGAAAGCGGTGAGCTTGGTGTTGGTGGTGTTGATGCCGAGCGAGCGGCAGGCGATCTCGTCCTCGCGCAGCGCCTCCCAGGCGCGGCCGACCGGGAGCCGGCGCAACCGCACGGTGACGAAGGCGGTGAGCAGAGCCAGTGCCAGGATGATGTAATAGAGAAAGATCACCCGGTAGATCGGCGAGAATTCCAGGCCGAACACGGCGGCGAAGCCGTCATCATTGGCGGTGAATGGAATACCGAAAAGAGTCGGGCGCGGAATGCCGGTAATGCCGGCATAGCCGTTGGTGAGGTCGACCCAATTGATAATGACGATACGAATGATCTCGCCGAACGCCAGCGTGACGATGGCGAGATAGTCGCCGCGCAAGCGCAGCACCGGAAAGCCGAGCAGGATGCCCCAGAACGACGACAAAATACCGGCGAGCGGTAGCAGCAGCCAGAACGAGAAGCCGAGGGTTTTGGCGAGTAGCGCGTAGGAATAGGCGCCGACGGCGTAGAATGCGACATAACCGAGGTCGAGCAGACCGGCGAGGCCGACCACGATGTTGAGACCCCAGCCGAGCATCACGTAGATCAGAATCTGGATGCCGAAATTGTCGATCCATTTCACCGCGCCGCCAAATCCGTTGAGCGCGACAATGATGACTGGATAGACGATGACGAAGCCGATCGCGAAGGGCGTGAACCATTTGCCGACGGCGGCGCGCCATGACGACGGCGCTACTGTCACCCGCCGCATCGTGCGCTGCCGGAGCCACGGCTCGAGCACCAGCGAATAAACCAGCCGGCCGGCACCAACCACGGCGACGATGGCGAACAGCAGTGGCCAGCGCGTGGTCAGGATCAGATTGTTGCGAATATCCGTGATCGTCTGAAAGCCGATCAACGGCAGGAACAGACCGAAGGCGAGCAGGGCGGTGATGCCGGCGTCGCGCAGCGCGCGGGCCAAGTCGCCGCGCTTTTCTGGCACGCCCTCGCTCATCTCATACCTTCTCGACATCCGGCCGGCCGAACAGGCCCTGCGGCAGGAAGATCAGCGTGACGGCCAGCACCGAAAAGGCGGCGACGTCCTTGTAGTCGATTGAAAAATACGCCGACCAGAAAGTCTCGATCAGGCCGATCAGGATGCCGCCGATCACCGCGCCCGGCAGCGAGCCGATGCCGCCCAAGACGGCGGCGGTGAACGCCTTCACGCCCGGTACGAAGCCGTCGGAAAAACTCACCACGCCATAATGCATCAGGTACAGGGTGCCGGCGACGGCGGCGAGCGCTGCGGCGATCACGAAGGTCATGGAGATGGTCTGGTCGACATTGACGCCGACCAGCGCCGCCATTTTCTGGTCCTGCTCGCAGGCGCGTTGCGCGCGGCCGAGTCTGGTCTTGGCCACCAGATACCAGAACGCCACAAGCAGTACGGCGGTGACGCCCCAGATGATGAGCTGCTTGTACGACAGCGTGACTTCGAAGTTGTTGCTGTTGAGCAGCACGAATTCACCCTGCACCATTGGCGGGATCGGCTTGTTGCGCGGGCCCTGAGAGACTTGCACGAAGTTCGACAGAAAAATCGACATGCCGATCGCCGAGATCAGCGGCGCCAGGCGGAACGAGCCGCGCAGTGGCCGGTAGGCGACACGCTCGATGGTCCAATTGACCAGAGAGGTGAACAGCATCGCCACGATCAGCACGATGAACAACGCCAGCGCGATAGAGGAAATGCCAAGCCAGGTCGTCAGAATCAAAAAGGCGATTAGCGCGATGAAGGCCGAGACCATGAACACATCGCCATGGGCGAAGTTCACCATGCCGATGATGCCGAACACCATGGTGTAACCAATGGCGATCAGGCCGTAGATCGAGCCGAGGGTGATGCCGTTGATGAGCTGCTGGAGAAAGAATTCCATGCGCTAAGCTCATAGCCTTTCGCGGGGGCCGCCCGGCCGACGGCCATTGCTTCGTTGACACAAGGAGTAACAGGGCATGGCGGGAGCGGCAACGCTCGCTGCGGGGCGTGTTATTAAGTCGGGCCAGTGCTCCTGAGGTGTAAGGAAAGGCTCATGCCCCCCAGCCTCGAAATCATCGTCCGGGCCGGCGGCGCAGCCGCGATTTTCGCGCTGCTGGTGCTTTGGGAACGGCTGGCCCCGCGTCGGCGGCTCAATGCAGGGCGGCGGTCGCGCTGGCCGGGCAATCTTGGGATTCTGGCGATCGACATCGTGGCGGTGCGGCTGCTGGTGCCGACGGCCGCCGTTGGCGTAGCGCTGATCGTGGCCGAGCACGGCTGGGGACTGTTATCGCTGCTGGGGTTGCCGGGCTGGGCGGCTGTCGTCGTGGGAGTGGTCGCGCTCGATCTGGTGATCTATGTTCAGCACGTCGTTTTCCACCACGTGCCGATGTTGTGGCGGCTGCACCGCATGCATCACGCCGATCTCGATATCGATGTGAGCACCGGCGTGCGTTTCCACCCATTGGAAATCCTGCTGTCGCTCGCGATCAAGATGGCGGCGGTGGTCGCGCTCGGCGTGCCAGCGCTTGCCGTGCTGATCTTTGAAGTGCTGCTCAATGCCACTTCGATGTTTAACCACAGCAACGTGGCGCTGCCGCCGCGGCTCGAGCCGATCGTGCGCTGGATCGTGGTGACGCCGCAGATGCATCAGGTGCATCACTCGATCGAGCGCGCGGAGACAGACAGCAATTTCGGATTCAATTTGCCGTGGTGGGATCGCCTGTTCGGCACGTATCGCGCCGAACCGGCATCCGGCGAACAGGCGATGACAATCGGCTTGCCGATTTTCCGCGAGATCAACGAATCACGGATCGTGCGTCTTTTGACGCAGCCGTTCCGCGACGCACATTAGTGGAGCCCGCCGAAAATCCAAATCAGCACCAGGATCGGAAGCGGAATCCCCAGCAGCCAAAGCAATAGATAGCGTCCCATGACGGTAGCCCCTTCTTGATACGTTGGGAATGGAACTCTCGACGGAACATGTGGTTCCCGCATGCCGTTACAATCGGAACGAAACAATTCACGAGACGTTGTTTTGTTGGCCGGAGAATGCCGAAGGTAATCTTCGTGCGCCAAAGCTAATAACGTTGGAGGAATACGGAATGAGTCAAAATCAGAATCAAAACCCAAACCAGAAGCCG
Source organism: Pseudolabrys sp. (assembly GCA_035648555.1). Taxonomy (GTDB): domain Bacteria; phylum Pseudomonadota; class Alphaproteobacteria; order Rhizobiales; family Xanthobacteraceae; genus Pseudolabrys. The sequence goes on from DASRLF010000056.1 coordinate 5,246, forward strand.
GGCCAACAGCAGCAAGGTGGCCAGCAACAGGGCGGTCAGCAGCAAGGTGGCGGGCAGAAGCCCGGCCAGCAGCAGCAAGGTGGCCAGCAGGACCGCCAGGGCGGACAGCAGGGCCAGAACCGCTAACGCCCTGCAACACAACGAACGGAAGCCCCGCCACGTGGCGGGGCTTTTCGTTTATGCCCCTTCGATTGCGTTGGCGGAAGGCACGGCCTCGCTTATGCTGAAGCGCCATGGCTGCGTCCACGCTCCCGCTGTTTCATCTGTACGGCGATCCGCCGGACGACTCGGCATTCGACTTCATCCATATCGAAACCATCGCGTCGCGCTCCTCGATCCACGACTGGACGATCCGCGCGCATCGTCACCGCAACCTCTTTCAAATTCTTCTCATAGAAAAGGGCGGCGGCGAGATGAGCTTTGAGACCGCGACGGTGCCGTTTGCGGCGCCGGCCGCTATCCTGGTGCCGGCCACCACCGCGCACGGCTTCCGCTTTACGCCGCAGGTTACCGATGGATGGGTGGTGAGCTTCACCGAGGACGTCACCGACGCGCTCGGCGATCAATCCGGCGAGGCGCTGGCCAGGCTTAAAGCGCTGGCGGCCGATCCGCTGGTGCCGCTGGCTGGTGCGGCCGAAACCAAGCGTCTGGCCGCGTTGTGCGCCGACCTCAACGAGGAAGCCTCGCTGGCGCGCGAAGGCTATCGCCTCGCCATGCGCGGGCTGCTGGCGCTTATTGCCATCGAGGTGGTGCGGTTGGCGGTTAGCCGCGCGCGCAGCGGAACGGTGACGCTGACACGCGCCGACGCCCGAGTCGAAGAACTGCGCCGGCTGCTCGATGAGCATTTCCGTAAAGAGCGGCTGATCAGCTTCTACGCCGGGAAACTGGCGATGACCGCCGACCGGCTCAATGACCACGTCAAACGCGCGACCGGCGTGACGGCGGGCCATCTGATCCGCCAGCGCGTACTGACCGAAGCCAAGCGTCAACTAGTGTTCACCGGCCAGCCGATCCACGAGATCTCTTACGATCTGGCGTTTTCCGATCCCTCGCACTTCACGAGATTTTTCCGCAAGCAGACCGGCATGACGCCGCAGGCCTTTCGCGAGGGGCGCGGCGGCTGATTAGGCTTTTGTTTGCAATGAGTTATTCCGAATAAACGCAAACGCGATAATCGCGCCGAACAATTCGACCGCTGCGCCGCCGCTCATGGCCGCACGCAAACCGGGCAGAAAGCCCGCTCCCATCGCCGCGTCTTGCCCGGCATAGGCGGCAAACACCGTGCCTAGGATTGCGACCCCAAGGGTGGCACCGACCATCCGCGAGGTATTGACCACGCCAGACGCGGTGCCTGAGCGCTTCGGCGGCAGCGCCGCCACTGCGACGCCGTTGACCGGCGCGGTATTGAGCCCGAGCCCGATGCCGACGACGACCAGTGCCAATTCGATCAGAACGAGGCTGGTCGTATCGCCGATGAAGGCCAGCAGTAGCGCGCCCATGCCCATGCACGCCATCCCGGCCGTCATAACAACGCGTGGCCCAAGCCGGTTGTTCAGATGCCCGCCAAGTTGCGAGACGATGACGAAGCTCACAGACATTGGCAGCAGTTCGAGGCCTGCCATGAACGGAGTGGCGCCGCGCACGGTCTGAAAATAGAGCGGCATGATGAACAGCAGCGCGTACATGCCGAAGGTCATGAATCCGGCAACGGCGAGGGTCGCCGAAAAAACCGGAAGGCGCAGAAATGCAAGCGGCAAAAGCGGGCCCTCGGTGCGCGCTTCGACCCAGACGAACAAAGCCAGCGCGACGACCGCAGTAACGACAATGCCCAACAGCAACGGCGAACTCCAGCCCCAGTGGCTTCCTTCGATGGCGGCAAGGGCAAAGGCGCCGAGACCGACAATCGCCAAGCCCTGGCCCGGCAGGTCGAGCTTGCGTCCCTTTGGATCGGCGCTTTCCTGCACCGCGTAAAACGTCAGCGCCAAGGCCGCCGCGCAAATTGGCAGTATCACGTAAAAGATGCTGCGCCAGCCAATGCTGTCGACCAGCCAGCCGCCCAAAGTCGGCCCGATAATGAACGCGAGTCCGTTGCAGCTTGCCCAGATGCCCATGGCATGGGCGCGGTCCTTGCGGTCGGGGTAGGCCTCCGCCAGCAGCACCAGCGACATCGGAACCTCGAAGGCCGCGCCGAGGCCGCTGACGATGCGCCCAAAAATCAATAGTCCGGCATTGGGCGCGAGCGCGCAGATCAGCGTGCCGACGGTAAACAGCGCGATCCCGATGACAAACAGGCGGCGGCGACCGTAGAGATCGCCGAGCGTTCCGCCGGTCAGCAACAGGCCGGCGTAAATGAGGTTGTAGGAGTCAATGACCCACTGCATTTCGCTGACGCTGGCGTGCAGGTCGGCGCTGATGCTTTTCAGCGCGAGGTTAACCACCGATGTATCGATCTGCGCGAGCAGGACGCCGAGCGAGGTAGCAATCAGAACTAGGCGAGGGCTTCCTCGATCCACGCTCACCTGTGGAAACGGCGGCGGTCATGGCATTCCTTTTCATTCGGTAAGCAGCGCTTTGGCTAAGCCTCATCTAGGGTCAGGACCCATTAAATATCTTGCGGCTCAGATGATCGTTTGATTCAATGGCGGCGCAAGGAGGTGTCGCCATGACTGATATGTTTCTGCTGTCCGAGGCCCAAATGCGCCGGATCGAGCCGTTTTTCCCACTGTCGCATGG
>DASRLF010000057.1:0-10589 GCA_035648555.1 Pseudolabrys sp.
GCCGCCCCCCCCGGTCCCCGCCCCGGCCGAGGTGCAGGCGAGCGAATCTGAACCGGTCACGATCGCCGACGCGCCGTCACTGGTACCGCAGATCGAACATGCGCCGCTGCCGGAGGCGGCCGAAGCCGTGTTCGAATCCGAAGAGGCCGAAAGTTTCGACGCCCGCCGCCTGCAGATGCAGATGCGCCGCAAGAAGTCACGCCGTTCGTCGCGCTGGACCGCGGTCATTCTCGTGCTGGTCGCTTTCAACGTGGCGCTGGTCGGCGCGCGCAACGAAGTGGTGCGCTATTTGCCACAGACCGCGTCGCTGTTCGCGGCCGTCGGCCTGCCGGTCAATCTGCGCGGCCTCAAATTCGCGGACGTCAAGATTTTCAAGGAGGCGCAGGAGGGCGCCGATATCTTAATCGTGCAGGGCGCGATCATCAGCGAGGCCGGCAAGGCGACCGAAGTGCCACGTCTGCGCTTTGCCGCGCGTAACGCCACCGGACAGGAAGTCTACACCTGGACCATGCCGCCGCCGCGCAGCATTCTCGGTCCCGGCGAACGGCTGGAATTCCGCAGCCTGATCCCGGCGCCGCCAGCCGAGGCGAGCGACGTGATGGTGCGCTTCTTAAGCGCGCAGGACGCCGCCGCCGGAACGAAGTAGCGGCGCAAGCGCACCGTAAAAAATCAGAAATCCTTCAGCAGCCGCTCGATGTAATCGAGTTCGAGTTGCGGGCGCGAGCTCTCGCCGAAACGCTTGCGCAGTTCTTCGAGGATACGGCGCGCGCGCTGGACATCGATCTCGCCAGGCACTTTCACGGTAACGTCGTCGCCATATTCACGGCCGCGCATTGGCCGCCCGAGCGGATCGGTATCCTGTTGTGCGCGCTGGCGGCCGTTACGGCCGGGCTGACCGGGGCCCTGACCCATGCCCATGCCGTTTTGCTGCATCTGCTGTGCCAACCCCTGGGCGCCCTTGCGCATGGCTTCGAGCGCGCGGCCCTGGCTGTCGACCGCACTGTCGGCATCGCCCTGACCGAGCTCGCCCTCCGCCTCTCCCATGGCTTCGCCGGCGTTGCCGAGCTGATCCATATCGCTGTCGCCCTTCTGGTCCTGACCCTGCTGGCCGGGATTGCCGAGTCCGCGCTGCTTGAGTTGATCGAGCAGCTTATTGAGCCGGTCGCGCAGGCCCTGCTGATCCTGGCGAAGATCGCCCAGCTGCTGCTGGCCCTGGCCGCGCTGCTGGCGCTGGCGGTCGCGCCGCTGGTCCTGGCCCTGCTTGAAGGTCTTGTCACGCAATTGCTGCTGCTTGCGGATCATGTCGCCCAGCTCGTCGAGCGCCGACATCATGTCGTCGTCGCCGTCGCCGGCCTGCGCGCCGGGGCGCGCCATCTGCAGGTTCTCAAGCATCGACTGCAGTTGGTCGAGCAATTGGCGCGCGGCGTCCTTGTTGCCGGAGCGCGCCAGATTCTCCAGCCGGTCGAGCATGCTCTTGAGATCCTGCTGGCTGAGCATGCGGGTATTGCGGTCGAGCGGGCGCGTGAGCTGCTGCGGGTTTTTCTTCATTTCTTCCGCCAGCGCTTGCAGATACTTGTCCATCGCGGCGCGCAATTGATCCATCAGCTTTTTCAGTTCTTCGTCATTGTCGCCGCGTTCGAGCGCCTGGCGCAATTTCTCCTGCGCCTGCCGCAACGCCTGTTCGGCTTGGCTGACATTGCCGTCCTCGAGCTGCGTCGCCATGTCCCACATGCGCGCCACCACCTCGCGCAATTGATCGTCACTCTTGGCGTTGGCGAGTTGGAAGTAGATCGCGCGCAAGCCGAGGAACACCGAGGTCTCGGGCGTGAACCGTTCCGGCGCGATAGTGAGCGTGTCGAGCGCAGCCAGCACCAGCGGTTTGGCCTCCGCGTCGAGCGCCAAAATGCGGCGCTGCTCGATCAAAGCGCGCGCCACCGGCTTGACGAAGATGCGTTGCGGAAGCTGGAAGTCGGTTGCTTCGCTGCGGCCCTCGTTGCCGGCCTCGTCGCGCGCCACCAGCGTCATCGAGACTCTGGCGCCGGCCCATGGATGCTCGGTGAGATCGCGCGTGGTCTGCGCCGCGCCACTGCGGGTGCGCGCCTGCGGCAGCGTGAGCACAAATTCCGGCGGGCCGTAGAGTGGATGCGCCGGCTTTTCGTCCGTCGCGTCTTCGTCCTTGAGTGCGAACGCGGCATGCGCCTCGACTACGCCGTAGTCGTCCTCCATCCGGTAGTCGAGCCGCAGCGAGCCGCGTGCCTGCCGCTCAGGGTCCTTGATCAATTCGATCGTCGGCGCACGGTCGGGGATGGCGGTGAAATTCCAGGCGAGATCGCTGCTGCCGACGCCGTGCAGCACCGCCGCACCGTCGCCCTTGATAACGAAGCGGCGCTCTTCACTGCCTGCCGGCAACGCCGCGTGCGCCTCGGACGGCGCGTCCTCGATGCCGCCTTTGCGCACGATATCGAAGCGCACATGGCCGGTGGAGCGCACCACAAGCTGGCTGCCGGCCGGCACCGAGACCGTGGTCGCTGTCTGCGCGGTTTCGCCGGGGCGCAGGCCCGGCAGCATGACCGGCGGCCGGCCGGTATAGACCGGTGGCGTGACCCAGGCATCGATACGGAAATTCGCCGGCGTTACCACGCCGCTCCAGTCGAAGGCGGCGGTGACGCGCTTCCAGCGCTCGCCGCCGGCGGCGAAGAAACTTGCGAACGCCAATATGAGCACCAGCGCGCGCAACGCCATCGGATCGCGCATGGCCAACCGCGGTGACGGCCAACCGGCCTTGAGCTTGCGTGCCGACAACAGCGCGCGCTCGACATGGGCGCGCCACAGCGCCTGCGCGACCGGATCGTTTTGGTTGGCGGCGATCTCGTCGGCAACCGCGGTGGCCGGGCGGTGGCTCTCGCCGCTGCTACGGTCGAGCCGGCGCAACCCGTCGGTGGCGCTCGGCACGCGCAGCATGACCAGCGGTACGGCTGCGACGGCGATAACCACCGCAAATAGGAAAAACACAACGGCGTGCGCGATCGGCGGCAGCGCCAGCCACAATCCGGCCCAGGAGAATGCGAGGAATAGACCGAGCGCTGTCGCCAGCGTTGCCAGCGCCGGCCACAGCCGCTCCCACAACAGGCTGCCGCGCGCGCGCTGGAGCGCCCGCGCCAGCAGGGCCCGCGTCGGGTTCGCCTGCTGCTTTGGCTGCTCGTCCAAACCGTCCAAAAGCCGCTCCGTCGCCGGGCTAAGGAGAATCTGTTGTGTCGATCAAACTACCACGCAGGCGAATCCCGGGCCATGCGTGCCTTGCTAGGCCTTGAGCCAATCCGGCACACGATCGAGCGCAATTAATTGGTCAACTTCAAGGCGGGGACGCACGACCGCCCATTCCGCGCCCTTGACCAGCACTTCCGGCACCAGCGGCCGTGTATTGTAGGTACCGGCCTGCACCGCCCCGTAAGCGCCTGCCGTCATCACGGCCAGCAGCGCGCCATTTGCAGGCTCCGGCAGATCACGGTTAAGGGCGAGGAAATCGCCGCTTTCGCACACCGGCCCAACCACGTCGGCGCGGATCCGGCGCGCCGACTTCCCCGGCTCGGCGACCGGCCAGACTTGATGATGAGCATCATAGAGTGTCGGACGGATCAGGTCGTTCATCGCGGCATCGACCACCACGAAATTCTTGGCCTCGCCTTGCTTCACGAATAGCACGCGCATCACCAGGATGCCGGCATTGCCGACGATCAGCCGGCCCGGCTCGAAGATCAGACGGCAACCGAGATCGCGCGTCGCGCGTTTGACCATTTTGGCATATTCGTCCGGATGCGGCGGCGGCTCATTGTCGTCCTCGTAAGGAATGCCCAGGCCGCCGCCGAGATCGACATGGGAAATCGTGTGCCCATCGCCGCGCAGCGTGCGCACGAATTCGGCCAACAGCTTGAACGCATTGTCGAACGGATCGAGATCGACGATCTGGCTGCCGATATGCATGTCGACACCGGTCACCTTGAGGCCCGGCAACTTCGCCGCTTGCTCGTAAACCGCGCGCGCGCGGCTGATCGGAATTCCGAATTTATTTTCGGCCTTGCCGGTGGCGATCTTATGATGGGTCTTGGGATCGACGTCGGGATTGACGCGCACCGAAATATTCACCGACCTGTTCTTGGACGAGGCTATCGACGAGAGCAGCTCGAGCTCCGGTTCGGATTCCACATTGATGCAGAGAATGCCCTCGTCCACCGCCAGCGCCAGCTCGCGCGCGGTCTTGCCGATGCCGGAGAACATGATCTTGTCGGCCGGCACGCCGGCGAGCCGCGCGCGCATCAGCTCGCCTTCCGACACCACGTCGGCGCCGGCCCCTAACTTGGCGAGCGTCGCGATCACCGCCTGGTTCGAATTCGCCTTCATGGCGTAGCAGACCAGCGCGTCGACGTCGGCGAAGGCGCCGGCGAACACCTTGTAATGGCGCTCCAGCGTCGCGGTCGAATAGCAATAGAACGGCGTCCCGACCGCTTCTGCGAGCGTGTCGAGGCTAACCGCCTCGGCGTGCAAGACGCCGTCGCGATAAGCGAAGTGGTGCATCACACGCTCAGTTGAGTAGAACGTCGAGAGGGATTTGTTTTTTCACGCCCTTGGCCGCGACCGGCCGGCCATCGGCCCCAATGCCCGCCTCGCCATCCTTCGCCGGCGCCTGTCCGCCGATCGGCGTTGTGGGCGTGGCGATCAGGGAGGGCATGCTTGGCTGCGGTTCACCCGCCAACGAGGAACCGGGCGGCGGATCAAGCGGACCCTTGCGGCCGCACGCCGCCAAGCCGAGCGACGCGGCGAGCGCAGCCGTCAGGGCGAGACGAAGAAACAGGCGGTCACGAAAAGGGTTCATGGCGTCACCATAGCAAACCAGGCAATCAAGGCCAAACCTGGCTGGATAAACTTCAAGATTTCTCTTTCTCCAGCTTACGCAGCCATTTCTTCGCCTGCGAGCGCACGTTTTTGGGCGCCGTTCCGCCAAAACTTGCCCGGCTCTTCACCGATTTATCGACCGAGAGCACGCTGAACACGTCCTCGCCGATTCGCGGCTCGATCTCGCACATGACGGCCAACGGCAGCCGGTGCAAGGCCACGCCTGCCTCCGCCGCCTTGGCCACAATGCGGCCGGTCATGTGATGGGCGTCGCGGAACGGAATTTTCAAGCTGCGCACCAGCCAGTCGGCGAGATCGGTGGCAGTCGCGTAACCTTCGCCGGCCGCCTTCTTCATGCGCGCGGTGTCGGGCTCGAGATCGGCGACCATGCCGGTCATCGCAGCGATCGACAGCGCGAGCGCGCCGAGCGCATCCATGGCACCCTCTTTGTCTTCCTGCATGTCCTTGGCATAGGCGAGCGGCAAACCCTTCATTACGATCAGCAGCGCGTTGAGCGCGCCGATGACCCGGCCGGTCTTGGCGCGCACCAGCTCGGCCGCATCCGGATTGCGCTTCTGCGGCATCATTGAGGAGCCGGTGGTGAACTTGTCCGACAGCCTGGCCAGGCCGGTGAGCGGCGAAGTCCAGAGCACGATCTCCTCGGCGAGCCGCGACAGATGCACCGCCGCGATTGACGCCGCGGCCAATGTCTCAATGGCGAAGTCGCGGTCGGACACGGCATCGAGCGAATTCGCCGAAGGCCGATCGAAGCCGAGCGCTTTCGCGGTCATGTCGCGATCTAGCGGAAATGAGGTGCCAGCCAGCGCGCCCGAGCCGAGCGGCGATTCATTGAGCCGCTTGCGCGCATCGGCAAACCGACCGCGGTCGCGCGCCGCCATCTCGACATAGGCGAGCAGATGATGACCGAAAGTCACCGGCTGCGCGGTCTGCATATGTGTGAGACCCGGCATCACCGTGCCGGCGTGCTCAAGCGCCTTGTCGGCCAGCGCGCGTTGGAAGCCGGCGAGCGCCGCGTCGAGTGCATCGATGGTGTCGCGCATCCACAGCCGAAAATCGGTCGCCACCTGATCGTTGCGCGAGCGCGCGGTGTGCAGCCGCCCGGCCGCCTCGCCGATCAGCTCGCCGAGCCGGCCCTCCACGTTCATGTGGATGTCTTCGAGCGTCCGCTTGAACGAGAACTTGCCGGCCTCAATCTCTGACAGGATCGTGTCTAGACCGTGAGCGATCTTTTTCGCATCGTCCGCCGTAATGATGCCTTGCTTGGCCAGCATGTCGGCATGGGCCTTGGACGCGGCGATGTCCTGGCGGTAAAGATGCCGGTCGAAATCGATGGAGGCATTGATCTCCTCCATGATGGTACCGGGACCGGACGCAAACCGCCCGCCCCACATTTTGTTGTTCATGTTACAGCTCGCCTAGCCACCGGAATCTCGCCGTTTATGACCCCACGTCCTTCGCCCGGCTTCGCCAAAAAACACCTGGCCCTGATTCTGGCAGGCGGCGTAGCCGGCGTGGTCGTCGGGCTGGCGGGGGTATACGGGATTGCGACCCTGACTCGCAATGACGGCGGCGACGTGGCGTGCCGGCCGGCGGTCGAAATGGCCCGTAAACTGGCCCCTTTTACGCGTGGCGAGGTGGCCGCCGTTAACGTTGCCAAGAGCCCGCTTAAGGTACCTGAACTTGCCTTCCACGACGCAGGCGGCAAGCCCCTGACCCTCGAGCATTGGCGTGGGCGCACGGTGCTGCTCAACCTGTGGGCCACCTGGTGCATGCCGTGCCGGAAGGAAATGCCGGCGCTCGACGCGCTAGAGCAGCGGCTGGGGAGCCCCGACTTCGAAGTGGTGGCAATCAATATCGACACGCGCGATCCCGACAAGCCGAAAGCTTTTCTGAAGGAAGTCGGGGTCGAGAAACTCGCCTATTACGCCGACCCCGACGCCAAGACGTTTCAGGATTTGAAGGCCGTCGGCCGCGCCTTCGGCATGCCGACCACGTTGCTGATCGATCCAAAAGGCTGCGAGATCGGCACCATCGCGGGCCCTGCCGAATGGGCCAGCGATGACGCCGTTAAACTGATCCAAGCGGCCCTCGCAAAATAGTGAACGATGCCTCGGCCAGCTTAGCTTGACTCTTCCGCCCGCGCGCCTATACTTAACCATATGGTTTACTATTCTGCCAAAGGGCTCGACCATACCTTTGCCGCGCTCGCCGATCCGACGCGGCGCGCATTGCTGGCGCGCCTGAGCCAAACCGAGGCCGTCTCGGTCAGCGAACTCGCCAAGCCGTTCACGATGTCGCTGCCGGCGATCATGAAGCATCTCGACGTGCTGTCGGATGCAGGGCTCGTGACGCGCAACAAGGCCGGCCGCACGGTGTCTTGCCGGCTGCGCGCCGAGCCGATGCACGAAGCCAACGAATGGCTCAACCGCTATCAGCGATTCTGGAACGAAAAACTCGATCAACTCGCCGCATTCCTGGAGGAAGACTCATGTCCACCGTCACCACCAAGCCGAGCCTCACGATCAAACGCCGCTTCAACGCCGCGCCGGCGAAAGTCTTCGCCGCGTGGACCGACCCGGAAAAAGTAAAGCGATGGATGGGGCCCGGCGAAGTCAAAGTGCTGACCACGGAAGGCGACGCACGCATCGGCGGCCGTTACCGCTGGCTGATGCAGGCGCCCGATGGCGAACATCACGACGTCAACGGCGTCTATCGCGAAGTCATCCCAAACGAGAAGCTGGTTTTCACTTGGGCCTGGAAATCGACGCCGGAACGCGAGTCACTTGTGACGTTGACATTCAAGCCCGATGGCGATGGCACCTTGTTTACGATGGTTCACGAACAGTTCTTCGACGAGACCGCGCGTGACAATCACAATAAAGGCTGGACCAGCGCGATGGACAAGCTCGGCGAATTTCTCAACGGGTAGTAGCAGGAGGCGTCGATGGCCCAATCATCAAGCGAACACGGCAATTTCTATTGGAACGAACTGGTTACGCGCGATCCGGAGAAAGCCAAGAAATTCTACGGTGCCACCATCGGCTGGACCTTCGATGACATGCCGATGCCGGAGGGCACCTATTGGGTCGCCAAGATGGGCGACAAGCCGGTCGGCGGACTGTTTACGATTGGCGGAGCCCAGTGGGAAGGCGTTCCCGAACATTGGATGTCCTATCTGGCGGTCGATGATGTCGATGCGCGGGTGAAAAAGGCCACTACCGCCGGCGCCAAACTCATGCGCCCGGTCTTCGACGTGCCCGGCGTCGGCCGCATCGCCATCCTTACCGAACCGGGCGGCGCCGGCGTCGGCTGGATCACGCCCGTGAAAAAGTAATCGCTGGGGAACGCCATGCAGCACAAAATCGTATCGCAGGATGAGTGGCTGACGGCGCGCAAGGCGCTGCTGGCCAAGGAGAAGGAGTTCACAAAGGCGCGCGACGCGCTGAGCAAACAGCGCCGCGAGCTACCGTGGGTGAAAGTCGGCAAGCCTTATATGTTCGACGGGCCGGACGGCAAGGAAACGCTAGTTGATCTGTTCGGTGGCAAGAGCCAATTGCTGATCTATCACTTCATGCTCGGGCCCGGCTGGGTACAAGGCTGCCCGAGTTGCTCATATCTGGCCGATCATTTCGACGGCGCCGCCATTCACCTGGTGCAGCGCGACGTGACCTTGGTGGTGGTGTCGCGGGCGCCGCTCGCCGAGATCGAGGCCTACCAGAAACGCATGGGCTGGAAATTCAAATGGGTGTCGTCCTATGGCACCGACTTCAACCACGACTTCGGTGTTTCGTTCACCAAGGAAGAGATGGCGGGCGAGGTCGACTACAATTACGCCAAGGGCAAATTTCCCAGCGAGGAAGCGCCGGGGCTCAGCGCCTTTATCAAGGACGATGGCGCGGTGTTTCACACCTACTCCGCCTATGCGCGGGGACTGGACATGCTCGTCGGCGCCTACAATTTCCTCGACATGGCGCCGAACGGCCGCGACGAGGATACTTTGCCCTGGTCCATGGCCTGGGTGCGGCGGCACGACGAGTACGGCAAGTAAACGCCGCAAACCGCGGCATTCACGGGGGAGATAAACACATGGCGGTATCGATCACGGCGCTTTATGCCGGAATTCTGGCGCTTATTTTCGTGGCGCTGGCTATCAACGTCACCAGGCACCGGGTCAAGCTGCGCGTTGCGCTCGGCGATGGTGGCAATCCGGAAATGCTGCGCATGATCCGTCTGCACGCCAACGCCGCCGAATACATCCCGCTCGCGTTGGTGCTGATGGCGCTCTACGAACTCAACGGCGGCTGGCACGCCGCGCTGCACATCGTCGGCGTCGCGTTGATTGTCGCGCGCGTGCTGCAGAGCTGGAACATGTGGACGACGGAAAATGCCGGCTTCGGCCGACGCGCCGGGCAGAGCCTGACCTGGCTGTCGATCCTGGCGCTGGCACTGCTGAATTTGTGGCGCGTTATCGCTTAGCGCGTCGGCACCGGCTTGTCGCCGCGGTAGTCGTAGAACCCGCGTTGGGTCTTGCGGCCGAGCCAGCCGGCCTCGACGTATTTCACCAGCAGCGGGCACGGCCGGTACTTCGAATCGGCCAGGCCTTCGTGCAGCACCTGCATGACCGACAGACAGGTGTCGAGACCGATGAAGTCGGCGAGTTCGAGCGGCCCCATCGGATGATGCGCGCCGAGCCGCATCGCGGTGTCGATCGCCTCGACGTTGCCGACGCCTTCATACAGCGTGTAGATCGCCTCGTTGATCATTGGCAGCAAAATGCGGTTGACGATAAAAGCCGGAAAATCCTCCGACACCGCGATCTTTTTACCGAGCTTGGTAACGAAGGCCTTGCTGGTCTCGAAGGTGGCGTCGTCGGTGGCGATGCCGCGGATCACTTCGACCAATTCCATCAACGGCACAGGATTCATGAAATGAATGCCGATGAATCGCTCTGGCCGGTCGGTCGATGACGCCAGCCGTGTGATCGAGATCGACGAGGTATTGGTGGCGACGATGGCTTCCGGCTTAAGCGAGGCGCACAGATCCGAGAAGATCTTGCGTTTGAGGTCTTCTTTCTCGGCCGCGGTCTCGATCACGATGTCGCAGGCCGCCATGGCGTCGAATTTTTCCGCCGGCTTGATGCGCGCAACGGCGGCCTTGCGGTCGTCCTCGCTGATCGCCTTCTTGCCGACCTGCTTGGCCATGTTGCCGTTGATGGTCGCCAGACCCGCTTTGATGCGGTCGCTCGACACATCGTTCAGCATCACGGAATAACCCGCCAGCGCGCAGACATGGGCAATGCCGTTGCCCATTTGTCCGGCGCCGATCACCCCGACAGTCTCAATCTTCAACGCCATGTTTTTGTCCGATCGATGCGAAGACCCGGCCCTCGGCTTCGTTTTCGGTAACTTATCTGCAGTTTTACGACGAACCGTGCGATGACACCACCTATGGACCAGCTAATTTGCAGGCGTGGTCAACGCTTGACCTTGTCCAGTTCCGCCGCCAGTTCGGGCAGCGCCTGGTACAGGTCGGCGACCAGCCCGTAGTCGGCGACCTGGAAGATCGGCGCCTCCTCGTCCTTATTGATAGCAACAATCACCTTGGAGTCTTTCATCCCAGCGAGATGCTGAATCGCACCGGAAATTCCGACCGCGATGTAGAGATCTGGCGCCACCACC
>DASRLF010000058.1:0-28429 GCA_035648555.1 Pseudolabrys sp.
AAATCGGCGCGGGTGACGCCGCGGCAACCAAGCGCGTTGTGCGCGGCGAGCGACAGGCGGCGGCATTCCTCATAGACGGCAGGCGCAATCGGCGCCGGCAACACATGCTTGGAACCGCCCGGCGCGTACTTGGCTTCGTAATCGTAAAATTTGGTCGCGGCGAGGATCTCGATGACGCCGAGCGCCTTGTCGCCCATGACTGCGCAAGTGAGCTCCTTGCCGGGGATATAAGGCTCAATCAAACGCGCTCGCCAAAGCTCCAGTCGGGCCGGTTCAATTCCTGCGGCGGATGCTTGTGATCCTCGCGCACAATGAACACGCCGACGCTGGAGCCTTCCGCGACCGGCTTGATGACATAAGGCGGCGGCAGCAGATGATGCTTGGCGGCTTGCGCGCGGTCGACCACCATGCCGCCCGGCACCGGAATGCCGGCGGCTTTGAGCACCGTCTTGGCGATATCTTTTTGCATGGCGAGCGAAGACGCCAGCACGCCGGAATGCGAATAGGGAATGCCAAGAATTTCCAGCAGGCCTTGCAGCGTGCCATCTTCGCCGGGGCGCCCATGAAGCACATTGAGCGCAACGTCGGGTTTGATCTCACGCAGTTTGGCGGCGACTTCACGCGTGACGTCGAGCCGGCTGACGCGATAGCCGGCTTTTTCGGCAGCGTCAGCGCACGCCTTGCCGGAGCGCAGCGAAACCTCGCGCTCGGCCGACCAGCCTCCCATCAGAACGGCGACGTGCTTCATGGCTATTTGCGAAAGTCCTGATTCGCGTGGGCCCTACTTAACGCCAACTCGCTTGATTTCCCATTCCAGTTCGATGCCCGAATGCGCCTTGACGCGCTCGCGCACGGTTTCGCCAAGCTTTTCGATATCGGCGGCGCTGGCGCCTTCCATATTGATCAGGAAATTGCTGTGCAGTTCTGAGACCTTGGCCTGACCGACTTTGAGCCCGCGGCAACCGGCTTCGTCCACCAATTTCCAGGCGCTATGGCCCGGCGGATTCTTGAAGGTCGAGCCGCCGGTACGATTGCGCGGCTGGGTCGTCTCGCGTTTGGCCTTGATCGACGCCATCTCGGCGGCGATTTCTTCCGGATCGTCGGCGCGGCCCTGAAACACCGCGCCTGTGAAGATGACATCGTCGGCCACGCCGCAATGGCGGTAAGAAAAACCCATGTCGGCATTGCTGTAAGTGCGTGTCGTGCCCTGCCGGTCGACGCCGCGCGCCTCGACCAGGACATCCTTGGTTTCACCACCATAGGCGCCGCCATTCATGCGCAGCGCGCCGCCGATTGATCCGGGGATGCCGCTATAAAATGCCAGCCCGGCAATGCCGGCTGGCTGCGCCGCACGCGCCACCATCACATCGAGCATGGCGGTGCCGGCGGCGACGCGATGTCCCTCCTCGATCTTGATCTCGTTGAAGCCGCGGCCAAGCCGCACCACCACGCCGGACACGCCGCCATCGCGCACGATCAGATTGGAGCAAGCGCCGACCACGATGACCGGAATCTCGGCCGATAAATTTTGCAGAAAATAAGCCAGATCGTTTTCGTCCTGCGGCATGAAAAACGCCTGCGCCGGACCGCCGACGCGAAACCAGGTCAATTCGGCGAGCGATTGGTTAGAGAGCAAACGCCCGCGCAATTCCGGCATGCGCGCTTTCAAGTCCGGGACAATGTCAGCAAAGCTCATAGCGCCTTCAACTCGCCCGGCAGCGCATAGGCCCATTGCGTGATCGAGCCGGCGCCGAGGCAGACCACGTAATCGCCGGGCTTGGCCAATTCCTTGACGAGAGCTGCGAGCTTTTCCGGTCCCTCGAGCGGGATGGCCTGCTTGTGGCCGTGCGCGCGCAGGCCCGCCACCAGCGCATCGCGGTCGGCGCCGGCGATCGGCGCTTCGCCCGCCGGATAGACCGGCGCCACGATCACGGCGTCGGCGTCGTTGAAGCAGGTGCAAAACTGCTCGAACAGATCATGCAGCCGCGTGTAGCGATGCGGCTGCATCACCGCGATCACCTGGCCCTTGGCGCTGTCGCGCGCGGCCCGCAGCACGGCGGCGATTTCGACCGGATGATGGCCGTAATCATCGATGATGATCGCGCCGTTCCATTCACCCACTTTGGTGAAGCGGCGCTTGACACCGCCGAAGGCTTGCAGCGCCTTGCGGATCACTTCGTCCTTGATGCCGAGTTCGTGCGCCACCGCGACCGCCGACGTGGCGTTAAGCGCGTTGTGGCGGCCCGGCATTGGCAAGATGAGTCTGTCGATGGTGTGGATAGTCTTGCCCTCGCGGTCGCGGAACACGACCGAGAATTGCGATTGTCCGTTTTGGTTGGTGATGTCGGCCAGGCGAACATCGGCCTGCGGGTTCTCGCCGTAGGTAATGACGCGGCGGTCGGTGAGTTTGCCGACCAGCGTTTGCACCACCGGATGATCGGTGCACATCACGGCAAATCCGTAAAACGGAATGTTTTCGATGAAGGCGCGGAAGGCGTCCTGCACCGCTTCGAAAGTGTGGAAGTGATCGAGATGCTCGGGATCGATATTGGTGACGATGGCGACATCGGCCGGCAATTTCAGGAACGTGCCGTCTGATTCATCGGCCTCCACCACCATCCAGTCGCCGGCCCCCAGCCGCGCATTGGTGCCATAGGCGTTGATGATGCCGCCATTGATCACGGTCGGGTCGAGGCCACCGGCATCAAGCAACGCCGCCACCATCGAGGTCGTCGTGGTCTTGCCGTGAGTGCCGGCAATGGCGACGCAGCTTTTGAGCCGCATCAACTCGGCCAGCATTTCGGCGCGTCGCACCACCGGCAGTCGCTTGGCGCGCGCGGCGACGAGCTCCGCATTATCGCGCTTAATGGCGGAAGAGACCACCACCACGTGCGCGCTATCGACGTTCTCGGTTTTATGGCCGACGAAAACCGTGATGCCCAGATCGCGCAGCCGCTTGACGTTGGCGCTTTCGGCCACGTCGGAGCCGGTGACGGTATAGCCGAGCGTCTTGAGCACCTCGGCAATGCCGCTCATGCCGATGCCGCCGATGCCGACGAAATGCACCGGACCGATGTCGCGCGGCAGTTTCATAAGGTCGCCCTCATTGTCAGGCGTGCTTCATGCAAGAGCCGGAAGGCGGAAACAAGACCGGTTCTTGCCGGAATGCTTAAATTCCGGCGACTTTCAAGACCAGGTCGGCCAGCCGCTCGGCGGCATCGATACTGCCGGCCGATTTGGCGGCCTGCGCCATGCGTGACAGGCGCGCCGGATCGCCGGCGAGCCGAGCGATCTCGGCGGCCAGGCGGTCAGGCGTGAAATCGCGCTGCTCGATTCGGATCGCCCCACCCGCTTCCGCCAGCACGCCGGCATTGGCGAATTGGTCCTGATCGAGCGCGTGCGGCAGCGGCACCAGGATCGCGGGCCGGCCGATGGCCGAGAGCTCGGCCACCGTGGAAGCGCCGGAGCGGGCGATCACCCCATGGGCGGCCGCCATGCGCGCCGGTAAATCGGAAAAAAATGGCGCAACCTCGGCGGCGATGCCGAGCTTGGCGTACTTGGCGCGGACCGTATCGGCGTCCTCGGCGCGGGCCTGCTGCACGATCGACAGACGGACAAGCAACGCGGCCGGTATCAGCTCGATCGCCTTTGGCACGATCTCGGCCATGACGCGCGCGCCCTGACTGCCGCCGAACACCAGCAGGCGCAGTTCTCCGCCTGCTTCCGGCCCCGCGTAGGGTGCCGCCGCCGCCGCGACCACCTCAGCGCGAACGGGATTACCGGTGAAGGAAACCTTTTGCTGCCAGCGCGGGTCGAGCTTCGCCAGTGCACGAAAGCCGGTGGCTATTTTCGTAACGCGGCCGGCCAGCAACCGGTTGGCGCGGCCCATGACGCCGTTTTGCTCGTGCAGCACGCTCGGGATGCCACGTAACGTCGCCGCCATCAGCGGCGGCACGGTCGGATAACCGCCGAAGCCGACCACCACTGTGGGGCGCACGTGGCCCAGCATCGACCAGGCCTTGGCGGTGCCGAGCGTCAGCAGCGCGGCGGTGCGCGCCAGCGCCAGAGGGTTGCGGCCGCGCACCGTGGCGCTCGGAAAGATGTGCACGGCGCGCGCCGGAAACTTGAAATGGGCAGCGCGCGCATCGGTCGCGAGTTCGACGATGATGCCGCGTTTCTGCAAGGCGCCGGCCAGCGCCTGCGCCGGAAACAAATGCCCGCCGCTCCCGCCGGCCGCGAGCAGCACCAGCGGCGCCGCGGACATCAGGCGGCGCTCCCCTCGCTCACAACGTCGGGGGACGTCAGCATCGCCGTGCGCGGCTGTTCGCGCGTCAGCGCCAGCAACATGCCTATGGCATAGGCGAGCGACAGCATCGAGGAGCCGCCATAGGAGATGAACGGCAGTGTCATGCCCTTGGCCGGAATGAGATGCAGGTTGACCGCCACGTTGATCGCCGACTGCATGCCGAACAAAATAGCCAACCCCGCGGCAGCGAAGCGCGTGAAGGCATCGTCATTGCGCATGGCGCGCGCCAGTGCGCGGATGACGATGAAGGCGAACAGCGCCACCAGCGCGAGACAAAGTGCTACGCCGAATTCCTCCGCCGCCACCGCGAACACGAAGTCGGTGTGGCTCTCGGGCAGCAGCCGCTTGACGGTGCCCTCGCCCGGGCCGCGGCCGAACCAGCCGCCGCGCATGAAGCTCTCGGTCGCGATGTCGATATTGAAGGTGTCGCCGGAGGCCGGATTGAGGAACTTCTGGATGCGGCTGGCGACATGCGGCACGGTGAAATAGGCCGCGGTCAGTCCGAAGGCTGCGACGCCGGCGATGCCGAACACCCAGATCAGCCGCATGCCGGCCATGAAAAACAGCGCGCTCCACACCAGCACCACCAGCATGGTCTGGCCGAAGTCGGGCTGCATGACCAAAAGTGCGACCACGCCCAGCAACAGCGCCAACGAAAATGCATTGGCCGGCATGTCGGCGCGTTTGGCGGATTCGCCGAACAGCCAGGCGACAAGGATGACGAAAGCCGGCTTGAGGAATTCCGACGGCTGAATGTTGACGCCGAAGAGGATCAGCCAGCGCCGCGCGCCCTTGATCTCGGCGCCGAAATACGGCGTCGCCGCCACCATGACGATGCTAACCGCGAACACGATCAGCGCCAGCCGTCTGATTTGGCGCGGACTGAGGAACGATACGCCGAGCATGATGGCGACGGTCGGGATCAGATAGAGGATGTGCCGGTTGACGAAATAAAACGGGTCGAGCCCGAGCCGGCCGGCGACCGGCGGGCTGGCGGCGAGCGACAGCACCACGCCGGCCAGCATCAGCGCGCCGATGGCGGCGAGCGTCAACCGGTCGACCGTCCACCACCATTCGCCGAAAGGCGTGCGTTGCGTGCGCGAAACCATGTCCCGTTCCCGGGCCCAAGCTGACCTGTCACGGTTTACGAAGCATTAATGCCCGGGATCGCCTGAACCAGCTCGGTGAAGGCCTTTCCGCGCGCCTCGAAGTTCGGGTATTGGTCGAACGAGGCGCAGGCTGGCGACAACAGCACCACCGGCTCTTTCAGGCCAGAGGCCGCGGCATCGCGCGCGGCGACATCGACCGCCGCCGACAGTACGCCGCTCTTTTCATAGGGCACCTTGCCGTCCAGTATCTTGGCGAACTCATCCACCGCTTCGCCGATCAGATAGGCTTTGCGGATGCGCGGGAAGAATTCGGCAAGGCTTTCGATGCCGCCGGTCTTGGGCTTGCCGCCGGCGATCCAGAAAATATCGTGAAAGCTCGCCAGCGCCTTAGCGGCGGAATCCGCATTGGTCGCCTTTGAGTCATTGACGAACAAGACTTTGCCCTTGCGGCCGACCTGCTGCATGCGATGGGCAAGACCGGGGAAACTCGCGAGCCCCTTCTGGATTTCCGGCAATTCGACGCCGAGCGCCAGACAGGCGGCGATGGCGCAGGCCGCATTCTGCGCGTTGTGCGCGCCGCGCAGCGAGGCGATCCCGGTCAATTGCGCCAGCGGATGGGCTTTGCCGCTCGCTGCGCGCAAAATGCGGCAGCCCTCGGCAAAGTACCCGTCGCGTAGCGGCGCCTCGACCGACACGCGCACAACCTTCTTGCCGGCGCGCTCGATACGGCTTGCGGCCCCACGCGTGTAGCGGTCGTCGACGCCGATCACCGCGGTGCCGCCGGGCTCGACGCTGGCCGGCACCAGCATCTTGAGCGCGGCGTAATTTTCCATGCTGCCGTGGCGATCGAGATGGTCTTCCGACACGTTGAGCAGAATACCGACGGTCGGCTTGAGCGAAGGCGCGAGATCGGTCTGATAGGATGAGATCTCCAGCACGTAGACGCGCCCGGGCGCAAACGGCTCGAGCGCCAGAACCGGCACGCCGATATTGCCGCCCATCTGCGCGTCGCGGCCGGTGCTCTTGAGCAAATGCGTAATGAGCGCGGTGGTGGTCGATTTGCCGTTGGTGCCGGTGATGGCGACCAGTGGGCACTTCGGCGCGGATTTGGCGCGCTCGCGGCAAAACAATTCGATGTCGCCGATGATCTCGACATCGGCCTTGCGCGCGAGCTTCACCGACCAATGCGGTTCCGGATGGGTGAGCGGCACGCCCGGCGTCAGCACCAGCGCCGCGATCTGCGACCAATCGAGCTCGCGCAAATTTTGTGTCTTGAGGCCAGCCGATTTGGCGTCGGCCAGCATTTTGTCGCTGTCGTCGAACGCGACCACATCGGCGCCACCCGCGATCAGGCTGCCTGCGGCCAGCAGCCCGGATTTGCCGAGGCCGAAGACCGCGACTTGTCTGCCGGCGAACGCGGTGACGGGGATCATCGCAACTTCAAGGTCGCCAGGCCCGCGAGCGCCAGCACCACGGCGACGATCCAGAACCGGATCACGATCTGCGGCTCGGTCCAGCCGAGCTGCTCGTAGTGATGATGGATCGGCGCCATCCTGAACACGCGTTTGCCGGTGAGCTTGAACGACACCACCTGCACGATCACCGACACCGCTTCCAGTACGAATAGGCCGCCGACGATCGCCAGCACGATCTCGTGCTTGATCGCGACCGCGACCGCGCCGAGCATGCCGCCGAGCGCCAGCGAGCCGGTGTCGCCCATGAAGATCGAGGCCGGCGGCGCGTTGAACCACAGGAAGCCGAGCGACGCGCCGATCACCGCGCCGCACACCACCGCCAATTCGCCGGTGCCGGCGACGTAATGGATCTGCAGGTACTCCGCGAACAGCGCGTTGCCGACCAGATACGAGATCAAGCCGAAGCTCGCCGCCGCGATCATCACCGGCACGATGGCGAGGCCGTCGAGACCGTCGGTGAGGTTGACCGCATTGCCGGCGCCGACGATCACGAAAGCGCCGAGCAGCACGAAGGCCCAGCCGAGATTGATCACCAGCTCCTTGAAGAACGGAAACACCAGCGAGGTCGCGATCGGCCCTTTGCCAAGATGCGCCAGCGCGGTGCAGGCGATCACCGCGACCAGCGCCTCGGCGGCCAGCCGCGTGCGGCCGGCAAAGCCGGCATTGGTCTGCCGGGTCACTTTTAGATAGTCGTCATAGAATCCGATCAGGCCGAAGGCGAGCGTCACGCCGAGCACGATCCAGACATAGGGGCTGGTCGGGTTGGCCCACAGCAAAGTCGACACCAACAGTCCCGAGAGGATCATCAGCCCGCCCATGGTGGGCGTGCCTTTCTTGGTGACCAGGTGCGATTGCGGGCCGTCGGCGCGGATCGGCTGACCCTTGCCCTGCTTGAGGCGCAACAGGTCGATAATCGGGCCGCCGAACAGGAACACGAACACCAGCGCGGTGACGATGGCACCGCCGGTGCGAAACGTGATGTAACGGAAGACGTTGAGGAACGAAAGCTTGTCGGAGAATTCGGTCAGCCAATAAAACATCGGGTCAGCCTCGCCGCCACATCAGGTCTGCTCGAGCGCGGCCGGTTTTGCAAATTGCCGTTCCAGCGCCTTGACGATCGGCCCCATTTTCGAGCCCAGCGATCCTTTGACCATGACCGCATCGCCGTCACGAAGGGCGGCCAGCACGGCCGGCTCAAGCGCCGCCGCGGTCTCGGCATAGCCGCCCCTGCGGCCGGATGGAAGGGCCTCCCAAAGCGCATGCATTAGCGGCCCGCTACAGAACACCAGATCGACATTGGCCTGCTCGATCGGCCCGGCCAGGGCGCGGTGCAGCGCCACCCCCTGCGCACCCAATTCCAGCATGTCGCCCAGCACGGCGATGCGGCGGCCGTGGCGGCCGACCGGGGCCTGGCCGAGCAGCGCGATGGCCGCCGCCATCGAGGCCGGGTTGGCGTTATAGCTTTCGTCGATCAGCAGCGCGCTGCCGCCCGGCACCCGCAAGGCCGAACGCGCGCCGCGCCCGGTGGCGGGTTTCAGGGTGTTGAGCGCGAGCGCGGCCAGCGCCAGATCGGCGCCGACCAGCGAGGTCGCCGCCAGCACGGCGAGCGAATTGAGCACCAGATGCTTGCCCGGCGCGCCGAGTTTGTAGGTGACCGGCTCGCCGAGGATCAGCGCCTCGATGGTCGAGGAGTCCGGCTGAAGACCGCAACGCACCAGCATAGCGTCGGCATCGTCGCTTTCGCCGAACGAGACGACGCGTTTGACGCCGGCCGCCTCGGCGGCGGCGGCGAGTCGGGCATAGTGCGCATTGTCGCGGTTGAGCACGGCGCCGCCGCCCGGCTCGATGCCTGAAAAGATTTCCGCCTTGGCGTCGGCGATCTTTTCCAGTGAACCGAAATATTCCAGATGCACCGGCTCGATCGTGGTGACGATCGCCACGTGCGGGCGCACCAATTTGGTGAGCGGCGTGATCTCGCCGGCGTGGTTCATGCCGATCTCGAACACCGCAAATTTTGCTGACGCAGGGCAGCGCGCCAGTGACAACGGCACGCCCCAATGATTGTTGTAGGAGGCGGCCGAAACATGGGTTTCACCGTCGGGTGACAGCGCGAGCCGTAGGGCTTCCTTGGTGCCGGTCTTGCCGACCGAGCCGGTGACGGCGATGACCTTGGCGTCACTGCGCGCGCGCGCCGCGCGCCCGAGATCGCGCAACGCCTCCAGCACATCCGTCACAATCAACAATGGCGCATCGGCGGAAAATTTCTGGTACTTGCCGCGCGCGACCACCGCGACGCCGGCGCCGGCTTTGAGCGCGGCCTCGACGAAATCGTGGCCGTCGCGGGCATCGCCTTTGATGGCGAAGAAGGCGTCGCCCTTGCCGATGGTGCGGGTATCGATCGACAGACCCGGGACGTCCTGCGGCAGCGCGCCGGATTTTTCCGCGTGCATGGCCGCGGCCATGGCGTCGATGGTCCACAGCGCGCTCATGCCACCTTGCCCTTCAAGGCCGCCGCGACGGCGTCATGATCGGAAAACGGCAGCACATTGTCGCCGACGATCTGACCGGTTTCATGGCCCTTGCCGGCGATCAGCAGCACGTCGCCCGCCGTGAGCGCAGCGATGGTTTTTCGAATGGCCTCGGCGCGGTCGCCGATCTCGGTCGCACCCGGCGCCTCGGCAAGAATAGCGGCGCGGATCGCGACCGGCTGCTCGCTGCGCGGATTGTCGTCGGTGACGATGACACGGTCGGCATTTTCCGCCGCGATCCGGCCCATGATCGGACGTTTGCCCGCGTCACGGTCGCCGCCGGCGCCGAACACCACCACCAACTTGCCGATGGCGTAGGGCCGCAGCGCGTCAAGCGCCTTCTTGAGGGCGTCGGGCTTGTGGGCGTAGTCGATAAAGATCGGCGCGCCGTTTTTACTGCCGGCCAATTCCAGCCGGCCTTTGGCGCCGGTGAGATTCTCCAACGCGGCAAAGACGCGCGCAGGCGCAGCACCGGTCGCGATCGCGAGACCGGCGGCGACCGCGGCGTTCTGTACTTGGAAGCCGCCGACCAGCGGCAATTTGATTTTATAGGTCTGTCCGGCGTGCGCGATGGTCACGACCTGCGCGAAGCCATCGATGGCGCCGGAAACGAGTTTGATATCGGCGCCGTGCTCACCGACGGTGAGAAGTTTGAGGCCGCGTTTGGTCGCCGCGGCGACCACCTGGCCCGCATAGCAATCGTCGACCCCGATCACCGCCGTCCCATCGGGCGCGATCAGGTCTTCGAACAGGCGCAGCTTGGCGGCGAGATAGGCCTCCAGGGTCGGATGATAATCGAGATGGTCGCGCGACAAATTCGTGAAGGCGCCGGCCGTGATCCGCACGCCATCGAGCCGGTGCTGGTCGAGTCCGTGCGAGGAGGCCTCCAACGCGAGATGCGTGACCCCCTCGCCCGCCAGCTGATCAAGCGTGCGATGCAGTTTGACCGGATCGGGCGTGGTGAGCGAGCCGTATTTTTCGCCGCGCGGCGCGACCACGCCGATGGTACCGATACTCGCGGCCTGCAAGCCGAGGTGGGTCCAAATCTGCCGCGTGAAAGCCGCCACCGACGTCTTGCCGCTGGTGCCGGTGACCGCGGCGATGGTGCTGGGCTGGCGCGGAAATAATTTCGCCGCCGCCATCGACAAAGCGCGTCGCGCGTTCTTGACCGGCACAAAGGCGACGCTTTCCGGCAGGCCTTGCGGGCGCTGCTCGGCCGCGACCGCCGCGGCGCCGGCCGCCACCGCCTGTTTGACGAAATGCGCGCCATCGGCCTTGGCGCCGGCGATGGCGAAAAACAAAAAGCCCGGCTTGACCTTGCGGCTATCGGCGGCAATGCCGGCAATATCGATGCCGGCCTGATGCGCATCGAGGGGCATGTTATCGAGCTGCAGGTCGGCGAGCTTCATGGACGCTTTTCTTGCTCCAACTCAAGAGGACGTCCTCTTGGTTGCCCTTGAAAGAGGGCAGGAAAAAGAAATGCACGCATTACCGCCGTTACCGGCTTTCGGTGGACTTGGCCAGGATCAGCTGGTCGGCCTTGGGCAAATCGAAACGCGGCTCGATATCGAGCAACGGCGCAATCCGCGCGATCACCTTGGCCGCCGTCGGCGCGGCATTCCAGCCGGCGGTGGCAAAGCCATGGGTTTCGAGCGTGGCCTGCGGCTCATCCAGCATGATCATCATCAAATATTTCGGTTTGTCCGCCGGCAGCACTGCCATGAAATCGGTCAGCAGCTTGTGCTTTGAATAGTGGCCGCCGACGACCTTTTCGGCCGTGCCGGTCTTGCCACCGATATAGTAGCCATTCACGTTGGCCTTGGTGGCGGTGCCCTTCTCGGCGTTCAGCCGCATCAGATAGCGGATGGCGCGGCTAGTTTCCGGTTTGAGCACTTGCTTGGCGAGCTTGTCGGCATCCGCCTGGTCACGTTTCAGGAAGGTCGGCGGAATGAGCCGCCCGCCATTGAGCGTGGCCGCGATACCCATCACCGCCTGCAGCGGCGCCACCGACAGGCCATGGCCGAACGCAATGGTGACGGTGTTGAGTTCGCCCCAGCGCTTGGGAACGATCGGCTCGGCGCTTTCCGGCAGTTCGGTGCGCAGCCGATCGAGCTGCCCCATCTTTCTCAGAAACGCCTGGTGTCCTTCAACGCCGACGGCTAGCGCCATGCGCGCGGCGCCGATGTTCGACGAATAAGTGAAAATCTCCGGCACCGAAAGCGCGCGGTGCATAGGCTCGTAATCGTGGATGGCGAAGCGGCCGTATTGCAGCGGATGGCTGGCGTCGAAGGTCGAGGCCAGCGTCGCCTTGCCGGAATCCAGAGCCATCGCGACGGTGAGCACCTTGAAGGTCGAGCCCATCTCGTAGACGCCGGTGGTGAGCCGGTTGATGCGGCTCGGGTCGTTGGCCTCGCGCGGGTTGTTGGGGTCGTAATCCGGCTCCGACACCAGAGCGACGATTTCGCCGGTGTTGACGTTGAGGACGACGCCGGACGATGCCTTGGCCTTGAATTTCTCGCGCGCGGCAGCTAGTTCATCGCGCAGCACAAATTGCACGCGCAGATCGAGCGCGAGTTGCACCGGCTGCTGCAACCGGTCGGTTGCGAGCCCCGCCATGTGCAGCGCGGCGAGCCCTTGGCTGTCGAGCCATTTCTCGATGCCGGCAATGCCTTGGTTGTCGATATTGACGTGGCCGATCTCGTGGCTGACCACCGCGCCGTTCGGATAGACGCGCTTGTTCTCGGTCAGGAAGCCGACGCCGGGAATGCCGAGCCGGTGGATTTCCCGCTGCTGCTTGGCGCTGATCTCGCGCTTGAGCCAGACGAAGCCGCGCTTCGACGACAGCCGTTCGCGCACTTCATTGTTATCGAGATCGGGCAGCACGGCGCTGAGCAGTTCCTCCGCCTCATCGACGTCGATGAGCTTGCGCGGCTCGGCGAACAGAGACGGCGTCTTGATGTCGGTGGCGAGTATCTGGCCATTGCGATCGAGAATGTCGGGCCGCGCGGTGGCGACCGCGTCCTGGCCGACGCTACGGCGGGCGCCGTGGCCGTCGCTCACCGTTGCAAACATCACCAGGCGCAGCGCGATCACGCCGTAAATACCGGCGAAGGCGACGATCGCAAGACCCAGCCGCGCTTTGGTCTTCACGCTCCGGTCGATATCGCGGCCATAGAGAAACGAGCGCAGCCAGCGCTGCCAGCGAGTCTCCGGTGATTTCAACGTGGTGGTCATGATGTCACCGCGGCGCCGGCACGCTGCCGGTGGTCTCGGGTGGCACTGGCGCGAGCATGGCGCCGATAGGATCGGTCGACGGCGGCGGCACGGCCGGCGGGCGCTCCGGCAGCCGGTCGAGGCTGTCGAACTGCGTTGGCAGGATCGGCCGCAGCGCCAGATGACGTTCCGCAAGGCCCTGGATGCGGCCGGGCGTGTCGAGCTTGGCCCATTCGGCGCGCAAGGTGGCGATGGCGTCGCGCTCGCGGCGCAATTCGCCGCTCACTTTCGCCGCGCGTTCGGCCTGCAACGTCGAATCGAACTTGATCTTGTAGACGAAGGACGCGGCCAGGATCAGCGCGCCGATCACCATGACGTTGAGAAGGCGCATGATCAGTGCCCCTTCACAACATCGGCCAGCGCCGGAAGAGTCGGCAGCAGATCGGCCGCGTCGTCGTCACGCGCGGGCGCAGCCTCACGTTCGGCGGCGCGCAGCTTGGCCGAGCGGGCGCGCGGATTGTGCGCGAGTTCGACGGCGTCGGCGGTGACAGGCCGCTTGGTGAGAGCGCGGAAGGTCGGCGCCGGGCGTTCAGTTTCGGGGGCGTGACGCGAGCCGGCGCGGGTCTCGCCGCGACGGCTAAGGAACGACTTCACGATGCGGTCTTCGAGCGAATGGAACGACACCACGACCAGCCGGCCTTGGGCCTTAAGAATGCGCTCAGCCGCTTGCAGGCCCGCGACCAGTTCGCCTAACTCGTCATTGACGAAGATGCGCAAGGCCTGAAACGTGCGCGTCGCCGGATGGATATCGCCCGGACGCGAACGCACCACGGAAGCGACGATCTCGGCCAGCGTCGCGGTGGTGCGGATCGGCGCAGCGCTGCGGGCCTTGACGATGGCGCGCGCGACGGCGCGCGAATGACGCTCTTCGCCGAGCAGAAAAATGATGTTGGCAAGATCG
Organism: Pseudolabrys sp.; assembly: GCA_035648555.1. GTDB lineage: Bacteria > Pseudomonadota > Alphaproteobacteria > Rhizobiales > Xanthobacteraceae > Pseudolabrys. Next base: position 13,593 of record DASRLF010000058.1, read on the forward strand.
CGTTCGCCGGCGGCGTTGACGACGTCGGCGGCGCTCGGGCCATCGCCGCCCATGCGCATGTCGAGCGGGCCGTCGAGCCGGAAAGAGAAGCCGCGCTCGGCCGTGTCGAGCTGCATCGAGGAAACACCGAGATCGAGCACCACGCCGTCAACCGCTTCGACGCCGGCGCCGCGCGCCACAGCGTCCAGATTGGAAAAGCGATCTTCGACCAATGTCAGGCGCCCGCTCGCCGCCTCGACCAAGGGCTGCCCGATCGCGAGCGCGCTGGGGTCGCGGTCGATGCCGATGACCTTGCAATTGGCGGCGGCCAGGATCGCGGCACTGTAGCCGCCGGCGCCGAAGGTGGCGTCGATATATGTCCCTCCGTCATGAACCTTGAGAAAGTCGAGGGCGGGCCGGCCGAGCACGGGAATGTGGAGGGCTGGTCCGCCAGCGACAGCCGCAAAGCCGTCGCCGCCCGCCGTCATTCCCGTGCTCCGAGCGCGTTGCGCGCCGCCGACTGGGAACCAAGCTGGGCCTTGAGCGCGCGCACCTTGTCGGTGGCCTCCGCGAGCTCGTTCTGGAACCGGCCCGGCTCCCAGATCTGAAACTTGTGACCGAGGCCGACGAAGGTCACCGCCTCGGTGATAGCCGCATGACGCTTCAAACCGTCGCTCAACATCATCCGCCCCTCGCCGTCGATCTTGAGCGTCTCGCTGGTGCCGTAGAGCGCCAGGGCGAACTGCTCGCGCTCGTCGGAGAACGGGGCAAAACGTCCTATCAGCGCCTCGATCTCCGCCATCAGGGCATTTCCGCCAGCGTCGATCGCGGGGCGATCGAGCGCCGGATAGCAAAACAGGCCGTCGAAGCCGTCGCGGACGAGAACTGAGCGGAAAGATGCGGGAATCGAGACGCGCCCCTTGGAGTCGAGCCGCAGCGTCGTGTTCGACACGAAGCGGTCCATATCCCGCACTCCACGCCGACCGGACAGCCGCATTGACCCGAATTCCGGGGATTTCTGATCCGCCCCAGATACTTGGGCGGTTCGCGATCCTCGATGAGAAATCGTGGGATATCATGGGATATTATGGGCGTCAATGCAAAGACCTGCCCCCGCGCCTGCCAAGCGCCGGCGCAAAACACCGTCGGAACACCATTAACGGCGCTTAAACTTAAGGATTTGTTGCCGGACCGCGTCTTTCCGCCTCTGCATGGATCGCCGGTTCCAGCGATGCAAAGGCGCGACCCCCGTCGTCGGCAAATTCTGTGGGTTCCCCGGAACAAGCATTTTCGCTGCCGAGTTGGTTCAAGCCGGGCGGCCAAATCCGCCCAACGGATCGGCGCGCGGTTCCATCGCGCAAACAGGGAGACAAACTCATGACCAAGAAATTGATGTTAGGCGCAGCTCTTGGCGCGCTGATGATTTCCGGGGCGCTGGCGCAATCGCCGAACACCCCCTCAAGTTCCACGCCGGCGGCCGCGCCGAGCCAAAGCACCGGCAAGGCCGATATCGTGATGGCGCAAAAGCCCGATCAATGGTTGGCGACTAAATTTAGGGGCACCGAGGTTGATGGCGCCGACAATCAGAAGATCGGCGCAGTCACCGACATTCTGTTCGACAAGACCGGCAAGATCGAAGCCTTCGTCGTCAGTGTCGGCGGCCTGCTTGGCATCGGCGCCAAAGATGTAGCGCTGGCCCCGACCTCCTTCGAGGTGGTGCCCGGCCAAAACGGCGCCGCCGACAAGCTCAAGCTCTCGATGAGTCAGGACGAAATCAAGCAAGCGCAGAACTTCGCGCCCTATCAACCGCCGCGCCAGACTACGACCGGCTCGGGCGCCCCGGGCGGATTGAATAGTCTGCCGGGCGCCGGCGGCCCCGGTGGCCGGAAATCCTCCAATACGCCGCCGGGCAGCCAATAACGCTCATAATCATGCGTGATGCGCCAGAATCGACGCGGCGCGGAGATTTCAAATTCTCCGCGCCGCGTTGGCGTTTCGGCTTAAGCCATATTGCTTTTTGGCGTCGGCACGGTGAATGATGCGTCTTCCGCGCAACCGCACACCCCCTTTGGCTCCGGCCCATGTCAGTATTTCAGCCGGATTCCTTCATTGCCGCCGACGTCGTGCCCTCGCCCAATCACGACAAGCGTAAAATTGGCCGCGCGCCCGACATGATCCTGCTGCACTACACCGGCATGGCGACCGCCGAAGCGGCGCTGACGCGGCTTTGCACGGCCGACAGCAAAGTGTCGGCGCACTACGTGGTGTTCGAAGACGGCCGCATCGTGCAATGCGTACCCGAGGAGCTGCGCGCCTGGCATGCCGGCGTGTCGTCCTGGGGCGGCGAAACCGACATCAACTCATGCTCGATCGGCATCGAGATCGTCAATCCGGGACACGAATTCGGTTACCCGAATTTTCCGCTGCGGCAGATCGCGGCGGTGATCTCGCTCTGCCGCTCGATCCTGACGCGCCGCGGGCCGATCAATTCCAACCGCATCCTGGCGCACTCCGACGTGGCGCCGGCGCGCAAGCAGGATCCGGGCGAGAAGTTTCCCTGGGAGTTGCTGAGCGAGTCCGGCATCGGCCACTGGGTGCGCCCGGCGCCGCTCAATCTCGATGGCGTCTCGTTCAAGCCCGGCGAGCACGGCGACGCGATCATGCGGCTGCAGCGCGTGCTGCGCGGTTACGGCTACGGCATCGAGGAGACCGGCAATTACGACGACGCCATGCGCGAGGTAATCACGGCGTTCCAGCGCCATTTTCGTCAGGCCCGCGTCGATGGCGTGGCCGACGCCTCGACCCTGCTGACGCTGCGCGCGCTGGTGGAGACGCGGCCGACGCCGCTGGCATGAAAAGGCCGGTTTAACGCTCTTATCGTCGCGGCCTTGACGCCGCCACACCCCGCCGCCATTGCTATCCCGTCAGTCGGCCGGGCGGCCGCTCCGCGCCAATGCCGAAAGGCGGCCGGGGAGGAAAGTCCGGGCTCCATGGACGAACGGTGCCGGATAACATCCGGCGGGGCTGAGCCCTTCACGGGGCGAGGCTTCAGGGACAGTGCCACAGAGAACAGACCGCCGCGGCTGCGTAGCGTTTTGGCTGCGGTAAGGGTGAAACGGTGCGGTAAGAGCGCACCGCGTTTCCAGCGATGGAAACGGCACGGCAAACCCCACCGGGAGCAAGACCGAATAGGAACGACGTTGAGACGCAAGTCTCGGGTCCGTCCGGGCCAGTCGTTCGGGTAGGTTGCTTGATGCGCCGGGCAATCGGCGTACCAGAGGAATGGCCGTCACGTTTGCGGTACGAACCGCAGGCCTTACAGAACCCGGCTTATAGGCCGGCTGATATGTTCAAGGGGCGTCCGGCGGAGAACCCGCCGGGCGCCCCGCCATTTTTGGCATCGTCGCGGCAGCCTGATACAAAACGACAGCCTGCCAAGAGGGAAAGAAACGTCTCATGAAAAAATTGCTTTTCGCCGCAGCCATTACCGCCGTCTTGGCCACGGCCCTGCCCTACGGCGCCATGGCCGCCGACTATCCGTCGCGGCCAATCACCTTGGTGGTGCCGCTGAGCGTCGGCGGCTCGACCGACGTGATCGGACGCATCATCGCGCAGGGCATGGGCGAGGCGCTCGGGCAAACCGTCATCGTCGAGAACACCACCGGCGCCGGCGGCACCATCGGCGAAGGCCGCATCTCGCGCGCCGCGCCCGACGGCTACACCATCGGCATCGGCCAATGGGGCACCAATGTCGCGACCGGCGCGATCTACAATCTGCCCTACGACCTGATGAAGGATTTTGAGCCGGTCGGCCTGATCGCCACGCAACCCTTCTTCATTACCGGCCGCAAAACCATGCCGGCCAACAACTTGAAGGAGTTGATCGCCTGGTTGCGCGAGAACGGCGACAAGGTCAATGTCGGCAACTCGGGCGTCGGTTCGCCGAGCCACGTCGGCGCCATTTTGCTCCAGACAGCCGTCGGCGCGCCGCTCACAATGGTGCCCTTCCGCGGCGCCGGGGATTCGACCTCGGCTCTGCTGGCCGGACAAATTGATCTGCTGCTGAATACACCGGCGCTGTCGGTGGCGCAGATGAAAGCCGGGACAATCAAGGTTTATGCCGTCACCGCCAAAGAGCGGATCGCATCCGCGCCCGACGTTCTGACCACCGACGAGGCCGGCTTGCCCGGATTCTATTTCTCGTTCTGGCACGCGATCTGGGCGCCGAAAGGCACGCCGAAGGACATCGTCGCCACGCTCAATGGCGCGTTGAAAAAAGCGCTGGCCAATCCGGCGACGCGCAAGAAGCTCATTGATCTGGCGCAGGATATTTTCCCGCTCGAGCAGCAGACGCCGGAAGCGCTGCGCACCTTCCAGCAGGCCGAGATCGACAAATGGTGGCCGATCATCAAAGCGGCGAACATCAAGGTGGAGTAGGCGGCGGCAAAGTCTATTTGGCGCCGGCGCCGAGCCCGCCCAGCACCTTGGCCCAGAGCGAGACTTCGTCCTTGTAGAAGGTGTCGAAATAGACCGCGCCCCGGTGCGCCGGCGGCGGCACATCGTAGCCGAGGTCGGCAAAGCGTTTGACCACATCGGGATCGCTCAACGCGACATCGAGCGCCTTGCCCAGCTTCTCAATGATCGGGCGCGGCGTGTCCTTGGGCGCGGAGAGGCCGAACCAGACCGTGAGATTGAACTGCGGTAGCCCAGCCTCGGCGGTGGTCGGCACATCGGGCAGCATCGGCGAGCGTCTGTCGCCGGTCACGGCATAGGCCTTGAGCTTGCCGGTCTTGATATGGGGGGCGATGTTGACGATCTGGTTGCAGCCGAAGTCGACCGTGCCCGCCACCAGATCCATTGTCGCCTGCGGCGTGCCGCGATACGACGCCACGGTTGGGTGCACGTCCGCGACCGAATGGAAAACCGAACAGGCCAGGTTCGAGAGCGAGCCGACGCCGGCGTCGGCTTCCGTGACTTTTTTCTCGTTGGCACGCAAATAAACGACGAAGTCCTTCAGCGTATCGGCCGGCACGCCCGCGCGCGCGACCAGCACCACCGGCGAAATATTGACCAGGCCGATCTGCTCGAAATCGGCCGAGCGGTACGGCAAATCCTTGTTGAGAAATTCGGCCGCCGCATGGGTGCCGGAGCCCGACACCATGATGGTGTAGCCATCGGGCTTGGCCTTGGCGACGCGGTTCGAGCCGATGGTGCCGCCGGCGCCGCTGACGTTTTCGACGATGATCTGCTGGCCGAGCGCCTGCGACATAGGGCCGACAATCATACGCGCGGTGGTATCGGACGGGCCGCCCGGCGGGAACGGCGACACCAGCGTGATGACGCGGTCGGGAAAATTTTGCGCCGACGCCGCCGGCGCGAAGACGGCGAGCGCTAGGACCAGCGCTATGATTTTTTTCAAGACGAGCCTTTTTTGCCGCCGGCCTCGGGAAATATCCACATCGCCACCACGAAGAAAATCGCTATCAGCAACACGACCTTGTCGAACTCCGGCCGCACCGGTGAGCCGCTCCAAAAGCTCAATCCGGCCGCCACCAGCAGCACGACGATGGAGACGATGGCCTTAACGTCGGTCGGCATGGCCGCCCTCAGTTGGTTCCGACCGGCTGCGCCGCCGCCTGTTCGGGACCGGTCGGCTGGGCACGCAAATTGCGCTTGAGCCGGCGCGTGCTGTAGCCGTTGAACAAATGGCCGAGCAGGCCGCGATCGAGGTCGGAGGTGCCGAACAGCCAGTCGGCAATCGGGAACGTCAGGTTCATGTTCACTTCCATCATCAGTCGCGCGTTGTGGTGCGCGGTGTGATGGCGCCGCAGCGTGTTCACCAGCGGGCAATATTTGACGAACCAGCCCTCGTCGACGTGGCAGCAGAAATGCATGAACTCATAGACCAGATACATTCCGGTGGTGACGCACATGAACAGCCAGCCGACATTCGGCGCAAAGATCGCGCCGAGCGCGAGCGCGCACGGGATCGACATCAGCGTGAAGACCACCAGCGCGTAAGGCGGGAACACGGTCACGCGCCAATCCTTGTCGTCGCGGAAGCGCATCTCTTGGTCGCTGAAGAACTGATGGTGGTTGAGCGTGTGGCGTTCGTAGATCGCGCGCAGGCCCTTGATGTTCACCGGCCGGTGCATGACAAAACGATGCACGGCCCATTCGAAGATGTTGGTGAACAGAAACACCAGCGGAATGGTGAGCCATTCCAGCACGGTCACGTTGTGGATGTGCGAGACGTAGACGTAGAACACCGCCGCGCCCATCGCGTAAATCAGCACGATGTGGAAATAGCCGTTGTACCAGCCGACGATTCGGGACCGGTACTCGTTGCGAAAGTCGATCTGCCGCTGCGTGATCATCGCCGGCCCATGTTCGTTTTCGCCCTGCCCCTGATTTTATTTTCTCAAATCTATCATTCCACGGCGGGCGCGCAACCGCGGCCGTCAGCCCTACAAAGCGCCGATCGCCGCGTCGATCTCGCCGCCGCTGAGCCGCCAATCATTGTCGAGATTGGCCACGACTTTTTTCATGAACGGTTCGGCGATATGGATGGCGCGTTCGTTGTCACCCAGATAGTCGGCCAAAATCGCCAGCGCGAGCTGATGCGGACTGTCGCCTTCGTAGGTCCACTCAAAGCCGAATCTCGTGAAGCGCCTGACCTCGTAATGTTCGCCGAGCGGGGCCCCGTCCACCGTCACAACCAGACCGTCGATGGTGCGCCTGCCTTCATAGGTCTTCATCGCAGGTATCCTCAGCTTGCGGGGTCGACGCCCTTGGCGCGCAGCGTGGCGGCAGCGGCAGGCGCGGAGAGAAACCGGATCAGCGCCTTGGCCGCCTCCGGCTGCTTCGTGGATGCGCTCAAGCCTGAGGAAAAACCAATCTTGGTTTGCAGCTCCTCCGGGATCGGGCCGACCATATCGACGCCGGGGACATCGACGATGCGCGTAGCCACCACCACGACCATGTCGGCCTCGCCGCGCGCGACCACCTCGACCGTGTCCTCCGCTTCCATCGGCTTGAGCTTCGCCGCCATCTCGGCCTTGATGCCCATGCGCTCGAGCAGGCTGACGAAATAGATGCCGCTGGCGCCCTTGCCCGGGAACGCCACCGCCGTCGATGCCAGCAGCGCCTGCTTGAAGGCCGCGATCGACGAAATGTCCGGCTTGGGCGCGCCGCTCTTGACCGCGACGCCGAGACCGGCGCGGCCAATATCGCTGCGCGGACCGACGACCGTGCCGTCCTTGATCAAGGCGTCGACGATCGGCGGATTACCGACCACGACATCGAAGCTCTCGCCGGCTTCAATCTTGCGCTTGACCTCGGGGTTCACCCCGAAGCGCAGGTCGATCTTGTTGCCGGTCGATTTCTCGAACTGGCTGCACAGCTCGCGCACCGCGGCCTTGGGGCCGTTGCCGCTGAGCACTTTGAGCTCAACGGAATAAGCGGGCGAAGATGCGAAAAAGAGAGCGATGGCGAGAACGGGTACGGACGAAAGTTTCATGACAACTCATTCCAGTTTGATGTTGGCGTCCTTGATGACCGCGCCCCACTTCGCCATCTGGCCCTTGAGATAGTTGGTGGCCTCGGCCGGCGTGGAGCTTACGATCAGCACATTCATGTCGATGAATTTCTGCTTGACCGGCGGAAAGGTCAGCGCCGCGACCACGTCGTCGTGCACTTTGTTGACGAACTCGGCCGGGGTTTTGCCCGGCATGTACAACAGTTGCCCATCGGAGACGTCGAAGCCCGGCAGGCCGGATTCCGAAACGGTCGGAATATCCGGCGCAAAGGGAATGCGCGTCGCCGAGGTGACGGCGAGCGCGCGGACGGTGCCGCCCTGGATCTGCGACATCACCGACGGCAGCGTCGCGACCATAACATCGACGCGGCCCGCCATGAGGTCGGTGAGCGCCGGCCCGCCGCCGCGATACGGCACATGGGTCAAAGCGATGCCGGCGGTCCGGCTAAACAATTCGCCGCACAGATGCTGGATGGTGCCGGCGCCCGGCGAGGCATAAGTGGTCTTGCTGGGATTGCTCTTGGCGTGCGCGATGAATTCCTTGACCGTTTTCGCGGGCGAAGAATTCGGCACCAGCAGCACATTGGTGAAAACGGTGAGACGGGTGACCGCGGTCAAATCGATCAGCGGATCGTAACCCAGCGTCGGATAGAGGAAGGGATTGGTCGCCATGTAGTTGGTGGCGATGAAAATCGTGTAGCCGTCGGGCGGCGACTGCGCGGCGGCGAGCGCGCCGATATTGCCGCCGGCGCCGCCTTTGTTCTCGACCAGCACCGGCTGGCCCCAGATGTCGGACAAGCGCGCACCCAGCACGCGGGCAACCGGATCGCTCGCCCCGCCCGGCGGAAACGGCACGATGAAACGCACCGGGCGGTTCGGATAATTCTCGGCGTTTGCTGCAATCGGCGCGAACGGCACCGCGGCGGCGCTTGCCGCGAGCTGCAGAAATCGACGGCGTGGAAGTATCATGGCGTTGCCCTCCCCGCAGGCCGCCGCCAAGCCTAGCAGGCCTGGATTGCGGCCGACAGGCCGGGTCTACGCCACTACTTTCTGTAAGCCGCGATCACCGCCTCGCCGTCGGTGCCGGCCTTCTTCAGCCAATCCGCGGTGAGCTGCCCGCCGATCTTCTTGAAACCGGCAGCAAGCTCGGGGCTCGGCGGCAGCACCTTCATGCCCTTGGCCTTGAGCTGGTCGAGATACCACTGGTTCTTGTCCTGCCACATCTTCCAGCCGCGGGTCTCGGCGGTCGCCGCCGCCTTGAGCAGGGCGTCCTGCGTCGGCTTGTCGAGCGCATCGAACGCCGCTTTGTTGACGAATGTGACATTCTTCGGGATCCACGCCTTGGTGTCGTAGAAATGGTCGAGCGATTCCCAAACCTTGCTGTCATAGCCGGTGGCGCCGGATGAGATGAAGGAATTGACCACGCCGGTCGCCAGCGCCTGCGGCAGTTCCGCCGCCTGCACGGTCACCGATTGCGCGCCGGCCAATTCGCCGATGCGGGCGGTACCGACGTTATAGGAGCGCCATTTGAGGCCCTTCATGTCGGCGATCGAATTGATGTCCTTGTTGGCGTAGATGCCCTGCGGCGCCCACGGCACCGCAAACAGCACGATCAAGCCCTGCGCCGCGAGCTTCTTCATGATCACGGGCTTGGAGGCCTGCCAGAGCTTTTCCGCTTGCGGATAGCTGGTCGCCAGGAACGGAACGACGTCGACCCCGAACATCGGGTCCTCGTTCTCGTGGATCGAGAGCAGGACTTCACCGATCTGCACCTGCCCGGTCTGCACCGCGCGCTTGATTTCGGGCGCCTTGAACAACGAGGCCGCCGGATGAACGGTGATCTGCAGCTTGCCGCCGGTCGCATCGGCGACGTCCTTGGCAAAGAGCGCGAGGTTCTCGCTGTGCGGATTGTCCGCAGGATAGGCCGCCGGCAGATTCCATTTGATTTGGGCGAACACAGGTGTCGCGGCAAATGCAAATGCCGTGACCGCCGCCGCGAGGAATGCATGGGATTTTTTCATCAGACGCCCCTTTACTTTAACTGCGCGCAACGTAACGGATTGATTTTCAAGCCTAACACCACGCCTAGCCTTGCGGAAAGGCGAGATGCGGTAGCACCAGCACGATTTCCGGAAACTCCGTGATGATGAAGACCGCGACAATCAGCAATAGAAAGAACGGAAAGGCCGCACGCGCCACCGTGAAGGTGTCGCGCCCGCTCATGTTCTGCAGCACGAACAGGTTGAAGCCGACCGGCGGCGTGATCTGCGCCATCTCGACGTGGATAACGAGATAGACGCCGAACCAGACCAGATCGAGCCCGGCCTGCTTGATCATCGGCAGCACGATCACCATCGTCAGCACGATCATCGAGATGCCGTCGATCAGGCAGCCGAGGATGATGTACATGATGCTCAGATAGACGGCGAGCATGCCGGGCGTGAGATGCTGCCCCTTGACCCACTCGGCCAGCCCCGCCGGAATGCCGGTATAGGCCATGGCCGCGGTGGTATAGGCGGCGCCCGCCAGGATCAGCATGATCATGCAGGTCAACCGGGTCGCACTCATCACGCTGTCGAAAAAATTCCTGCGGCTGAGCGTACCGCTCCACCACGCTAGCAACAGCGCGCCGGAGACGCCCCATGCCGCGCATTCGGTCGCCGTCGCCAGACCCAGCACCAGCGATAAAAAGACGCCCAGGATCAACAGCAGGCACGGAATGAGTTTGGTCGACTCGCTCAGCTTCTTCAGAAACGGCATCGGCGGGTCGCGCGGGGGGACTTTCTTAGGATTGAGCAGCGACCAGATGATGATGTAGCCAGAATACAGCGCCATCACGAGAAAGCCCGGCAGGAAGCCACCGAGAAAAACCTGCAGCACCGACACGTTGGCGGTGACCGCGTAAACCACCATCGGGATCGACGGCGGGATCAGCAGCCCGAGCGTGCCGGAGCCTGCCAGCGAACCGAGGCTCATGTCCTTGTCGTAGCCGCGCTTCTCGAGTTCCGGCAACGCGATCTTGCCGATGGTCGCGCAGGTCGCGGCCGAGGAGCCCGACACCGCGGCAAAAATGCCGCAGCCGATCACATTCACATGGATCAGCCGCCCCGGCAGCCATTGCAGCCACGGCGACAGGCCACGAAACATTTCTTCCGACAGACGGGTGCGAAACAGTATCTCGCCCATCCAGATGAACAGCGGCAGCGCCGCCAGCGACCACGAAGCGCTTGCCGCCCACACCGTCGTCGCCAATACGGCGCCGACAGGAACCGAGGTCGTCAGCAACATGGCGACGAGACCGATCAGCCCGAGGCCGACCGCGATCCAGACGCCGCTGCCGAGAATAACGAGCAGAAGGGTCAGCAGAATAATCGACAGCTGGACTAGGCTGAGATCTGTCAGCATCAGCCCCCTCCGCCCGAGGCGATGCGCTCGACGAACTCATCGGGCGAGGCCGGCGGTTCTTTTTCGTAGGTCGGCTTGTTGCCTTGGAGCACGTGGACCATCTCGTCGATCAGCGCGATCGCCAGAATGACCAGGCCGCCGGTAAAGCCGAGCTGGGGAAACCACAGGGGGATTGCCAGCACGCCCTGCGCCATGTCGTGAAAACGCCACGAGTCGTACGTCATCGAGACGGCGTACCAGGCGAAATAGAGCGTGAAGGCCGTCGCGATGCTGAGTGCAAACACTTCCAAGGCCCAGCGTTTTTTGCCCGTGAGCTGCTCGAGCAAAATTCCGACGCGGATGATTTCGCCCTTCTTGAAGGTATGGGCGAGGCCGAGAAACGACATCGCCGCCATGCACCACGACGCGATGTCGTCGCCGGCCGGGATATTGAGCCCGAACTGGCGGCCGAGCGACATGAACATCATGATGCCGAAGATCAGGACAAGAAACGCGCCCGCCGCATAGCCCGCGAACAGATAAAGCCGGTCGAGAAAAACGCGCATCATCCCCCTCATTTTTCGCATGATGGCGGTTGGTTTAGGTGGCAGCAATAGATTTCAATGCAAGGCAGCCAAGAGGCTTGTCTAACGCGCTACAGGCTGGACATAGTGCGCCGCTACAGGACGACGCCATGCCCACCAAGACTGCAACCAAGACCTCACCGCAACTCTGGGATTTCTGGATCGACCGCGGCGGTACCTTCACCGACGTGGTGGGAAGGCGTCCGGATGGCACGCTAGTGGCGCATAAGCTGCTCAGTGAGAACCCGGAAGCCTATGCCGACGCCGCCGTGCAAGGCATCCGCGACCTCTTGAGCCTGAAAACCGGCGAGCCGATCCCGCCCGGCCGGGTCGGCGCGGTCAAGATGGGCACAACTGTGGCTACGAATGCGCTGCTCGAGCGCAAGGGCGACCGCACGCTGTTGCTGATCACCAAGGGTTTCCGCGACGGGCTCAAGATCGGCTACCAGGCGCGGCCGAAGATTTTCGCACGCCCCATCATCAAGCCCGACATGTTGTACGAGCGCGTGGCCGAGGTCGACGAGCGCGTGCGTGCCGACGGCACGGTCGAGCGCGCGCCGGACCTGGCGAATGTGCGGCGCGATCTTGAAGCGGCCAAGGCGGACGGCATCGCCGCGGTCGCGATCGTGTTCATGCATGCCTACCGGTTTCCGGAACACGAGCAGCAGGTGGCGGCGCTGGCGCGCGAGTTGGGCTTTGCGCAGGTGTCGGTCAGTCATGAAGTGTCGCCGCTGATCAAGCTGGTCGGCCGCGGCGATACCACGGTGGTGGACGCCTATCTATCGCCGATCCTGCGGCGCTACGTGGCGCGCGTCGACAAGGACCTCGATTCAAAGCGATCCGCTGCGCGGCTGATGTTCATGATGTCGTCGGGCGGGCTGACGGCGGCGGAATTATTCCGGGGCAAGGACGCGATCCTGTCGGGGCCGGCCGGCGGCGTCGTGGGCATGGCGGAGACCGGTCGGCAGGCCGGCTTCGACCGGCTCATTGGATTCGACATGGGGGGCACCTCAACCGACGTGTCGCATTTCGACGGCGAATACGAGCGCGCCTTCGAAACCGAGGTCGCCGGTGTGCGCATGCGCGCGCCGATGATGTTGATCCATACGGTGGCCGCCGGCGGCGGCTCGATCCTGCATTTCGACAGCGCGCGCTTCCGCGTTGGGCCCGACAGCGCCGGCGCCAATCCGGGCCCCGCCTGCTACCGCCGCAACGGGCCGCTGGCGGTGACCGACGCCAATGTCATGGTCGGCAAGCTGATCCCGGATTTCTTCCCGAAGATTTTCGGACCCGGACAGGATCAGCCGCTCGACGGCGGCGCAGTGCGGCACGGCTTCAACAATCTGGCGCAGAAGATCGGCGGCAAGACGCCCGAAGAAATCGCCGACGGATTCATCACTATCGCGGTCGAGAACATGGCGAACGCGATCAAGAAGATTTCGGTACAGCGCGGCTATGACGTGACGCGCTACGCGCTCAATTGCTTCGGCGGCGCCGGCGGCCAGCACGCCTGCCTGGTGGCCGACGCGCTCGGCATGACGCGGGTGCTGATCCATCCGTTCTCCTCGCTGCTCTCCGCCTATGGCATGGGGTTGGCCGACATCCGCTCGACGCGGCAGCAGGCGATCGAACTTGGTTACGGCGCCAAGGCGCTGGCCGCGCTCAAGCGCGAGAGCGCGCGGCTCGGTCGCGAGGCAAAAGCCGAAGTCGCCGGCCAAGGCGTGCCCGTTGGAAAAATCAAAATATTCGCGCGCGCGCATATTCGTTATGCCGGCACCGATACCGCGCTGGTGGTGGCCGCCGGCACCCTGCCCGCGATGAAGCGCGCCTTCGAGAAGGCGCACAAAGCGCGCTTCGGATTTATCGACCGCACGAAGCAGGTGATGGTCGAGGCGGTGTCGGTCGAAGCAGTCGGCGGCGGCGCCAAGTTCAGCGAGAAGGCGGTCGGCGCCAAGCGCGGCAAGCTGCCGCAACCCGCGCGGCGCACCAAATTTTTCTCGGCCGGCGCCTGGTACAAGGCGAACGTCTACACGCGCGATCAGCTCAAACCCGGCTCACGCGTCATGGGCGCCGCCATCATCATCGAGCCGCACCAGACCATCGTGGTCGAGCCCGGCTGGCAGGCCGAGCTGACTCGCAAGAACCATCTGGTTCTCACGCGCGCGAAAAAACTCAAGCGCACCCATGCCATTGGCACCCATGCCGATCCGGTGATGCTGGAGGTGTTCAATAACCTGTTCATGTCGATCGCCGAGCAGATGGGCGTGTCGTTGCAGAACACCGCCTATTCGGTGAACATCAAGGAGCGGCTCGATTTTTCCTGCGCGGTGTTCGCGCACGACGGCACGCTGGTGGCGAACGCGCCGCACATGCCGGTGCATCTGGGCTCGATGGACCGCTCGGTCGAGACCATCATCCGCGACAACAAAGGCAGGATCAAACCCGGCGACGTCTACGCCATCAACGCGCCCTATAACGGCGGCACGCATCTGCCGGACATTACGGTATGCACGCCGGTGTTCGACGACAATAAGAAAAAGATACTGTTCTGGGTTGCCTCGCGCGGTCATCACGCCGATGTCGGCGGCATTTCGCCCGGATCGATGTCGCCGAATGCCACGACCATCGAGCAGGAAGGCGTCTATATGGACAACTTCAAGCTGGTCGACCGCGGCCGCTTCCGCGAGAAAGAGCTGATGGCGGCGCTCACCGGCGCGAAATATCCGGCCCGCAATCCGGTGCAGAATATCAACGACATCAAGGCGCAAATGGCGGCTAACGAAAAGGGCGTCGCTGAGCTACGCAAGATGGTGGTCCATTTCACGCTGCCCGTCGTGAAGGCCTATATGCAGCACGTGCAGGACAATGCGGCGGAAAGCGTGCGTCGCGTGATCGACCGGCTGCACGACGCTGAGTTTTCCTACGCGATGGATCAAGGCACCGTCATCAAGGTCAAGATTACCGTCGACAAGCACAAGCGCGAGGCGACCGTCGATTTCACCGGCACCTCGCCGCAGCAGCCGACCAATTTCAATGCGCCCGAGCCGGTGACGCGCGCGGCGGTGCTTTATGTGTTCCGCGTCATGGTGGACGACGACATTCCGATGAATGCCGGTTGCCTGCGGCCGATCAACATCGTGGTGCCGCCGAAGTCGATGCTGACGCCGGAATATCCCGCCGCCGTGGTGGCGGGAAATGTCGAAACCTCGCAGGCGGTGACCAACTGCCTGTTCGGCGCACTCGGCGCGCTTTCTGCCGCGCAAGGCACCATGAACAATCTCAATTTTGGTAATGCCAAATATCAGTATTACGAGACGATCTGCTCCGGCTCACCGGCCGGGCCTGGGTTTCCC
>DASRLF010000059.1:0-136019 GCA_035648555.1 Pseudolabrys sp.
GGCAAGGACTACGCGGTGGCTGATGGCGACGTGCTGCATTTCCGCTTTGCGACTTGAGCATGTGACAGGCGCGGTCACGGCGGGTAAAAGCACGGCCATGCCGATGCATTACTGGGAAGACTTCCATCCGGGCGATGTCGCCGTCTACGGCCCGCGCCTGGTGACGCGGGAGGAAATCGTTGCCTTCGCCGCCGAATTCGATCCGCAGCCGATGCATCTCGACGAAGCGGCGGCGAGCGCCACCATGCTGGGCGGCCTGGGCGCGTCGGGCTGGCACACCTGCTGCCTGCTGATGCGCATGATTGCCGACGGCTACGTCCTTGATTCCAGTTCGATGGGCGCGCCCGGCATCGACGAAGTGCGCTGGCTCAAGCCGCTGCGTCCCGGTACCAATATCCGCGTTCGCGTCACGGTGTTGGAATGCCGCCCGTCCGGCAGCCGCCCGGAAATGGGACTGGTGAAATTCCGCTACGAGGTGCTCGACGAGGCGGAAAGCTGCCTGACCGTGATGACCTCGACCTCGATGTTCGGCCGCCGCCAGACGGGGGCGGCGTCATGAAGTTTTTCGAGGACATCAGCGTCGGCGATGTGTTCGATGTCGGCCGCCATATGTTCACCGCCGACAATATCAAGGCCTTCGCCACGCGTTTCGATCCGCAGCTGTTTCATGTCGACGAATCGGCGGCCGCGCGCTCGCATTTCGGCGCGCTGTGCGCCTCCGGCTGGCATACCGCGGTGGCCTGGATGCGGCTGATGACCGACTATCGCCGCCGCATGGACGAGGCCATGCAGGCGCGCGGCGAGCCGGTCGCGGCGATCGGCCCGGCGCTCGGTTTTCGCGAGCTCAAATGGCTCAAGCCGGTCTATGTCGGCGACACGATCGCGTATAAAAGCGAAGTGATCGACATGCGCCTGTCCAACAGCCGGCCGCATTCTGGGTTGATGAGTTTTCGTACCACCGGTGTCAACCAGAATGGCGAGCCGGTGATTTCGCTGGTGAGCACCACCTTTGTCGAGCGGCGGGAGAAGCTATGAACGCGGCGGCCGATAGCGCACACCAGGAAAAGCGCGCGCTCGGCGTGGCCTGCGGCGCCCATGCGCTGCATGACGGCTATACCGACCTGATCTATGTGTTGCTGCCGATCTGGCAGAACGAATTCGGTCTTGGTTTCGCCGCGCTCGGGCTGATGAAGACGGTGTTCTCGGGCACGCTGGCCGGCTTTCAGATTCCCTCGGGCTTGCTGGCCGAACGCTACGGCGCCCCGATCGTGCTGGCGTTCGGCACCGCCTTGGCCGGTCTCGGCTATTGCCTGGCCGGTTTCAGCAGCGGCTTTGTCGCGCTGGTGGCCGCATTATTCGTGGCAGGCCTCGGCGCCAGCACGCAACACCCGCTGGCATCGTCGCTGATCGCGCATGCCTTTGCCGGGGCGCGCTCGATGAAAGCGCTCGGTACCTATAATTTTGCCGGCGACATCGGCAAGATGACGGTGCCTGCAACGGCGTCGCTGCTGTTCGTGGTGCTGCCGTGGCGCGAGGCGCTGGTGCTGCTGGGCGGCTGTGGCGTGATCGCCGCGGTTGTCATTTACGTGCTGATCCCGCGCTTTGCTGCCGAAGCGGCGGCGCTGCGCAAAAGCGAGACCGTCGCGCGCGGTGGTGGCCGCCTGAGCCAGTTCGGATTTCCGCTGCTGCTGTCGGTCGGCGTGCTCGACAGCGCGACCCGCATGGCCTTCCTGACGTTCCTGCCGTTCGTGCTCACCGCAAAAGGCGCCAGTCTGCCGACCGTCGGCCTGGCGCTCACTTTGGTGTTCGCCGGCGGTGCGGCCGGCAAGCTGGTTTGCGCTTTCATCGGCGCGCGCATTGGCGCGGTCGCGACGGTGTGGCTGACCGAGACGGTGACCGCGCTCGGCATCGTGGTACTCCTGCCGCTGTCGCTCACTGGCGCGCTGGTGCTGTTGCCGCTGGTTGGCGTCGCGCTCAACGGCACGTCGTCGGTGCTCTACGGCTCGGTGCCGGATTTGGTCGAGCCTTCGCGGCGGCAGCGCGCCTTCGGCATTTTCTATACCGGCACGATCGGCGCTGGCGCGGTCTCGCCGGCGATCTATGGCTTGCTCGGTGATGCGGTCGGCGTGCCGTCGGCGCTGTTCGTGGTGGCCGCGGTGGTGCTGCTGACGCTACCGATCACGCTGGCGCTGCGGCCGGCGCTGGCTACCTTAAAGGCGTCCTGACCCGGACCTGTCTGACCACCGCGGACGGCAGCACGTCGAGATAGGGGCCGAGCAGGAAGGCTTCGCCCGAGCCGTTGCCGTACATGCGGTCATGGGCGTCGATCATCGCCCGCACCGGTCTGGCGCAGACGGAAATCGAGTCGACGATCAGGTCGTTGAATTCGTCCGGCCGCAGCTGCGCGCTGTAGCGCGGGTCGGCCGACACCTTCCGCACGATGCATTCGGTGGCGCGGCGCACCAGCGGCAGCAGCGCCGCGTCCTTTTGGCGCACCGACATCTGCATCCAGGCCGCCGGATTGGCGGAAGGGGTGGCGGTATCGAGCGAGACATTCATCACAAGCGACAACCCGAACAGCGATTCGAGAATCATCCCTTGTTCACCCCTTGGGCTCCGCGAATCAGAGTCTGCAATGCTGGTATCGCAGCTTGAGTCACGCCGCACGCAAAACTTGGTTGGAGTGCGTTGCGTTGGCCAGAACAAAATGAGTCCAAGCCGCGTTAACCGATTCAAACCACGATGCTTTTCGCCGGCGACACGGGAACTCCGACAAGGAACGCATCGCGGCGGGCGGCGTTTCCTATCCTCTCAGACCAAGATGAGGAGGAACTCATGACACACTTTCGCCACGCTGCGATCGCGGCCGCGCTGCTCGCCGGCGTGGGCACAGCGAACGCGCAGACCACGGTGATCACCCGTGAGCCTGTACAGACACAGACCGTCGTAACCACCCAGCCGCTCGAGCTCTCGCCGGTACAGCGGCAGACGATCTACCGCACCATCCGGCGCGCGCCGGTGCAAATGGTTGAGCCGACGATCGAGTATCGTGTCGGTACGCGGGTGCCGCAGACTGCGCGGCTCTACGAAGTGCCACCGGACGTCGCCGTCGAAGTGCCGGCGGTCCGGTCGTACAAATACATGATGGTGAACGACCGTGTGGTGCTGGTTGATCCGGCCACCAGCGAAATAGTGGCGGACTTCGCCGACTAAATGCGTCCACTTTGCGTGGGCAACGGCCCGGTGCTTGCGCGCCGGGCCGTTCTTTTTTCAGTGCATCGAATTTACCTTGAGCCGCTCGGTCCGCGCGCGCCGACCGTAGACGCTGGATTTTTCGCTGCTGTAGGGCCATATTACGCAGGCGAGGAGCTACCAGGAATGTCGATGATCAACTACCGGGCCCCATCCGAGCTATTCCCCAGCCGCAGCCGCAAGTCGCGCCGTCCGATCGGATACAAGCGTTTTCCGACCGCGGCGGAGGCTATCCGCTTCGCCATCGAGGAATTGCCGCCGGAACTGCTGCTCGGCGCCTATCTCGAGGTCGAGGAAAAGCGCTTCGACGGTAATGGCATCCGCCGGCTGTACGAAAGCGAAGACTATCCGCTGCCGCGCAAGGCCCCGGCTAACTAAGTTTCCAATCCACCTTTCACGCGCCGCCGGCCGCCCCTGCGGCGGAGGTGGAACCTCGTGCGTCTTGCCGCGTTCAATGGACGGCGCGGCGGTCTATGCGGCTACCGTCATGGGAGATGGGCTTTGGCCGACAGACACGCGCTTGGAATGATCGGCCTGATGCTGTGCACCGTCACAGTGCTGGTGATGATGACGGGCGCGGTCGTGGTCGGCGATCATCTGAGCGGGCGGCTGCATATCGACGACGAATTGCCGGTCACCATGTTGGCGCTGCCGGCGGCGCGCTAAACTTGGCCGCCGCAAAAGAACCCCGCCGGAGCGGGGTCTAGTTTGTGGGAGGATTGCCCGAAGGCGAGGCTGCTTCTGTCGCCTGCCGCAGCAGTCTCGACTCGCAGCGGCCGCATGCGACATTGGCCGCTTTCGAACGCGCGGACTGTAGGTCGCGGCAAGCGATTCGCGCTGCGGTCTGTTCTGCTGTCCCGGCAATCCACAGCCCGGATCGGCACGGCCGCGGACTTTCCCACCGAATTCATGCAACCCGCCGGGCGGTTCGGCCGTTGCATGAGAGCGGCCCGAGGAGGCTCCCGATGAAACACAGCCCAGTTTACCTGGCGGCGGTATTTGCCGTCGCGCTTGCCATGCCAGCCACACCCGCGGCGGCCTTCGCCGGCGACAATGCCTCCAAGACCACCGATCCGGGTTTCATTCCCGATACCGGCCAAATCAATCGCGGCGTTGACCAGAAAATTCCCAGCAGTCGGGAAGGAAAGATCACCATCCCCACTCCCGCGGAAGCTCGCGCGGCAATGATGATGTCGGATAGCGTCCAACCGGCTGCCGCGCCGCAGGGTACCGACGCCAACGCCAATGCCACCACCGTCTCCGGTTCACCCGTCGCGGCGCCGGCCGGGCCGATCGGCGCGATCGGGCAAACCATGCCCGCCAAATTGTCGAAGCGAAACGATATCCTCGACCGGCTGCCGATCATGGCGCTGCCGCAGCCGCTCAACGACCAGGATCGCAAGCATATCTATCAAGCCGTTATGGCGGACCGTGCGCCGGCTGCCAGCGATGCCGATCAACTCGCGCCGGCCAGCTACTTGAACGCCAACCAGGCTTTGAATGAGACGCATCCGTTGCCGGCCAGCGTCAACGACATCGGCGGCGTGCAGTCACTGGGTTATGTGAAAACCAAGAGCAAGGTTTTTTTAGTCGAGCCCGCCACGCGTATCGTGGTCGAGGAAATCGGTCTGTAACGCAAGCTGCCGCCATCGCCGTCTTTCAAAAACGGCGATGGCGTTTGGCGGCTAGTTGACCGAGCGCCGGCTATTATTCATCGGCGCGTCTTTCCATTGCTTGAGGCTGTCGGCGATCACCTTCATCGCGGTCATTGACGCGTGGCTGAGGCTGGCATAGCCGGCGAGTTCGCGGCTGACGCGTTCGCCTTCGCTGCGCAGCATGTCGCGCACGCCTTGCAGCTCGAGAATGACGCGATCGATTTCCTCCATCGATGCGCCAGCCACACGCCGGATCAGCGCATTCAGGTTTTCGGCGGCAGCCGGGTCGACGGCTGTGTCGCCCTCGGTGCGTTGCCGGCGTAGGAAAGCAACGTCGCGCCGGACGAATTCACGGATCTCACCCTCGAAGGCGGTCGCCGCCGCCTGGTCGACGTCGGCGAGTTTTTCCGGGACGCTGCGGGCCGGAGCATATTTCTCCGGGCCGGATTTCTCGGAATTGCCGTCCGGACCAAGCCGTTCGGTTCTGATGGCCGTCATGCTTCTCTCCTACACAGGCGCAAAACGCTTGCGCTCACGCCCCCCGTCCGAGGTGATTGCCGCATGGAACTAGGGCGGTGGTTGGGCACGGGCAGGGCGGCATCGGGGCGCCACGAGGCAGCGGCAATGCCGGCGGCTGTTACCAATTCAGCTTGAGGGCGGCGGTCAAGCTCTTGCCAGCGGTCGGCTGCCCGAAATCGGTCACCGCCGTTGTCACGTGCAGCGGGCCGTATAGCTTCTGATCGGCGCTGAACGTGTTGTGGGTGACCGGATCGTTGCTGGCAGTGGTGACACCGGCGCCGAAGGTGGTGCCGGTGGTCAGCAGGTTGAATTTGACGACTTTCTCGGTGCCCCAGACCTGTGGTGCCGGCGGTCCGGCAACCGGCGCCGCCATCAGCGGCACGTCGGATGCGGTGGTGGTGGACGAGGCGAAGGTTTCGGTTACCGAATAGGTATTTTGCAGCGTCACCGAGTATTTGTTGCCGATCGGAATTCCCTGCTTAAACGTGGTGCCGAGCTTGCCCTGATCGCTGGTCGGGTCGACGCGCGCGTCGAGGCTGGCGATATTGGGCACGCCAACCGACGCCCAGGCCGCGACCGAATCTTGGTTCGCGGTGGCGAGCGGCAACGGTTGGCTCAGACGCGAACTCACCGGCGGCGTTCCCGCGAGCGTGAGATCGGTGCCGACTTTGGCCTCCCATTCGTTCGCGGTCAGCGGCTGCTTCAACACCATCTTTTGTGAGCCGTCGGTCTGGTCGGCATGGCTGATGTCGAATTTGTGGGCGCCGTTCAAATCCTGCAGACGCAGCGACTTGGCCGGTCCGCCGGCCGAAAGATTCGTGGCATCGAACGTCAGCGCATTGCCGAGCGCGGTAGCCTCGTCGGGGTTAAGCGGGATCTTGGCTTGCGTGTCGGGTGGCGGCGTCGCTTCGCCGGTCGGATTCGACGGCGGTGACGCGGTGGCATAGGCGGCCCCGCTGAGCGCATCCTGCGCCGCCGCCGGCGCCGCCACGAGCGCGCAGACGAAAACGGCAATCATCCAGCGAATTGCGCAGGGTGTCGCGCTTTGGTTCGCGCTTGGCCGCATGCCGAAAAAATCCCCCGTCGTGCTGTGCCGGTGTTTATGCCGCACGATTTTCGGCGCCAACCGGTTAAGCATCGGTTTCCTGTTCACACGGAACTTAGGCAAAGGTGTGAAATCCGCGGTCCAAATTTGTGACAGCCCAAATCAGCTGCAACTGGTGGCGATGGCGTTGTTGATGGTTTCGACGTCGGTATCGAGCCGGCCGAGGTCGCGGTCGCGCTCGGTGCCGCTTTTGCACAGCGCAGTGACCGCGCGCGCTTTCACCACTTCGAGGAAATAAAGCATGGTCGCGGAGCAGGCTTCGGCGCTGCGCGCCGCGCCGAGACGTTTCACGCGCGTCTGTTGGGCGGCCACGTTGGCGATGGCGTCCGCCAGGTTACGCTCGCAGCCTGGCCGTTCCAGCGGCTGCGGCCGCGCCGGCGCCGCCATGAAGGCCAGCGCGAAAGCGGCCGGAATGATCAGCCCGATAAAGGTGAAAAAGGCGACGATAAAACGCTTGACCACGGTAACCCCCTTCCGTTGACCCATATGGGTCGGCCGGCGGCAAAGGAAGGTTCGTGGGGAAATCGTCGTGTAACGCGCCTTGAACGGGGCTAGGATGCAACCGGAACTTGGGTTGCGCGTTTGGATGATGCTCAACCAAGCGAGGGGAGAACCACCATGGCCGCGCTGATGCCGATAATCCTGGCCGGATCGTATCTCGTGCTGGCGGCCGACCGGGTGCCGGACCTGAATATAGGGCCGAGCTGCCACGCCGCCGCCACCGCCGCGACCGTGCTCAACCGCAACGAGGACACCTGCAAGCGCGACGAAAACGACGCGCGCGGCAAGCTGGATCAGGAATGGGGGCAGTTCACGCCCGTGCAAAAGACGCGGTGCGTGTCATTGTCGACCCTCGGCGGCTCGCCGAGCTACGTCGAATTGCTCACCTGCCTGGAAATGGCCAAGGCCGCCGCCGCGCTGCCCGCCGAGCCGTTGAACGGCAAGGTCGGGCGCTAGGCTCTGTTATTTCTTGGGCGGATTGCCGAACGGATTGCCGGCGGCGCCCTGCATCTGCGACAGTTTGTAGGCCGACATTTGCTTCGGCTTATCCTTGTCGGCCTTCGGTTTCTTCTTTTCCTTGACCGCCCGCATCTGACCCTTAGCCATGACGACCTCCTAAACGGTTGGGATGGCTAATGTTGATACGGCCGCAGGCGGCCCGCAAGGGCGTTCATGGAACTTTCGGTTCCACCCACCGTTATTGCTTCCGAACGCGCCGGTGAGCGCTGCGATTGCTCGCGGTGGCCGGGCGCGCGGGAGCTGGGTCATGCGAACTTGGGCGATGGGCGCGGCGGGCTTGTGCCTGCTGGTGATGAGTGCGAGCGGCGGCGTCAATTTGGCAGCGGCGGCGGGTGTGTCGCAGGCTCCGATTGTTTTGGCGCAAAACGAGCCGAAAAAACCGGAAACCGTGAAGCAGAAAATCAAGCGAGTGTGGCGGAATATGACCGGCTACAAATTCGATGTCGGCTGCCCGATCGTGCTGCCGGTAAGCCACTCGATCTGCACCGAGACCGGCAAGGACCGCGAGGTGGCGCGCGCCAAGTGCCAGTCGCGTAATTCGCTTTGCAGCGTGGTCGACAGGAAATAAGCGGCTTCAAGTCTTCGGCGCGTCGCCGGCCGCCTTCATTTTCTGGTCGATGCACTTGGTGACGATGTCGGCGCGCTTGTCGAGATCGGTGCGGGCCTTCTCGGTGCTCATCCAGCATTCGGTGGCAGCGCGCGCATGGGTCATCGGCGGTTCGGGCGGCTTGGCGGCGACCGCGGCCGAGCCGCCGGAGCCTGTGGTTTCACAGCCGGCGAGCGCCAGAGCGGCGAGGACGAGGGGGACGCTAAGCGTGATGCGCGGGAAATTCATTGAACCTCTTCTTCCAGACCTTTTCGAATCACAATGTGGTGGCTTTTTAGCGGCAGTTTTCCCGCTTCGGCGATCGCCTTGGCAATATTTTACGAACGGTCGATTTTCAGGCCGCCGTCGGGGCGCTCGGCGATCAGCTTGAGATCGCCCGCCATCATTTCGCGCACCAGCTCCTTGAAACCGGTTTTGTGTTTCCAGCCCAGTTTGCTGTGCGCCTTGGCCGGATTTCCCAACAGGCTCTCGACTTCGGTCGGGCGGAAATAGCGTGGATCGATGCGCACCAAAGTGCGCTCGGTTTTTTTGCAAACGCCGGTTTCCTTCACGCCCTCGCCCTGCCAGGCGATCGCGATGCCGACTTCGGCAAAGGCCAGCTCGACGAATTCGCGCACCGAATGGCTTTCGCCGGTCGCCAGAACATAATCGCCGGGTTCGTTCTGGTGCAGCATCAGCCACATGCCCTCGGCGTAGTCGCGGGCGTGGCCCCAGTCGCGCTGCGCATGCAAATTTCCGAGATAGAGACAATCCTGCTTGCCGAGATGAATGGCGGCGACGGCCTGGGTGATCTTGCGCGTCACGAAGGTTTCGCCGCGCCGCGGGCCTTCGTGGTTGAACAGGATGCCGTTCGAGGCATGCATGCCGTAGGCTTCGCGGTAATTCACCGTGATCCAGTAGGCGTAAAGCTTGGCCGCCGCGTAGGGGCTGCGCGGCGCAAACGGCGTCGTCTCGTCCTGCGGCGATTGCTTGGCGTCGCCGTAAAGTTCGGAGGTCGAGGCCTGATAGAAGCGCACGGAATCCTTCAGGCCGAGGATGCGGATGCCCTCGAGCAGACGCAGCGTGCCGAGCGCGTCGGCATTGGCGGTATATTCCGGCGTTTCGAAACTGACCTGGACGTGGCTCTGGGCGGCCAGATTGTAGATTTCGGTCGGCTTCGTTTCCTGCATGATGCGGATCAGATTGGTGGCGTCGGTGAGGTCGCCGTAGTGCAGGAAGAACCGCGTGTTCGGAATATGCGGATCGCGGTACAGATGGTCGATGCGCTCGGTGTTAAACGACGACGAGCGCCGCTTGACGCCGTGGACGGCGTAGCCTTTTTCCAATAGCAACTCGGCCAGATAACTTCCGTCCTGGCCGGTAATGCCGGTCAACAGCGCGACGCGTTTGCTCATGGTTGGCCCCGGATCAAGCTTTCACGTTTGACGCGGCGTTGCGCCCGCCCGTTGCGACAAAATCGGCATAGGCCAGCGCCAGGCCGTCGCGCAACGGCGTGGCGGGCGCCCAGCCCAATTTTTTGAGTCGAGACACATCGAGCAGCTTGCGCGGCGCTCCGTCGGGACGCGAGGTGTCGTAAACGATCTTGCCTTGGTAGCCTACAACATCAGCGATCAGTTCGGCGAATTTTCCGATCGGGATGTCCTCGCCGGTGCCGATGTTGAGAATTCCGGCGCCGGAATAATGCTTCATCACGAAGACGCAGGCGTCCGCCGCGTCGTCGGCGAAAATGAATTCGCGCCGCGGCGTGCCGGAGCCCCAGACCGTCACGCTCGGCGCCTTGGCCGATTTGGCTTCGTGGAAACGCCGGATCAGCGCCGCCGGCACGTGGCTGTTGACCGGATGATAATTGTCGTTGCGGCCGTACAGATTGGTCGGCATCACCGAGATGAAATCGGTGCCGTGCTGCTTGCGGTAGGCCTGGGCCAGCTTGATGGCGGCGATCTTGGCGACGGCATACCACTCGTTGGTTGGCTCCAGCGGACCGGTGAGCAGCGCGTCCTCGGTCATCGGCTGCGGCGCCAGCCGCGGATAGATGCAGGACGAGCCGAGCGCCAGCAGCTTCTTGACGCCAGCCTGATGCGCGCCGCGGATGACGTTGAGTGCGATCGCCAGATTGACGGCGATGAAATCGGCCGGGTAGCTGTCGTTGGCGTGAATGCCGCCGACCAGACCGGCGGCCAGGAAAATCGCATCCGGCCGCGCCTTCGCCAGCCAGTTCTCGGTGGCCTGCTGATGGGTGAGATCCAGCGCGGCGCGGTCGGCGGTCAGGATTTCCGCGCGCTCGGCCGCGAGCCGGCGCATAATCGCCGCGCCCATCATGCCTTTATGGCCGGCGACATAGACGCGCTTGCCGGCAAGATCGAACAGCGGGGATGGGACCAAGGTTTTCTCTTGAATTTGCTGTGTGCGCGGTGAGTTCTAATGCGGCGCGGGCCATTTGGCTTGATTTTGTTTGGCAGGGCAAGCCGCGCCAAAAAGGCGCGCGTTATCGCCCGTATTCTTTATTCTTTGAGGCGCGGGGTACGCCGGGGCCGTCAACTGTTTTAGACATGGTTTTCAACCGTTAAGTCCTTGCTACCGTCACCGTTTCTTAAACCCACCCCGCATCCCCGGCCGTCCAAGCTTCGAGCGCCCCGGTTCGAGTGGCTTGCGTGCGGGCCTCACTTCATGCGACAGCGCAATGCCCATCTCGTCGAAGCCCGGTTTATGGGGGCCTTCACCGTAAGACGGGCTTCGCCCTTTTGTAACCGCCCGCCTTAGCTTTGAATCCTGCGCCACCATGACATCGCGCACGGTCGGATCGTCGACCACCGCCAGCTCGGTCTGGCGCAGCCGCTTGATCTCGTCGCGCAGGCGCGCGGCGGTCTCGAAGTCGAGATCGCTGGCTGCCTCGCGCATGCGAGTCTCCAGGCCGCTTATCACCGCCTCGAAATTGTGCCCGATGGTGGCGGCCTCGGCGAACTCACCGGCGCCGCCGGTCGAGATCAGCACGTGGTCGCGCTCATAAACGCTGTCCATGATGTCGTGGATCGAGCGCTTGATGCTCTCGGGCGTGATGCCATGCGCGGTGTTGTATTCGACCTGTTTCTCGCGCCGCCGGTTGGTTTCTCCGATGGCGCGCTGCATCGAGCCGGTGACCTGGTCGGCATAGAGAATGACGTTGCTGTCGACGTTGCGGGCGGCGCGGCCGATGGTCTGGATCAGCGAGGTTTCGCTGCGCAGAAAGCCTTCTTTGTCGGCGTCGAGAATGGCGACCAGCGCGCATTCCGGAATGTCGAGGCCCTCGCGCAGCAGATTGATGCCGACCAACGCGTCGAAGGCGCCCAGCCGCAAATCGCGGATGATCTCGATGCGCTCCAGCGTGTCGATGTCGCTGTGCATGTAGCGTACGCGGATACCTTGCTCGTGCAGATATTCGGTGAGGTCCTCGGCCATGCGCTTGGTCAGCACGGTGATCAGCGCGCGGTAGCCTTTCAGCGCCACCTGTCGCACCTCGCCGACCAGGTCGTCGACCTGCGTGCGCGCGGGGCGCACTTCAACGGGAGGATCAATAAGTCCGGTCGGGCGGATCACCTGCTCGACGAACACGCCGCGCGCCTCGTTCATTTCCCAATGGCTGGGCGTGGCCGACACCGCCATGGTCTGCGGCCGCATGGCGTCCCACTCCTCGAAGCGCAGCGGCCGGTTGTCCATGCAGGAGGGCAGGCGGAAGCCGTATTCCGCCAGCGTCGCCTTGCGGCGGAAGTCGCCGCGGAACATGCCGCCGAGCTGCGGGATGGTGACGTGGCTCTCGTCGGCGAACACCAGCGCGTTGTCCGGCACGTATTCGAACAACGTCGGCGGCGGCTCGCCCGGCTTGCGGCCGGTGAGATAGCGCGAATAATTCTCGATGCCGGCGCAGGAGCCGGTGGCTTCCATCATTTCCAGATCGAACACCGTGCGTTGCTCGAGCCGCTGCGCTTCGAGCAGGCGGCCGGCGCCGTTGAGCTGGTCAAGGCGGGCCTTGAGTTCGTGCTTGATGCCGGAGATCGCCTGAATGAGCGTCGGGCGCGGCGTGACGTAATGCGAATTGGCGTAGATTTTCACGAAGTCGAGCTCGTCGGTCTTCTGGCCGGTGAGCGGGTCCATCTCCTCGATTTTTTCGATGGCGTCGCCGAACAGATGGACGCGCCAGGCGCGGTCTTCATAATGCGCCGGGAAAATATCGATGGTGTCGCCGCGCACGCGGAACGAGCCGCGAAAGAAATCGGCCTGCGTGCGCTTGTATTGCAGCGCCACCAGGTCGGCCATCAGCTGGCGCTGGTCGATCTTTCCGCCCTGCTTGAGCGTGAAGGTCATGGCCGAATAAGTTTCGACCGAGCCGATGCCGTAGATGCAGGACACGGAGGCGACGATGATGACGTCGTCGCGCTCCAACAGCGCACGCGTCGCCGAGTGCCGCATGCGGTCGATCTGCTCGTTGATCGAGGATTCCTTCTCGATATAGGTGTCGGTGCGCGGGACGTAGGCTTCCGGCTGGTAGTAGTCGTAATAGGACACGAAATATTCCACCGCGTTGTCGGGGAAGAACGACTTGAACTCGCCGTAGAGCTGCGCCGCCAGCGTCTTGTTCGGCGCCAGGATGAGAGCAGGGCGCTGCGTCGCCTCAATCACCTTGGCCATGGTGAAAGTTTTGCCGGAGCCGGTGACGCCAAGAAGGACTTGCGTGCGGTCGCTGCGCTTGACGCCTTCGACCAAGTCGGCGATCGCCTGCGGCTGGTCGCCCTTCGGCTCGAACTCGGATTTGATGACGAAGCGTTTGCCGCCCTCGGATTTTTCCGGGCGCGGCGGGCGGTGCGGCATCCAGGGCTGGGTGCCGAATTCCGGCCGGCCTTCGCGCAGCAAATTTTCCAGCGCCTGCGCGGTGGCGGCGACGCCCATCGACGACAGACCGTGGCCCGGCTGCGGCAGGTCGGCCTTCGGCAGCCGGTATTTCGGATCGCCGCCGCGCGCGATGCGCTCGGCCTCGCGGGCCGATTGCGCGTGCGGGTCGGGTGCGGCTTCGTCGTTGCCGAGGCCCAGTTCCTGCGCCAGTTTCGGATCGAGTCCGGTGATCGGCGAGCCTTCGTATTCGTGCTGCGGCGCTTCCTCGAAGCCCGATTCTTGAGGGGATTTGGTTGTCGACTTGCGCGCCTTGTGGGCGGCGGAAAAATCGGCGCGGCGGTCGTAGGAGTTATCCGGCGGCGGCTGAAGCCCGGTGCCCGAACCCATGCCGGCGGTGCCTTTGTTGATCGCCGGATTGAGCAGATCGGCGAGGGCATCCGGCGTCGTAGGCGCATCCGGCCGCGCCGCCTTGGCGCGCGTCGGCTTTATCCGATGCCCGGCTCCGCCTCGCGGGGCCCGTCCTTTGGGTTTTTTGGGGGGCTTCGCCATCGTCTCGAATATGGGGCGAGTCCACGGACGAGGAAAGGGTGCTATTCTCGGCAAAAATCAGGGAGGAAATCATGGCCGGAACACTGACACGCCGCACGCTGTTGGCCGGACTGGCGGCCGCGCCGCTGGCCGGCAAAGCCTCCGCGCAATCAGCCTGGCCGGAGCGGCCGGTGCGCGTCATCGTGCCCTATCCGCCGGCCGGCGGCGCCGACACCACGGCGCGCATCGTCTACGCCAAGCTCGGCCAGATGCTCGGCCAGCAATTCGTCGTCGAAAACCGCGGCGGCGCCGGCGGCACCATCGGCGAAGCGATCGTCGCCAAAGCCGAGCCGGACGCCTACACGCTCATCCACGACGCCACCGCGTTCTCGATCAACGCCGCGCTCTATCCGAGCCTGCCGTTCGACTACGGCAAGGATTTCGAGCCGGTCATTCTGATCTCGCTGGTGCCGAACATCCTGGTGGTCACGCCGTCGCTGGAAGTGAACACGGTCGCCGACGTTATCGCCTACGCCAAGGCCCAGCCCGACGGCATCACCATGGCGTCGTCCGGCAACGGCACGCTGCAGCATCTCTGCCTGGAGATGTTCCGCTTCCAGACCGGCATCAAGATCAACCACGTGCCCTATCGCGGCGGCGGCGTCGCGCTCACCGACGTGATGTCGGGGCAGGTGAAGTTCTTCTTCTCCAACGGCTCGTCGGTGGTCGGCCTGATCAGAGGCGGCAAGGTCAAAGCGATCGCGCATACCGGCCATGGGCGGCTCAAAAGCCTGCCGAATATTCCGCCGGTGTCAGACACGATCCCGGGCTTCGAGGCCTATGAATGGAACGGCGTGTTCGCGCCGCGCGGCACGCCGGCGCCGATCGTGAAGAAGCTCAATGCCTCGCTCAACGAGGCGTTGCTTTCACCCGAAGTGGCCGAGCGCTTCGCGCAGCTCAACGTTTCGTCGCGGACAAATTCGCCGGCGGAATTCCGCGACTTCGTCGCACAGCAAACCAAGCTTTGGAGCGCCGTGGTGAAGGAAGCCAACATTCATTTGGGTTAGGCCCGTGGCTCACGAACCTGTCGCGATCGCCGGCCCGGTCGCGCAGCCGAAAAAGCCGCGCACCATGCCGCCGCCCGGCGCGTGGGACAGCCACGCCCATGTGTTCGGGCCGGCCGACAAATTTCCCTACACGCCGGGGCGCGGCTACACGCCGCCCGACGCGCCAGTCGAGAAATTCGTCGCGCTGCTCGATCATAACGGCTGCACGCATGGCCTGGTGGTGCAGGGCAACGCGCATGGCTACGACAACCGCGTCGTGCTCGACGCGCTGGCGCGTTTTCCGCAACGGCTGCGCGGTGTCGCCATCACCGACACGCGTATTGCGCCGGCAACGCTGCGCGACTGGCACGCGCTCGGCATGCGCGGCCTGCGCTTTCACCTGATGGCGCAGAAGCCCGGCTATGTGCGCGGCGTCGGCCTCGACGTGTTCGAGGTGTTCCGCAACACCATGGCCGAGCTCGGCTGGGTCATGCAGATTTTCTGCGACTGGCAGGTGATCGGCGACATGGCGCCGAAGTTGCGCGAGATCGCGCGCGACATGCCGGTGATCGTCGACCACTACATGATGATGCCGGCGGCGCGCGGCGTCGGCGATCCGAATTTCCAGGCGCTGTTGAAGCTAGTCGGCGACGGCCATGCGCACGTCAAGGTCTCGGCGCCGTACCGGGTCTCGACGCAATTTCCAGATTATGCCGACGCCCGCGCACTGCACGCGGCGCTGGTCGCCGCCAATCCGGAGCGGCTGATGTGGGGCACCGACTGGCCGCATTCGTCAATTGCCGCCGACGTGATGCCGGACGACGGGCATTTGCTGGATTTGCTGTTCGATTGGACGCCGGATGAGGCGGTGCGGCGAAAGATTTTGGTCGAGACGCCAACGCGGCTATTTGGAAACTAGGGCCTACGCCACCTTTGCCCAGAGCTGCTTCGATGCGCGCCGGGCGCCCTCGGCCAGCGACTGCAATTTCATCCACACAATCTTGCTGTCGACCTGCACGCGGCCGGCGAAGGTGCCGAAGCCGCAATCGACGCCGGCGATTATCTTGTCGCGGCCGACCACCGACGCGAAGTTCATGATGCGATCGGCCACCAGTTCCGGGTGCTCGACCGTGTTGACGGTCGAGTCGATCACGCCGGGGATGATGATCTTGCCGGCGGGCAGCTTCACGTCGCGCCAGATTTTCCATTCGTGCTCGTGTCGCGCGTTGGCGGCCGGAAACGACACCGCCTGCGGACGACCGGACAGCACGATGTCGACGATGTCCCTGAACTCGACGTCGGTGTGATGCGGCGCCATGGTCGAGCCCCAGCAGACATGCATGCGCATGCGTTCGGGCGGCAGGTCGCGCACCGCGTGATTGAGCGCGGCGACGTTCACCGCGATAATCTTGCGGTAATCGGCCAGCGGCAGATTAAGATAGACCATGTGGCGGAGCATCGCGAGGTCGGGGCAATCAAGCTGCAGGATGAATCCGGCTTCGACGATCGCCTGGTATTCGCGGCGCATCACATCGGCGAGCGCGTAGATATATTCCTCGTCGCTCTTGTAGTAGCGGTTCTTGAGATAGCGCGCGATCTGCCCGGGCGAGGGCGAGGTCATGAACATGTCCTCGGCTTTAACGCCGGCGAGCGCGTCCTTGGCGAGCTTGATGTCGGCCTCGGCCGCCGCCCAGTCTTTCCAAGCGACCGGGCCGGAGCAAGCCGGGCGGTGCTGGAACGGCGAGGCGAAGTGTTTGAGAATTTCAGCCAGCTCGGGGAATTCCGGCTCGCCGGTGCCAAGCGGCGGCGACGTTTCGCCTTCGTAGCCGGTCAGGCGATCGAGCACGTGCACGGTATAATCGGTACGGCCCTGCTCGCCGTCATTGATGATGCCGAGACCGCATTCGGTTTGCTTGCGGACCACCAGCGCCACCGCGTCGCGCACGGCGGCTTGCAGCTCGGCGCGCCGCGTGCCGGGCTTTTGGCTCTCGGCCAGCAACAGCTCCACGACCTTGGCGGTGCGCGGCAGGCTGCCGGTGTGGGTGGTGAGGATTCGCTCCAAACTGCGCTTCATGAGTTTTCCTGGCGCGTGATCTCATCCGAAAACCGGTTCCCACTTTTCGGGATCACGCGCTTTAAAAGCCGCGCAAGACCTCGGTGACGTGCTCGACCTGCGGCGGCGCGGCGAAGCAATGGCCGACCAGCTTGCGCCATTCCTGGAATTCGGCCGACTCGCGGAAGTCCTTGGTGTGGTTCTCCAGCGTTTCCCATTGCACGAACAGCCGGTAGCGCGACGGCGTCTCGTGCGAGCGTTGCAGCGTCATGAATTTGCAGCCTTTGGCGCGCTTGAAAATCGGCCCGGCGGACTTCACGCCGGCCTCGAAGTCCTTTTCCATGCCGGGCTTGATCTCAATCTGCGCGATTTCGAGGATCATGGTGACTGTGTCCAATTGGGGGGGCGGC
Organism: Pseudolabrys sp.; assembly: GCA_035648555.1. Lineage (GTDB taxonomy): Bacteria > Pseudomonadota > Alphaproteobacteria > Rhizobiales > Xanthobacteraceae > Pseudolabrys. The sequence continues at coordinate 17,059 of DASRLF010000059.1, forward strand.
ATTATGAGTGTTCAGTCCCGTGCCGCAAGGGCGGGACGCTAGCGGTTCCGGCGTCGTGCGCGGCGACGGCTGCCTTGCGTAAGCATTGCGGGCAGAGGCAATCCTCGCTTGCGCCGGCGGTCGTGAGCGGCAACCGGTAGGGCTCGGCCGCGCACCAGCATTCGCCGCCCAGGCCGCAGTCGAATGCCGCGCCGCAGCGTGCGCAGGCAAGGCGGCGGGTCGGTTGCGGGGCGGTCGTCATTGTCACATTGCAGAACCGAATCGGCTCTATTGCAAGCCCCGATGTCTCCGCTCATTCAAGCCACGGGCGCGGCCGGCGCGATATTGACCACGCTGTGCTGGCTGCCGCAGGCCGTCAAAGTCATCCGCGAGAAGGAAACGCGCGCGATTTCGCTGCCGGCGACGGCCGCTTTCACGACCGGGGTCGTGCTCTGGCTGATCTACGGCCTCGCCATCGGCGACAGACCGCTGATCGGCTCGAACGCGGTCACGCTGGTGCTGATGGTGGTGATCCTGGCGATGAAGCTGCGCTACGGCTAACAGCAATTTCTACTGGGGCTCGCCGCCGCCGACATAGCCGCCGACCTTCCAGGCGCCGCCATCCTTGACGTAGCAAATCTGATCGTTGCCGATCGGCGCGATCGAATCGATCGAGACGAAGCCGCTTTTGCCGGCCGGTGTGGCGATGCGCATGTAGGAGGGCGGGTCCGACGCGCTCTCCGGCATGATGCGCACGAAGTGCAGGCCGAGTTTGTCGATCACCGGTCCGGTGGCTTGCGGGGTGGCGTGCACCTCGATCCCGGCCGACAGCGGGTAGCCCCATTCCGTCATGTCGGTATTGGTCGCGGTGACGAGCTCGGCCAGTTCCTTGCCGTCGAAGGCCGGATCGGCCGGCGCGCACATCGCGCCGTCGTGCCGTGGCGAGGGCGAGGCGGTCGGATCCTCGGCATAGCCGGACAGGATTTCCCAGCCGACGCCTTCTTTGTTGTTGAGGCCGAGCGCGGCCGACAGATTGTCGAAGCCGGATTTGCGCTTGTCGGCGGCGTTGCGGTTCTCGCGGTCCCAGAAAAATCCTTGGGCGACCACCAGGCGCGCCATGACGGCGCGGTCCTTGCGCTGGGCAGCTTCGCCGAGCTGCTTGCGCATGGCCTCGAAGCTGTCGTCGGTCATCGGCTTTGGCGGCGCGATCGCGACCGCCTTGTAGGGAGCCGCCGGCGCGAGGGCCTGCTTGCCGCGGTTCTGCGCCGACGACGGCGCCGGCGCCAGGCCGGCGATCAGCAAGATTGCGCAGGCGCATCGGAGACGATTGGCACGCATGGCGTCGCTCCCCGTTTCGAGACGGGGAGACTAGCACAGGCAAAAAAGCGGTCCCGCGGAGCAGGGTCAGCTGCACGGACCGCAAAAAAGGGGATTTACGGGAACTCAACAAGCGAAAGAAGCATTATGCGGATAGCGCAAGCCTGTGACACGGCCATGACATGCAAATTGCGGCTGCGTATTATCGAATTCGACGCAAATAGTTTCCACTCCCGAGGAACCCATGCCCGCACTGTCCGCCTACCTGTGGCCGATCGCACTGTTGGTCGGCTCCAACGTGTTCATGACCACCGCCTGGTACTGGCACCTGCGCTACAAGGAGGTGCCGCTGTTCAGCGTCATCCTGATCAGTTGGGCGCTGGCCTTTGTCGAATATTGCATGGCGGTGCCGGCCAACCGTTACGGCAGCGCCGTCTACACGACGGCGCAGCTCAAGACCATGCAGGAAGTGATCACGCTGCTGACGTTCGCGGTCTTTTCCGTCGTCTACCTCAAGGACCCATTGACCTGGAGCCAGGGCGCCGGCTTCGCGCTGATCGCCGCCGGGTCGTTTTTCGTGTTCCACAAATTCTGACGTCGATGAACACCTCGCTCCAAGCGCTCAACGCCGTCAATTTTTTCATGGCTGACGTGCAGGGCGGGCTGGGGCCGTATCTCGGCGTTTTCCTGCAGCAGAAAAACTGGTCGCCATCGCAGATCGGCGTCGTCATGACCATCGGCGGTCTCGCCGGCACGGTCGCGACCGCGCCGCTTGGCGCGCTGGTCGATCGTCTGCGTGCGAAATGCTTCATGGTGGCCGTCGCCGCGCTCGCGACCGTCACGGGATCGCTGGTGATCTTGTTCGTCCCGGCATTTTTGGCCACCACGATTGCACAAGCTGCGACCGGCATCGCCGGTGCGGCGATCCCGCCCGCGATTGCGGGCATCACGCTCGGGCTGGTGAAACAGAAGGGCTTCGCGCACCAGATCGGGCGCAATGAGGCGTTCAATCACTCCGGTAACGTGGTGGCGGCATTGCTCTGCGGCGTCCTCGGCTATGCGTTCGGGCTGGCGCCATATTCGTGGTGATGTCGGTGCTCGCCGTCATGTCATTGGCTGCTCTTTCATATATCAATCCGAAAGAGATCGACCATGACGCGGCACGCGGGGCCTCCGGTAAACGGGGTCAAAAGGTCCAGGCATTCTCCGTGCTCATCCGGAACATGCCGTTGATCGTTCTCGCGATGACATTACTGCTGTTCCACCTCGGCAACGGCGCCATGCTTCCGCTGCTCGGGCAGTCGCTGGCAGCGAAGGGCGCCAATCCCAGCGCCTATACCAGTGCGACGATCATCGTCGCGCAGCTCACCATGGTTCCGATGGCGCTGTTCGCAGCCAAGCTCGCCGTGACGCGCGGATACTGGATCGTGTTTTTGCTGGCGATGCTGGCGTTGCCAATTCGCGGTGGGCTGGCCGCCTTCATCGACGGGCCGATCGCTCTTATCCCCGTGCAAATTCTCGACGGCGTCGGCGCCGGCCTGCTTGGCGCGGCGGTGCCGGGGCTGGTCGCGCGCATTCTCAATGGCACCGGCCATGTCAATGTCGGGCTGGGCGCGGTCATGACCATGCAAGGCATCGGCGCCTCGCTCAGTCCGGCGCTCGGCGGTTTCGTTGCCGGCAAATTCGGCTACGCGGCGTCGTTCGTCTCGCTCGGCAGTGTCGCGGTGATTGCCTTGGTGCTGTGGATCGCCGCGCGTCCGGTCACCGCTGAAGCCTGTCGCGGCAACTGAGCGTCAGCTCGGCTTTTTGGCTTTCGGCGCCGCCGCCGGCCACAGCGTGGTCGGTTCGCATTTGTCGACCAGCGCGGCGCGCTTGTCGGCCGGCAAGCCGGTAAAGAACTTCAGCCCGGTCAATTTCTCGATCACGCCGACATTGACGCGCCATTCTTGCAGATAATTGCGGCCTTGCCCGCCCGCATGCGCGCGGTTCGGCAGCACGAAGGCATAGGCGACATTCGCTTTCGGATCGTAGGCGATCTTGTAGAGTCGGCCTTGGCGATATTGATGGTTCGCTCCGCCCCATGGCCGCGCACCGGGCCGGTCATCACGTAAAGCGTGCCGCGCGCAACGGTGGCGTTGCGCACTTCGGTTTCCAATGTCTTCCAGACCGAGCCGTTGAATGTGGTGCCGATCTGCGGCACGGCGTTCGAGAAATAGAATGTGTCGCGCATGTTGACGATGCTGTTATTGAAGTCTTCCGACGGCGCCATGTGGCCTTTGGCGAATTTATCGGCGGTCTTGGCGTAATCGTCGGGATCCGGGGAGCCATTGTCCGGCACGCACGGATCGGGGCTGAAATCGACGGGCGGGCGGCTGAATTGTTTGGTGAGTTTGGCTTTGGTGAGAAGCTCGACGACCCAATCGGGCGTCTTGCTGGCGCTGTCGTTCGACGTCACGTAGCGGTCATGACAGATGGCGGTTTTGCCGGACGCCGCCGCGCTATAGGCTGGAAGCCCGACGCCTTGCCAGATCGCGCTGCAAGTGGCGGTGTCCGTGTCCGCTGGGTTGCACACGGGCTTGGGCCAGGCGGGGATGGCCGCGGCCACCAGACCAGCTGCCAGAAACGCACCCAGCAATTTTCGTATGATCGCCCTTCCGCGACGCGAAAATACTGCGACCACAGCCGGTACGTGTAAACGTCAGACGCGCGGATCAGTGCTTTTTCGGCCGGTGGCCCGGCCGCGTGAAAAGCGTAAAGCCGCCCATGGCGATGAAAACCAGGCCGAGAAGCAGGGCGATGGTGAACAGACCGCCTTCGTTGTCGATCACGTTGCCGGCGACGTTGGCATGCGCGATGCCGACCGACACCGCGGTGACGGCGACGATGGTGGATAGCGCGAGCCCGACGATGGCCACCAATTCGGCGAGCACGGTCCTGCGCCGCTCGGTGCTGAGCGTGGGCGCCTTGAAACCGGTGCTGTCGATGTGGTCGTCCATGACGAACCTAAAACGAACTCAGCCATCCAATTGTTCCACAATGGCGCAGGAATCCGGCAGCGGTTCGTTCTGATTTAGGCAAAGCGGTGGTTAAACGCGGCGTTTTCGTGGCAGGGCGCGCGGCTACTGCGCTGCGGTCAGCGCTTCCGGTTGCCATTCCATCGCGACGTGGCCGGGCTCGGCCTCGACGCGGTCGAGCCAGGCGCGGACGGCGGGAAAGCGCGTTAGATCGAAGTCGCAGCGGTTCGCCACATGGGTGTAGGCGTAAAGCGCGATGTCGGCGATGGTGAAGTGTTCGCCGACGAAAAAGCGGCGGCTGGCAAGGTGCATCTCCATGACGCCGAGCGAGCGATAGCCGTTTTCCATCCAGTCCTCGAGCGCGTGGCTCTGCAAGTCGCGGCCGCCTTTCACCAGCGCCAGCCAGAAATAGGCCGCGCCGATATTCGGCTCCAGGCTATGCTGTTCGAAGAACATCCACTGCATGGCCTCGGCTCGGTCGATGCGATCCTCCGGCGCCAGCGTGGTGCCGCCGGCGACGTACCAGAGAATGGCGTTCGATTCGGCGAGATAGCGGTTCGGCGCGACTTCCAAGAGCGGGACGTGGCCGTTCGGATTCTTGGCGAGGAATTCCGGCGTGCGGCTGGCACCTTGCAGGATGTCGACTTCGACCAGCGTGAACGGAATGCCGAGCCGAGCCAGCGCCAGGCGGACCTTATAGCTGTTGCCGGAACGCTGATCCGAATAGAGCGTGTACATTGCGGAGACCCCGAAGCGCCCGTTCCCCGACATATGGGAAGCGAACTCCGGCAATTACAAGGCGCGACTCGCGCAGCGCGCCGCAAAGGATTGCCAAATTTCTGGCGCATTGTAGCAAGCGCGGCGCGCCGAACGCGGCGATATGAAAAATTTATTCCGCCGCCACCCGGTGCGCGCGGGCGTATTCCGACAGCGCGTCGTCATCGGCCGGCTTGATCGGCGTGAAATCGCGATGCGCGATCCATTCCGGCCGCGTGAACTTGGTGATGTGGTTGGAGACCGCGCACAGCGTCAGGTAAACGATCTTGCGCGGATAGGGCGTGATGTTGGGCGGCGAGGCATGCACGAGATTGCCGTGAAACATCAAGACCGAGCCGGGCTTGCCGGTCGGCGCCACGATGCCGACGCCGTCGGCGTCTTCGGCCTCAGTGGCGAGCCGTGTCACGGTATCCTTGTCGAGCGTCCATAGCGGATAGGACGTCGTGAGCTTGTCGTGGCCGGCGGCGAACACGCCCTGCTTGTGGCTTTTCGGAATCAGCAACAGCGGGCCGTTGATCGGCATCACCTCGTCGAGGAACACCGCGATATTCATAGCGCGCGCATCCGGCATGCCGTCGTCGCGCTGCCAGGTGCCGTAATCCTGATGCCATTGCCAGACGTCGCCCTCGAAGGCGGCCTTGGCGTTGAGCTTGAACTGGTGGACGTAGACTTCTTCGCCGAACAATTGCCGCAGCGGCTCGATCAAGCGCGGATGGCGGGCAAGAAGTCCGAACACCTCGCTGAAGGTATGCGCGGCAAAAGCGGTGCGCGGCGCGCCGGATTTCTCGCGCCAGACTTCCTGGCGGTCCTGCTTGAGAATGTTCTCGGCTTCGACGCGTAACAGCGCGGTCTCTTCCTCGGAGAATGAATTGGGAAAGAAGACGTAGCCCTTTTCGTCGAAGGCCCGAAGTTGCTCGGCGTTGAGCTGCATGGCGCGCTCCCTGATGCTTGCCGCTATTTTAGGGCACGCGCCGCAAAACGCCACAGGCTTGCCCGGCGCCGTTTTCGTTCATGGCGCGCCGCAGCAATAGGCCGAAGGCAACCAGCATAATGGGAACTGCGAGCGGAATCAGCGTCGCCTGCGGTACCGAGCGCGCGACCAAGGGGACAATCCACAGCGCGGCCAGGATGGTTTTTTCCCAAGATGCGAAGCCGCGAGTCATTCCGTCGGTAGCGAGGTACGCGATCGCTGGCGCCAGCAGCATCAGGTCGTAATCGAGAGAATAGGGCGTCGCGAGCAGGCAGCCGATCGTCAGCGCCGCGGCTTTAACGGGGAAGGCGGCCGCGCCGCGCCATAACCAGACGAGTGCTGTGGCGATAAGCAGCGTGACCGCGCCCTGCGCCGCGTAAGCGAGCGTGATGCCGCCGCCCCACATTCGCACCCACGCGAATACGCTCTGAATTTTGAACCAGCCGGTGTCGCCTTGTTCGAGCACGACCGTGCGGGTGAATTTGGTCGAGGCGAGGAACGCGGTCCAGACTTCGGGTCCAAAGGCGAGCGTGACCGCGAGCGCCAGCAGGACCACCGTCGCGGCCGCCGCGGCGAACACGCGCCAGCGCCCACTTGCGATCAGCACCAGCGGGATCAGCAGCCCGAACTGCGGCTTGTAAGCGAGGCAGCCGATCAGGATTCCCGAAAGAATCGGACGGCGGTCGATTTGTGTCAGCGCCCCGCCGATCAACGCGGCGGTGAGGAAGCCGTTATGCGCTTGGCCGAGGTTGATGAAGACGGCGGGGAAGGCGAGAGCGAGCAGAAGCCAGATATTTTTTATCCCTCCCCTGAAAGGGGAGGGTGGCTCCGCGCGAAGCGCGGAGTCGGGTGGGGTGGCCTCTCCGTATCGCGACGTGTCCCCACCCGGCGAGCTTCGCTCGCCACCCTCCACCGCAAGCGGGGGAGGGTTAAGCACGGCCCGCATCGCCAGCAGATAAAGAATGAGCGTCACGCCTTGCCACGCGATCAATGCCAGCCAATAGGGCATCGCCGCCAGCAGCGCCGCCACGCCGAGGAAAAACGGCGGGTAATGCCAGCCGTAGAATTGCGTGGCCTGGCCGAAGATCGCCTGCTCGCGGGCGAATTGCTTTTCGGGATCGAACGGCGCCGCCGGCTGGCCGTCGAGCACGTAAGTGCCGGCGGCATAGACGTTGGAAAAGTCGGTGCCGAGCGGGCGGCCGAAGCGGTCGTTGAGGCCATCCGAGGTGGCGATCAGGAAGGCGGCGCCGAGCACCATGGCGGCGAGCAGCGCGATGGCCACCAGCCGCATCCGCTCGCGGGTCAGCCAGGCACCGGAGCGAAGAATGTCAATAAATCCGGCCATCGGAGCCGGCTTAACAGCGCCGGATTAAGGGACGGTTAGAGCATGATCCCGAAAAGTGGGGCCCGGTTTTCGGAAAGATCATGCTCCAGCGAAAAGCCCATCAACAGACTTGATGAATGCATCATTCTTTGCATCTTGCTGCCGTGCTTTCGGCCCATTACGACATTATTCGTAGCCTCTGGACTTGAACGAATCGGAGCCTTCGATGGCCTTCCTTGCGGACCACCTCAAGCGCGTCAAACCGTCTGCGACCATTGCTGTCACGGACAAAGCGCGCGCGCTCAAATTGGCCGGCCGCAACGTCATCGGACTTGGCGCCGGCGAACCGGATTTCGACACGCCCGACAACATCAAGCAGGCGGCGATCAAGGCGATCGAGAGCGGACGCGCGTCCAAGTACACCAATGTGGACGGCATTGCCGAGCTCAAGGACGCCGTGGTCAAGAAGTTCAAGCGCGAGAACGGCCTCGACTACAAGGCGTCGCAGATCACGGTCGGCACCGGCGGCAAGCAGGTGCTGTACAACGCGTTTATCTCGACGCTCAACCCGGGCGACGAGGTGATCATCCCGGCGCCCTATTGGGTGAGCTATCCCGACATGGTGCTGCTCGCCGGCGGAACGCCGGTGGCGATCGAGACCAGCATGGCGTCCGGCTTCAAGATGACCGCGGCGCAGCTTGAGCGCGCCATCACGCCGAAGACCAAATGGGTGCTGCTCAACTCGCCGTCGAACCCGTCGGGCGCGGCCTATTCGCGCGCCGAGTTGAAGGCGCTGACCGACGTGCTGGTGAAGCATCCCCATGTGCACGTGATGACCGACGACATGTATGAGCATCTGGTCTACGACGACTTCGTGTTCAGCACGCCGGCGCAGGTCGAGCCGTCGCTTTATCCGCGCACGCTCACCATCAACGGCTGCTCGAAGGCCTATTGCATGACCGGCTGGCGCATCGGCTATGCCGGCGGGCCGGAGCCGCTGATCAAGGCGATGGCGATGGTGCAGTCGCAATCGACCTCAAACCCGGCGGCGGTGTCGCAATGGGCGGCGGTCGAAGCGCTCAACGGGCCGCAGGATTTCATCGCCAAGCACAACAAGATCTTCAAGGAACGGCGGGATCTGGTGGTGTCGATGCTCAACCAGGCCAACGGCATCAAATGCCCAATGCCGGAGGGCGCGTTCTATGTCTATCCGTCCTGCGCCGGGACGATGGGCAAGACCGCTTCGACTGGCAAGAAACTGGCGACCGACGAAGATTTCGTCACCGAGTTGCTGGAAGCCGAAGGCGTGGCGGTGGTGCAGGGCACGGCCTTTGGCCTCGGTCCGGCGTTCCGCATTTCCTACGCCACCAAGACCGAAGACTTGGAAGAAGCCTGCCGGCGCATCCAGCGGTTTTGCGGCAATTTGAAATGATGCGTTAGCGTCATTACCGGCGGCGTGTCCCCAGACGACAATTCCGCCCTTGCCAGTCCCCCCTTTGCCTGAAACGATATGCGCAAGGGCCGGTCACTTGGTCCAACTCCCGGCCAGTCAAGGGAGGTTGCCATGAGTCAAAACGGCAGTAGTCCCCGAGGTCCCCGGTGCATTGCGCTGGTGGGCCCCTTCCAAAGCGGCAAGACAACACTTTTAGAAGCAATCCTCGCGCGCACCGGCGCCATCCAGCGTCAGGGCACGACCGAAGCAGGCACCACGGTCGGCGACGCCAGCAAGGAAGCCCGCCATCACAAGATGAGCGTCGAGGCTTCGATCGCCACCACCACCTTCATGGACGACAGCTACACATTCATCGACTGTCCCGGCTCGATCGAATTCATCCACGATATGCGCGCGGCGCTGCCGGCGATCGACGCGGCCGTCGTGGTCTGCGAAGCCGACGAGAAGAAGGTGCCGCAGCTGCAACTGATCCTGCGCGAATTGGAAGATCTCGATATTCCGCGCGTTCTGTTTCTCAACAAAATCGACAAGGCTGACCGGCGCGTGCGCGAGACGCTCAAGCTGTTGCAGCCGGCTTCACGCGTGCCACTGGTGCTGCGGCAAATTCCGATCTGGCATGGCGACATCATTTCCGGCTTCGTCGATCTCGCGCTCGAGCGCGCCTTTGTCTACAAGGAACACGCGGCGTCCGAAGTCATCGAGCTCAAAGGCGAGGACGCCGACCGCAAGAAAGAAGCGCGCTTCACGATGCTGGAGACGCTGGCCGACCACGACGACCAGTTGATGGAGCAATTACTCGAGGACATCGAACCGCCGCGCGACAAGGTGTTCGACGATCTCGCCAAGGAATTGCGCGAACGCATCATCTGCCCGGTGCTGATCGGCGCCGCCACGCGCTCGAACGGCGTGTTGCGCCTGCTCAAGGCGCTGCGTCACGAAGTGCCCGGCGTCGCCGAGACGGTGGCGCGCCTCGGCGTCAAAGCCGGCAACGATCCGCTCGCGTTGGTGCTCAAGACCTTCCACACCACCCACGGCGGCAAGATGTCGGTGGCGCGGTTGCTCGCCGGCGCTGCCGGCGACGGTACGACTTTCAATACGCCTGAAGGCGAAGCCGGCCGGGTGTCCGGCGTGTTCAAAGTGATGGGCCAGCATTTCGAGAAGCGCGCCCAGGCCACCGCCGGCGACACCGTCGCCTTCGGCAAGCTCGATTATGCCAAGACCGGCGATACGCTGTCCGCCAGCAAAACGGCGCATCCCGCGCTTGCCGCGGTGAAGCCCTACGCGCCGGTGCTGGCGCTGGCGGTCAATGCCAAAGAGCGCAAGGACGACGTCAAGCTCGGCGTCGCTTTCACCAAGCTTACCGAAGAGGATCCTTCGATCAGCGTCGTGCACAACGCCGAGAGCCACGAGGTCGTGATCTGGGGCCAGGGCGAGATGCATTTACGCGTGGCGTCCGAGCGGCTCGGCGACCGTTATGCGGTGCCGGTTTCGACGCGCCCGCCGGCCGTCGGTTATCGCGAGACCATCCGCAAGCCGATCACCATTCGCGGCCGGCACAAGAAGCAGTCCGGCGGCCATGGCCAGTTCGGCGACACCATGCTGGAAATCAAGCCGCTGCCGCGCAGTTCGGGCTTTAAATTCGAGGACAAGATCACCGGCGGCGTGGTGCCGCGCAATTACATCCCGGCGGTGGAGGAGGGCGTTATTGACGGTCTCAAGCACGGGCCGCTTGGCTTCCCGGTGGTCGATCTGTCGGTGGCGCTGATCGACGGCTCCTATCACACCGTCGATTCCTCCGACATGGCGTTCCGTATCGCCGGCCGCATCGGCATCGTCGAAGGCCTGCCGCAATGCCAGCCGGTGCTGCTGGAGCCGATCTATTTGGTGGAGATCGTCTGCCCGAGCGAGGCGACCGCGAAGATGAACGCCATTCTCTCTGGCCGCCGCGGACATATCCTCGGCTTCGACACCCGCGAGGGCTGGCAGGGCTGGGACACCGTGCGCGCACAGATGGCGGAAGCCGAGATCGGCGACCTCATCATCGAGGTGCGCTCGGCCACCGCCGGCGTCGGCAGCTTCACCTTCAAGTTCGACCACATGGCCGAACTCACGGGGCGCACCGCCGATCAGATCGTCGCGGCACGACGGGCGGCGGAATAACTCCCGTATTCATGACTTGACTGGGAAGTGACTTGACTGGGAAGTGACTTGCCTGTGAAGGCGCCACGCCCTACCTCTGGGCCGAGATTCTCAGAGAGTCACAGGCTATGAACGTCATTCGCCGCCGCGGCTGGGAAATTCCCGAACGCCTGGCCACGCCCACGCATTTGTTTTTCAGCCGCCGGGCTTTCATGGCGGGCGCGAGTGCTTTGGCGCTGGCGCCACGTGCCGCCATGGCGCAGCGGATCTCGGACTTGGTCAATCTGCCGGATCCGACCGCCGATCTCTATCCGGCCAAGCGCAACGAGAAATATGCGCTCGACCGTCCGATCACAGACGAAAAAATCAACGCGCACTACAATAATTTCTACGAGTTCAATTCCTCCAAGGAGGTCGCCGACCAGGCGCAGAAGCTCAACATCCGCCCATGGACGGTGAAGATCGATGGCATGGTCGAGAAGCCGATGGAGGTCGGCATCGACGACCTGATCCGCAAGCTGACGCTGGAAGAGCGCACCTACCGGCACCGCTGTGTCGAGGCCTGGAGCATGGCGATCGCCTGGACCGGCTTCCCGTTCTCTAAGCTTGTCGATTTCGCCAAGCCGTTGGGCTCGGCAAAATATATCGAGATGCAGACCTTCAACGACCCGAAGGTGGCGCCCGGCCTGCGGCAGACCTGGTATCCGTGGCCCTATATCGAAGGCGTCACGATGGCGGAAGCGACCAATGACCTCGCCTTTCTCGCTACCGGCGCCTACGGCCATCCGCTGGCCAAGCAGCACGGCGCGCCTTTGCGTTTGGCGCTGCCGTGGAAATACGGCTTCAAGTCGATCAAATCGATCGTGCGCTTCTCCTTCACCGACAAGCAGCCGAAGGGCATGTGGGAAAAGCTGCAGTCGTCCGAATACGGCTTCTGGGCCAACGTCAATCCGGAGGTGCCGCACCCGCGCTGGAGCCAGGCGAGCGAGGAAGTGATCGGCACCGGCGAACGGCGGCCGACGCTGATCTTCAACGGCTATGGCGAATACGTCGCCGATATCTACAAGGGCATGGAAAAAGAGCGGCTGTGGGCGTGAGCCGCTGCCGCGGAACTTATCGGCAGCCCCCTCATTAGGGTGTATCATCCGACCGGGGTGAATAAGCGGAGGCTGCCATGTCTACCAACCAACCTGACATCAATATGTTTCGCCGCGCGGCGCACGACCACTGGGTGCTGTTCCTGGTCGAGGGTGTCGTCCTGGTGGTTTTAGGCGCGACCGCCATCGTCATTCCGGTGCTGGCGACGCTGGCGGCGACCATCCTTTTCGGCTGGCTGTTTCTGGTCAGCGGCATCATGGGTCTGGTCTCGACGTTCTGGATGCGGCAGGCGCCCGGTTTCTGGTGGGCGTTGATTTCGGCGGTGCTGGGGATCGTGGTTGGCGCCCTGCTGCTGGCCTCGCCCTTGCGTGGCGCGGTCTCTCTCACCATCGTGCTGGTCGCCTTCTTCATCATCGAGGGCGTTGCCTCGATCATGTTTGCGCTCGATCACAAGCGCGAACTGTCCGGCCGCTGGGGCTGGATGCTGATGAGCGGCATCGTCGATCTGGTACTGGGCGCGATGATTTTCGCCGGCCTGCCGAGCACGGCGGCCTGGGCGATCGGCCTGCTGGTCGGCATCAACATGGTGTTCGGCGGCACCGCGCTGGTGGCCATGGCGGTGCACGCGCGCGAAGCCGCGCCGAGCCCTTAGGCTATTTTTTGTCGTGGCGTTCAGCCAAACGGCGGTCGTAATCGAGCACGGCTTGCAACAGCACCTGCGCGCCGGCCGCGCATTGCTCCTTTGAACTGAACTCTGCCTCGTTGTGGCTGATGCCGTCCTTGCACGGCACAAAGATCATGGCCGCCGGCGCGACCCGCGATACGAAGGCGGCGTCGTGGCCGGCGCGCGAGATCATGTCGCGCGCCGAATAGCCTGAAATCTCCGCCGCAGCGCGCACCGCGGCCACGCAATCGGCATCGAAGTGCACCGCCGGCTCGGCCGAGATAGTCTTCATCGTAATTTCAAGTCCGAGCTCGCGGCCGATCGTTTTGGCTTGCGCGGCGACCTCCTGTTCGACGCGATCGATCACCGCGGCATCGGGGTCACGCAGGTCTATAGTGAGAAAAACCTCGCCGGGCACGACATTGGGCGAACCGGGCTTGACCTCGAGCACGCCGACGGTGCCGACCGCGGAAGGAAATTTCAGCGCTGCCCGGTTGACCGCCTCAACGATACGCGCAGCACCAAGCAGCGCGTCATGGCGGCGCGGCATCGGCGTCGTGCCGGCATGGCTGTCCTGGCCGGTAATCGTCATTTCGTACCAGCGCATCGCTTGCACGCCGATCACCACGCCGATGTCCTTGCCCTCGGCTTCGAGATAAGGGCCTTGCTCGATGTGAACTTCGAAAAAGGCCGACAGTTTGTGGTCGCCGCAGGCTTGCGGACCGCGATAGCCGATTTTGTCCAGGGCGCTCCCGAATGTTTCGCCGCTGCGGTCCGCCCGCGCGCAGGCCCAGTCGCGGCTGTAGACGCCGGCGAACACGCCCGACGCGATCATCGGCGGCGCGAAACGCGCGCCTTCCTCGTTGGTCCAGTTGACCACTTCGATCGGTGCGAAGGTTTCGTAGCCGGCGCGATGCAAGGCGCGCAACGCCTCGAGTGCGGCCAGCACGCCAAGCGCGCCGTCGAACTTTCCGCCGGTCGGCTGGGTGTCGAGATGGCTGCCCATGGCGATCGGCGGAATATCCGCGCGCTGGCCGGGGCGCCGGGCGAACATCGTGCCCATGTCGTCGATGGTTACGGTGCAGCCCAGGGTCAGCGCCTGCGCCTTGAACCAGTCGCGCACTTGCGCGTCGAGTTCGGTCAGTGTCAGCCGGCAGATGCCGCCCTTCGGCGTCGCGCCGATCTTGGCGGTCGCCATAAGGTCGTCCCATAGGCGCTCAGGGTCGATGGTGAGGTTTTTCATCGGACGATCAATCATTGAGGATCGCTACCGCACGAGTCCAGCCGGCGGAACCGCCGCGCACTTTCACCGGAAAGCAGCTCACCGTGAAGCCTTTGGCCGGCAGCGCTTCGAGATTGTGCAGCTTTTCGATATGGCAGTAGCCGATCTCGCGTCCGGCGCGATGGCCTTCCCAGATCAGTCTGGGATCGCGGGTCTCGGCGTACTTTTGCATGGTGTAGATAAAGGGCGCGTCCCAGCTCCAGCCATCGGTGCCGGTGATGCGCACACCACGTTCGAGCAGATAGAGCGTCGCTTCTCGGCCCATGCCGCAACCTTTGGCGACATAGTCGGGGCGGCCATAGGCTTCGCCTGCGGCGGTGTTCACCACCACGATCTCGAGCGCCGACAGCGTGTGACCGATGCGCTTGAGTTCGGCCTCGACATCGGCGGCGGTCGCGACATAGCCGTCGGGGAATTTGCGGAAGTCGAGCTTGACGCCGGGCTGCAGGCACCAGTCGAGCGGCACCTCGTCGATGGTAAGCGCCCGCTTGCCGCCATCCATGGTGGAAGCGAAATGATAGGGCGCGTCGAGATGGGTGGTGCAATGGGTCGACAGCTTCACCCACTCAAAGCCCCAGCCTTCGCCGTTGGGCAGGTCTTCCTTTTTCAGCCCGGGAAAGAATTTGAGAATGTCGGCGGCGGTTGCCTGATGATCGAGGTATTCGATCTTGGGACCGTAGCCAGGCGGATCGGCCGCGACGTCGTTTTCCAGTGGCACTGAGATGTCGATCACCTGGCGCGGCATCGGCGGACTCCCTTTTCGTCATCCACGACTTTACTGTGGGCAGCATAGCAAGAGGAGAGCTGCATGCCTGCCTATTGGGTTGCGCGTTCGAAAATCAACGATCCGGTCCAGTACAAGAAATATACCGACCTGGTGCCGGCCATCATCGCCAAATTCGGCGGCAAGGTATTGGCGCGCGGCGGACGTTTTCAGATCATGGAAGGTCCCGACAAATTCCATCGTTTCATCGTGATTGAGTTCCCAACGCTGGAGCAGGGTGCCGCGTGTTTCACATCGCCGGAATACGACAAGGCCGCCGCGTTCCGGCGCAGCGGCGCGGGCGAGGTGGAAACCATCATGGTGGAGGGGGTCTAGGCCGCCCACCATAGCGGGGCAGCCTATGGACGTGGGCCGGTTTGGCCGCGCCGTATGATTTTGCGGCGCAATACGCCGCGATGATGGGCTAATACTGGCCATTAGGCGGGTAGACCATTGCACCGGGCGCTGTCATTATCGCCCATCTAAAAAAACGAAACTTATCGGGAGGAGAACATGATGCAATTCCTTAAATCCCGGACATCGGCGTGGATTGCGGGGACGACGGTCGCCCTCGTCGCCTGCGCGGCGTTCGTAATGTCCGGCCACGCACAGACTCAGGAGCCGATCAAGATCGGGTTCGGCATGTCGCAGACCGGTCCGCTCGCTGCCAACGGCAAGCAGGCGCTGCTCGGCATGAAGATCTGGGAAGAAGAGACCAACGCCAAGGGCGGCCTGCTCGGCCGTCCGGTCAAGCTGATCTACTACGACGATCAGTCCAATCCTTCGACTGTTCCGGGCATCTATACCAAGCTGCTGGACGTCGACAAAGTCGATCTTGTTGTCGGTGGCTACGCGACCAACATGAACGCGCCGGCGATGCCCGTCGTCATTGCGAAGAAGAAGACCTACATCAGCCTGTTCGCGCTCGACGTGAACTCCGAATTCCACTATCCGAAATATTTCTCGGTGCTGCCGACTGGGCCGCAAACCAAGCCGTCCTTCACCGAGGGCGTATTCCAGATTGCCCAGCAGCAAAATCCGAAGCCGTCGACACTCGGGCTGGTGGTTGAGGACGCCGAGTTCTCGAATAATGCCTGCGAGGGCGCGCGCGAGAACGCCAAAAAATTCAACATGAAGATCGTCTACGACAAGAAATATCCGCCGAACACCACAGACTACACGCCGATCCTTCGCGCAGTGCAGGCAGCCAATCCCGATGTCGTCATTGTCTGTTCCTATCCGCTCGGCTCGGTCGGCATCGTGCTGGCGGCCAATGAAATGAACTACGCACCGAAAATCTTCGGTGGGGCCATGGTCGGCCTGCAGGCCACGGTCTTCAAGAACAAGCTCGGATCCAAGCTCAACGGCATTATCAACTATGAAACCTGGGTTCCGTCGGACAAGCTGATGGCGCCGGCGGCCGAGTTCTTCAAGAAGTATCAGGCAAAAGCAGGCGCCGAAGGCGTCGACCCGCTTGGTTATTATCTCGGTGGTTGGGGCTACGCCTATATCAACATGCTGGGCGAAGCGATCACCGGTACCAAGAGCGTCAACGACGACAAGATCGCCGACTATCTTCGCAAAAATCCCCATAAGACGATCATGGGGGATTGGTCGTATGGTCCGGGCGGAGAGTGGACCAAGTCCGGCATGATGCAAGTGCAGTATCACGACATCAAGGCGGGCGAGACCTGGAAGGGCATGGACTATCAGACCGTGCTTACGCCGGCCTCGCTGGCAACCGGCAAGGTGATTTACCCCTACGCCAACGCGAAGAAATAATCTCGCAAACGCGTTCGGCATAACTGAAAACGGCGCGGCAAACGGTTGCCGCGCCGTTTGCGTTTCGGCCGCTGTCTACATGCCGAGATAAAACTTGCGGATCAGATCGTTGTTGTTGAGTTCGGCGGCCGAGCGGCCTTCGAAGGCGATCTTGCCGTGCACGATGACATAACCGCGGTCGGCAATGCGGATCGCCTGGGTGAAGTTCTGCTCGGCCATCAGCACCGTGAGCTGGTAGTGCTCCTTGAGCTGCTTGATGGCGTCGATGGTGCGGCTGACCAGTTGCGGGGCGAGGCCGACCGAAGGTTCGTCCACCAGCAGAATGCGCGGCGCCAGCATCAGCGCGCGGCCCAGCGCCAGCATCTGCTGCTCGCCGCCGCTCATTGAGCCGGCGAGCTGATGTCGCCGCTCCGCCAGGCGCGGAAACGCCTCGCAGCAAAACGCGTAATTCTCCTTGATCTGCGCGCGCGCCTTGGGCCGGAACGCACCCAGCATCAGGTTTTCTTCCACCGTCAGTTTCGGGAACAGCCGGCGGCCTTCCGGCACCAGCGCGATGCCGAGATCGACGATCTGCTCGGTTTTCATGCCGACCAGATCGTGTTTCTCGCCGTCGATGTCAGCGACGATGCGGCCTTCGGCGGGCTTAACGATGCCCATGATGCATTTCATCAACGTGCTTTTGCCGTTGCCGTTGGTGCCGAGCAGTGCAACCGTCTCGCCGGCGTTCACGTTGAGCGAAACGTCATGGATCACCCGCACCGCGCCATAGGCGGCGTGCACGTTTTCGATGGTGAGGCTACTGGCCAATGTATGCCTTTACGACTTCGGGGTTTTGCACGACGTCTTCCGGCTTGCCGTCCGCGATCTTCTTGCCGGACACCAGCACCGCCAGCCGCTGCGAGAAGCTCATGACCGCGCTCATGATGTGCTCGATCAGGATCACGGTGATGCCGCGCTCGTTCATGCGCATGAGCAGCGCCAGAATGTCATCGATTTCGGAATGCGACAGGCCCGCCATCGATTCATCGGCGATCAACAGTTTCGGCTCCGCCGCCATGGCGCGGGCGAGTTCAAGCTTGCGCATCTCGACTTGCGTCAAGTCGCGCGGCAATTGTTTCGCCTTCTTCAGCAACCCCACCATGTCGAGCAGCTCATGGCAGCGCGCATCGAGATCGCCGGCGGAACGCAGCGGCCCCTTGCGGGCGTGCACGGTATAAAGCAGCGGAATGCGCAGATTGTCGGCCAGCGACATGCTGTGGAACGGACGCGGCAATTGAAAACTGCGCGCCAGCCCGCGATGGGTGCGCTGGTGGGCGGCAAGCTTGTCCACCACGTGGCCGTCGAAACTCACCGAGCCACCCTCGTTTCTCAGCGTACCGCAGATGCAATTGACCAGCGTGCTCTTGCCCGAGCCGTTCGGTCCGATCAGCCCGAGCCGCTCGCCCGGCTGCACTTCCAGATCGATGCCGTCGAGCGCGACGAAGCCGCCGAAGCGCTTGCTGATATTGTCGACGTGCAGCAGCGCGCTCATGGCCGCCTCCGCTTGCGCCAATGTTCCTGCACCAGCCCGACCAGGCCGTTGGGCGCGATGATCACGAAGGCCACCAGCAGGATGCCGACGATCAGCAGGTTGACCGCCGAGGAAATCGTGACGGTGGCGATCTGCTGCAACGATCCGAGCAGGATCGAGCCGACCAGTGGGCCGATCCAGCTGGTGGTGCCGCCGATCATCGGCATGGCGATCGAATTGACCGCGTAGTCCAGGCTGAAGGCTGAGGCCGGTTGCAGATAGCCGATGTAATAGGGGAATGGCGCGCCGGCCATGCCCATGAAGGCGCCCGACAGCGTGGTGGCGATCAGCTTGAGCCGCAGCGTGGGTACACCGGAGGCTTCCGCCGCCAGTTCGTCGTCGCGGATGGTGGCGAAGCCGAAGCCGAGTTGCGAGCGCTCAATCGCCCGCGCGGTGGCCAATGCGATCACCGCAAGGATCAGCATTAGCACGAACAGATAGACGATGTAGTTGATCGTAATGCCGGCAAACTGGATTTCCTCCGGACGGATAATATAGGCGCCGCGCGAGCCGCCGACGAAATCCCAGTTGACCACCAAAGTCTGCAACACCACCGCCAGCGCCAGCGTCGCGATGGCAAAGAACGAGCCGCGCAGCCGCAGCGTCAGATAACCCATGCCGAAGCCGGCAATACCGGACACGATGCCGCCGAACACGATCAGTATCGGGATCGGCAAGGGGAAGATGGCGTGCAGGACCGGCGCAATACTGCTGTCGGGAAACCAGGTATCGATCACGGCATCGAATTTATGCAGTGCGACCGAACTGTAGGCGCCCATCGCGAAGAATGCAGCCGAGCCGAAATTCACGTAGCCGCAATAGCCGCCGAGGATATTCCAGGCGGTGGCCAGCACGATGTATTGCAGGATCGTGTAGCCGGCGAAATAGAAATAATCGAGGCCCAGCCAGGCGGCGAAGGCCATGACCACAAGGCCGACACCGATCGCAATAGTTGAGAATTTCAAGCCGTTCACGGGTTACCGTCCCAAAAGTCCGGCCGGCCGGAACGCCAGCGTCAACAGAAGAAAACCGAACGACACCGCCGGCGCCCATGACGGGCCGTAGAAGGTCGCGGTCAGGCTCTCGACCACGCCGAGGATAAGGGCGGCGATCAACGTGCCGGGCATGCTGCCAAGGCCGCCCAGCACGCAGATGGCGAACACGCGGCCGATATATTCGCGTCCAACCGAAGGCTCGACCGGCTGGATGATGATGAGCAACGCGCCCGCGATCGAGGCGGTGGCGATCGAAATGCCGAAGGCGATGCGTTTGATCTTGATCGGATCCGCCGCCATCAATTGCAGCGCCAGCTGATCTTGCGACACCGCCATGATGGCGCGGCCTAGAAAGGTGCGGGTGACGAAGAGTTCGAGCAAACCAAACATCGCCAGCGCCACCAGGCAGGGCACCAGCATGCGCAGCGGCATGTCAATCAGGCCGAGATGGATGCTGGGGCCGATATAGGCGGCTTCGACGTAGCGGTAGTCGACGCCGAACACCAGGATCAGCGACACTTCGGTGATGAACAGCAGGCCGAAAAAGAACGCGAGGCCACGCAAAGATTCCTGACCGCGTTTCTCAAACGATAAATAATAGACCTGGTAGACTAGCGCGCCGAGCGCGTAGAACGCCGGCAACACCATGATGCTCACGACAATCGGGTCGATGCCGAAATTGATGTTGACGAAATACGCGATGTACGAGCCGAGAATGATGAAGGCCGGATGCGCGATGTTGACGATGTCGAGCATGCCGAACGAGATCGAGACACCGGCGGTGACGGCAGCATAGAAGCCGCCGAGCAACAGGCCTGCGACGATGGCGTTGAGCAAGAGATCGGCGGAAATATCCATACGCGCTTCAACCGGGACACTCGTTTCAGCGTGTCGAACGGACCGGTTTTGTTTCCCCTTTGAAACCCGTTTTTTCTTTGCCCGCCAGTTTGCAGGAAGCCCGGTGGCTTGGCTAGTCCATTGATCGATCAGCTAAACCGGCAAAATGAAACGCCCGCCGCCGGACATAAGAGCCGCAGCAGCGGGCGCGTTTTAACGAACGGTGATCAGGCCGCAGCTTGTGGGCGCACGCCCTCGGGCAGTTGCATCGGCTTGTTGGCGCTATCTTTGAACTCGACAGTCATGAACACGATTTCATGGTCGCTAAGATTTGCCAGATCGTGCACCTTGAACTCGCTTTTACCGTAGGTTTCGTGGCGGGTCTCGCCCGGCTGATAGGTGAATTCGACGACAGCGCCATCATGCACATATTGGCGAGCGCGGCCTCCGCTAACGCAGGTCCAGAAATAATCCAGCACGTGGCGGTGGAACCCGATGCGCTCGCCGGGGGCGAGGCGGATGATCCAGACGCGGGTGCGGTCGGTTTCCGACAGCAGCGTCGAGCCGACGCAAGGGTTATGATTTTTCGCTTCGTGCGCGAACTCGGCAGCGATGTCTGCCGGCCACGCCGACTTGTCCTTCTTCTCGGCGGCTTTATCGAGCATGGTCACAGCCATGAGCATTACTCCGATGCTATTTACCGTCATATATAGCATATTTCGGCAAACGGGAAGATTGAGGCGGAGCAATTGGCCGAATCCAAAGCGGTTGTGATCGGCGGCTCGATGAGCGGCCTGCTGTGCGCGCTGTTGTTGCGCAGGGCCGGCTGGAGCGTGGATATTTACGAGCGCGTGGAAAGCGAACTGTCCGGCCGCGGGGCGGGGATCGTCGCCCAACAGGAGCTGATCGAGCGTTTGCGCAGATTGGGGCTCGCCACCGACGCGCTCGGCGTGCAGATCACAACCCGCAAGATCCTCGATCGCCAAGGCCGCGTGACCGAGCAATTCCACTGCCCGCAGGTGCTCACCGCTTGGGAGCGCGTCTACCGGCTGTTGCGCGATGCTTTTCCGCCGGAGCATTATCATCGCGGCCGCGGATTCGCCGGCTACGAGCCCGGCGCCAATTCGGTGGTGGCGCGGTTTTCGGATGGCGAAACGGTCGAGGCCGATCTGCTGGTGGGCGCCGACGGCACGCGCTCGACCGTGCGCGGGCAAGCCTTGCCGGCGGCCGTACCGCTTTATGCCGGCTATTGCGCCTGGCGCGCGTTGATCGCGGAAAGCGCGCTGCCCGCGGACGTGCACCGCGACCTGTTCGATGACATGACCTTCACGCTGCCGCCGGGCGAACAGTTGCTGGGTTATCCGGTGGCGGGCCCGGACAACGATCTGCGCCCCGGTCATCGCCGCTATAACGTGGTGTGGTATCGCCCGGCGGATGAACAAACGAAATTGCCATGGCTGTTGACCGACGAACGCGGCACCACACATGCGCTCTCGATTCCGCCGCCGCTGATCCGGCGCGAGGCGATCGCCGAGATGCGTGCGGCGGCCGAGCGCTTGGCGGGGCCGCAGCTCCGCCACATCATAAAGCTGATCGACGAGCCGATCCTGCAGCCGATCTACGATCTGGAGTCGCCGCACATGGCGTTCGGTCGGGTGGCGATCCTGGGCGATGCGGCTTTCGTCGCGCGCCCGCACGTGGCGGCCGGCGTTTCCAAGGCGGCGGACGATGCCGCGGCGCTGGTGGAGGCGCTCACGGCCGAACCCGATGTGGCGGCGGCGCTCAGGCGTTTCGAGGCGGCGCGTCTAGACGAAAATCACCGCATCATCGAGCGCGCCCGCCATCTCGGCGCCTATCTGCAGGCGACGCAAACGCAAGAAGAACAGGCGCGCGCCGGCGTGCACTCAACCGACGGCGCGGTGATTGCGGAGACGGCGGTGCTGGATTTCTTGCATGCGTGACGCGCAATTGTCGATGCGATGGCGCGCTGAAGCCGCGGCCTGTTTCAGTTTTGATATTCCAATATGTACATGCCGCCATTGAAGTCGGTGCTGTAGACGACCCCGTCGGCGGTCACCAGCACGTCACAGGTCTGGATAACTTTGGTCCGGTTCAGGCGTGTATCGACCAAGCGGTTGGGCGTCGGCGGGACAAAGGCGGCGACCTCCTTGGGCCGGAAGGCGTCGCGAATATCGAACACGCGAATGCCGGCGTTCTGATAGGTCGCAAAAATAAGGTCCGAACTGACGAAGGTGCCCGGACGATTTTCGTGAATATTGTGCGGGCCGAAATGCGCGCCTTTGCTGCAATAATTCGCTTCGTCCGGCGTCGGAAAGGTCGAGATGCTGACCGGATTGACCGGCTCACGGATGTCGAACATCCAGATGTATTTGATGCCGTCCTCGCAATTGTCGAGCACGGCTTCGTCGGCCACCACCAGCAGATTCCTGTCTGGTAGCGGCAGGCAATTATGGGTGCCGCCGCCAAAGGGCGGCGACCAGTTGAGGTGCTTGATCAGCTTGGGCTTTGTCCGGTCCGACACATCCATCATGACGAGACCGCCATCGCGCCAGGCGCCGTAAGCGGTATCGCCATTGACGATGGCGTGATGCAGACCGAAGCGGCGATTCTCGCTCCAAGTCGGCTGCTCACCGGCGGCGGTGTTCATGCCGGGGAGCCAGTAGCGGCCGGCCTCTTTCGGTTTGGTCGGATCTGACATGTCGACGGTCATGAAGATGTAGTCGGTAAAGCCGTCGAGCATCGCCGACACGTAGGCCCAGCGGCCGCCGGTGTACCAGATGCGGTGAACGCCGCCGCCTGCCACCGGCATGAAGCCGATCTTACGCGGCTCTTCCGGCTTCGAAATGTCGTAGACCGCCAGACCGGCGGTCCAGTCGTGCTTCTTGGCCTCGGCGGCGTAACCGTGCTCAGCCTTTTCGGCGTGTGAGCCGATGTAATAGGCGCGCTCGTCCTGGAATTCCTCGGCGGCAAACATGTCCATAGCGTTGATCACCAGCAACAGGTCGCCATGCGTTTGCAGGTGAATAGTCCAGGTGTTGTGCGGCGCCGACATATATTTGACCGGCTTCGGGTTGCGCGGGTCGCGCACATCAATGACGCTGAAGCCCTTGGAGAACATGTGGCCGACATAGGCGTAGCCTTTGTTGACCATGATCTGCACGCCGTCCGGCCTGCCGCCTTGATCGGTGTAACCGATCAGCTTCATGTTTTTGGCGTAGTCCGGTTTGGGCAAGTCTTGGCTGCTCATGCGTGGCGTTCCTGAGATGGCGCGACGTAAGCGGTCATAGCCGCAGCCAGTTATTGGGTTACAGAAATTCGCGTTCTTTGTTGAAAGGCGCGTCCATCGTGTAGCCGTGCGCGGCGCGGTAGCCGTCGTAGCGGTACCCCTTGTATTCCAGAACAATGGATACAACGAACGCGATGAGCACCATGGCGACGATGAACTCCGCCAGACCCGGGATGGGATATTGCATCAGGCCGCTGGCAACCGCGCCGGCGGCAAAGAAGTAGACGAAATAACCCGCGGTCTTGTGATAGGCCTCGAAAACCCGCCGGCGCGTCGTCATGTTGTAATGGTCGCCGAACCATGTCTTCGGATCGTTCGGATCGGCGGAGTAGTAATTTTTCCCGCCGTGCTTGCCTCTGAGCCAGCCGCCCATGATCTGCAAACATCCGAGCGTGACTGTCGTCAGGCCGAACAAAGAATGAAATGAGCCGCTGAAGCCGCCGCTGACGGTGACCGCCACGATCGCACCCGCCAGCGCCAGCCCGATCGAAAACATCAGTCCGTGTTTGTGAACGCTGAACCACCACCATTCTATGTTTTTGATGGCGACTTTCCGGTGAAGGCCGGTGAGCGTCGGCTTCGGTTTGCCGAAACGGATGATGATGATGCAAGTCGGAACCAGCACGAACCAGACCGTGACCATCAGGATGGCGTGATAATCCCAATGAACCGGGATGGTCATTCCCAGAAAATCAAAATGCACTTCCGTCGGAATGTGCGTTTGAATCCCGATCACTGCCATCTCCGCCATTTTTCCAAACTTTAAATTTCTACGCCTGTTGAACGCGGCAGAGTAAATATTAGCATTAAAAGACGACTGCCAAGCCTGCTAACGATTTCGTGCTTACATTCCCAGCATTTTCTTGGCATTGCCGCCGCAGATCGCGGCGCGTGCTGTGTCGTCGAGGCTTTCGACCGAAGCGACATGGCCGATCGGATCGTATTCCAGCATGTCGAACGGATAATCCGTGCCCAGGACGATACGGTCGGCGCCGAAAGTCTTCACCAGCGCTTCCAGCTGATGCGGCGTAAAGACCACCGTGTCGAAATAGACGTTCCGCCGCAGATAGGTCGTCGGCGGCTTCGGCAGGTCGCCGTGAGAATCCGAGCGTGCGCCCCAGGCATGATCGATCCGGCCGGAATAGGCGCCGAGAAAGCCGCCGCCGTGCACGGCCAGCACGCGGAGCTTGGGATGCCGTTCAAAGACGCCGTCGAAGATCAGGTAGTGCAGCGCCACCGTGGTATCGAGCGGATTGCCGATCACGTTGTTGAAATAGAAGCGTCCAAAACGCTGCGGCTGGGTGAACCCCGTCGGGTGGATCAGTACCAGCGCATCGAGTTCCTCGGCTTTCTTCCAGAACGGCGCGAAAGCGGGGTCGGACAGCTCCTTGCCGTTGACGTTGGTCAAGATTTCGACGCCCTTGAAGCCGAGCTGTTTCATGCCGCGCTCGAGCTCCTTGGCGGCTTCGTTGCCGTCCTGCATCGGCACGCCGCCGAGCGCTACCAGCCGGTCGCTATGCTTGCCGACATATTCCGCGATGCCGTCGTTGAGCGCGCGGGCGGCTTGCACGCCGACATCGACCGGCAGGTAATAGTAAATCTGCGGCGGGGCCGGGCAGATGAGCTGCATGTCGACGCCCATCTCGTCCATTACGGCAAAGCGTTCGTCTGTCGTGCTCATACGCGTGCGAATGTCGGCGGCCTGCTTGGCCATCAAAGCCTGCGTTTCGGGCGTCGAGTCTTGAACCAGCGGATCGGTGGCTTGCTTGAGATGCGGCGTCACGATTTCAGCGACGCGCGGCACCGCGACATGCGCGTGCATGTCGAGGGTAAGGCCCTTTGGCCGCGTTTCGCGCCCCGGCTTGCCGTGCTTGCGCGCCGCGGTGTTGGCATATTTGTTCCAGATCGCCATTGTGAATTGCCTTTCTGATTTCCTAGAACACGCCGAGATGCTGACGCAGATCGACGCCGTCTTTGTCCAGTTGCGCGGGCGTGGAGACGACCGCGACGTGCCCGGTATTGAGGATGACGATGTCGTCGGCGACATCGAAGACCAACCTTGGATTTTGCTCGACCAGCACGATCGACAGCCCGCTTTCCTTCAGTTTACGGATCGTCGCCATCACCTCGGCGACGATCTGCGGCGCCAAGCCCTCCGACGGCTCGTCCATCAACAGCACGCGCGGATTGCCCATCAACGCGCGGCCGATCGCCAGCATCTGCTGCTCGCCGCCCGACAGATGCGCGGCGATCTGGCTGCTGCGCTCTTTGAGCCGCGGAAACATCGAGAATATGGTGTCGGCGGTCCATGGCGCATGTCTGCTTCCGGTATCAGGCTTGCGCGCCGCCACCATCATGTTTTCGCGCACGGTCAGGCTCTTGAAGATGCGCCGACCCTGCGGCACCAGGGCCACGCCGCGCGCCGCGATCATTTCGGGCGACAGGCCAGTCACCGGCTCGCCGAACACCGCCACCTCGCCTAGGCGCGGCGGCAGCAGGCCCATGGTGACGTTCATGCAGGTGGATTTGCCGGCGCCATTGCGGCCGAGCAGGCCGAGCATGCGCGCTTCGCCGAGCTCGAACGACACGCCTTGCAGCACGTGGCTGTCGCCATAATAGGCGTCGATATTTTTCAGGCTGAGCGCGCTAGTGGCCAAGATAGACCTCCCGGGTGCGCGGGTCGGCCACCACCTCGGCGCGGTTGCCTTCGACAATCACCTCGCCGAAATGCAGCAGCGTAATGCGCTCGGCGAATTCCAGCGCCACGTCCATATTGTGCTCGATCATCACGATGGTCACGTCGCGCGGGATCGCCATTAGGCATTTGTGCACATCGCGGCGCTCGTCGATCGACAGGCCGGCGAATGGCTCGTCGAGCAGCAACACTTTCGGATTCTGCGCCAGCGCCATGGCGATTTCGACGCGGCGGCGCTCGCCATAAGAGGTTTGCGGCAACGGGCGGTCGGCAATGTGGGCGAGACCGACGCGCTCCAGCGCCGTGCGGGCATGTTCGACCAGATGGCCTTGGTGCTTGATGTCGATCAGCGGATTCCAGCGTGCCGGCGATAGACCCAGCAATGCCAGCGAGACATTGTGGATGATGGTGTCGCGCGGAAACAAAGTGATGATCTGGTAGGTGCGCGCCATGCCCATATGCGGACGGGCCCGGCTCGGGGTCTTGGTGATGTCTTGTCCGAACAGATGGATCGAGCCCTTATCGGGCGTAATCTCGCCCGTGATTAGATTAAACAGCGTGGTCTTGCCGGCGCCGTTGGGGCCGATGATCAGCCGGCGCTCGCCCGGTTCGACGCTGAGATTGATCCCGCGGGTGACATGCAGCCCGCCGAACGATTTGTTGAGGCCAGTAACGGTGAGCGCGGTCATGGCGGAGGCCCCAAGGTTCCCTTCGCCGGGACGGCCTTCGGTTTTTGATTCATCTGGTGCCAGGCCAGCCGCCACAGCCGTGTGCTGCCGGGCACCAGGCCTTCCGGCATCAGGATGACGATGGCGACGAAAATGGCGCCGAGCAGGAAATTCCAGCGCTCGATGAAGCCGCTCACCACGGTCTTGACTGTCACCACCAGCGCGGCGCCGACGATCGGGCCAAGCAGGGTGCCGGCGCCGCCCGAGATCACCATCAGCAGCACTTCCGCCGAGGAGGTGAGCGCCAGCGTCTGCGGGCTGATGAACTGCGTGTAATAGACGAACAAGATGCCGGCGACGCTGGTCAACAACCCGGACATCAGGCAGGCCCAGAAGCGGATCAGCCAGACATGATAGCCGAGCGCATTCATGCGGCGCGGCTGGTCGCGCGTGCCCCGCAGCGCGGCGCCGAACGGCGAGCGCACGAACACCGCCATCGCGGCGACCGAAAGCAAAAATACCACCAGTGTCGTGTAATAGAAGGTGCCCGGCGAGGCCAGGGAATAGCCGAACGGTTCCGGCCGCGTATGCAGGCTGATGCCGTTATCGCCGCCGGTCAGGCTGATCCAACGGTAGGCGAGACCCCACAGGATTTCGCCCAGCGCCAGCGTGATCATGATGAAGCCGATGCCGGTCGAGCGCAGCGCCAGCACGGCGTAAACGGCCATCGATGCGATGCCGACAATAAGCGCGACGATGATCGACACCGGATGGCCGTACCCGCTTTGCAGCATGAAGCCGGTGGCGTAGGCGGCGACGCCGAACAGCCCGGCATGGCCGAGCGACACCAGCCCGGCATAACCGACAAGCACGTTCAGGCCGAGGGCGAAGATGGCGTAGAATAGGATCTGGCTGGCGACGTTGACGTAATAAATGCCGGGCATCCAGAACGGCACGGTAACGAGCGCCACGAACGCGATGCCGAGAGCGAGCAGACGCGGATTCATGGTACGTGCCTGCCGAACAGACCCTGTGGCCGCAAGATCAGCACCAGCAGCATCGGCAGGAACAGGACAAAATAGGCAAGCTCGGGTAGCAGCGCCTGACCGAAATTATAAATGAAGCCGACGATGATACTGCCGACGAAGGAGCCGAGCAGGCTGCCGGTGCCGCCGAGAATGACCACCACGAGCGCCAGCGGCAACATGTCTTGGTCGAGCCCGGGATAAACCGACAGAATCGGGCCGCCGATGATGCCGGCGAAAGCGGCCAAACCGGCGCCGAGTGCGAACACAATCGTAAAGAGTTGCGAGACGCGGATGCCGACCACGCGCGCCATGTCGGGGTCGTCGACGCCGGCGCGGATCATGGCGCCGAGCCGCGTCCGGTCCAGCAGCAGCCACAGCCCGACCGCGATGATCATCGCGATCACGATGATGGCCAGGCGGTACATCGGAAACGCCAGCACGCCGTAGCGCACGAACCCGTCCAGTTCCGGGGGCGTGGTGACATTGAGGGGGTCGCCGCCCCACACCATCAGGCATAAATCGGCGGCCATGAAGGACAGCCCGAGCGTTACCAGGACCTGCGCCAGTTGGTCGCCCGGAAGCCGCCGCAGCAGCAGCCGCTCGGCCAGCGCGCCGAGCGCGGCGACGGCAAGTGTCGCCAGGATCGCCGCCAGCCAGAAATTCAGCTTAACGCCGCCGACGCCCAGGACGAAGGTGGCGCCGATATAGGCGCCCAGCATGAACAGCGAGCCGTGCGTCAAATTAGGGATACGCATCAGCCCGAAGATCAGCGAGAAACCTGCCGACAGCAGAAACAACAGGCCACCGAATGTGACGCTGTTGACCGCCAGCACCAGCCAGAAGGTCATGTTCGCAGGTTTCCCGCGCTCATCATGTCAAAAGACCGCGGGCGCCTGTGCGACGCCCGCGGAATGGTTTGAGTTACGACTTGAGCGGCGGGAAGTCGCGCGAGTAGACCGGCTGCGAGAGGAACTTCTTCTCGTCGTAGGTCCAGAACTGACTCACGTTGTGATAGGTCTTGATCGTCTTGTTGATGTATTTGCTGCCGGACTTTTCGACACGGCGGATGAAGAAGTCGCCGACCACGTTGCCGAGGTGATCGAACTTGATCGGTCCGCGCGGCGTATCGGTGAGCGATAACGACTTCATCGCCGCCATCAGCGCCGCCTTGTCGTCTGACTTGCCACCGGTCTTCTCCAGACCCGCCTCGACCACCTGGCCGTTAACGTAGAGGCCGGCGCAGTAGAAGCCCGGGTCGACGCCGTAATCCTTGTTCATGGCGGCAACGAAGCGTTTGTTGCTGTCGGTGTTGAGGTCGAGCGTGTAGGGGCAACTGCTGTACATGCCGATGGCTTCATCGCCGAACGAGCGCAGCAGCGCATCGTCGCCGCCGGTTTCGCCGGTCACTACGGGGAACTTCAGCCCGGCCGCGGCATATTGCTTCAAGAAACGCAGCGGATTCGAGCCGGCGAAGCCCTGACAGACGCCGTCGCAATCCGCGATCTGCGCGAGATAGGGCGTGTAATCGGGCGTGACGATCGGCGGCCACAGCTTTTTGAGAATCTTGCCGCCGTTGTCCTCGAAGGTCTGTTGGAAGCCACCCATCTGCTCGTAGCCGAAGGCGAAGTCTTCCGAGATCGTGATCATGCGCTTGAGCTTGAGCTCCTTGGCGGCGAAGTCCGCCATCGGGTGCATGGCCTGGGCCGATGTCGCCGACGCGCGCATGAAATAAGGATTTGGCCGGCGCTGCGTCATGTCTTCGGCGGCGGCAAGGCTCAGGCACGGCGTCTTCTGCTCCGCAATATAATCGGTGATGGCCAGCAACTCGAAAGCTGCGAGCGGGCCTACAATGGTGTCGACCTTGTCGCGCTCGATCAGTTCTTGCGCCTTGGTCTTGGTGCCGGCCGGGCTGCCGCCGGTATCGGCGGAGAAAAACTCCACTTTGCGGCCGGCGAAGGTGTAATTCTTTTCCTTCAGGAACGTGACGATGCCCTGTTCCATCTGGATCCCGCCCTGCGCGAGCGGGCCGGTCTTGACTGTGAGCAGGCCGAGCTTGAACGGCGCGGCTTGCGCGATCGCCGGCGCTGGAAACTTGAACGTCGCTGCTGCGGCGCCGACGGCTGTCGCGGCCATGAACTTACGGCGGGTGAATTTGCGAGACATTTCATTCCTCCCTTTGTTGCCCCTGGTGGGGCACATGACGTGAGCGGCCTTGTGCGGCCGGTTTTTGTCGGCCGTCGCGGCCGAATTCAATACGAAATCCCAAGCGTTGCAGGCCGCCAGCCCCACTGTGGCGCCCTAAACCGGGCCTATCATCGGCTAATGCGTTCCATGATGTAAAGCCCGGTCGCTGAGTACGGCCCAACCACGAGTGGTGGGCAGGCTGCAGCCGGTCATGCTACATATTCAAGCATAACAAACTGTCGGGGCGGGGAGCGGCACCCATGGCGACGAACGGATTTGAGGTCAGGCCTTTATCCGGCTCGGTCGGCGCGGAAGTTTTGGGCATCGACCTTGGTAGCGAGCCCGGCCACAACGTCATCGCTGCTATTCGCCAGACATGGCTCGAGCATGGCGTGATCTTCTTCCGCGATCAGGACCTGCCGCCGGCGAAATTCCTCGCCTTTGCAAAGCGCTTCGGCGACGTTGTCGAATACCCGTTTATCAAGGGCATCGAGGGATTTCCGGAGATTATCCCGGTGGTCAAACTCGAGCACGAGACCAAGAATTTCGGCGGAATCTGGCACACCGACACCGCCTATCTCGACACGCCGCCGATGGCCACCATGCTGATCGCGCGCGAGGTGCCGCCCTATGGCGGCGATACGCTGTTCGCCAACGCCTATCTCGCCTACGAAACGCTGTCCGACGGCATGAAGCGGATGCTGGAGGGGATGATCGCGGTCAACCATTCGGCCAAGGCCGATGTTACGCGCACGCGCGAGGATCGCGTTCGCGACGGCGGTAAGGCCGAAGCCAAGAAGGAGTTTATCAGCGAGCATCCGGTGGTGCGCACCCATCCGGAGACCGGCCGCAAGGGGCTCTACGTCAATGTCGGGCACACGGTGTGCTTCAAGGACATGACCGAGGAAGAGAGTGCGCCGATCCTGAATTTCCTGTTCCAGCACCAGACGCGTCCGGAATTTACCTGTCGGTTCAATTGGCGCGTCGGCTCGATGGCCTTCTGGGACAATCGTTGTGTGCTGCCCAACCCGGTCAACGACTATCACGGCTACCGCCGCGTCATGCACCGGGTGACGCTGGCCGGCGACAAGCCGCGCTAGGCCGTCTAGATTCCGAGATAGCTCGCCTTGATCTCGTCGTTGCCCTTGAGATCGTCCGGCTTGCCCGAATAGACCACCTGGCCTTTGCTCATGACGTGCACGTAGTCGACCAGCTTGAGCGCGAGATGCGCGCTCTGCTCGACCAGCAGGATCGACAGGCCTTGTTCCTTGAGTTTTCCGATCGCTTCCCACAGGCCCTGGATAATGATCGGCGCCAGCCCTTCGGACGGTTCGTCCATGATCAGGCAGTCGGGGTTGGTCATCAGCGCGCGGCCGATCGCCAACATCTGTTGCTCGCCGCCGGACAGCGTCTTGGCGCGCTGATTGCGACGTTCGTGCAGGCGTGGGAACAGTTTGTAGACGCGATCGAGATTCCAGCCATGGCGGTCGAGGTTGCGTTCGGCCACCAGCAGGTTTTCTTCGACGCCGAGCGTCGGGAATACGCGGCGGCCCTGCGGCACCAGGCCCATGCCGCTGCGCACCGTTTCGAACGAAGGCTTTTGCGTGATATCGTCACCCTTGAACATGATTTTGCCGCGGCGTGGCGGGTTGAAGCCGACGATCGAATTCACCAATGTGCTCTTGCCGACGCCATTGCGGCCGAGAAGGCCGAGAATTTGGCCTTGCTCTAATTGCAAAGACAATCCTTGGAGAACGTAGGCGTCTCCGTAGTAAGTATGAATGTCCTGAACTTCGAGAATCGCCATGGCTTATTTCCGTTGGCGCATGATCTTATCCGAAAACCGGTTCCCACTTTTCGGGATCATGCGTTAGTCTGTTCCCAGATAAATTTCTTGAACTTTGGCGCTTGAGTGAATTTGTTGCGGCGTGCCGGTTTCCAGAACCTCGCCAAAATGCAGAACGGAAATCTGCGAGGCGACGTCGAACACCACGTCCATGTCATGTTCGATCAAGAGGATCGCCAGAGCAGGGTCGAGCTTCATCAAGAACTCGGCCATCTCCGTCGATTCGCCGG
This sequence comes from Pseudolabrys sp., assembly GCA_035648555.1. Classification (GTDB taxonomy): domain Bacteria; phylum Pseudomonadota; class Alphaproteobacteria; order Rhizobiales; family Xanthobacteraceae; genus Pseudolabrys. Next base: position 48,981 of record DASRLF010000059.1, read on the forward strand.
ACGACAATCCGGCAGCCGGTTCGTCGAGCAGAAGAATTTTCGGATCGCTGGCCAGGCCCAGAACAATCTCGAGCTGGCGTTGTTCGCCGTGCGAAAGATTGCGAACTTCGACATCCTTGCGGTCGAGGAATCCCACTTGTTCGAGCAGGTGATGGGCCTTGTCGTAGACGTCCTTGTACGACGACAAGAAGCGCCACATCACGAATTTCGACGGCCGCAAGCCGTTGATCGCCAACAAAACATTGTCGAGCACGGTCAGTTTCGGAAACAGACTCGTGACCTGAAACGTGCGCGCCATTCCCAATGCAGTACGCCGGTGGCTCGGCCATCGTGTCACGTCTTGTCCGAACAGAATGATATTGCCCGCGGTAGCGGGGTAGATGCCGGTGATGACATTGAAAAGTGTGGTCTTTCCGGCGCCGTTCGGGCCGATGATGGCCTTGCGGTCGCCCGTCATGATCTGCAGCGTGACGTCCCGCACCGCGTGCAGACCGCCGAAACTTTTGCAGAGGCCTTTCAATTCGAGAACGGGCACTTTGCCGTTCACGCTCTCGCTACTCATGCAATCCTCTGAGCCAACTTAAAGATTGACCGGGGCTCCGATGAAGGAACCCCGGTTTTTGTTGCCGTTATTCGCAGAACTTGCAGGGCGGATAGTCGCGGTCATAGACCGGATGCGCCAGGAACTTCTCCTTACCCTCGGTCCAGAACTGGGAGACCTTCGGGTAGGTCTTGATCACGACGTTCCAGAGCTCGTCTTTGTCGTAGCCGAACATCTTCTTCTTCTCGACCTTCTTGATGTAGACGTTCTCGATCGGGTTCCGCATGTCGTCGAGTTCGACCGGACCACGCGGCGCGTCGAGTTTGATGCTCGCCATGATCTTGATGAACTCTTCCGGCCCTGGCCATTTGCCGCCCGCCTTCTGGATGGCTTTGTCGATCCACATGGCCGTGGTGTAGTTGTTTTCCGAGTAATAGCCCGGGACCTTGCCGTATTTGGCGCGATAGGCTTTCACGAACTTCTCGTTGGCCGGCGTATCGATCGCCGCGCTGTAGTGCAGCGCCGAGACGTCGCCGATCACTTCGTCGCCCATGAAGGGCAGCACGAACTCGTCGTAGCTCACGCCGCTGCCCAGGATCTTCATCTTGTTGCCGGCGCCGCGCAGCTGCTTGGGGAACTGCAACGCCATCGGGCCGACCATGGTGGTGAATATAGCGTCGGCGTCGGCCTTGAAGGTCGGGATATAAGGCCCGAAGTCCTTGGTGCCGAGCGGCGGCCAGATTTTCTGGATCACCTTGCCGCCGCAGGCTTCAAACGCAGACTGGAAGCCGCCGACCGTTTCGTAGCCGAAGGCATAGTCGGCCGCGATGACGATGACCTTTTTTATTCCGTTGTCGCAGGCCCATTGCCCGAGCGGGTGATGCGGCAGCGAACTGGTCCAGCTGGTGCGTAGGAAATACGGATACTTGCTCAGTTGGCGCTGCGTCAGGTCGTCGGCCGACGAGACCGAGGAAATGTACAGCGTCTTCTCCGCGGTGCTGACCGGCGCCAGCGCGTAGCCGGTCGATGCCAGCAAGCCGCCGATGAACATTTGCACATGATCCTGCAGGATCAGTTTTTTGGCTTTGGTGACGCCGGCGTCGGGTTTGCCCTGGTCGTCCTCAACGATGAACTTGACGTCCATGCCGCCGAGTTTGCCGCCGTGTTCGTCAAGATAGAGTTGGAAGCCGTCGACCATGTCCTTGCCGACCGCGGCAAAGATGCCGGTGACCGGCGAGATATAGCCGATGCGCAACTCTTCAGCGCCGGCCGGTGCGGCCGCCGTTAGACCGAACGCGAGAGCGCTGCCCAAAAGAAGTTTTTGCAGTTTGCTTGTCATTGTCGTCCTCCCTTGTTGCCTTGACCTTCCCGATGCGAGTCAGGAAGTTTTCGATGCGAGTTTCTTTGTAGCGTCGCCATTGCCTTTAGAACTCAACCGCTGCCGCAGGCGCGCCGGGATTCCCATTAAGCCCATCGGCAGATAGAGGATCGTGAGCACATAGACGCCGCCCAACACATATTGCCACCACGGCACCAGCGTTGAGAGATATTCGCGCAGTCCGAACACGATAGCCGCGCCGAGGGTGGCGCCGACCAAGGTGCCGGCGCCACCCAGCACGACCATCAGGAGTGAATCCACCGAGGTGGTCAGCACTACGGTTTCCGGACTGACGTGGCCGTTGGTATGTGCCCACAACACGCCGGCAACGCCGCCGAAGCCGCCGGCGATGATGAAGGCGATATATTTGTGCAGCCAGGTATTGTAGCCGAGAATCTGCATGCGCAATTCGCGCTCGCGGATGCCGGTCAGGCTGCGGCCAAACGGCGAGCGCACCAGCACATAGAGTAGACCCATCGAAACGACGAAAAACGCGAACACCAGATAGAAGAACGTCGTTTCATTCGTCAGGTCGAGACCGAAGCTCGGCCTCCCGCTCATATTGATGCCGTTGTCGCCGCCGGTGAGCGAATTCCAGCGATAAGCCAGGCCCCAGACGCATTGGCCGAGCGCCAGTGTGATCATCAGGAAATAGACGCCGCCGGCGCGGATCGCGAACAATCCGAACAGCGCCGCCAGCGCCATGCCGATCAGGATGCCGAGCACCACCACGATCCAGAAATCCCAGCCCATGCCGAAATGGAATTTGGTGGCGAGCACCGCCGTCAGATAGGCGCCGACGCCGAAATAGGCCGCCTGACCCATCGACGACATGCCGGTATAGCCGAGCAGCAGGTCGACGCTCATGGCCAGGATGGCGAAGGCCATGGCGCGCGTCGCCAGCAGCACGACGAACGAGCCCGAGCGCGGCACGATAAAGGCGAAGGCCACCAAAGCGAGGATGACGATCAGGATTTTTATTTTTTGGGTCATCATCGCCGGCGCTCAGTCTCGGCCGAACAGGCCGGTCGGCTTGATCGCCAGGATCAAGACCATCGGCGCGTAGAGCGTGAAATAGGAGACCTCCGGGAACAGCGCCTTGCCGAAATTATCGGCGAGGCCGACCGCCAGCGCGCCGATCGCGGCACCGCCGAGCGAGCCCATGCCGCCGATGATGACGACGGCGAAGGCGAGCGGCAGCATTTCGAAATCGAGGCCGGGATAGATGCCGAGAAAGGCGCCGCCGATGACGCCGCCGAGCGCGGCCAGAAAGGCGCCGAGCGCGAAAATGAACATCGAGATGCGATTGGTGTCGATGCCGACGCCGCGCGCCATCTGCGCGTCATCCACGGTCGCGCGCACGGCGGCGCCCATGCGGGTCTTCTCCATCACTAGCCATAGAGCAAGGCCGAACACCAGCGCCATCGCGATCATGAACACGCGGTAGAGCGGCAGGTACATGCCGCCGACCACGATGCTCTGTGTGAACGCAGCCGGCGGATTGATGTCCATGTTGTTGCCGCCCCAGATGTCGAGCGCGCCTTGCTGAAACAAGAACGCAAAGCCGACCGTGAGCAGCACCTGGCGCAGCACGTCGTTGTCGACCGGGATGATGGAAATGCGTTTCAACAAGGCAAACACCGCGACGGTGGCGATCACGGCGCCGATGGTGAATTGCGGCCAGGTAAATTGCGTGGCCCGCGCGATCGCTAGGCTGATGAGAACACCGACGCTGGCCGCAATCACAGCGTTGCGGAGATTTTCCAGCCCATGCGAGCGCAGAAACAGCCGCTCCATGAACAGCCCGATCAGCGCGACCGCGAGCGCGGCGACCGGCAGCGACAGCGCCCACGAGCCGGTGACGTTGATTACCGACAGCGCGATGTAGCCGCCCCATAGAAAATAGGCGCCATGGGAAAGATTGACGATCCGCATGACGCCGAAAATCAGCGACAGGCCGCTGCCCACCAGGAACAGCAACGCGCCATAGGAAATCCCATTGAAGGTCTGGATGACCCAGAACTGTGTGTTCATTCCCCCTCCGGTCCTTCTGTTTAATCGAAGGTTGCGGCTACCTTACATGAGGTTCGCCGGGAAAGGACACCCCAAAGGTTGCGGCAAGGCGCGCACTATCTGCGCTTGCGGCGTTTCGCGGCTGCCTTATTTTTCGGCGGGATGATCGGCAGCAGAAGGTAGGCCGGTTTCCCGCCCGTGAAATGCAGCGTGGTGGTGCCGCCGAAAATTGCCGGCGGGCGGTCCTCCGGTTTGTTGTGCAGGAATGGGCCGCAGCCGGTGAGTTCGTTCTTGAAATTCGACAACTTGCCGCCGCTGGCGCCGCCATATTCGTAATCTTTGCCGCGCACCGACAGGCCGATGCGAAAGCCTGCGGGAACTGCGATCGAGGTTGGCCAGATCTCGATGTCGAGTTCGACCGGCTTGCCTTTGGTGAGCGGCTGCTTCTTGTCGTGGCTATGATAGGGCCTATAGGGCAGCGACAATTTCTTGTCGAGCTTGCGGTGCGAGGCGCGCAGCCAACCTTGCGCGATCGGCGTGTGCGGATCGATGGCGCCCTGGAATACGACTTCCTTGAGATCGCCGGTGAACACGCGCAGCACGATGAAAAAGTCGGCGTCCTTGGTCGAAGACGACGCAAAGACCTTGAGCGCCGAGGGCCCGGTGATTTCGGTTTCGTGCGCGAGCACCGGCGTCAGGAACGTGAGGCCTTCGCCCATGGCCTCAAAGACGAGCTTGGCGCTGCCGGAGGGTTTCTTGGGGGCAAGCGTCATCGACTTTGGATCGAGGTAGAACTTGGTCCATTGCGTGCGGGCGATCGGCCATTCGTTCTCGGCGCGCGCGACGAATTTTTCGCCGGGATGGCGGATTTGCAGCAGCACCTTGGGCTGCTTGGCCCAGCCGTCTTTCTTGCCGTGCAGAAAATAATCGAAAAACCGCAGCTGCTGCTCGCGGCCGTAGTCGGTGTAGAAATGAGTCCAGTGCTCGATGCCGTGCGCTTCCAGCCATTTGTGTTGCGAGCCGGCGCGCACGAAGCCTTCGAAGTTGCCGCGCGGATGGAGGCCCTGGCCGCCCCAATTGGCGGCCGAGAATAAAGGCGCGGTGACTTTTTCCCACACCGGCGAGCGGTCGCGGTGATATTTGTCGTCCATCGGATGCGCCAGAATCTGGCCGCCGAAATCGGAACGGTTTTTTTCGAGCTGTTCGTCGGACAGCGCTTCCGGTCCGCACACCAGTTCGCCGTGCACGCGGCTGCGCTTGCCGCGCTCGCCGGCGCCGTATTGCACGGTCTTGACCTGCATTTCGTACCAGTTCTCCCAGAATGTCGAGAGAATGCCGCCGTGGTGGGTCATGTCGCGGTACCAGTCGGCCGAACCTTCCCACACGCACATGGCGGCGAGATGCGGCGGCTGCAGCGAGGCGACGTGCCACTGGTTCATGCCGTAATAGGAAATGCCGTTGAGGCCGACTTTGCCGCTCGACCAGGGCTGTACGCCGGCCCATTCGATGCAGTCGTAGAAATCCTTGGTTTCGCGCGGCGAGAAATGATCGATGAAGCCGGGCGAGCAGCCGGCGCCGCGCGAGTCGACGCGCAGGCAGACGTAATCGTGCGGCACCCACTTTTCTGGATCGACCACCTCCCAGTTCTGATATTTGTTGGAGGAGCCTTCGGCGACGTCGGGATGTTTTTCGACCATGCGCTGCCAGGCGCTCGGATAGCCGTCCTGGAAGGCGAGGTTTTTGGCGTAGGGGCCGTAGGTCAGGATAACCGGATATTGGCCGTCTTTGGCCGGGCGGAAGATGTCGGCGCGCAGCACCAAGCCGTCATCCATGGTGATCGGCACATTCCAGTCGATCCGCATGCCATCGCGGAGCTCGGATAGCTGCTGCAAGGATGCCATGAACGCCTCTCCCAACTTTGTTGTTGGGTGGGAGGCTACAGAGATGCGGAGGCGGGAGGCAAGGGCGTGTTAGCGCCGCTTCACGCCGGCCATCTTCTCCATCACGGCGCAGACCGCGGCGGTATCTTGCGCGCCAAGCCCGCTCTTCTGCGCCTTCAGGTAGATCGGCTTGCTGGCGTTGAACATCGGCGTCGGCACTTTGATCTTGCGGGCATAGCCGCCGATCACCTGCATGTCCTTGTCCCAGACGTCGATCTTCATGGTGGGATTTTTGTAATTGTTCTTCACCATCATCGGCACGCGTAGTTCGAAGATGCGCGAATTACCGGCGCCCGGCGTGATCAGATCGTAGATCAATTGCGGGTCGAGGCCGGATTTCATGCCCAGCACCATGGCCTCGGCGCTGGCGACATTGTTGATCGCGACCAACAAGTTCGCGACGTATTTCATCTTGCTGCCGTTGCCGAAGGCGCCAACGTCGTAGACGTGGCGGCCGAAGGCTTCGAACATCGGCTTGAGCCGCTTGATGTGGCGCGGATCGCCGCTGGCGTAGAACACCAGGTCGCAGGTCGCGGCCTGCGCGCCGGTGCCGCTGACCGGCGCGTCGAGCATGACGTGGCCGGCCTTGGCGGCGATGCGCGCGGCCTTTTCCTTGTCGGAAATCGCGAAGGTGCTCATTTCGACCAGCAGCTTGCGCGGCAATTTAGCGGCGGCGATCTTGCGCGCGGTGTCGATCAGCGCGGATGGCTTGGGCAGGCTGGTGAGGATGACCGGCGCCCTGGCGGCGACATCGGCGGCGCTGGTTGCGACTTCGACGCCGGCGCGGGCGGCGTCGCGGCGTCGCGCTGGATTGGTGTCGTAGCCGACCACGCGCCAACTGGCGGCAGACAAGTTTTTCGCGAAGGCGCCGCCCATGATGCCGAGGCCGATGACGCCGACCGTGCCTTTTTTCTTTTTGGCCGCAGCCATTCAATTTTCTCCCTGTCGAAAAAGAAAATGCGCGAATCTGTTCGTTCCCTTGGTCTTATGCGCTCGCACCCGGGCCTGTCGAGTAGGCTTAGGTGTGTAGGCGGCTTTCATGGCGTGCGGTAATCACATATCGTTGTTGGCAAAACTTTAGACGGGAGGAGTTGATGCATATTGGCGTGGCAGGTCTTGGCGCCATGGGCGCCGCGGTGGCGGCCCGGCTGCTGGAAACCGGCCATCAGCTTACCGTCTGGAATCGCAGCGCGGACAAGTGCAAGCCGCTGGTCGCGGCCGGCGCCAAGCTGGCGAGCTCGCCGGCCGAGGTGGCGAGCGCTTGCGAGGCGGTCGTCACGTTGCTCACCGACGGTCTGGCGATCGACGCGGTCTATAACGGGCCGAACGGGCTCCTTTCGGGTAACGCCAAGGGCAAGCTGTTCATCGAGATGAGCACGGTGGCGCCCAAGGTCGAGACCGATCTCGCCGCCAAAGTGCGGGCCAAGGGTGTGGCGTTCGTCGAATGCCCGGTCGGCGGCTCTACCACGCCGGCAAGGCAGGGCAAGCTCTTGGGCCTGATGGGCGCGGAGCTGGCGGACGCCGAGCGGGCGAAGCCGATCCTCGACCAGCTCTGCCGCAAGATCGAACATTGCGGGCCGGTCGGAACCGGCGCCGCTATCAAGCTGTCGATCAATTTGCCGCTGATGGTGGCCTGGCAGGCTTACGGCGAGGCCTTCGCGATCGCGCGCAGCGTCGGTTGGGAACCCAAAAGGCTGCTCGACCTGTTTTGTGAGAGCAACGGCGCCAATAACGGCTTGAAGACGCGCGCCGAGATGATCGTCAAAATGCTGGAAGGCAAAGATCCGGGTCCGACCACTTTCAGCATCGCCAACGGCGTGAAGGACTTGCGCACCATGATTGCCACCGGCGAGGCACTCGGCGCCGACATGCGCGCCACCAAGGCCGCGCTCTCGACCTTCGAGGATGCGGTCAAAAACGGCTTCGGCGGCGGCGACGGCGCGCAAATGATGGTTATTTCGTCGGACAAAAAGAAATAGGAGTATGCAATGAAACTGTTTTCGTTCTGGCGGTCGCTGGCGACCTATCGCGTGCGCATCGCGCTTAATCTCAAGGGGCTCACCCCCGAGGTGATCGAGGTCAACCTGATGCAGGGCCATCAGCGCGATCCGAAATACCGCGCGGTCAACCCGATGATGGCGCTGCCGGCGCTGATCGACGGCGACGGTCCGGCGCTGTTCGAATCGCTGGCGATCATCGAATATATCGACGAAACGCATCCCGAGCCGCCGCTGCTGCCGAGCGGTCCGAAAGCGCGCGCGCGAGTGCGCGGGCTGGCGCAGATCGTCGCCGCCGACTCGCATCCGCTGATCGTGCCGCGCGTGCGCGAATATCTCGCCCACGAATTCAAGGTCGACGAGGCCGGCGTCATGAAATGGGCGCAGCACTGGCACAAGGCGGCGCTGACCGCGCTGGAGGAGCACCTGGGATCCGAGAAGGACACCGGCACCTATTGCCAGGGCGAGCAGATTACCATCGCGGATATTTGCCTGGCCACGCAGGTAGCGGGTGCGGGATTTTTCAAGGTCGACCTGGCGCCGTTCCCGACCGTCAAGCGCATCGCGGAAGCCTGCGCCAAGAACGACGCCTTTGCGCGCGCGCATCCGATGAAGCAGCCGGGCGCGCCAGCGGCGTAAGAATGCTCAACACCGCAATTATCGGCCTCGGCTGGTGGGGCAAGACTCTGGTCAAGGCGACGCGCGATGTCGGCGCGCCGATCCGTTTCACGCGCGGCGTGTCGCTCGAGCCGGACATGGTGCGCGATTTCGCCAGCGAGCACAAAATCGCGCTCGGTACTTCGCTCGACGATGTGCTGGCGGATAAATCCGTGCAGGCGGTGATCCTAGCGACGCCGCACAGCAAACACCGCGCGCAGGTCGAAGCCGCGGCCGCCGCCGGCAAGCACATTTATTGCGAAAAGCCTTTCGCGCTCAGCAAGGCTGACGCCGTCGCGATGCTGGACGCGTGCAAGCGTGCCGGCATCGTGCTCGGCGTCGGCCATCATTTCCGGCTGATGCCGTCGATGCGCGTGCTGGCCGAGCTGAAGCAGGCGGGCGCCTTTGGCACCATCATGCAGGTCGAGGGCAATTACAGCCACGACTGGTTAGCCGATTACCCGGCCGATAGCTGGCGCATGGCGGCTTCCGAAAGCCGCGCCGGTGGTATGACCGGCATGGGCATTCATGTGTTGGATTGCTTCCGCGATCTGGCCGGACCGATGAAGCGCGTCGCTGCGCTTTCAAAGGCCCGCGCCCTGAAGCTGCCGACCGGCGACACCACGGCGGCGCTGATCGAGTTTGAGAGTGGCGCCGCCGGCACGCTCGGCACCACCATCAAGACGCCGTTCGACTGGCGCGTCGCAATCTATGGCGAGAATTGCCGCGCCGAGAGCGTGAGCGAGACGCGCGTCATCGTGCGCTATGCCGGCAAGGAGCCGGAGATCGTCGACCGGCCGGCCGACAACCACCTCGGACGCAATCTGGATTATTTCGCCAAGGCCGCGCTGGGGCAGGGCGCGTTTCCGATCTCGCTCGAGGGCATCCTGCAGACGGCGGCGGCGCTCGAAGCCGTGTTCAAGTCGGTGGATGCGGACGGGGCGTGGATGGCGGTGTGATCAGCGCGCCGAAACCGCCGAAGCAAGTGCTTCGCCGCGATTGACATGTAAGAAGGCTTCAAGATCGGCCGCCGGCATCGGCTTGGCATAGAAATAACCTTGCAGCTCTTCGCATTTTTCCGCGCGCAGGAAAGCGGCCTGCGCGGCGGTCTCGACGCCCTCGGCGATCACCCCGAGCCCGAGGTTGTGCGCCATCACGATGATCGAGCGCACGATCGCGGTGTCCTCCGGCTTGGACTTTGCGGAGATTTTGCGCACGAAGGTCTGGTCGATCTTGATCCGGGTGAGCGGATAACGCGCCAGATAGCTCAGCGACGCATAGCCGGTGCCGAAATCGTCAAACGCGATATTGACGCCTTTGCTTCGCATTGTGCGCAAAGTCTCAAGCGTTTGCTCTTCCTGGCCGAGCGCGATGTTCTCGGTGATTTCGATCTCCAGCGCGTCGGCGGGAAGCCCGCTCTGGCGCAGCGCGTCGTCGACTTCCTTGAGCAGCGTGTCGCCGTGAAATTGCGCCGGGAAAAGATTGACGCCGATGCGCAGCGGGAGACCGCTTGTAGCCCGCCAGGCCGCGGCTTGCTTGCAGGCCGTTTGCAAAATCCAGCGCCCGACCTCCAGCACGACCGGGCTCTCGCTGAGCGCATCGATGAAAGCGCCGGGCGCCAGTATGCCGCGCTGCGGATGCCGCCAGCGCAGCAGCGCCTCGGCGCCGACCATCGCGCCGTCGCCGGCACGCACCTGGGGCTGGAAATAGAGTTCGAATTCCTTGTTGGTGCAGGCGCGCCTCAACTCCGCCTCGAGCTCGTGGCGCGCCCGCGCCTGCGCGCGCAGCACCGGAACGAACAGGCGATAGACATTGCCGCCGGCGGCCTTGGCGTCGTAAAGCGCGAGGTCGGCGTTCGACATCAGCTCTTCGACATCGACGCCGTCGGCCGGCGCGATCGCAATGCCCGCGCTTGCGCCGATGAACAACTGATGGCCGCTGATCTCGAACTTCTCCGCCAGCCGTCTGAGCACGGCCTCGACCAGGCGTGTGATCTCAAGCGGGTCGCCGCAAGCGGGCTGGACTAGGACGAATTCGTCGCCGCCGAGCCGGTAGAACCGTCCATTGTTGGTCGCGAGTGCCGTCATCCGTTGTGCCACTTGTTGCAGCAGGCGGTCGCCGGTCGAATGGCCGAGCGTATCGTTGATGTCCTTGAAGCCGTCGAGATCGAAGATCGCGATCGATGTCGCGCTGCCGGGCGAGCCGTCATTCGATTTGATGGTTTCTTCGAGATCGTCATGCAGGCTGATGCGATTGGCGAGCCCGGTGAGCTGGTCGTAATGCGCGAGGTGCTTGAGCTTTTGCTCGACGATGTTGCGTTCCGTCACGTCGCGGCCGGTGAAGAAGTGCCGCTGTTCCGGTTCCGACCAAACGCCCGACCAGGCCAAAGTGATGGCGCGGCCGTCCTTGTGCACGTAACGCGTTTCGAAGTTGCGTAGATTGTGGCCGGTGCGCGCTTGCCGCATTTCGGCGCGCGCGCTCTCGAGGTCGTCGGGATGGACGAAATCGGTGCCGTTGTGGCCGACCATCTCCTCGGGCGTGTAGCCGATGATGGCCGACGAAATCGGGCTGATGCGCTCGATATTTCCATAGCGATCGGTCACCAGGATCAGGTCGAGCGAGGTTTCGAACAGCCGGCGGTTTTCATTGGTCTCCTGGGCCAGGCGGGCCTGCGCTTGCTTGCGCTCGGTGATGTCTTCGTGCGTCGCGACCCAGCCGCCGCCGGCGATCGGATGATTGACGGCATGGATCGTGCGGCCGTCGGGAAGTTCGATGAGCCGGCTGGTCGGCGCGCCTTTGGCGACGGTGGCTATGACCTGGCGGCAATATCGATCGGTATCCTCGTAGAAAAGGCCGGCCGCTTTGCGGTGCTCGACCAACTGGCGCAAGGTGCAACCCGGCTTCACCACGTCCAGCGACAGATTGTACATTTCCATATAGCGCCGATTGCAAAGCATGAGGATGCCATCGGCGCCGAACATCAACACGCCTTGCGACATGTTGTTCATGGCGGTGTCGATTTGGTTTTTCTGTTCGAGGAGCTTGTCCTCGACGCGGCGGCGCTCGGTGACGTCGATTACCGCGCACAACCGCGCGGCGCGGCCCGCATAAGTGAGGTCGCCGGAATAAACCGAGACGAGAATGACCTCGCCACTCGCTTTCTGATGACGCCAGACTTTAAGTCCTTGGCTGTTCGCCCCGGAAAGCAGGTACAAGTTGAACTGGTCGCGCTCTTCCGGCAGCCGGATATCGACAGCCGTCATGGTCAGGAATTTTTCGCGCGTGAAGCCGTAATGTTTTATCGCTGCGTCGTTGACGGCGAGGAACTTGAGCGTCGCGACGTCCATCAGCCACATCGGTACGGGGTTGCTGTCGAACAGCAATCGGAACGACTGCTCATGCTGTTTGAGCTCGACGCCGGCGGCGTCGATGGCATTGGTACCGCCGTCCGCGCGCGTAACGTCGCCGGAGTGTTCCGTCAATCGACGCATCAGACCGGCGAACATCCAATCCCCCGATGGCTGGAAAAAGATTTGTAGACGGCTACCACTTGCGGCTCGGTTAAGAGCGTGTGCGCAAAGCTAGAGGATTGCTAACCATACGCCCGTGGAACTTCGCGAATGTCCGGTGCAGGGCCGCGGACGCAGACGGCAGCCATTATCCTGATACCGGTACACGGATTTTTTGGGGGCAATGAAACGTCGCCGGTTACCATCGATTCACGATAAACGTGGCAGGCGCTTCAGTGCGACCGAGCCGGCTACCGGTCAGGCCGACATCTTACGTTTCTTTGGCGCGGCTATCGCCCCGTCCCATACTTCGTGAATATGCGTGACCTCGGCCTCGAAGCGTTCGAGGAACATGCGCGCTTGCGTGGAGAGGGTGCGGCGGGTCGGCTGGATCACGACGAACTCGGCGTGCAGTTCGGGCGCCACGATCGGGTTGACGATCAACTCGCCGCGGCCGATGTCGTTGATCGAGATCACGCTCGGCAGGATCGTCACCCAATCGGAGCGCGCGACGAATTCGAGCGTAGCGATCATGGCGTCCATCTCGAGCAGGGCCGCGACTTCGACGCCGTGAGTCTGGAAATAAGTTTCCAGATTGCGGCGGCGGATATTGTCCGGTCCCGGCACCACGAATTTCAGCGGTATGCATTCGGCCAAGCGCAATGGCGCCAACGGGGTGAAGCCGCGCTTGGGGCCGGAGATCAGCATTTCCCGGTCGCGCACCAGCAGGCGCGATTTCAGCCCGATGGTGCCCTCGAAGGCCGGCACTACCGCGAAGTCGAGCTTTTCCTCAAGCACCATTTCGGTGAGCAGTCCGCTATAGCCCTCGACGATGTGCAGGCGCACTTCCGGGCAGCGCGGCACGAAGTCGTCGAGTACCGGCGCCAGCACCGCGCGGGTGAAAGTCGGCATCAGGCCGATACGCAAGTCGCCGGTGACCTGGCCCGCAAGCGCGCGCGCCTCCTCGGCGGCATTTTCCAGCGCGCCGACCGCCTGCACGCAACTTTTGTAATAGCGCAGTCCGGCGGGCGTCGGGGTCACGCGGCCGGCGGCGCGCTCGAACAGCTTGACGCCTAATTTACGCTCGACGGCGGCGACATGCTGCGAAATGCCTGATTGGGTGGCGTTTTCCCGCTCGGCCGCGCGGGTAAAGGAGCCTTCCTCGCAGACCGCAATGACCGCGCGTACCTGCCGGAGTGGAATATTACGCATGCACAGCCTGTATTATAAAAACTAATGGCAAAAGCATGATTATATTATTTCTTTCAGGGCCGCCATCCGCCTATCATCGGAACGAATTGAACAAAAACTGCGGCGCGGCCAGCGCGCCGATGGGGAGGACGTCATGGGTACAGCGAATTTCGGCACCGTCGGGCTTGATTGGCAACAGCGGATCAACTGGGATCGGTTGCGCAAATACCGCACCGAACGCGCGCGCGCGATGATGAAGAAGCACGGCCTCGGCGCCGTGCTCTGCATGTACGACGAGAACGTCCGCTACCTGACCGGCACGCTGACGCCGGGCTGGAACCGGCTCAAGCCGGGCCTGCGCTACGCCATGCTGTGCGGCGACGGCGCGCCCATTCTGTTCGAACAGGGCGATCTCGGTTTCCAGATCGAGCGGCACTCGCCGTGGATCCCGAAAGAGAACGTGCGCCACTCGTTCGCCTGGATCAAAGGCGCGGCCGGTCCGGCCTCGACCCAGCAGGTCAATAAGTTCGCCACCGCCGTCATCCAAGCGATGAAGGACAACGGCGTCGCCGGACAGAAGCTCGGCGTCGATTTCGTCGACATCAACATGATTCAGGTTTTCAAGGAAAAAAACATCAACTGGACCGACGGCATGAGCGCGATGATGGATGCGCGCGCGGTCAAGAGCGAAGACGAACAGGAATGCTTCCGCATCGTCGGCGCGATCGGCGACGCTACGCATTGGGAGTGCATGAAGTTCCTGCGCCCGGGGATCACCGAGAACCAGGTGACGGCGCATCTGATGGAATATCTCTACAATTTTCCGGGCATGGAAGACGTCGAAGACGTGATCGTGTCGTCGGGTCCCAACACCTGGCCGAACTGGCGCAACTTCTCCGACCGCATCATCCAGCCCGGCGACATCGTGTTCATGGATTTGGCCGCGCTGACCTGGAACGGCTACAAGTCCTGCTATTACCGCACCTACTGCGTCGGCAAGGAGCCGAGCAAAGAGCAAAAGGAGACATACGATACCGCCCTTAAGTGGTTGTATGACTCGATCGGTGCGGTGAAAGTCGGCGCCACCACGCGCGACATCGCGTTGAAGTGGCCGTCGGCGATGGAGACCTGGGGCTACGAGGACGAGGACCAGGCGGCGGCCAATCTGTGGGGTCACGGTCTCGGCCTCGCGCAGTACGATCCGCCGGTGATCTCGCGCATCTGGTCGCTCGATCATCCGATCGAGATTCAGGAGGGCATGACCTTCGCGCTCGAAACCCAGCACGGCAAGCGCTTCCGTTACGGCGTGCGCATCGAGGAAATGCTGATCGTGAAGAAAAACGAGATCGAGATCGTGTCGAATTTCCCGGTCAAGCAGATCACCGTGGTCGACCCGCTGCCGGGTTACGGCGATCACGTGAAATAACCTGATGAAGGCATTTGTAGTTCCACTCGGCGATCCCGCCGCGACCGACGCCGAAAACGTCGGGCCCAAGGCGGCCAATCTCGCGCAACTGGACCAAGCCGGACTGCCGACGCCGGGTGGCTTCGCGCTGACGGCCGCTGCCTATCATCATCAACTGCACCAGCTCGGCATTGCGGACTTGCTCGCCCAATACAACGCGGCCGACTTGCCGGGCTCGCGCAAGCTGTCGGTGCAAATCAGGCTGGCGCTCTATCAGGAGCCGATCGCCCCGGAAATTCTCGAGCCGCTGCTGGCGGCCTGGCGGGCGCAACGCGCGGACGGTTCGCGCGGTGTGGTGAGATCGTCAGCGCTTCTGGAGGACCGCAAGGGCGCCAATTTCGCCGGCCAGTTCGAAAGCTTTCTCGGGCTTACCGACGAAACCGAATTCCTGACCGCAGTGCGCGCTTGCTGGGCGGCGCTGTGGACCTCGCATGCGCGCCGCTACATGGAAAATCACGGTCTGTCTCCCGCCGACACTGCGATGGGTGTGCTGATCCAGCCGCTGATCCCGGCGCGGGCATCGGGCGGCGGCCTGAGCGAGACCGCGGAAGGCCAGATGCTGATTTCCGCCACCTGGGGCCTCGGCTCGGCCATCGCTCAAGGCGAGGTGGTACCGGACCGCATCGTGCTGTCGCGCAACGGCTTCCTGCGCACGGTCGAAGCCGGTCGCAAGGGTCATCGCGACACCTGCGAACATGGCGTCTCGGCGCCGCAACTGGTGCCGGACGACATGGTGAACGAACCGTGCCTGACGGCTGGCGAGGCGGTCACGCTCGGCCGCTTGCTGCGCAAAGCGGAACAATTGGCGGGGGGGCCGGTTGAGATCGAATGGGCCATGGACGGGGGCGGCTTCAAACTTTTGCAATCGCGGCCGTTGCATGTCGAGCCCGCGACCGTACCCGACCAGATCTGGTTGACGCATCCGGCGGTCCGCGGCCATCCGGCCGGCATCGGCTGGGGCTCCGGCCGCGCGGTGGTGGTGAACTGCGAATGCGAGATCGAGCGCGTGCGGCCCGGCGACATTCTGGTGACCAAGGTGGCGGGACCTGCGCTCAGCCACATCCTTTCGCGTGTCGCCGGCGTAGTGGCCGAACTCGGCGGTTCGACCTCGCATATGGCCTCGCTGGCGCGCGAACGCGGCATTCCGATGGTGCTCGGCGTGCTTGATGCGACGCGCAAGATTCCCGATGGATCGCAGTGCGCCGTCGACGGCGTCGCCGGCATCGTGCGGTGGGTGCGATGAGCGGCAAGTCGAAAAATTTGCCTCGCGTCTTCGTCAGCCAGCCGATCGCGCCAAGCGCGCTCGATCGGCTGCGCGGCATCGCCAACGTCACGATCAACAAGGATTCCAGCAAGATTCTCGCCAAGCCGAAGCTGATTGCGGCGGTGAAGAAGTGCGGCATTCTGTTTTCTCTGCTGCACGACAGAATCGACCGCGCGGTGCTGGCCGCCAATCCGAAACTGCGCGCGGTGGCTTCGATGTCTATTACGCCCGACAATATCGACATCGCGGAGGCGACCAAACGCGGCATTCCGGTGACCGTGGTGCCGCCGATCGTGGCGGAGGCGACCGCTGACCTTAATATCGGGTTGATGATCGCGGTCGCGCGCCGCATGTTCGAAGGCGGCCGCATGGTGCGGTCTGGCAAGTTTCCCGGCTCGCAGTCGAGCCATCTCGCCGGCAGCTATGTGCATGGCAAGACCATCGGCCTGATCGGCGCCGGCCGTATCGGCCAGGCGACCGCGCGGCGTGCCCGCGGTTTCGGCATGAAGGTTTTGTATTGGAGCCCACGCCGCAAGCACGAGGCCGAACGCGAGCTCGGCATGGAATATGTCACGATCGAACGGCTGCTGGCGGAATCCGATTTCGTGTCGATGCATCCGCCGCTCAATGCCGAGACCCGGCATTATTTATCGGACAAGCAATTCGACATGATGAAGCCGACCGCCTTCGTCATCAACACGGCGCGCGGCGCGGTGATCGACGAGAAGGCGCTGGTACGCGCCCTCAAGCGGAAGAAAATCGCCGGTGCCGGGCTCGACGTCTTCGAGCACGAGCCGGAATTGGCGGCGGCGCTGAAGACCATGAAAAACGTCGTGCTGACGCCGCATCTCGGCAGCGCGGTCATGGAAGTACGTGATTTGATGGCGAACATTGTGGTCGATAATATCCAGGCGCTGATCGAGGGCCGCACGCCGCCGAATTGCGTCAACCCGCAAGTGCTTAAGCCGGCGGGATAGAAAATCGGGAGAGACCAATGGCGAATTTGCCCAAGCTCGACGTGGTGATTGCCAACAACTTCGGCCATCTGCCGATGTTCATCGGCGCGGAAAAAGGCTATTTCAAGCAGCACGGTGTCGACGCCAGCTTCAGGGTGGTGGATACCGGCACCGACATGGTCAACGCCCTGCACAATGGCGAGGCGCAGGTCGGCGATATGAGCACGACGACCTATTTGAAAGCCGTGCATGCCGGCAATCCGTTTCAGGTCATCGGCCTGATCATGAATGACGCGACCAACGATCGCTGCGATACGCCGCTCGCCATCGTCACGAAGAAGGGCAGTCGTATCGATGTCGGCAAGATCGGCGATCTGCGCGGCAAGAAAGTCGGTCTCGCCAAGGGCCAGACCTCGGACGAATATTTCAAGATGGTGCTGCGCCGCGCGGGCGTGAAATATGAGGATGTCACTATCGAAAACATCTGGTCGCAGTTCGGCCTCGCGCCGGCGCTGGCCGAGGGCAAGGTCGACGCCATCGTGACTTGGGAGCCGTTTGTCACGCAGACGCTCACGCAGGTGCCGGATACGTATGAAGTCATCCGCGGTGGGCAGCACATGTCCTATGTGATGGTCGCGGTCGCACATGGCCCGACGGTCGAGGCAAAGCCGGCGGTGATCAAGAGCATCGCCGCGGGGCTCGCTCAGTCGTCGCACTTCACGCGCAAGAACCCCGATGAGGCGGTGGAAATTTTCGCGAAATGGGTGCCGGGCACCGATATTGCCATCGGCAAAAAGTCGATCAAGCACATCCATTTCGATCCGCGCATGTCGCCGAACGTGCTGCGCGCGTTCGAGAATGCCGAGGATGAAGTGCTCACCAACACGCTGAAAGGCGCGCCGCGGCTCAACGTGCCGAGCCTGTTTCGCCCGGAATTCATGCAGCAGGTCGAGAAAGAGCACCCGGAATATTTCGCGGATTTGCCGAAGCTGTAATTATTCTGCCGTCCAGCCGCCGTCGATCACCAACGAAGTGCCGGTCATCAGCGCCGATGCGTCGCTGGCCAGGAACACGATCGCGCCGGTGAGGTCCTCGAGCTGGCCGAGCCGGCCGAGCTTGATGCGCTGGAGCGTATCCTTGCGGAAGGCTTCGTTCTGAAAGAACGGCCGTGTCATCGGCGTCTCGATAAAGGTCGGGGCCAGCGTGTTGACGCGGATCTTGTGGATGGCGAGCTCGATCGCCATCGCCTTGGTGAAGCCTTCCATCGCGTGCTTGGTCGCGCAGTAGACCGTGCGGGTCGGGCCGCCGACATGGCCCATTTGCGACGACATGTTGATGATCGAGCCGGGCTTTTTGGCTTCGACGAGTTTGCGCGTCACCGCCTGCGCCACGAAGTAGGCGGCGCGCACGTTAAGACCAAATACGAAATCGAAATCCTCGACCTTGACGTCGAGGAACGGCGCCGGCCGGTTGGTGCCGGCATTGTTGACCAGGATGTCGAAGGCATCTTGCGTAGCGAGCGCCGCCTTCATCGCGTCAACGTTGCTGACGTCGAGCGTGAGCGCTTCGGCTTTTTGGCCGCGCGCGCGGATTGCGTCCGCCGCTTCCTCAATCTCGTTTGCAGTGCGCGCGGCGAGCGTGACGTGGGCACCGGCGTCGGCCAGCGCACTCGCCGCTGCGAGGCCCAGCCCGCGGCCGGCGCCGCTCACCAGCGCGCGCCTGCCGTCTAGGCGGAAGGAGGGCGTTTTGGTCAGGTCGACAGTCACTCGGCGGCCTGCGCGTAAGGCACGTTGCGGCCGCCGTAGCGGCGCACGCGCACGTTGGCCTGTTCGGCATGGGCCCGGAAGCCCTCCAACATGCACAGCCGCGAGCAGACTTCGCCGATCTTGGCGCTGGCCTCGTCGGTCAGCACCTTCTGATAGGTGCAGGTTTTGATGAATTTTCCGACCCACAGCCCGCCGGTGAAACGCGCGTTCTTCTTGGTCGGCAGCGTGTGGTTGGTGCCGATCACCTTGTCGCCATAGGCGACGTTGGTGCGCGGTCCCAGGAACAGCGAGCCGTAGTTTGTCATATTGTTGAGGAAGTAATCCGGGTCGCGCGTCATCACCTGCACGTGCTCAGACGCGATGCGGTCGGCCTCGGCAACCATCTCGTCGACCGTGTCGCAGACGATAACCTCGCCGTAGTCCTTCCAGGCCGCGCCAGCGGCGTCGGCAGTCGGCAGGATTTTCAGCAGCCGCTCGACTTCGCTCATGGTGTCGCGCGCGAGCTTCTCGGAATCAGTGATCAGTACGGCCGGCGAGGTCGGGCCGTGCTCCGCCTGGCCCAGCAGATCGGTGGCGCAGATTTCGCCGTCCACGCTGTCGTCGGCGATAACAAGCGTCTCGGTCGGCCCGGCCAGCAGATCGATGCCGACGCGGCCAAACAATTGCCGTTTGGCTTCCGCCACGTAGGCGTTGCCGGGGCCGACGATCATGTCGACGGCTTGGATCGACTCGGTGCCGAGCGCCATGGCGGCCACCGCCTGGACACCGCCAAGCACGAAGATCTCGTCGGCGCCGCCAAAGTGCATGGCGGCGACGATCGCCGGATGTGGACCGCCCTTGAACGGTGGTGCGCAGGCGATGATGCGTTTCACGCCGGCCACTTTGGCGGTGACGATCGACATGTGCGCCGAGGCGACCATCGGGTAGCGGCCGCCCGGCACGTAACAGCCGATCGAATTCACCGGGATGTGGCGGTGGCCGAGCACGACGCCAGGCAGCGTCTCGACCTCGAGGTCGTGCATGGTGTCGCGCTGTTTTTGCGCGAAGTTGCGTACCTGGGCTTGCGCGAATTTGATATCCTCGAGATCGCGCTTGGGCACTTGTGCGATGGCGCGTTCCACTTCCTGCGCGCTCAGGCGGAAATCTTTCGGCTCCCAGTTGTCGAACTTCTTCGACAGATCACGGATGGCGACGTCCTTGCGCGCGTCGACTTGCGCCAGAATGTCCTCGACCGTTTCGCGTACCTTGGCGTCGGCGGCCTTCACGGCAGCTGCATCCATGCCGCGTTTCAGATAGCGGGCCATGGCAGTCCTCCTGTCGTTACACGCCGCGCGTTATTTAATCGCCTGCGGATTGATCGGCGAGCCGGTGCCGCCGGTGATGATCAGCGGCGGACCGCAGAAGAAGAATTCGTAGACGCCGTCTTCCTCGCAGTCCTCGGCCAGTTCCTTGAGGTAGAAAATTTCACCCATGCACAGGCCCATGGCCGGGATCACCACCCAATGCCAGGGCTGGTTGGCCTCGGTGGTCTCGTTCGGCCGCACCTCGACGCCCCAGGTGTCGGTGCAGATCGCGGCGATCTGCTTGTCCTGACACCAGTAGCAGTTCTCGAACTTGACGCCGGGCGCGTCGCCGCCGGCATAGCCGCCCCATTTTTTCTCGGCCAGGCAGCGCTCCATCTGGCCGGTGCGCACGATGACGAAATCGCCGCGGCCGATCGAGACGTTCTGGTCCTTGGCGCATTTGTCGAGTTCGTCGTTGGAAATGCTTTCGCCGTCGGCCATCCACTTCACGCCGCGGAAGCGGGCGATGTCGAGCAGCACGCCACGGCCGACCATCTTGCTCTTGGAGTGCTCGATGCCGAGCACGTTGAGGCCTTTGGCGTCGACGAGCTTGGCGTCGTGGCCGTTGTAGCCTTTCTCCTCATAGAAGATATGGCCGAGCGCGTCCCAATGGGTGGCGCCCTGCACGCACAGCATCAGCGTGTCGTCGGCGTAGCGGATCTTGTTCCAGTCCTGCCGGCCGGCGATGGCGTCGGTGCCGGTGGCGAGCATCTGGTGGATCGGATTGAACCGGCCGCCGAACAGGCCGGTCTGCGGGCCGCCGCCGTCGAGCGGGATGCCGAGCGCGAACACCTTGCCGGTGCGGATCAGGGACGCGGCTTTGACGATATCCTCGGGGGTCACGTGGTTGAGCGTGCCGATCATGTCGTCTTTGCCCCAGCGGCCCCAATTGCTGAGCTTCTTGGAGGCCTCGGCGATCGCTTCTTTGCCCACCTTGATGTTCATGAGCGTTTCCCTCTCCTTGGTCGTTTTTTAACGGCAAGCGCTTGTGTGAAAAGGCAGCCCGCAACAACTTTCTTTGCTTATGCAATACTGGCCGGACCGCGGTGTTTCAGCAAGCGGGGTGGGTCGGCATTCAACACGACGGGAGAATTTCATGCATCGAAAACTAATCGGGGCAATGACCGCCTTGGTTGTAGGGGCATTCGCGCTGCCGGCTCAGGCCGCCGGTATCATCGACGAGTGGGCAAACGTGAAGGCGCCGGCGGCACCGGCGCTCAAGCCGGTGACGGTCGTGCCTGCGACCACAGCGCTGCTGATGCTCGACTTCATGAATCAGAATTGCGGCAAGCGGCCGCGCTGTGTCGCATCGATCCCGGCGATGAAGAAGCTGCTCGAAGCGGCTCGCGCCGCTAAGGCCACCGTCGTCTATTCGATCATCGCGAACACGACGCCGGCCGATGTCATCAAGGACGTGGCGCCGCTGACCGATGAACCGCACGTGTTGTCCGGTCCCGACAAGTTCCTCAACACCGATCTTGATAAGATCCTCAAGGACAAGGGCATCAAGACCGTGATCGCGGTCGGCACGTCGTCGAACGGCGCGGTGTTCTTCACGGCGAGCGGTGCGGCGTTCCGCGGCATGAACGTCATCATTCCTGTGGACGGCATGTCGTCGGTCGACGCGATCGCCGAATACGCGACCGCGCTCGATTTCATGACCGCGCCACAGGTGTCGAACAAGACGACGCTCACCAAGAGCGACATGATCAAGTTCTGATCAGACCTTGCCGAGCGCCCGTAAAATCTTATCCGGTGTGAACGGCATGTCGGTGAGCGGCCGCGCGCCGAGCGGGCGGAGCGCGTCATTGATGGCGTTCATCACGCAGGCCGGCGCACCGGCGGTGCCGGCTTCGCCTGCGCCCTTGGCACCGAGTTCGCTGTCGGCGGTCGGCGAGACCACGTGGCCGCATTCGATATCGGGCATTTCGGCGGCCATCGGTACCAGGTAATCGGCCATGTTGCCGTTGAGCATCTGACCGCGCTCGTCATAGAGGCATTGCTCGAAAAGCGCGGCGCCGATGCCTTGCACCACGCCGCCGCGGATCTGTTCGTCGACCAATTGCGGATTGATGATGGTGCCGCAGTCCTCGACGCACCAGTGCTTCAGGAGCTTGACGAAGCCGGTGTCGGTGTCGACTTCGAGATAGCTTGCCTGGATGCCGTTGGTGAAAGCGAATGGCCAGGCGCGCGGTACGTAATGGCGTGTCGCCATCAGCTCAGCCTGGAAGCCGGGCGGCAGCGTGTCGGGCCGGAAGTAAGCAACGCGCGCCAGTTCGTCGAGCGGCAGGCGTTCGGTGCCTTTGGCCTTGTCGACCACGATGCCATTGCGGATGTCGAGGTCCTCGGGCTTGGCCTGCAGCATCGCGCCGGCGACCGCGAGAACGTTGCCGCGTAGTGCTTTGCCCGCCTGCCAGGCCGCTTCGCCGCCGATGCCGGCCGCGCGCGAAGCCCAGGTGCCACCGCCATAGGGCGTGTTGTCGGTGTCGCCGGTGACGACGCGAACTTTGTCGATGGCGACGCCGAAAGAGGTGGCGACGCATTGCGCCAACACGGCCTCGGCGCCCTGGCCCTGCTCGGTGACGCCGCTGTGCACGATGACCGCGCCTTGCGCGTCGAGTTTGACGGTGGCGCCGTCCTGCGAGGTGATGCGGGCGCCGCCAACGCCGTAAAAGGCGGCGGACGGGTTGGTCACCTCGATGAAACTAGCAAAGCCGATGCCGCGAGAGATGCCTTGCGCGCGCAGCTTCTTCTGCTCGGCGCGCAGGCCGGCATAGTTCATCATTGAATCGAGATGCGCGAGCGACTCGTGGTGCGACAGTTTCTCGAATTTCAATCCCGCTGCGGATGCGCAAGGGTAGGCGTCGTCGGCGATCAGATTGCGGCGACGGATTTCCAGCGGGTCCATGCCGATCTTGGCGGCGGCCAGCTCGACCAGGCCTTCGGTGACGGCCACCGCAATCGGGTGGCCGACAGCGCGGTACTGGCACATCACATTCTTATTCTGGAACACCACGCGCGCCTGGGCGCGGTAATTGGCGCAGGTGTAAGGACCGCCGGTGAGATTGACGACCTGATTGGCCTCGATGCCGCTGGTGCGCGGATAGACCGAGTAGGGACCGATGCCGGTCAAGTCGTCGATCTCGAAGGCAGCGATGACGCCATCCTTGGTGACGCCGATTTTGCCTTTGATGCGGTGGTCGCGGGCGTGAATGTCGGTGACAAAGCTTTCGATCCGGTCGGCGACAAATTTCACCGGCCGCTTGAGCAGCTTGGACAGCGCCACCGTCGCCATTTCGTCGGCATAGGTGTGCACCTTGATGCCGAACGAGCCGCCGACATCTTTGGTGAGCACGCGCACCTGATCGGCGGCGATGCCAAGATGCTTGGCGAACAAGTCCTGCATCATGTGCGGCGCCTGGGTGCCCTGGTAGACCGTCATGCGACGGTCGCCTTCGTTCCAATCGGCGACAATGGAGCGCGGTTCGGTGGTGACGCCGGTGTGGCGGCCGAACATGAAGGTGGTTTCGACCACCGCGTCGGCTTCGGCGAAGGCCTTGTCGACGGCGCCGACTTCGAGCTTGCGCTCGAAGCAAAGATTGTCGCCGAGCGATGAATGGATCACGTGAGTCTTGGCGTCGAGCGCGGTTTCGGGGTCGGTGACCGCCGGCAATTCTTCGTAGGTCACCTCGACCAGCTCGCAGCCGTCCTCGGCTTGCGCGCGGCTGCGCGCGAGCACGGCGCAGACCGCTTCGCCCTGCCAGCAGGCGACGTCAACAGCAATAGGGGATTGCGGCGCGGACTTTAGGCCTTTGAGATGCGTGAGTACGCCAACCCAGGGCGTCATCACTTTGGCGAGTTCGGCGCCGGTGACGACGGCGATCACGCCCGGCGATTTTTTGGCAACTTCGGCTTTGATACCGGCGATGCGGGCGTGGGCATGCGGCGAGCGCACGAAGGCGACATGCGCCATGCGCGGCAGCACGACGTCGCTGACATATTGCCCGCGCCCCTGCGTGAGCCTCGCCAAATTTGGCCGCGGCACCGAGCGGCCGATATAGGAGTTCGGCCGGTCAAGCGCGCTGAGCACGGTCGGAGAGTCGTCGGTGATTTTCATTGACGCGCAGTCCTCATAAAAATCGCGTCGGCCATAGAATCGTGCGCCACATATGGGCCGACGGGCTGTTGTCCAGGCCAAGGCCTTCCTTCGGCTGCCTGAAGTGGCGCCCGATGATGTCGACGAAGTCGTCGAGATTGACCTTGGCGTTTGGATCGAACGAATAGATGTCGTTCATGCAGATCAGGCGCGAGGTCATGTACCACTTGTGCTTTCGCGCGCGCTGGTATTCGTCGACAATGTAGGGCTCCGGTTTATAGTCAGGTCCGAATAATTCCTTGTAGAGATCGGGGTAGTCGTAGCCGACCGAGTCGTCGGGGAAGAAGCGCAACGCCTGGTGCGTCTTTACCGCCCAGGCGACTTCCTCGTCCACATAGGGTTCGATCATCTGCGAACCCCAGTAGCCGTGGTCGCAGCGGATGAAGCTGACAATGGCAATGTCGTGCAGAAGACAGGCGAGCACGACCTTTTCCGGCTGGCCGCCCTTGAGCGCATGGGTCGCGCTTTGCAGCAGATGCGCGGTTGACGCAAAACGGTGGCGGAAATAATCGACCAGCGTCGGCTTTTCCGGCATCGGCGGCAGCCGCGGATCGTCACCCATGAGAAAGAATTTGCCGGGGTTCTTCGCTCGCAATTCCGGGCTGGTGTCCATCTTGATGTGGCCGTCCATCAGATGCGCGATGGTCGACTTGGTGATGATGCGTTCCATCTCGTGCATCTTTTCTTCTTCAAACTCGTCGGCACGCTCGGACATCGTTTTGGCGTTGGGGTGCTCGTTCATGGGATCACCATTTGTTTTCCGCGCGCGCTTGCGCGACCGATTCTACCGCATCGACGATGGCCTGATAGCCGGTGCAGCGGCAGTAGTTGCCGGAGAGATGCTCGCGGATGTCGTCGCGGCTCGGCACGATTTTTGTTTCTTTTGCTCGTTTCAATAAATCTTGCGCCGCCGCGAGCATGCCGGGCGTGCAATAGCCGCATTGCAGGGCGTTGCGCTGCTCGAACGCCAATTGC
Organism: Pseudolabrys sp.; assembly: GCA_035648555.1. Taxonomy (GTDB): domain Bacteria; phylum Pseudomonadota; class Alphaproteobacteria; order Rhizobiales; family Xanthobacteraceae; genus Pseudolabrys. The sequence goes on from DASRLF010000059.1 coordinate 74,132, forward strand.
AGGTCAGCGATTTCGCCAGAATCCGAGAGACCTTCGATAGTCTCGACTGTGGCGCCGTCGCATTGCACCGCCAGCATCAAGCAGCCGCGCACGATCTCGCCGTTGACGTGTACGGTGCAGGCGCCGCAGACGCCATGCTCGCAGCCGACATGGCTGCCGGTCAGGCCTAAATCCTCGCGCAAGAAATCGACCAGCGTCTGGCGCGGCTCGACGCGCTCGGTGACGGCCTCGCCGTTGACGGAGAGTGAAATGTCGAGGGCGCTCATCATCGCGCCTCCATCAATTGCGCGGCGACGCGGCGGAGCAACACGCCGGCGAGATGTTTCTTCACCTTTGCCGTCGCCTGCACGTCGTCCTGCGGCTCAAGATCGAGCGCGGCGACCGCGGCGTCGATGTTGCCGTTTGCCAGCGCCGCTTCGGCCTTGCGCGCGCGCATTGGAGTGGCGCCGACGCCGAAAAAAGCCAGACGCACATCGCTGAGCTTCTTGCCGTCGGCACGCGCACTGGCGGCGAGGCCGACGATGGCATAATCGCCGTGGCGGCGCGCCAGTTCGGCGAAACCGGTGCGCGTATCCTTGCTGGCGGCCGGCACGCGAATAGCGGTGAGCACGTCCTGGGACCCAAGCGCGGTTTCGAACAGGCCCTTGAAGAAATCCTGCGCCCGAATGGTGCGCTTACTCTTGGAGCCGGTGGCGTCGATTTCGCCGTCGAGCGCCAGCAGGCAGGCCGGCAATTCGGCGGCCGGATCGGCGAAGGCGATCGAGCCGCCGAGCGTACCGCGGTTGCGAATGGCGGTGTGGCCGATATGCGGCATGGCTCGCGCGATCAGCGGCGCGTATTTGGCAATCAGCTCGGAGCGCTCGGCTTCGGCATGGCGCACCAGCGCGCCGAGTTCCACTTTGCCGTTCTTGTGGGCGACGCCGCCGAGCCCGCCGACGCCGTTGATGTCGATCAACAGGCTCGGGGCGGAAAGCCGCATATTGAGCGTGGCGATTAGGCTCTGCCCACCCGCCAGCAGGCGCGCGTCCTTGTGCTCGCCCAACAGCGCGACCGCTTCCTCGAGCGAGCGCGCTTTTTTGTAGGCAAATGGCGCCGGCTTCACGCGACCTCCCGGTATTTCGCTGGCGCGTGATCCGGTCCGAAAACTGGTCCCCACTTTTCGGGATCACACGCTATTTTTTCTTTATTGTGACTGGGAACGGGGGCAGGTCAATGTATAAAGCCTGCACAAAAATCAGGGGAGGCAACATTGCCGAAGGAATTCGAGGGAAAAGTCGTGGTCGTCAGTGGCGGCAGCCGCGGCATCGGCCGGGCCATTGCCGTGGCGTTTGCGCGTGAGGGCGCGCAGTGCGTGCTGGCGGCGTCGAGCGCGGCCAATCTCGCCGAAGCTGCCAAGGTGGTCGTGGCCGCCGGCGGGCCGGAACCAATGACGATTGGCGGTGACCTGCGCACGCTTGCCGGTTGCGAGCAGGTGTTTGCGAAGGTCAGCGAACGTTTCAAACATTGCGACGTGCTGGTGAACAATGCCGGCGCGACCAAAGGCGGCAAGTTTCTCGATCAGCCAGACGATGCCTGGACCGATGGCTTCGCGCTCAAGTTCCACGCCGCGGTGCGGCTGACGCGACTATTCTGGCCACAGCTCAAGCAAGCACACGGCAATATCGTCAACATCATCGGTGGCGCGGCGCGCACGCCGGGACCGGATTTCCTGATCGGCGGCGCGGTCAACGCAGCGATGGCCAATTTTGCCAAGGGCCTGACGTCGATGGGCAATCGCGACGACATCAACATCAATGTCATCCACCCCGGCCAGACGCAGACAGACCGGGTCGAGCAATTGTTCGCGCAATTCGCCAAAGCGCAAAACAAAACGGTGGAGCAGATTCGCGACGAGGCGCTGGTCAAGAGCGGTCTGCGCCGCATCGGCCAGCCCCAGGACGTGGCGGAACTGGTGCTGTTTCTGTGCAGCGCGCGGGCGCGCCATATCCAAGGTACCGCGATTGCCATCGATGGCGGCGGCACGCCGGGGTATTACTAAACGAGCGTCTTCACGATATCGATGGCGCGGCGCAGCAGCGTCATCGAGGCTTCCAGCGTGCGGAAGGCGGCGTGCGCGGTCAGTGTTACGTTCGGCAGCTTCGCCAGCGGATGATCGGCCTTGAGCGGTTCGGCGTGGAACACGTCAAGCCCGGCATGACGGATGTGGCCGCTTTTGAGCGCCGCGATCAGCGCCGCCTCATCCGCCAGTGCGCCGCGCGCAGTGTTGACGAAAATGACGCCCGGCTTCATGCGCGCGATGCGTTCCGCCGACAGAAAGCCGCGGGTCTCATCGCCGAGCGTGAGGTTCATCGACACCACATCGCTTCGTGCCAGCAGCGCATCGATATCCACCAGCGGCACCTGAACGTCGGTATGTTTGGTGCGGTTCCAGCCAATCACCTCCATGCCTATGCCTTTGCCGATGCGCGCCACTTCGCGGCCGATGCCGCCGAGACCGATGACGCCCAGCGTTTTTCCCAAAAGCTGCACGCCTTCGTGCGGCGTCCAGGTGCCGGCGCGCACCTCGCGGTCCATGCGCGCCACGTCGCGCGCGGCCGCCACCATCAGCGCGATCGAATGTTCGGCTACCGCGGTGTCGCCATAGCCTTTGATGATGTGCACCTTGATGCCGCGCCCTTCCAGTTCACCGACGTCCATGTAGCTCGCGGGCCCGGTGCCGAGGAACACGATGTGTTTGAGCGCCTTGCAACGCTCTACCAATTCGGTCGGCATGTAGGAATGGTCGTCGATCGCGATGTCATAGCCGGCGAGTACCAGCGGCAGCTCGTCGCGCGCGAATGGTTCGGTATTGACGTCGATTGCAGGATCGTCGGGACGAATCACGCGCGCCCAAACGGGCGCAAGCTGGTCGTTGCAGTCGAGGAAGATCGTTTTCATGGCCTCATACACCGACGAAACAAATGAAGCCGTCAACCGTTGACGGCTTAGGTCGCGAAGACTTACATGCGCCGCCCAGCTTTGTCTCGGATAAGAAAACGTATGAGTGACAGTCCTAAAGCAGTCTGCATCATAGCCTGGCCGGCGGGCCATTCGCGCTCGCCGCTGATCCACAATTATTGGATCAAGCAACACAAGCTCAACGCCGAATACCGGCGCGAGGCGGTGCCGCCGGAAAAATTCAAGGAGTTCGTCACGCATCTGCGAGAGAACGGCTATATCGGCGGTAACGTCACCGTGCCGCACAAGGAGACCGCGCTGACGTTGTCGGCGCCGGACGAACGCGCCAAGGCGGTCGGCGCCGCCAACTGTCTTTGGTACGACGGCGACACGCTGCGCTCGACCAATACCGACGTGGAGGGCTTCCTCGGCAATCTCGATGCCGTCACACCGGGCTGGGATCGCGGCCTGGAAACGGCGGTCGTGCTGGGCGCCGGCGGCGGGGCGCGGGCCGTGATATTCGGGCTGGTTCAGCGCAATGTCGGGCGCATTTACGTGATCAACCGGACGCGGGCGCGGGCGGAGGCTTTGAAGAAAAAATTCGGCGCGCGAGTGAGCGTTGCCGGGTGGGACGAAACCACCGGGTTGTTGGGCGGGGCCGGCCTGCTGGTCAACACCACGAGTTTGGGCATGGTTGGGCAGCCGCCGCTGGAGATCAATCTGCGCTGCCCGGCCTCGCTGGTGGTGGCGGACCTGGTCTACGCGCCGCTGGAGACCGGATTGCTGAAACTGGCGCGCGCGCGCGGGCTGCGCACGGCCGACGGGCTCGGCATGCTGCTGCATCAGGCGGTGCGCGGCTTCGAATGCTGGTTCGGCATCAAGCCGGTGGTTACGCCGGAGTTACGCGCGCTGATCGAGGCCGATTTGCTCAAGAAGTAATGACTTTACGCCCGACGCAAAAACGCCGGAATAACAGGCGAGGTGGGGGGTTATCTGCCTGGATGGCCAGCCGCAAAGCGCGGGCCGCAAATTGGGAGGACTTTCTATGCACAATTTGACTATGACGCGTCGCGTGCTGGGCGTTGCGACCGTCGCCATGATTTTGGCGGCCACCGCCGCCGTCGCGCAGAACCCGCCCGCCCGCATCCGCGGGCAGATCGAGAAGATCGACGGCGACATGCTGACCATCAAGGCACGTGACGGTTCCATGATGAATGTGAAGCTCGCCGACAACGCGCGCATCACGGCGATGGTCAAGGCCACGACGGCCGACATCAAGCCGGGCTCCTTTATTGGCGTGACCGCAATGCCGCAGTCGGACGGCAGCCAAAAGGCGATCGGGCTGCATATCTTCATGGATGCGCAGCGCGGCGTCGTGCCGGACGGATTCCGTCCTTGGGATCGCGAGCCCGGCAGCACCATGACCAACGCCAATGTGGACACCAAGGTCGCCAGCGTCGACGGCGACACCATCGTGGTAAAATATAAAGACGGCGAAAAGAAAGTGATCGTTCCGCCGAATACGCCGGTTGTTGCTTTCACTCCCGGCAGCAAGGACGATCTCAAGCCGGGCGCGATGATGATCATTATCGCGGCGCAAAAGCAGCCGGACGGATCGTTTGTGGCGCCGGCCATCAATGTGGGCCGCGCCGGCGCCGCACCGCCGATGTAATTGGAACGACACGCCGATATAGTCGTTAGAGGTGGACCGTCCCTGTCGGGGCGGTTCACCGTTTCCCGGGAGGATATGACCATGGTATTGCGAATTTTCACCGCCGCTGCATGCGCGGTGGCTTTGGCCGTTGCTTCGGCGTCTGCGCAGGACAAGCCGGTGCGCATACGTGGAACCGTCGAGCAGATGGATGGTCAGATGATGACCATCAAAGCGCGCAGTGGCGAAATGCTGAAAGTAAAATTGGCGGATGACGGGAAAGTCGTCGCGCTGGTCAAGGCCTCGCTGGCCGACATCAAGCCCGGATCATTTGTCGGCTCGACCGCGATGCCGGAGCAGGACGGCAGCTGGAAGGCCGTCGAGGTGCACATTTTCCCGGAGGCGATGCGCGGCACCGGCGAGGGCGACCGGGCCTACGACTACAAGCCGAAAAGCACCATGACCAACGGCACGGTCGACGCCTCGGTCGCCAAGGTCAGCGGTTCGACCATGACGCTGAAATACAAAGAGGGCGAAAAGAAAATCGACGTCACGCCCGAAACGGTGATTGTCATGTATGCGCCCGGCAGCAAGGACGAGCTCAAGCCCGGCGCCAAGATTTACATTCCGGGTGCGGTGAAGCAGGCGGACGGAACGCTGATGACCGGCCGCGTCAATGTCGGCCGCGACGTCGCACCGCCGATGTGATCTTTAGCCGCGAGCAAGCTGTGCCCGTCCGCGCGGCGTAAGTTCGAGCAGCGATCCCTGCATGCCGCTGCCGTTCTGGAAGCGGACCAGGCCGTCCGAAATCGCGTCTTCCCAGATCGACAAATGCGGGCAGCTGCGGCGCCAGGCTTCGGCATCGGCATAACTGCGCGGCGCCTCGGCCACCCAGGCGAGGAACTGCTGCGTCAATGCATGCGCGGCGGCTTGCATGGCGGGTCATTACACCCGCACGCGGCTGATTTCAAACGGAGGCCGACCGCTCGACCGTGCTGATCTCGACTTTCGATTGCAGCGTCTGATGCACCGGGCATTTGTCGGCAATCTCCATCAACCGCTTGCGCTGTTCGGCGTCGAGCGGGCCTTCCAGCGTGATGGCGCGATCGATGTGATCGACCTTGGTGACTTTCGTGTCGCAATTCTCGCAATCCTGGGCGTGAATCTTTTTCTCGTGGCTCAGCCGCACCGAGACGTTTTCCAGCGGGATCTTCTTGAAGTCGGCGTAAAGCCGGATTGTCATCGAGGTGCAGGCGCCCAGGCTCGCCAGCAGCAGATCGTAGGGTCCGGGACCGGAATTCAGCCCGCCGAGTTTTTCCGGCTCGTCGGCCAGCAAGCGGTGCGGCCCGGTCAGAACTTCCTGCTGGAATTTTCCACTATGAGTCTCGCGCACTAGCACGAGACCGGCCTCGACTTCGGCCTCGGTCATGATCTCGGGCTGATCGAGATAGCGCTCGGCCCAGGCGGCGATCACGTTGGCGACATAGACCGCGTCGTCTTTCTGGCTCAGCAAATGGTCGGCGCCGGCGAGCGACACGAAGCTTTTCGGATGCCTGGCGGCGCCGAAAATATGTGAGGCATTGTCGATGCCGACGGTGTCGTCGGTGGCTGAGTGAAACACCAGCAGCGCCTTGCGCAAATTGGCGAGGCAGTCGTTCAGCTTTTTCCCGGCGACATCGTCGAGGAATTGGCGCTTGATGCGGAACGGCCGCCCGGCCAACTGCACCTCGAGCTCGCCCTTTTCCTTGATCGTATCGACATGGTCTTTGAACAGACCGACGACGTGGCTGGGATCGTAGGGCGCGGCGATGGTGACGACGGCGCGCGCCTCGGCGATTTTGTGCGCGGCGGCGAGCACCGCAGCGCCGCCCAGGCTGTGGCCGATCAGGATCGCCGGCGCCGCCCGCGTCTTGCGCAGGTGGTCGGCGGCGGCGGCCAGATCGTCGACGTTCGAGGAGAAATGCGTATTGGCGAATTCGCCTTCGCTGGCGCCCAGCCCGGTGAAATCGAAACGCAGCACGGCGATGCCGTGGATCGCCAGCCGCTCGGCGATGCGTCTGGCGGCGAGGTTGTCCTTGCCGCAGGTGAAGCAATGCGCGAACAGCGCGTAGGCCGTCGGCTTGCCGAGCGGCAGGTCGAGCGTGGCGGCGAGCTGTTCGCCTTTGGCGTTTGGGAAGGAGAAGCGTTCGCTGCGCATGGCAAGCCCCTCAGGTCGGCGTCGCGGCTTCATGTATACGCATCGGCGGGCTGATGCGCGCCGCAAGTGCGAGCATGACGCAAACGTTATCGCCGTTTGACCGCTTGCAAAAGCCGTCCCGCCTGCCCAGCTTTTCTGCCTTGCAGCCCAGGGCGCTGGCTCGATGGGCACGGCCCGGTCAGGAGACCGCGATGAGCCTCGTCGAAACCCGATTCGACCAGATCTTTCCGGTGCTAACGCCGGTACAGGTTGAGACCGCGAAACGCTTTGCCAGCGGGGAGGCCCGGCAATTCGCGCCGGGCGAGCTTGTCTACGACGTCGGCGTTCGCAATGCGCCGGCCTGGCTGGTGCTCGCCGGCGGCCTCGAGGTGATGCGTCGCGACGGCCTGCATCGGCAGACCTCGGTGGTCCTGCTCACCCAGGGCCAGTTTTCCGGTGAGGTGAGCCAGCTGGCCGGCCGCGGCACCCTGGCGATGGCGCGAGCGGGCGCGGAGGGCTGCACCGCGCTGCCATTCGACGCCGCACATATCCGCGCGCTGGTGATCGGCTCGGCCGAGCTCGGCGAGACCGTCATGCGCGCCTTCATCCTGCGCCGGGTAGCGCTGATACAGGAAGGCGGTGTCGGCTCGATGCTGATCGGCCGCCCCGGCTCGCCCGATCTGGTGCGGCTGCAAGGCTTCCTGTCGCGCAACGGCTATCCCTACACGGTGCTCGACGCGGTCTCCGATGAAGAGGCGCGCGCGGCGGTCGAGCGTTTCGGCGTGCGGGCGGACGAACTGCCGCTGATGATCTGCCCCAACGGCTCGTTCTTGAAGCGGCCGACCGATGCCGAAGCCGCCAGGTGTCTCGGCATCACGCCAGAGCTCGATCCCAAGATTGTTTATGACGTGGCAGTGGTCGGCGCCGGCCCAGCCGGTCTTGCCGCCGCGGTCTATGCCGCGTCCGAAGGCTTGTCGGTCATTGTGCTCGATCAGCGCGCCATTGGCGGACAGGCAGGCGCGTCGGCGCGCATCGAGAATTATCTCGGCTTTCCCACCGGGATTTCCGGCCAGGCGCTGGCAGGGCGTGCCTTCAACCAGGCGCAGAAATTCGGCGCCGAGATCGCGATTCCGCTCGAAGTAACGCGGCTTGATTGCGGCGGGGCGCCGTCGAAACCTTTCCGCCTCGATATCGACGGCGGCAATGCCGTGCAGGCACGCGCCGTCGTCGTCGCCTCCGGCGCGCGCTACCGCCGTCCGGCGATCGCCAATTTGTCCGACTTCGACGACGCCGGCGTCTCCTATTGGGCTTCGCCGATCGAAGCGAAGCTCTGCGAAGGCGAAGAGGTGGCGCTGATCGGCGGCGGCAATTCGGCCGGGCAGGCGGTCGTGTTCCTGGCGCCCAAGGTCAAGCGGCTGCATCTGGTCGTGCGCGGCAAGGGCCTCGAAACCAGCATGTCGCGCTACCTGATCGACCGCATCAAGGCATTGCCGAATGTCGAGTTGCACACCGGCAGCGAAGTGGTGGCGCTTGAGGGCGACCGCTCCTGGGGACTGAGGGGCGCGACGTTCCGCGACCGGGCGAGCGGACAAACCCACAGTTATTCGTTTCGCCATCTGTTCCTGTTCGTCGGTGCCGAACCCAACGCCGAGTGGCTGGCGAACTGCGTCGCCGTCGACGGCAAGGGCTTCGTCGTCACCGGGAATGGCTTTGCAGCGGCAGCGGCACGCGCGCCGTTGCCGCTCGAAACCAGCATGCCCGGCGTATTCGCCATTGGCGATGTGCGCGCAACCTCGACCAAGCGCGTCGGCGCGGCCATCGGCGAGGGCGCGGCGGTCGTGGCGCAAATCCATCAGGTGCTGGCGGCCAGTCGCCCGGCCTAGCTTTTTGGCAAGGATGCCCAATTTTGGCGCAAGATTTGCTTGCTTCTGGCCGTCAACAATTTTGCGGCCAGACAAGGAGTTAGCTATGACCCGCGACGACCTCACCGAAAAACTGCTCGACATCAAACGCGAGAAGGGCTGGACCTGGAAATATATCTGCGGCGAGATCGGCGGCATGTCGCCGATTCTGATCACCGGCGCCATTCTCGGCCACCACAAACTGACCAAGCCGCAGGCCGCCGCCGCCGCCAAGCTGTTCGGGCTCTCCAAGGCCGAGCAGGCGCTGATCAACGAAGTGCCGATGCGCGGCACCGCGACGCCGATGCCGCCGAGCGACCCGCTGCTCTACCGTTTCTACGAACTAATCCTGGTCAACGGCCCGGCGCTGAAGGTTCTGATCGAGGAGGAGTTCGGCGACGGCATCATGTCGGCGATCGACTTCGACATGGACATCACGCGCAAGAGCGACCCCAAGGGCGACCGCGTTAGTATCGGCATGACCGGAAAATTCCTGCCGTACAAATATTACGGTGCCACCGGCAACGCGCTGGCTTACGGCTTGAAGGAGGAGTGATCAGCGGCGTTTGCGCGGCTTTGGTGGCTTGACGGAGTTTCTTAAGGGCGAGTCCGCCAGCACATGCGGGCCGATTTCGTCGATCGACTTCACGCCGCACAAGGCCATGGCGACATCGAGTTCCTTTTTCAGGATATCGATGGCCTTGGCGACGCCGGCCTCGCCGTTGGCGCCGAGCCCGTAGATGTAGGCGCGGCCGATCATGCAACTGCGCGCGCCCAGCGCGAGCGCGCGCAATATGTCGGCGCCGGTGCGGATGCCGCCGTCGAACATCAGCTCGATATTGGAGCCGACCGCGTCGACGATCTTGGGCAGCATCGAGATCGAGGACGATGCGCCGTCGAGCTGGCGGCCGCCATGGTTGGACACGATCAGCGCACTGGCGCCGGTCTTGGCGGCGAGCTTGGCATCATCGACGTCGAGGATGCCCTTGATGATCAGCTTGCCCGGCCACTGGTCGCGGATCCATTCGACGTCTTTCCAGTTCAGCCGCGGGTCGAACTGCTCGTTGGTCCATTGCGCCAGCGACTTGATGCCGTCCATGCCCTTCACGTGACCGGCGAGATTGCCGAAGGTCTTGCGCTTGCCCCTGAGGATCGAGAGCGCCCAGGTCGGCTTGGTGGCGATGTCGAGGATATTTGCGACAGTAATGCGGGGCGGCACGGTCATGCCGTTCCTGATGTCGCGATGGCGCTGACCGAGCACCTGCAGATCGACGGTGAGCACGAGCGCGCTGCACTTCGCCTTGATTGCGCGCTGGATCAATTCCTTGATGAAGCCGCGGTCGCGCATGACGTAAAGCTGGAACCAGAACGGCTTCGACACGGCTTCGGCGACATCTTCAATCGAGCAAATCGACATGGTCGAGAGCGTAAAGGGAACGCCGGCCGCCTGCGCCGCGCGCGCTGACAGAATTTCGCCGTCGCCATGCTCCATGCCGCACAGCCCGATCGGGCCCAGCGCGATCGGCGCCGCTACCTTTTCGCCGATGATCTTGGTGGAAACGTCCCGCTCATCGACGTTGACCAGCACGCGCTGGCGCAGCTTGATGGCTGCGAGGTCGTTGAGGTTGGCGTGAAAGGTCTGCTCGGTATACGAGCCGCTGTCGGCATATTCGAAAAAGGCGCGCGGAACCCGCCGGCGGGCGAGCTCACGGAGGTCTTCGATACTGGGTGTGATTTTCATGGCTGGTCCGCGGCACTTAACGAAGGCCAATTCGCTAGCACAGGACTTAATGTTGCGAAACCGTCGGTTCCAGCCGCTTTTTCATTGTATAACCAGGCGCGCTGGCAAATGTTAACGGCGCCCGGTAACGATTGCTCATAATTTTTGAAGTAAAACCGCGCCATTAGCTCTATTATACCGCCTTGCGGGATCGGCATGGCCACCCGCCAATAAAACAGGCATCGCGCGGCGCAAAGCCTAAACGAGGCGTCAGGGGCATTCATGGTTCGTCGTTACTTCGGCACCGACGGCATTCGCGGCCGGGCCAATAAAGTGATTACGCCCGAGCTGGCGCTCAAGGTCGGCCAGGCCGCGGGCCTGATCTTCAAGAACGGCGAACACCGCCACCGCGTGCTGATCGGCAAAGACACCCGCCTCTCCGGTTACATGATCGAGACCGCGCTAGTCGCCGGCTTTACCTCGGTCGGCATGGACGTGCTGCTCACCGGCCCGATCCCGACGCCGGCGGTCGGCATGCTGGCGCGCTCGATGCGCGCCGACCTCGGCGTGATGATCTCGGCCTCGCACAATCCATACGACGACAACGGCATCAAGCTATTCGGGCCGGATGGCTTCAAGTTGAGCGATAAGGTCGAAAGTGAGATCGAGGAACTGCTCGATTCCGATTTGAGCAAGAAGCTCGCCAAGAGCGATGACCTCGGCCGTGCCAAGCGCATCGACGGCGTGCAAGATCGCTACATCGAATTCGCCAAGCGCACGCTCCCCAAGGCGATCGATCTGTCCGGCCTGCGCGTGGTGATCGATTGCGCCAACGGCGCCGCTTATAAAGTGGCGCCGGGCGCGCTCTGGGAACTGGGCGCCGACGTGGTCTCGATCGGTGTCGATCCGGACGGCTTCAACATCAATAAGGAGTGCGGCTCCACCGATTTGGCCGCGATCTCGCACAAGGTGCGCGAGATGCGCGCCGATATTGGCATCGCGCTCGATGGCGACGCCGACCGCGTCATGATCGTGGACGAGCGCGGCCATGTGGTGGATGGCGACCAGTTGCTCGCGGTCATCGCCGAGAGCTGGAAGGAAGACGGCCGGCTGCAGCGTCCCGGCGTCGTCGCCACCGTGATGTCTAACCTCGGGCTCGAGCGCCATCTCGGCGGCCTCGGCATCGAATTGGTTCGCACCCCGGTCGGCGACCGTTACGTGCTCGAGCACATGCGTGCGCACGGCTACAATGTTGGCGGCGAGCCGTCCGGCCATATTATTTTGTCCGACTACACCACCACCGGCGACGGCTTCGTCGCGGCCTTGCAGGTATTGGCCGTGGTCAAGCGCAGCGGCAAGCCGGTCTCGGAGCTTTGTCACCGCTTCGAACCGCTGCCGCAGGTGCTCAAGAACGTGCGTTACCAGAAGGGTAAGCCGCTGGAGAATGCGAACGTGCGCTCGGCCATCGCCAGCGCCGAGAAAAAACTCGGCCGCGGCGGCCGCCTGATCGTGCGCCCGTCCGGCACCGAGCCGGTGATCCGCGTGATGGGCGAGGGTGACGACAAGTCGCTGGTCGAGGCCGCCGTGGACGATGTGGTCGAGGCCCTGACTCACGTCGCCGCCTAAGGCCTCCGCCAGCGGCGCGGCGCTAACCCGCTGCAACCGTTTCGGCTAATCATCGTCCGCACGCTGCCACCGCCGCGCGTAGCGCCGCCCAAGCCGAGCCCCACGAGTAAATGATTTCTTAACCACGGTTCCTAAGACGTGGAGTGCGCCAATGACGCGCATTTCGCGCCGGTTCAATAACATGCGTGGTTAAAGAACAAGGTTAAGAGCCACTTAAGGATTTCCTGGCATCGTCCCGCATGAACCCGCCGCCTCACGGATCGGTGGATTCTGCGAGGAACAATGCCATGGTAGGTCCGCGTTTTACGATCCCGATACTGACAATGATCGCAGTGCTTGTGGCGAGTACGGCGCAAGGCGCGGATTATTCGCAGCCTATGCCGCAGCCGCAGCAGCCGATCATGGTGCAGCCGCCGGCGCAGGAATTCACCGAGAACTGGTACCTGCGCGGCTACGTCGGCGTCGGGATGAACGGCGCGTACAAGCTCGATTACCAGACGACGACCAACGCCACCCTGCAGCACACGGATAACGCGGACGCGATGTTCGTCGGCGCAGCGGTCGGTTACGAATGGAACAACTGGCTGCGCTTCGACGTCAGCGGCGAATATCGCGCCAAGTCGCGCGTCTATGCATTCGTCACCTATCCGCCGGGTGGGCTGGATGAATATCAGGGCAACATCAAGTCCTGGATATTCCTCGGCAACGCCTTTATCGACCTCGGCACCTGGAATTGCTTCACGCCATTCGTCGGCGCGGGGATCGGCGGTGCCTACAACACGATGGCCGATTTCACCGACGTCAATCCGAATGGCGGATTTGGTTTTGGCCGCAATCCCAGCGAATGGCATCTGGCGTGGGCGCTGTATGCCGGCGTCGCCTACAACGTCAGCAAGACGCTCAAGGTCGATTTCACCTATCGTTATTTGAACTACGGATCGATCACCGACACCGTCGATTGCTCGGTGACCTGTACGCATGACACTTTCAAATTCGGCAATCTGTACTCGCACGACTTCATGATCGGCCTGCGCTGGACCTGTTGCGAGGTGGCGCCGACGCCGCGCTACGTCTACACGCCGCCGCCCCCGCCGCTTCAGAGCAAGGGCTAGCGCCCGCATAGCGGCGCGCGCGGTAACAAGTGCGAAAACGTAAGGAAAAGTATCCATGGGTTGGTTGAAGACGGCGGCGGTCGCCGGGGCTGCTTTGGCGATGTCGGGAGCCGTGGCGCGTGCGGCCGACATGCCGGGGTATCCGCGCTCAACGATGCCGGAGCCGGGATATAAAGCGCCACTCGTCGATCTCAATTCGGGCTGGTACCTGCGCGGCGATCTCGGCGCCTATTGGGGGCTAATCGACCGCGCGGATTCGGCGTCGGGTTTTCCAAATCCGACTGACAACAGTCTCGGCAAGGGTACCACCGCCGGTCTCGGCGTCGGCATCAAAACAGGCTGGTTCCGCACGGACGTTACGATCGATTACGCGACGCCGATGAAATATCAGGGCACCATCACGACGCCCGGCGACACCACCGCCAAGATCCAGCCGACGACCGGCCTGGTTAACGGCTATCTCGACCTCGGCACCTGGTATCACATGTCGCCTTACATCGGCGCCGGCGCCGGCGTCTCCTATACGCGCGTGACCGATTATTCGAGCACGGGCGCGCCGCCTTTCACCGGCGATACCGGAAAGAATCAATGGAAATTCTCGTGGGCCGGCATGGCCGGCATCGCCTTCGCGATTTCGCACAATCTCATGGCCGACGTCGGCTACCGCTATCTCAACATCGGCGACGTCGCGACCGGCAGCGACGCGCTCGGCGCCATGACTTTCAAGAATGTCGCCGCACATGAGGTGCGTGTCGGCCTGCGTTGGAGCTTCGATGACCTGCACGATCCGCATTAGCCGCGCTGCGCTCGCCGCGCTGACGTTGGTCCTGGCCGTGCCGGCCGGCGCCAGCGCGCAGGATTTCTTGCGCGGCTCGCTCTTTAACAGTGCCGGCACTCGCTGGGACGGCATCAATCTCGGCGTCCAGCTCGGCCTCTCCAACATGCACGCCGATTTCGGAAATAGCACCAGTGCGCTGGTCGCCTTTGCCCTGCGCAACACAACAGTTGAAAACGAATTCTCACCTTCGAGCTGGACGACATTGCCGTCAACCACGACCAACGGCCGGCAATACGGCGCCTTTCTTGGCTACAACGTTCAGTGGGATCAGCTCGTCGTCGGGTTCGATCTCGCCTACAATCGTACCTCTTCATTGGAAGCATCCGCGAGCGATTCAATCGCGCGCCAGGTAGTAACCTCGGACAATGTCAACAACGTCGTGACGATCACGGCGCAGTCGTCGGTCACGCTCATCGACTATGCGACGATGCGCGCGCGCGCCGGTTATGCCTTCGGTCAGTTCCTGCCTTATGCCGTGGTTGGCGCCGCGGTCGGCCGCTTTGACTATGCGAACACCGCAACGGTGCATGACGTTGGAACGCCTCTCGCGGGCAGCTCTGTATCGGCCTTCAACACCCTGGATACGGAATCTGACAGCAAGAATAATGCCGTTGTCGGCGGCGCCCTGGTTGGCCTCGGCCTCGACGTAGCGGTCCTTCCCCATGTGTTTGTGCGCGCGGAATGGGAATACATCGCATTCGCGCCGGTTGGCGGGATCAGGACCACTCTCAATACCGGCCGTGTCGGCATCGGCGCGCGATTCTAGCGGCTGACTTCGCGCGGCTCGGCGCGCTTTGCCCCCATACTATTGACGTCTATCGCCGGAGTTGACCGGGCGGCCCAACTCGCCTATCTCCGCCAGTGGGACACCCCTCCCCAACGAGGGGCGCCTATCTGGAAGGATAGACCATGACAGCGACCAAGCCCGGCGTGCGGCCGGCCAACCCGCACTTTTCGTCTGGCCCTTGCGCCAAGCGCCCCGGCTGGAGCCTGCAAGCCCTCACCGACGCCGCGTTAGGACGTTCGCACCGCGCCAAAGTCGGCAAGGCGAAGCTCAAGCGCGCCATCGATCTCACCCGCGAAGTGCTGGAAGTCCCAGCCGACTATCGCATCGGCATCGTGCCGGCATCCGATACCGGTGCGGTGGAGATGGCGCTGTGGTCGCTGCTCGGCGCGCGGCCCGTAACCATGCTGGCGTGGGAATCCTTCGGTGAAGGTTGGGTCAGCGACGTCACCAAGGAACTCAAGCTCAAGGATGTCACGGTCGTCAAAGCGGCCTATGGCGACTTGCCCGATCTGACGAAAATCGATTTTGACAGCGATGTGGTGTTCACCTGGAACGGCACCACCTCGGGCGTGCGGGTGTCCAATGGCGACTGGATCGCCGCCGACCGCAAAGGACTGACGATTTGCGACGCCACTTCGGCGGCGTTCGCGCAAAAGCTCGACTGGCCCAAACTCGATGTCGTCACCTTCTCCTGGCAGAAGGCGCTGGGCGGCGAGGGCGCGCACGGCATGTTGATCCTTTCGCCGCGCGCGGCGGCGCGGCTCGAGAGTTACAAGCCGGCTTGGCCGATGCCGAAGATTTTCCGGCTCACCAAAGGCGGCAAGCTCAACGAGGGCGTATTCGCGGGTGAAACGCTCAATACCCCGTCGATGCTGTGCGTCGAGGACTATATTGACACCTTGCAATGGGCGAAGTCGGCTGGCGGTCTCAAAGCCTTGCGCGCCCGCGCCGATGCCAACGCCAAGATGATCGCCGACTGGGTCGCGCGCTCGCCCTGGATCGAGCATTTGCCGCAGAACCCCGCGACCCGGTCCAACACATCGGTCTGCTTGCGGCTTGCCGATGCGGCCGTGGCCAAATTGCCGTCCGAAGCGCAACTCGCTTTCGTGAAGTCCATGGAAGCGATGTTGGACAAGGAAGGCGTCGCCTATGACGTCGCCAATCACCGCGACGCGCCGCCGAGCCTGCGCATCTGGTGCGGCTGCACGGTCGAAACCGCCGACGTCGAGGCACTAACGCCCTGGCTCGATTGGGCCTTCGCCGAGGCCAAAGCCGCTCTGCCGAAGGCGGCCTAGCCATGACAGCCCCCAAGGTTCTTATCTCCGACGCGCTGTCGCCCGCCGCCGTTCAAATTTTCAAGGATCGCGGCATCGAGGTCGATTTCCAGCCGGCACTCGGCAAGGACAAGGAAAAGCTTGCCGAACTCATCGGAAATTACGATGGCCTTGCCATCCGCTCGGCCACCAAAGTGTCGGCCAAGATTCTCGAAAAGGCCAAGAATCTGAAAGTCATCGGCCGTGCCGGCATCGGTGTCGACAATATCGATATTCCGGCAGCAACCGCGCGCGGCATCATCGTGATGAACACGCCATTCGGCAATTCCATTACCACCGCCGAGC
Organism: Pseudolabrys sp.; assembly: GCA_035648555.1. Lineage (GTDB taxonomy): Bacteria > Pseudomonadota > Alphaproteobacteria > Rhizobiales > Xanthobacteraceae > Pseudolabrys. The sequence goes on from DASRLF010000059.1 coordinate 90,499, forward strand.
ACGCCATTTCGCTGATGCTGGCGCTGGCGCGCCAGATTCCGGAGGCGGATCGTTCAACCCGCGCCGGAAAATGGGAAAAGAACAAATTCATGGGTGTCGAGATTTTTTCGAAGACGCTCGGCATCATCGGCTGTGGCAATATCGGCGCAATCGTTTCCGACCGCGCCATCGGCTTGCGGATGAAGGTCATCGCCTACGATCCGTTTTTGTCGGAGGAACGCGCGCGCGATCTCGGCGTCGAAAAGGTCGAGCTCGATGCGCTGTTCAAGCGCGCTGATTTCATCACGCTGCATACGCCGCTGACCGAAAAGACCAAGAACATCATCGACGCCGCATCGATCAAGAAAATGAAAAAGGGCGTGCGCATCATCAATTGCGCGCGCGGTGGTCTGGTGGATGAGGCGGCGCTCGCCGAAGCGCTCAAAGCGAGCCAGGTGGCGGGTGCGGCATTCGACGTGTTTGTCGAAGAACCGGCGACCAGCAATGCACTGTTCAGCCTGCCCAATGTGGTGTGCACGCCCCATCTCGGCGCCGCCACCAGCGAGGCGCAGGAGAATGTCGCGCTGCAGGTGGCCGAGCAGATGTCCGACTATTTGCTGCGCGGCGCGATCTCCAATGCGGTCAATTTCCCGTCGATCAGCGCCGAGGAAGCGCCGAAGCTGCGGCCGTTCATCGCGCTGGCCGAGAAGCTCGGCTCCTTTGCCGGCCAGTTGACTGAAACCGGGCTGAGCAAAGTGCAGATTTCCTACGAGGGTGCGGTGGCGCAGATGAACACCAAGGCGTTGACCTCGGCGGCCGTTGCCGGCCTGTTGCGGCCGATGCTCCAAGACGTCAACGTGGTGTCCGCGCCGGTGGTGGCCAAGGAGCGCGGCATCATGGTCGAGGAGACCACGCGCGAAATGGCCGGCGACTTCGAAAGCCTGATCACGGTGACGGTGTTGACGCAGTCGCAGACGCGCGCGGTGTCGGGTACGGTATTCGCCGACGGCCGTCCGCGCATCGTCAACATCAAGGGCATCCGCATGGACGCCGAGTTCGGGCCTTCGATGATCTACATCACCAACCTCGACAAGCCCGGTTTCATTGGCCGCTTCTCGTCGACGCTGGGTGAGGCTGGCATCAACATCGCGACTTTCCACGTCGGCCGCGAGGCGCCCGGCGGCAACGCCATCGCGCTGATCGAGATCGACGGCGAACTGCCGGACGCCGTGCTCGCCAAGGTGCGCGCGTTGCCGCAGGTACAGCAGGCCAAGCCGCTCCATTTCTAGGAATTATGGGTGTAATATCAAGTTGTTGAGGCTCGATCCGCAGCCGTGCGGGCTGCGTTCTTCGCCTTGCTTCAACCGGATTGATCCGTTATCCGAATATGGACCTGGCCGGTGGCACCCGGCTGAACGTGTCCGGGCGCTAGGTTAGGAAAGACCTGATGGCGAATGTTGTTGTAGTCGGGTCCCAGTGGGGTGACGAAGGCAAAGGCAAGATCGTCGACTGGCTGTCCGAACAGGCCGATATCGTCGTCCGATTCCAGGGTGGCCATAACGCCGGCCACACTTTGGTGATCGACGGCGTCACCTACAAATTGTCGCTGCTGCCGTCCGGCGTGGTGCGCGGCGGCAAGCTTTCGATCATCGGCAATGGCGTGGTGGTCGATCCGAAGGCCCTGATCGATGAGATCGCCCAACTTAAGAAACAGGGCGTCGCGGTGACTCCGGAAAATCTGCGTATTGCCGAGAACGCGCCGTTGATCCTGCCGCTGCATCAGGAGCTCGATGCATTTCGCGAAGCCGACAATTCGGCGACCCGCATCGGCACCACCAAGCGCGGCATCGGTCCGGCCTACGAGGATAAAGTCGGTCGGCGCGCCATCCGTTTCATGGATCTGGCCGATCTGCCGGCGTTGGCACCCAAGATCGAGCGGCTGCTAGCCCATCACAATGCGCTACGCCGCGGCCTCGGCCTTACGGAGCTCGATGGCAAGGCGATCTATGAATATCTCGCCGCGATCGCGCCGCAGGTGCTCCTCTATATGGATTCAGTCTGGCTGCTGCTCGACGCCAAGCGGCGCGAGGGCAAGCGTATTTTGTTCGAAGGCGCGCAGGGCGCGCTGCTCGACATCGACCACGGCACTTATCCGTATGTGACGTCGTCCAACACGGTAGCGGGGCAGGCCGCGACGGGCTCCGGCCTGGGGCCCAACGCGATCGATTACGTGCTCGGCATTTGCAAGGCCTACACGACGCGGGTGGGCGATGGGCCGTTCCCGACTGACCAGATGGCCAATGCGATCGGCAAAAAACTCGGCGAACGCGGCCGTGAATTCGGCACGGTCACCGGCCGCGCCCGCCGCTGCGGCTGGTTCGATGCGGTGCTGGTCCGCCAGACGGTGAAAACCTGCGGCATCGATGGCCTGGCGCTCACCAAACTCGACATCCTCGATGGCTTCGACGAGATCAAGGTTTGCGTGCGCTATCGGCTCGATGGCCGTGAGATTGATTATTTGCCGGCCGGCGAGCAGGCGCAGGCGCGCGTCGAGCCGATCTATGAGACGATCGACGGCTGGAAGGAACCCACAGCGCGCGCGCGTTCCTGGGCGCAATTGCCGGCCCAGGCGATAAAATATGTGCGGCGAATCGAAGAGCTGGTCGGATGCCCGGTTGCCTTGCTCTCGACCAGTCCTGAGCGCGAAGACACAATCCTGATGAAGAACCCGTTCGAAGTATAATGATGTCCAATGGCTGATTATCACCCTCTGGTCGCACGCGCCGTTTCCGGCCTCGACAAGAACACCGGCGAAAACCGCCGTGCGCTGTACGAGCGCGCGCGCGCCGCGCTGGTCAACCAGTTGCGCAGCGTCGAGCCGGCGCTCGATGAATCCGACATCACGCGCGAGCGGCTGGCGCTGGAGGAGGCGATCCGCAAGGTCGAGGCGGACGCGGTCAAGCGCACGCGTCCGGATACGCCGGAACAACCGCCGTCGCTGGCGGACGTGGGCTTGCGCGGCTTCCGCGAGACGGTGGCCGATGCCGAGGGTCTAGGCGACGCCGCGGCCGAGGCCAATCGTTCGGCACATGAGGTTTATGAGGCAATGCCGGGCGACCAGCCGCCGCCGGCGCATGACAGTGAGCCGCCTTCGGCCGAGCATCATTTCGAACCGCCGCCCGTGGCGGAGCCGTTTCCATTGCATGAACCGCCCGATGCGGATGGGCATGCGCCGCCGCCAGAGACGCCCCGGCCCGCGCCGACGCGGCCATTGCCGCCGCCGCGCTACGAAGAAGACGATGAGATCTATTCGCGGCCGCCGCGCTCCTATGGCGGCATTGTCAAATTCATTCTGCTACTTCTGGTATTGGCCGGTATTTCCGGAGCCGGCTACTGGCAGCGCCAGACCATCATGACGATGGTGGCAAGCCTGCGCAGCAGCACGCCGGCGCCGAAACCGCGTGAGACGACCGAGCCCGCCGGCCGTCCCAAGATCGCCGATCGCATCGGTCCGGCAGCCGGCACGCCGGAAGCCGCCAACGCGCCGGCCGCCGCGGTCGCGCAAAAGGTCGTGCTCTACGACGAGGATCCGAGCAACCCCAAGGGTGTCCGTTACGTCGGCTCGGCGCTCTGGCGCACCGAGACCGTGTCGCCTGGGCCGGGGTTGGCGCCTGAATTGGCGATCCGCGCCGACGTGGAAATCCCCGAGCGGCATATGCGGATGACCTGGTCGCTCCGCCGCAACACCGACAAGGCGCTGCCGGCGAGCCACACCATCGAGATCATGTTCACGCTGCCGGCGGACTTCTCCGAAGGTGGCGTCGGCAACGTGCCGGGCGTGCTGATGAAGCAGGACGAGCAGGCGCGCGGTATACCGCTCGCCGGCCTCGCGGTGAAGGTGACCAACGGCTATTTCCTGATCGGCCTATCGGCGACGGATACCGACGTGCAGCGCAACGTTCAGTTGTTGAAAGAGCGCGACTGGTTCGACATCCCGATCGTGTACACCAGCGGCAAGCGCGCCATCCTGGCCATGGAGAAGGGTACGCCCGGCGTGCGCGCCTTCGAGGAAGCGTTCCGCGCCTGGGGGCAGTGAATTCAAGCCGGCGGCCAAAGCAGCGAGCAAAAACGAAAATGGCCGAGCACAGCCCGGCCATTTTTATATTCGATATCGCTGCGATCGGCTTAGTGCATCGTCGCGCCGATGACGGCCTTTTCGGTCGGATTCTCCAAAACGGCGATGTTGTTCTTTACCGCCTTTTGCACTTTCTCGAAGGCGCGCACTTCGATCTGGCGCACGCGCTCGCGCGAGACGCCGAATTCGGACGCGAGGTCCTCGAGCGTGATCGGATCGTCCGCCAGGCGGCGCGCTTCGAAGATGCGCCGCTCGCGATCGTTGAGCACGTCGAGCGCGCCGATCAGCGCTTCGTGTCGGTTGTCGCTTTCCTCGCTGTCGGCGAGGATCTTTTCCTGGGTCGGCGCGTCGCTGACCAGCCAATCCATCCATTCGCCACTGTCGCCGTCATCCCGGATCGGCGCATTGAGCGAGGCATCGCCGCCGAGCCGGCGGTTCATGTCGACCACATCTTGTTCTGTTACGCCCAGCCGCTTGGCGATTAGCTTCACCTGATCGGGCCGCATGTCGCCTTCGTCGAGCGCGGAAATCTTGCTCTTGGCCTTGCGCAGGTTGAAGAACAGCTTCTTCTGGTTGGCGGTGGTGCCCATCTTCACCAGCGACCATGAGCGCAGGATGTATTCCTGGATCGCGGCCTTGATCCACCACATGGCGTAGGTGGCGAGCCGGAAACCCTTCTCGGGCTCGAAGCGTTTGACCGCCTGCATCAGGCCGACATTGCCCTCGGAAACCACTTCCGAAATCGGCAGGCCGTAGCCGCGATAGCCCATGGCGATCTTGGCGACCAGGCGGAGATGGCTGGTGACGAGTTTGTGCGCGGCTTCACGATCGCCGTGCTCACGCCAGCTGCGCGCAAGCATGTATTCTTCCTGCGGTTCCAGCATCGGGAACCGGCGGATTTCTTCCAGGTAGTGTGAAAGGCCGGATTCGGCCTTGAGTGCCGGCAAAGCGGCTGAACGGGCCATGATAGCGCCCTCCTTAATTTGCCCCCGATAATCGGCAGGCTGTTGGCGCCGCCGCTCCCCTCGAGCCGACGGCGTACATTCCGATCTCGCAGGTGCAGCATAACGGAACAGGCCGGCAAAAGATAGGTGTATGCCCGTCACGTCGCTGTGACATGCGTTAAAGCCTGAGCAAACCACTGGATTTGCTGACCTATTCCGTATGACCGCGCCTGCATAAGTGGTTTGCAGCAGCCACTGAGACAACCACGCAAACCGCCCGGCGTTCCGGTTGGAACCCAGGTTTCTCGGCGATTCAAGGTGTTTGATGGTGGATAAGTGGCGCTCCGCCGGCCGGTTTCAAGGGCCGCGGGCGGCGAGCGCGTCACGCAGGCGGCGCAAATCGGCTGGCAACTCCGAGCGAAATTCCGAAACTTTGCCATTGCCGGGGTGCTCGAAACGCAACAGATAAGCATGCAGTGCTTGGCGGCCTAGCGCTTCCAGGGCGGCGCGGGCAGCGGGGGCCAGCAGGCTAGCCTTGGTCTTAAAGCCGGTGCCATAGGCGGCATCGCCCAGAATCGGATGGTCGATATAAGCGAGGTGGACCCGGATCTGGTGGGTGCGGCCAGTGTCTAAGGTGCAGGCCAAGAGGCTCGCGACCGGCTTGCCGTCTGCGCCGGTATAGCGCTCCAGCACTTCCCAATGGGTCACCGCCGGCCGGCCGCCCTCGCGCACGGCGCGCTTGTCTCGAGATCGAGGATGGCGATCGAGGGCTGCGTCGATCGTGCCCTTCGGGCGGCTTGGCGCGCCCCAGACCAGAGCCAGATAGCCGCGCTCGATGCCGCTTGTGGACTTATTGGCGAATTGGGCGCTCAGCCCGCGATGGGCGATGTCGGTTTTGGCGACCACCATGAGGCCGGTGGTGTCCTTGTCGAGCCGGTGCACGATGCCGGGCCGTTTGACGCCGCCAATGCCGGACAGGCTGTCGCCGCAATGGGCGATCAACGCATTGACCAGCGTGCCCTTGGCGTGGCCGGCGGCCGGATGCACCACCAATCCTTTCGGCTTGTCGATCACGATCAGCGCGTCGTCCTCGTAGACGATCGTGAGCGGGATTGCCTCGCCCATGGGCTTTGCCTGCTCGGGCGCCGGCAGCGTCACCGTGACGGTGTCGCCGGAATTGACGTGTGCCGCGGGATCGCGGATCGTGCGCGCCTCGATCGTCGCTTGGATCGTCTCTTGGGTCGTCACTTGGCCGTCAAGGATTAGCGCCTTGAGGCGCGAGCGTGACAGCCCCGGGATGCGCGCGGCGAGCACGCGATCGAGCCGCTGGCCGTTCTCTTGGGCGGCGATTGTGACGATTTCGGTGGCGCGGTCATTCATGGATAGGCGATGTCCGACGATAAACCTTCAAGTCCCGAAGCCGAGCGCGCGATCGCGAAGGTGCGCCGGTTGATGATGATCGCGAGCGTAACGACGTTTCTGGCGCTCGCCGCGGTGCTTGGCGTCATCGGCTACCGCGTTTTTCACCTGGGGGGAAGCGCCCCGTCACCGGCGGCTTTCGCGGACGTTACCGTTGCGCTACCGGTCGGCGCAAAAATGCTTTCGACGGCGGTGAGCAACGACCACATCGTGGTAGCAGTCGAGGTCGCAGGCAGCGTCGAAGTGCTCACGTTCGACCCTGACACACTCAAACCGCTCGGGCGCTTGCGGCTTAAAGCGCCTTGATCTTCTCCAGCACCGGCAAGAGATACGACACGAATTTCTCCGGGTCCTCGCTCATGGGAAAGTGCCCGAGGCCTTTCATGATGTTGGCGGACGCGCCGGTGCGCTTGGCGATATCGAGCGTGGCTTCACTTGTGCAGGAATAGTCGTATTCGCCCGTGAGCAGAAACAACGGACAGCGTTTGATGTCGATGTCGTCAACGCGGCCGCGGATGTCGCCGTCTATCATGTAGAAATACAAATCGCCTTTGAACACGCCGGGCCCGCTCTGCATGTAGTGCCACAGTGTCTCCCAGCGGCCTTCGTCGGGCGCGGTCGGTGCAACCAGGCCTGACACCACGCCGGCGCATACCATGCCGCCATGCACGTCGGGCCGGTTGAGCCAGGACAAATCATAATAAGGTTCGGTGTGCGCCGCCGACTCCAGGCCGATCAAGGCGCGGAAGCGTTCTGGACATTCCTGCGCGAGATGGAGCACGATGCGCCCGCCGATCGAGCAGCCCATGGCGACCGGTTTGTCGAGCTTAAGCGCGTCGGCGACTTCCACGATCATACGTATGTAGTCGCGCGAACTAAGTTGGTATTCGGCATCCTGCCAGCCGGCGGGCGGCGAGGATTTGCCGTGCCATGGCATGTCGAAAGCGATGACGCGGAAGCTGGCCGTGACGCGTGCGTCGTTCATCAGGCCGCGAAATTGCCGTGCATCGGAGCCCGCGGTGTGCAGGCAGAGCAGGGGGATACCTTGGCCTGCTTCCTCGACATAAAGCCGGTGCGGCTTGCCGAGCAAATCGAGATGAAGATAGCGACCGGTGATGGGTTCGAAACGCGGGTTCATCGTGCGGCCTGCTTGCTTACGGTTTCTTTACGCGGCGCCGCGATCACGTCCTTGAAATAGAGCAGGTTCGCCATGAAAGGATGTATGTCGCCTTCCACGCGCATCAGTTTCTGTTTGACCAGCGCGAAAATGTCGGTGAAGCCGAGCGGCGGCAGCGGCTGCCAGAATTTTTCCCAGACGCTGCGCGAGGCGCGCAAGGCAAAGCTGTAATTGGGGGTAATGAACGGGCCGGGCGTCACTTTGGTGACGCGGCCTTCCTGGATTCGGATCAAGGTGTCGGCGTCGTCGATGGCGATCATGAAGGTGGTGTCGACGAAGCGGCCGCGCTGGATGAGCCTGGCATCGGCGTTCACGAAACTGGCGATTTTGTCGATCATGCGGAAAACTCCAAAACAACCGAACTAGGTTGGAGCGACCTGAGGCCTGCCGCAAGCCGGTGGGCGGCTTGCGTGCCCGAATGATCAAGGCTATCTCGTAGTTTCTGCCCAGCTCCCTTCGTCTAGCGGCCTAGGACGTCGCCCTCTCACGGCGAAAACAGGGGTTCGAGTCCCCTAGGGAGCGCCAGCAAAATCAACGATTTAGGTGAATTAGCAAGCTCCGCACCCGATTTTTGGGAAGGTTTTGGGGAGTATGCATTGCTGTGCACTGCGGTCCGCGCTCGTTCGGCGCTGACAGGCATCACTGTCAGGCTTACCCGACCGTAAGTCCATGTTAGCGAAATTGCGTCATCTTTGGCTGTCGCGCTTCACAGCGGCAGGCAGAGAAGTCATGGCCAAAAAACGGCGAATTCCGAACGCCTCGTCGTTTGGTGAACGATCTGAACCGCACATCATTGAAATGGACAGGCCCGGTCGCGATTGGATCCCGATCCGAGGCGCACCGGCACAATTCCAAGCGATCCAGAGGCCATTCCGGAAACGAACCGCAAGTTCCGACACGATTCGGGAGTTCGCCGAAGAGGCACTACAGGAGCCTAGGTTCATCGCCTTCTCTGACGATGGCTTGGTCTTACTGCTTGGTTCCGAGCACGTAAGCGGCGAACAAGGGCCTGGCCTCGACCAGATTGCTCCCTATGCGCCGCATGAGGCCATCGACGGAAGTGACGGTCGTGTTCGACCGGTCAGCGGCGAGTTCGCTACTCGCATAACCAAACTTTGGGAGCAAATGGAAATTCGTTTCCGTACGGCGCATCGAGTTGGCGATTGCAGAGTATTAGCGCGGTGCGGCTCGCCTATTGCCGAACGTTTCACCTCGTTGGCGCCAGATGTCTTTGACGCGTTCAAGATCATAGATTGGCAAAACGGCGTAGCTGTAAGTTTGGCAGGGGACCGCCTTTATTCGATCCATGCCGCGCCTCCTTCCGCTCATGACGAAAAGACACTGGCCATCATACGAGATTTCGAACACTCGCCTTTGAAACTTCAGGTGGGGCAGTATCTCTACTTGCATCATCCTAATGGCTTGGTGGGTGACAAGGTCACCGGCTCGATCATCAAAAAGATTCGAGTGCATTGCTTCGGCAAGGATATTAATGGCAAGCTCGACGAGAAGACAATTCGCGACGCCTACAAGCTTTTCCGCAAATTGCTTTCGAGCAAACCTTCGGCCGAATTGCTGGAGCGGATCGAATTCCGATCCGTGAAGCCGCGCAAAAAGAAAGCCGCGGGAGCCAACTAGCAAACAGCTGGGCTGGTCCCGAGAAGACCGCCGAAGTCTGAAGAACCGCCTTGCACGGTACTACCGGTCGGTCGCATCACCGTGTTCTTAGGCGCGCCCGAAATCCGGGTAAAATATTATATATATCAATAGCTTGGTTTATCGGCGCCGTCCGGGCGCGCAGGGGAATCTCCGGGAATCCCGAGCACTCTTGCTGCAAAGAGCGTCACCACGGCCGAATATTCATCCCACGCAAACGCCGATGGACAACCTGGCGTGCAGGAGATGACGATGACGAAATCCCGACTTGCCTATGACGTTTCTGAAGCTGCGACAGTCGCCGCGCTAGGGCGATCGACTGTTTACGCGGCCATTCGTCGTGGCGAGCTGACGGCGCGTAAAGCCGGTCGGCGCACGGTGGTTCTCACCGCCGACCTGGAGGCCTGGTTGAAGGCCTTGCCCCCGATCAAGACGACCCCCGCCTCAGGCGCCTCGGCTGACGCCCGGCCGGTGCGTGAATAGTGACGTTACTAGTCACGGAGAAGGTGCTGTGGGCAATAAAACCAAGAAGCTGACCGAGGCGGATCTCGTGGCCGGGGGCTGCCGTCCCATTCGCGCCTTCGTGCTTCCCGCCGAGAATGATGCGGCGGCGGAGCACGATGCGGCAGCGGGCAACGATGAGGCAGCGCAGAATGATGCCGCCGGTGAGAACGGGGCGGCGGCGCAGAACGATGCCGCCGATAAGAACGGTGCTGCGGCCGACGACGGCAAGCCGAAATCAGCCAGCGAACGAACAAAAAAGTATCGAGAGTCTTTAAAGGGGAAGCAGCAACTGAATCTGATGACGACGACCGATCCGGAAAAGCGGGCTACGCTCAAAGAACTGGCCAACGACATCGAGATCGATGGCGTGCACGCCGTTTGTGCCATGGCGGTGCGCGCCAAGGCGGATGCCAAAACCTTGGACGGGATGCGCGTGGCCGGTGATGCGCCGGACGTCCTCGCGCTTGGCGTTTTGGCGTCGCATGTTGATGTCCGGCCGGTGGTGGACGGCGTCATCGAAAACCCCGAGGTTCGATATCTGGTTGCGGCTTGTTTGGCCGAGAGAAAAACCTTCGACCGTATTGTCGCGATTGTCCGTAATACATCGGTGTTGGAATTTTTCGCCGCTTTAGCCGACAATACCGAGCTGCGGGCTTGCTTGCGCGCAATGACGGCTGAACCGGCTTTTCTCACCCTCTGTTCCGGGATTCGCCAAAATCCGCAATTGCGACGTGCCGCGCATGCAGCGCAAGCTAACCCGAAGATTGCGGCTATTTCCGCCCTATTGGCTATACGCGCGTCCCATGTTTTGGAGGCCGTGGAAGTCGCTATCGAGCGCCCGGATATTGTCGAGCTTGGAAAACGGGCAACAATATCAAGCGAGATACGGCGCGCGGTAGAGTTCGCCATAGCGCGCCCGCGCGCGGCTGAAATTGGTCACCAAATTATGTCGCTTAAGGGAGTGCGGGGCCAAATTGCACGAAAGTTGATGGCATTGTTGTTCATCAAGCCTGGATCGCGCGCCAGCTAGATTATTGCACGACGGTCAATATCTTAGTCGTGCCACGACACACCTAGCTTAAGCCCGCGGAAGACGTATGATGATTATTTAGCCGAGACATCACGATGGCGCGGAGAAAATCGGGGGGATCATCGGCCGGACTGAGTGTCGTGATCGTGCTGGGGGTCATCGCCTGGATCGGCACTTCCGCGTACCGTTTCGTCGTCGAAAATTCGGTCGCGATAATCGCTGTGCTCGTGCTGACGGGAGCCATATCTCTGATTGTATTCGGACTTTCGCGGCTCGGGAAAAGAAAGTCCGTGCCGTCTGTCATTGGTACCGAGCCGCTCGGAGTTAAGGTGGAAATCACTACGCCGTATCTCGCCAGAGTATCTCCTCGACGAGCGTCAAACACGAGGTGGGTCGAGCCAGGTGAGCCGGTTAAAATCGGAAACCTCGGCCTCTCGTTTGGACTCTTTTATCTCGGCGAAGCGCTTGCATTGCCGGACGGACGGACCATCGACCAATACGCGATAAATCCGAAACTCCCCGTCAGTCCTGCTCAGGCCGATGTGACGGGTAGTTCGATGCCGTATTGGCCATCTTATGCATCGATCACGCCGTCCGCGCGCCGTGCTTTTCTTGAGTGGATGGCGAGTGGCAGAAAAGACCCTGCTTACGGTATTGGCTACACGTTCCTATTTTTCTACGGTCTGGAACACAGGCAATTCATCGAGAAAAATCCGGTGGTCGCTCGCGTTCTGATACCAGAAGTAGAACGTCTCCTATCTATCTACGGTCAGAATAATTCTTTTCGTGGGTATGCGGCGAATTTCTTAATCCACGCCAGTTTGGCCGCAGGCCTTCCCCTGGAACCACCCCGCTTGTCGCCGGAGCGCAGCGCGTCGCCCGACCTGCCGCTCACGGTCCGTATCTATCTCGGCAAAATACTTGCGGCTTCAAATGTCCTATTCGCGCATGATGCGTTGATATGGGCTCTTGCTCTGCCGGATATCTATCTGCGCACAGCGGCGATCAGATGTTTCGACGAGTTTGTCGCCTTGTGGAAACTGCGGTTTGCGGAAAAATTTCCGACCGGCTTCGCGATCAAGGTTCCGGCGAAGAAAATAGCATTCACATACCGAGCGTGTAGTGGCGCCTTTCAGGTCGAAGTGCCCGGCCCGCACACGCAATATCCGGACATCGTCGCGGGACGGCAATCGCTTGAGGCGCTCAAATCGCTAGCGCAGGCATGCACCGATGAACTCGACGCCTACAGCAGGCTCATCGGCCGGCGACCAGAGCGAAAATCCTCGGTTGAGGCGGCAATCTTGCTGCCGAAAATTCTTCAGCTCGATGCTTCGACAAGTCCCTTGCGCGACGCCGACCAACGAATAGCCGGCATCATGGGAAGCGGAAACACCGCCACGACGAAGTTGCGGGCGATTCTTAAAGCAGCCGCGCTCGACTTCCCCGAAACGGGCAAGCTTCCTCATGTCGTTTGCGACCAGCTAGGCCAGGTTCTCGACCGGATTGACGTCGCAATCGAGCCGGACCGACGCTATGGCGGCGGCGCCGCCCAGATCGACGATCAGGTCGTCATCTTTCGAGCGGACCAAGGCGGCTCTATCGACCCGAAAAAACCGTCGTATCAGCGGATGAAAATCCAGGTGGAGGTCGCCGCACTGGCCGGTGCCGCGGACGGTTCGGCGACGGCCGATGATCTTCAGTCGATCATCGCCAACATCAAGGCGGCTCCGGATCTCACCAGAATCGAAGGGCTGCGTCTTATCGCGTACGCGGTAACAATCTTCAAAAGCCCGGCCAAGCAGGAGCGCATCATGCGCCGTTTGGCGGAGTGCGGAGAAACCGAACGGCGAGCCATAGCGATGGTTGCGGTTTCCCTGATCACAAAGGAAAACCATGTCGATCCGAAGCAGGTGCGCTTTTTGGAGCGGCTGAATAAGGCATTAAGGTTGCCCAAGGACAAGATCTATTCGGACCTTTATCGCGCCTCGGCAGCCCCAGACGAACCGATTACGATATCTCCGGAAAACCGGATCCCGGGAATTCCGATTCCGAAGCAGCCCGAGCCCGGCATTTATATCGACGCTGGCCGGCTGGCGGCGGTCCAGAAGGAAACGCAGGCGGTATCAGAAATATTGACTCAGATTTTTGCCGACGATGCAGGCGTTCCAAAGACCACGCCGGGAGCCCCGCCTCCTGCAGACGTGTCACCATTCAAAGGGCTCGATAGAAGCCATGCCGAGCTGGTTGAATTCATGGAAATGAAAGGCGAAATCGCTCGACCGGAATTTGAGGCGCGGGCGAAATCACTGAAGCTTCTGCCGGCGGGGGCGATCGAAAAAATCAACGATTGGTCTTTCGATCGCTTCGAAGAACCTCTCCTTGAGGAGGGCGACCATATTGTGCTTTCTGCTAACCTGCGCCCGCGTCTGTCGGAATTGAGAGCAAGTGAATCATGAACGAAGCAGTCGCAAAAATTCGTCCCCGGGAGCGGGACACCATCATCCAAGCCCTGTCCGCCGGCGTGGTCCCACGGGTTGGGCTTGCCTATATCCAAGTCGGTCGAGCTGTAGAGGTCAACGCTCTTCTTCGCGATATCGACCGTGTCGCAGACGGCGGATCATCGGTGCGGTTCGTGATCGGCGAATACGGCGCCGGCAAGACATTCTTCGGCAATCTTGTCCGCCTGATAGCCTTGGAAAAGAAATGCGTCACGGTTCACGCCGATCTGGCGCCTGATCGGCGCATTCACGCAGGCGGCGGCCAGGCCAGAGGGCTCTATTCCGAGGCCGTGAAAAATCTCTCGACCCGAAACAAACCGGATGGCAATGCGCTCGCAAGCGTCGTCGAACGTTTCGTGACCGATGCAAGTCAGGCCGCCGCGGATCGTGGTGTGGCAGTCGAGAAGATAATCGACGAAAAGCTGGCGCAAATTCAGGAATTTGTCGGTGGATATGACTTTGCAGTTGTGTTGAAGGCCTATTGGAAGGGAAGCGAGCAAGGCGACGAAACGCTCAAGGCGGCTGCCATTCGCTGGCTTCGGGCCGAATATTCAACGAAAACAGAAGCTCGCCAGGCGTTGGGCGTTCGCACGATCATCGACGATGATAACGTCTATGAATCATTGAAGGCATTGGCCTGTTTCGTCCGCGTGGCTGGGTATGCCGGCCTAATGGTGATGTTTGACGAGATGGTCAACATCTACAAGCTGCAAAACTCGCAGGCCAGAAGTCAAAACTACGAGCAAATCCTCCGGATCGTAAACGATGCTCTGCAAGGCAACACCGCGGGCATCGGATTTATCATGTGTGGCACGCCGGAATTTTTGCTGGACACGCGTCGCGGTCTATACAGCTATGAGGCTCTGCAATCACGCCTTGCCGAAAATCAGTTCGCGCAAAACGGCCTTGTTGATCTTTCGGGGCCGATTATCAGATTACAAAATTTGACGCCGGAGGACCTCTTGGTCTTGTTGGCAAACATCAGATCGGTGTTTGCTTTGGGAGATCCGCAGAAGTTTCTTGTGCCGGACGAGGCGCTAACCGCGTTCATGAACCACTGCAATAAGCGCATCGGCGAGGCATATTTTCGGACTCCACGAACGACGATCAAAGCGTTCGTCCAGTTCCTTGCTGTATTGGAGCAAAATCCGGGAACCCGTTGGCAGGATATGCTCGGGGGCATCCAAATCGCGGCCGACACCGGAAATGTCGACGATAAGGAAGGCGAGCAAGCGGCGGTCAATGGCTCAGGCGATGAACTCACCAGTCTCCGCATTGGATCTTGAATCAGCTTACGACCGGCTGCATCCGCTGGTCCAGAAATGGATCCGTGAGCAGGGCTGGGATGAAATTCGTGAAATACAAGCCAGAACGATCTTGGCGATTCTCGGCACCGACAAGGACGTACTGATCGCCGCAACGACAGCAGCAGGAAAGACTGAAGCGGCGTTTCTGCCCATACTGACGCTCATAGCCGATCGCGCAAAAGCGGGTTTTTCGGTTCTCTACATCAGTCCGCTAAAGGCGCTCATCAACGATCAGTTTCGCAGACTCGACGAACTCTGCGAGCGAATGGAGATTCCCGTCGTCAAATGGCACGGCGATGCCCCGCAGGCCGCAAAGAAAAAAGCGCTTAAGAACCCGGATGGCATCGCGCTAATTACGCCGGAGTCGATCGAGGCGATGTTGACCAGACGGCCCGGCGATGCACATAGGCTGCTGGGGTCGGCGGATTTCATCATCGTGGATGAGGTTCATGCCTTTTTGCATGGACCACGGGGGCTTCATGTAGCTAGTCTATTGCGCCGCATCGATGCGATGAGCGAGGTCCCTGCACGGCGGGTTGGATTGTCAGCGACGATCGGAGACCTGAAGCAGGCGGCCGCCTGGCTGCGTCCGACCAATCCTTCCAAGGTTGAAATTCTGGAAGCTAAATCCGATGCGCCCGAACTCCGCCTGCAGATCCGCGGGTATGTTGAACCGCCTGACTTGGACGATCCCGATCGCGCCGAGGTCGAAAATGCGGGGAAAGCGGACGGCGTGGCATTGGACGCCATCTCTGATCACCTCTTCGATACAATAAGGGGATCGAACAATCTGGTGTTCGGCGGATCACGCCGGACGGTCGAGGCAACCGCCGACAGGCTTCGGCGCCGGTCGGAAAGAGCCAACGTCCCCAACGAATTCTTCCCGCACCATGGCAGCTTGTCCAAAACACTCAGGGAAGAACTTGAAGAGCGGTTGAAAACGAGCAATTTGCCGACGACCGCGATCTGCACGTCGACCTTGGAGCTCGGAATCGACATCGGGTCCGTAAAATCCGTTGCTCAGATCGGATCGCCACGCTCACTCTCGTCGCTGCGGCAGCGTCTTGGTCGCACCGGACGACGGCGCGGAACGCCGTCGATTTTGCGAATTTACGTCCGCGAACCATACATCGGGCGCAAATCCAGCGTGCTCGATCAACTTCATGCTCCGACAGTTCGCGGCGTTGCGGCAATCCGGTTGCTGCTGGCGGGGTTCGTCGAGCCGTCCGCAGCAAGCCCAGAGGTTGCTTCGACCCTAATACACCAGATTATGTCGGTAATTGCCGAGCGAGGAGGAATTCGACCTCCGGCCCTGTACCAATTGCTGTGCGGTCCGGGGCCGTTCGCAAGCTTTAGCCAACCTGATTTTGCGACGCTGCTTCGTCATTTGGGCAGCGAGGACGTCAAACTGATCGAGCAGGCGCCAGACAGCACATTGATGCTGGGGCCGGCTGGCGAACAAATTGTCCACTCCAAAAGCTTCTTCGCCGTATTCGAGGTGGCTGAAGAATGGCGGCTGACTTCGGGCGGCCGGACGTTGGGAACGCTTCCGATTTCCTATCCCGTGCACAAAGACAGTCTGGTGGTATTTGCCGGGCGTAGATGGATCGTCGAGGATCTCGACGACAAGACCAAAACTCTTCAGGTTACGCCGCATGCCGGCGGCGTGGTCCCGAAGTTCGAGCGGGCGAACCTTGAGCCGGCGCACGATCGCTTGGCGGCGGAAATGCGCGCGGTATATCTGGCGAGCGACGTTCCGCCGTACCTGGACACGGTGGCGCAGGATCTCTTGGCCGGAGGCAGAAGCGCATTCCGAGACCTCAATCTCGCCAGACGGTCACTGATTGAAGACGATCGTGATCTGCACGTTTTTCTTTGGCGTGGCTCGCAGGCCAACGCGGTTTTCGCCGCGGCGTTGGCGATGGCCGGCATGCCTGCCGAAGCCCATGATTTTGGGGTGACCATACCCAAAACGACGTTGGAGGAGGGCGGACGTTTGCTGGGCAAGCTTGGCAGCATGGAATCATTAACGTCCTCCGACGTTGCCGCGTTCGTCCAAAACATCCGTGTCGGGAAGTTTGCCGAGTTTGTCCCTGACGCGTTAGCGAGAGCGCAGTGGGCGCGGCAGAATTCGGATGTCGTCAAAGAAATTGCGGCTATGGCGATATCCGCCACTCAATAAAAAGACACCAGCCCTTTTCGACCATGTCAGGCTCATAACCTGAAGGTCGTAGGTTCAAATCCTACCCCCGCAACCAAATTAAACCCGACAATTCAGGTGCTTGCACCTCGATTGTCGGGTTTTTTCATGCGTCACTGAGGCTTCCAATCCATTCCCATCGATAACTGAATCATTCCAAGCGTTTAGCGAATTTCTAGCAAACGTTACGGTCTAGTCCCAACCCTTCCATGTCACATGCTTGGCACATGAACCATCTCAAGCCGGGTTTTTTGCAGTACCGCGCAAGGGCCAAAAACGGGCCCAATAATTCTCCCCCATCAAATCCTATGCGGGCCGTTGCATAGTTTAATTCGATCACGGTACCTGTATCGGCCTCTAAGGAATCACCCTCGATTGCGCCCCCTCTATCCCGATAGGATTCTAGGTGCTGTCGGTCTGACGCCTTAGAACGCATTGATTTTCTAGGCGTGGTTACACCGCATGCTGACGCCAACGCACAACTTCTCCGTTGCCAATACGCCCATGCCGGGTTGGACGCATTGCCAACCCGTCGACCCGGGTTGGCTTTATATTTTGCGAAACGACAACCTCTTCAAGATTGGAAAGACGAAGGACCCAAAGAGAAGAATGAAAGAAGCTGCCACGTGGCTGCCCGATGGAGAAATTATTGGGATCAAACCGTTTTGGTGCATTCACGAGTTTGAGCGAACTTTGCTTTGCGGAATTGCCAATTTTTGGCATCAAGGCGAGTGGCACCGGTTTCCGGATGAAAGCTGGTCGGATTTTCTAGCCAGCGGCTTTCGTCTTTTCGACAACCACGACCGCAACAAGAACACCGTCGACTTCAGCTACTGGATCGGCGGGTCGGGTATGGGCGAGGTCGTGATGGAGCAGAACCGCCGCCGCATAACCCTTCGTCGCTGGCAACGCGAGGGGTAGAAGGCTCGCGCCAAACCCCTTCGCCACCGAGAGTTGCGGGCGGGGTCTTCTTCTACTACCGTGGATGCGGGAGAAGACATGCGCATTGCCTTTGTTGAAATCAGCAATTTCCGAAAGCTGCGCGCTGTGCGCGTGGAATTCACAGACAGCACGACGCTATTCGTCGGAGCGAACAACAGTGGCAAGACTTCGGCGATGGTTGCCCTCCGCCATTTTCTTGTCGACCGAGGAAAAATCAGTACCTACGACTTTACTTTATCGCTTTGGCAAAAAATCAATTCGATCGGGGCCGCTTGGGAAACGGGCGCGGGCAAAAATCCTGCTGAGCCCCCGACTTTGTCGCAATGGGGAGACACGCTGCCATCGCTCGATGTGTGGCTAGACGTGGCGAGCAGCGAGATTCACTACGTCAGCAAATTGCTTCCTACGCTTGAGTGGAAGGGCGGGCTTATCGGGGTGCGCCTTCGATTTGAGCCGAAGGATGTCGTGGAGTTGCACAAGCAATATCTGACTGCAATCAACGACGCGAAAAAAGCTAAAGAGGGCAGTGGCGGCAAATCGGGCGTGAAACTTTGGCCACAGAACATGGTGGAGTTTCTCGAACGTCAAATGCGGTCCCTCTTTACTGTACGCGGATACGTATTGGACCCAACCAAGTGTGTCCCTGCGCAAAATGGCATCGCAAAGCCGCAGCCATTACCTCATGAAGCCGAGCCGCTGGAAGGAGACCCGTTCGATGGCCTAATTCGTATAGACGAAATTAGCGCTCAGCGCGGGTTCAGCGATAGTGCGGCGAAGTCTGACCTAGTTCCGGGCGACGGTGCCAAGACGGCGACACGACGTGAAAGCCGCCGCCTGTCTGAGCAATTGCGTGCCTATTATGCGGATCATCTCGATCCTTTCGATAGCCCGGACCCCTCCGACCTCGTCGCTCTGAAGGCTATCGAAGATGCGCAAGCCGCGTTCGACGAGCGGCTTGAATCATGCTTTCAGGCTGCTTTGAAAGAAGTGCAGGGCCTCGGCTATCCCGGAGTGACCGATCCACGACTGAAAATTTCCACAAGGATCCGGCCCGCGGACGGTCTCGATCACGATTCTGCCGTTCAATATCTCCTCGATTCCGCGCCGGGTGGTACGCCGGGTCAAGCACTGCTACTACCGGAAGACTACAACGGGCTTGGCTATCAGAACCTTATTTCAATTGTCTTCCGGCTCATGAGTTTCCGCGACGCATGGATGCGCGTTGGCAAAGCGGGAAAGAGCCGAGCGCGTGGTACGGAAATAGAAAAGCCCCTACCTCCCTTACATTTGGTGCTGGTAGAAGAACCTGAAGCTCATCTACACGCTCAAGTTCAACAGGTATTCATTCGCAAGGCCTACGCCATCTTACGGGCCCACCCTGACCTTGGTGAAAGCGCGTCGCTGACGACTCAGCTTGTCGTCAGCACACATTCTAGCCATGTCGCACATGAGACAGCTTTCGAGTGCTTGAGATACTTTCGTCGACTCCCGGCAAATGCTGCCGGAGATGTGCCGATTTCAACCGTGGTGAACCTATCCGAAGTGTTCGGGAAGAAAGACGAGACTCAGCGTTTCGTCACGCGATATTTGCGAGCCACGCATTGCGATCTATTCTTTGCTGATGCGGCCATTCTTGTCGAAGGACCGGCGGAGCGCATACTTATTCCGCATTTCATACGCACGCACTTTAGTACGCTCCACCAATGTTACATTACCTTGTTAGAAATTGGCGGAAGCCATGCCCATCGACTGGAGCCCCTCATTAAACACCTTGGGCTATTAACGCTTATTGTTACCGATCTTGATGCCTCAAATGCGTCGACGAAGAAGGCGGAGCCGCCCGCCCGTGCGAAATCCCAGATCACCGCCAACGCAACACTGCGGACCTGGGCACCCAAAGAAACCGAAATAGACAAACTTTTGGACCTCACGGAGGCCGCCAAAATTTTAACCTATGATCCTTTGTCCTGCATCCGCGTTGCCTATCAATGCCCGGTCAAAATAACCATCGGCAAGAAAGAAAATATTGAAGCGCTACCGAGCACATTCGAAGATGCGCTAGTGCTGGAAAATCTGCCAATCTTCAGCGCGCTTGACGGAACCGGCCTGATCGCAAAATTTAGGGATGCCATCAAAGCGCACAACGACGTTGCAGCCCTTGGCCAGGCTCTTTTCGAGAGTTTGCGCGACGGAAAGAAAGCTGAATTCGCATTGGAAATGCTCGAATTAAGCGAGACCGACAAGTTGCGGGTGCCGATCTATATCGATGAAGGCCTCAAATGGCTTGAGAGCCAACTGAAGAAAAAGCAGGAGGTGGTGATTGTCGCTGTGCCAGAGCCTCCTAAACAAGCAGCAAAAGCGATTGCATGAGCACGACAATTAATGACGACACTATAGACGATGTCGTGGACGATGAAATCCATGGCTGTTTGAATTTGTCGGGGCCGACGAGTTTCTTTCTATTTGCGGGCGCAGGTTCAGGAAAAACTCGGTCGCTCGTTAGGGCGGTAAACGGATTGCGGGCAGAATATGGGCGCCGACTTCTCCTAAAAGGGCAGCGATTTGGAGTTATCACTTACACAAATGCCGCGTGTGATGAAATTAAGCAGCGGCTTGAGTTTGACCCGCTCGTCGATGTTGCCACCATCCACAGCTTCGCTTGGGACCTTATTGCCGGGTTCAACAACGACATCCGTGATTGGCTTCGACAGAATCTCGCTCAAGAAATCGCGGAGCTTGAGGAGGCCCAACGAAAGGGCCGCGCGGCATCGAAGGCCGCGCAAGATCGCGCTAAAAGTATAGAAAGTAAGAACAGGCGATTAGCCTCTCTTGATACAATCAAGCGTTTTATATACAGCCCTAGTGGTGATAATCGTGGACGGGATTCCCTGAATCACAGTGAAGTCATTTCGATTACCTCTGCCTTTCTCTCGCAGAAAGCTACGCTGCAACGCATTTTTGTAAATAAGTACCCATTTCTATTGATTGACGAGAGCCAAGATACGAACAAGCACCTGATGGAAGCGCTGCTTGTTGTCCAGGCCGAACATTCAGACCGCTTTTGCCTCGGCCTATTCGGCGACACAATGCAACGTATCTATGCTGACGGTAAAATTGATCTGCCCTCGGGCCTGCCTGCGGGCTGGAAACGTCCGGCAAAGAAAATGAATCACCGTTGCCCGAGTCGAGTTGTGCGACTCATTAACAAGATTCGCTCAGCAGTGGATGGCCATGTCCAACAAAGTCGATCCGATAAGGATGGCGGAACGGTACGTCTTTTCATTTATGCCGCTACCACGGCTGACAAGTTTAAAGCTGAGGACGCCGTAGCCCGGCGTATGCTGGAAATTACGGCTGACAAGAATTGGGACCCCGCAACGGCGGATTACAAAACGCTTACGCTTGAACATCACATGGCTGCGCGCCGAATGGGTTTTTTAGAATATTTTAGCCCTCTGTACGCTGTGGATCGTCTGAGGACTGGCCTCCTTGATGGCTCTCTTCCCGGCCTACCGCTATTTATCAACGAAATTCTGCCCCTCGTCCAAGCGAAGCTTAGAGGCGATGAATATGCCGCCGCCGCTGTGGTTAGAAAAATGTCGCCCTTGCTTGAGAGGGAACACCTGAAGAAGGCTGGGGCTGAGCAGCCTGCCGTACTCGCAAAGGTCAGCGGTGCGGTTAAAGAATTGATGGGCTTGTGGAAAAGTGGGTCGGCACCCATGCTTATCGATGTGCTTCGTTGTGTCCACTCAACGGGCTTATTCAAAATCCCAGACGCACTCCTTCCAATCGCCGCGCGCAATACCGTGGAAGCGATCCAAGAATCTGCGGGCGAACTTGAAACCGAACTGGATGAACGAAATGACGCGATTGCAGCTTGGGACAGTGCGCTGGCCGTTTCATTCGATCAGTTGGCCGCCTATGCCTCATATATCTCGGGTGAAGCGCGATTTGACACCCACCAAGGCGTGAAAGGGCTGGAGTTTCCGAGGGTAATGGTCGTCGTAGACGACGAAGAATCTCGCGGCTTCCTGTTCAGCTACGATAAATTGTTCGGCGCAAAGGCTAAGAGCGATACGGATGTGAACAACGAGCGATCAGGAAAGGAAACAACTATCGACCGTACGCGTCGACTTTTCTACGTCACGTGCAGCCGCGCTGAAAGCAGCCTCGCCATTGTCCATTATTCCGCTGATCCCAAAAAAGTTCGCGAATACGCGATTGCGGAAGGATGGTTTGACGCTGACGAAATCGAGATTCTCGGCTAGCTTACGCGGCCTCGGAAATCTTCGAGCGCGGGCAGGACAACGCGTCGGCGCAAGCGTCAATGCTCAACGCGATAGGGAATAGACGTTGCTTGCGTTCGCGGCCCATTCGGGTTCGCTTTCATATCGGTGCGACCGCTTGCGCGGTCACGATGAATAGTTTGGGGGGACTTATTCGACGCTGCCGCTCGCCATGCTGCGGCGGCCCGGACCATGCCGGACCCGTCTAAGATCAGCGCAAGTTCCGCCGATCCATAAAGGGGACCCTACCCGATTTTTGCAATCTTCTCAACCGGGGTCTTGCAAGATTGCACTAGCGGTGCCCGGGCGGGATGATGTGCCCGAAAACAAAGGGCCGAAGCGATGCTCCGACTCTCGATGTTGTCGCGCTCGCCGTCCGTGTCGTTATTTTCGCTAGCCCTCTGGCGAAGCCGTTCAACGCTTTCTGGCGGGGCTGAAGCTCACAGCAAAAAGCGCCCGGTGTGGTTTGTCCCTCACGGGCCACCGGGCGCTTTTGTCTTTTCCCGAGTGGCTGGCGCTGACCGAAGGCAGCGGACAATCCGACAGCTGGGATTGCCGCGAAGCCTAGCGCAATGGTATTGCAGGACTCCTAATACAACCGTTAGAATGCCCGCATTGCCCTACTGCCAAGGGAGTGCGTCATGCGTATGCTTTGGCTTCCGATCTTGCTTGTAGTCGCGGGCTGCGGGCTGGTGCGAAGCTCCCAAGTTTCGCAGATGGATGCACGCACAATTCAAACCGCCTCAGATAAAGAACTGTGCAACCCCTACGCCAATGGTCAAGTTGTCGCCGTAGAGCGGCAGCGTCGCGGACTTGGCGATTGCAGCCCGGCGGGCGTGGCCTGCATCCAGAACGGCTTTGCCCCGGGGACACCCGGCTATCTCAATTGTCGGCAATTGGCGATCCAGCAGGACGCGGTGGACGCGCAGCGATGGAATAACGTGACGCAAGCCGGGATAGCGATGATGCAGGCGAACCAACCCCCTCCGCCTCCGCCGCCGCCGTTCCCGCGTGACGATCATGTGTGCATAGCGCAGAACGGCGTGTACTATCGCTGTTAGCTCACTGCCAAAGGTCGGCGATCTCCAAAGCGATGCCGGTCAATTCCCGATCACAACCGCTAAAATGCAGGGCGGGGGAGGGACAATAGATGGCAAATCTTGCAGGCTTCGCCGGAATTGCAATCGTCTGCGTGGCTGTTTTCGGTTTCTTAGAGGTACTGGACCTGCTTCAGTTTACTGGCCCGCAGTTGCCGCCGTGGGCTAATAAGGTGCTCGGTTTATTTATTGCTGGTTTTATTCTTTCGCTTCTTGTGACTGCGTTTTCAACAGGCAAAAGTTGGTATCAGCGCGGAAAGCCACCGTGGGCCAAAGGCGAAGTTGCTGGCAAAGATGCAACTGGGGAACGCGTGGTCGCTCGCCAAAAATTGCCGCTCGCTTTGATCGCGGTTGGTGTAGTTGGCATTTTCTTTTTGGCGAGTGGCTTCCAAACGGTCGGCACAAATATGTTTGGCCAGTTCTGCCCCGGAACGCTCGCCGGGTGTTGGCACCCTGAGTGGATTGCTATCGGCTCCGGTCTTATGGTCGTCTGCTTTATCCTTTGGAAGCGGCGAGGTAGTTTGTAAGTTGCTCTATTGAACAGCCGCCATGCCGCTCGGCCGCCGATACACGTCCATGACGCTACGGGAATATTCAAAGCCCATGGTGCGGCTGATCTGCTCGCGTTGCCGTTCGCTCGGCACTGCGCCCGGCTCTACTGCTTACGTCTATTGCCGGGAGGCGACCGCCAGCAACCGGCAAGCCGCCGATGAAGCGCAGCGGCAGGCTTGGGCCGGTGTGGCTCAGGCGGGTTTTCAGATGATGGCGACGCCGCCGCCCGCTCCGCAGCCGCCACCGTCTAACGACCATGTGTGCATAGCGGCGAACAATACCTATTACCGCTGTCCTTAGGCGCGGATCAAATCCTTAAACTCCGGCCCGGCTCACGATGGCGGCGCGACCCAAATCGCGCTAGATGGAAGGATCGCAATGCTTGCAGCGCAAGGATCGCAATGAGTATCGAGAAATTTCTATCGAATGAAGCTGCCGATATAGCTGCGAGACTTGATGAGTTCGCGCAAAAGCGTGTTCTCAGTTACCGCCCCCGTATCGGGCCTGATTTACAATGCCCCCGTTGTTGGGTTGAAACTGAAATACGATCCACGTTGGGAGGCGTCGCCCGGCCACTGGGTACCCCTAGTACGAGTTCCGACATTCTCACATGCCACACCTGCGATGCGCACTTTTGCAAGCCGTCCGATAATCCAATCTGAATGAGGGGGATAGTGCGACGATGATTGACGCTGACATTTGAACAGCCATCGGCTCACTCAAGTATCAGCGCATGTTTGTTGTTATCTACCGACCAAGACTTGAAGCGACCTAAAAAGCTTTGACCCAAAAGAAGACTTCCATTTGCGGAAGCGACACTCCCCGTCACATTCTCAAGAACTTTGTTGCCGACTTTTAGCGACCTGATACGAAATGTCTGCGAAGGAACTGTTGATCCATCCGCAAGCCGATATGTTTTCTGTCCGAGGAAATCAGTCGCCTTGACAGTTCCCGCCCTTATTAGAGTAGAAAAGACATCAGCAGGAATGGTCACATCTGCGGCACCGCTATCAACGATAAAGTCCAAAGGAATTGTGCCGTTTATGAGAACGGGAACAACATATATGCCACCCTCCATCTGCATCGGCACTAATGTTACCGAAGAACTATTCAGATTGGCTTCCCTTTGTGTCGGTACTGGCGTTGCGGCAGAATGGGTCGGGTTGTCTCTTGGGACGCGATAATGATCGGCTATGTATTTTGTCATGATCCGTTGACCCTCTTGGTCTGGATCACCAAAATATTCGTCGTTCACATTTAGAAATTTAGAGCGAAGCATTCCGTAAACGTCGGACCCATCAACTGTTATAAAAAATACAACGTAATTCCCGCCGCAATCGTGAGGCTTGCATACCGAACCGAGATAAAATGCCTTCCCACCAATGACGACACGACTAGTTGGAATTGTAGTTCCATTGAGTTGCTTTATCCATTCGTCATTTGAATACACGGATGGCACGATCAATTCCCACTTGGGGAGGATGCGCGGATTTTGTTTAACTATGTCAAATATGTATTCCTGTGATTTAACGGAAATGGGCAACAGCATTAACGCCAAGGCTGAAATCAGCAATTCGCAACAAATTCTCGAAACGCTCTCTGCCCGGTTCATACCACATCACCTCTAACGCATTCCCCACTACATCTTTGGTCTCGGGTAATCTAATCTCACCGACCGATCTAGGCCATCCTACCGCTTCGGCTTCCTCGGGTGTGCAGATACGCTCATGGTGCCGACTATTGAAGCCCGCAAAGTAGCACATGACCATGGCACCGCTGCGCTAACCGTGGCTATTTTCACAAGTTAGGGGCATGGAAAGAATGCAAATCGAAGGAGAAATTTTGAAGCCCTATCGCCTCTACCGGATTGGTCTCCAAGGTGAGATGATCGGCCCTGTTATTGCCGATTTTGACACGCTGGAAGAGGCCAAGGCCGCGTGGGAGAAAGCTCGCAAGAGCAGGGGCGACCGAAAATATGCGATCTTTCTTAAGAGCGAGAAAGTTTGGCCGAGCGGCGTTTGATGCCGAGCCTGCGGGGATGTCATGCGTGAATTTCTGATAGGGCCGCTTCTAGCACTATCGTTTGCCGCGAACTAGACTGGAAACGATGGGACCCTGCGCTAAAATCTTGTGATACTTCATGGGATGATTGAGTGTCCCACTTTTTAGTAAACGATTGAAATCATTGAAGTGGGATAGTCCTCTCGGGACCGCCAGTTTAGCCCGCAACTATTTCATATCTCAGGTTTCTTTTGATGAGGCTGGTTTCCCTACCAACAAAGTAACCAACAAAACAAAATGCGGCCACAGATGGGGTTGCATCACGCCGCTGTGGCGGTAAGCCCTCGGCTCCGCACAGCATGCTAAGGCTAACCGAACTTGGCGGGAACCGCCGTGCCGCGTCACCATGTGACAAAGGCGCAAGTTGGCCTTAGCCTTCGACCATGGCTCTCTTAGACATTCCGCTTGGGAAAATAGACGAGACTGACTTGCAGCGGCTCATTACAAACGAAGCCGCGGAATCATTGTATATTGACTACAAGCGGCAAAGTTACGGTGGGAGCGACTCAGATCGCGCTGAATTCCTTGCCGATATTTCCTCCTTTGCCAACACCTCCGGCGGCGATCTTGTTATCGGCATGGTTGAGGACAAGGGCGTGCCAACCGCTTTCTCGGGTTTGCAAATTGACGTGGATGCCGAAAAACGACGGCTTGAAGAGATCGCACGCGGTGGGCTTGAGCCTCGCGTCCGAAACATCAGCATTCATGCCATTCGGCGGCAGGACGGCACGTCCGTTCTTATTGTTCGCATGCCTCGAAGCTACGCCGGGCCGCACCGCGTAACCCTTAAAGGCCGCAGCCGATTCTACGCGCGAGCTTCATCGGGAAAATATGAGCCGAATGTTGAGGAGTTGCGAGGGCTATTTACGGGCGGTGCGCAGCTTGCCGACCGCGTAAGAGCGTTTCGTGCCGAGCGGCTCCTGCGGATCGCGGCAGGCGAAACGCCTGTTCCGCTCGCGCCCGAGTCAACGAAAGTTGTGCTCCACGTCGTGCCTGCCCCGGCTTTCTCTGACGCTCGGCTGTTGGACTTGGTCTCAACGATGGTCGCAGGAACGCACGTCCCGTTGCCGCCGCGCGGATCCGGCGGAGGCAATCAATATCGCGTCAACCTCGATGGATTTGTCAATTATACTAGCCCCCCTCCGGGGGTCGGCGCGAGCTATGCCCAATTTTTTCGGAACGGGATTATCGAAGGCGTTGCTGAATTAAGCCGCCGTAGAGAGGGCGGGGGCTCGTACTTTGTCGGGCCGGAATTCTCCAAAAACATTGTCGCAGCGTTGCGCCAATACCTATCCGTTCTCGAGTCATACGACACCGGGCTGCCCGTGTATGCCCTCATTTCCCTCTGCAACGCCGGGCAGTGTCGCTATCGGTATATTGTTGATGGAACGAACGGGTGGAATGACACCGAGCCGCTCTTACGCGACATGGTGGCGTTGCCAGAACTGTACATCGACAGCTTTTCTCCTGACGTTCCAGCAACATTGCGACCAATATTTAATATTCTTTGGAATGCCTTTGGCTTTCTCCGTTGCGATATGTATGACGAACAAGGGGGGTGGAAGGGCGGCTAACCGCGATTGAAAAGCCCCGTTTCGCACACCATTTCCTAGGGACGATTCGCGACATGACGCGGGTTGCTTGAGCTTTATGGGGGAAGGTTTTGCCGGGGCCAATTCGACCACCACCGCTTGTTGTGGCCGGGCGACCCTCATCGGGCACGCTTGATATCGGCGTATTCGTGGTGCCTGACGTACTGTTCCCCAACGTCAAGGGCACCGAGCAAGAGCTTATCGAGGTGCTGGCTACGCTCAGTCGGGATGATACCCTCTTCCACGCAGCACGGCTGAACACGCTTATATCGGGCTCCGGCGACTACGACCTCAAAGGACGCCAACAGGCGGCCTTAGACTGGCTTTGCAATCTCGCCCAAGTCGGAAGAATTAACGCTTTCATCACGGGCAGGGGCAACGCGGGCCCAGTGACGATATTCTTCCGTGGCCAATGCCTAGAGCTTATGCGTTGGGCTGCTCACTATGGCAAAAATCTTCCGTGCGACGGCCTTAGCTTCAACGACCCAAAACGCCGCGAGAATTTCCTTAAAGCGTTGCTGATAGCTGGGGTGTTGTGGGGCAAGCGCATCTATGCGGACAAGTTGATAGGCGGCACCGATATTGACGACTCAAGACGCCGTGCCTTGGGTGCGTTTCGCAAAGGAGTCGAGGAGAGCAACCTTGCGCCCCATTTTGGGGTCGTGCTCGGCCGAGGAAAGGCAATCTTTGTCGATCACCTGCCGTTTCGTTACCCGGCATTTGCGGACGACTTTGTGCGTGCTACGGGTTTGCCCCTAGTTCAATACCGCGCCTGCGTTGCGGCCCTCTCGGTGTACGCTACATTCAATCACAAAGACGGGCCGTTATTCCTTACCCAGACAGTGGGGAATGCGACGGAATTGCGCGACGTTTTCCCTAAATACTTTGATCTCGAAGCGCAGACGCCGGAGCAGCTTGGGCGATCACTATGGGACGAATTCGACAAGCGGGGATACCGCGCCTTACGCGAGCGGCCGATTATGGTCGCGGCTGACGGTCGCGCGATGATTTTGGATCCAACTTTCTACGCTGAAAAGGTATCGATTGGACCGCTGTTCCACGTGCTCAATGCCGCAAAGGGGCGCAAAGCTAACGAGATATTTGGAATGTTTGGAATGGCGTTTGAGGATTATGTGGCGGCCATACTGGGTCGCATGTATCCGAGCCGTCCTTTTTTGGTGGATCGAGTTCTCTATGGCCTCAAGGGCATCAATTCTCTAAAGCCCGAGTTTGAGATAGACGCCACGCTTTTTGACTCGCGAGCGGCGGCTTTATTTGAAGTCAAAGCGGCATGGCTGCGCGAAGATGCGATCTCCGACGACGCCCCCGAGACTTTTCTTCAAGACATTCGCAAAAAATATGGCTGCTCACCCGGCGAACGCGACAAAGGAGTTGCGCAGCTTGCGCGCAGCATCGGTTCCATAGCGCGAGGCACGTGGCTCGGCCCGAACCGAGAATTCTCAAATACAACTGTTTTGTATCCCGTATTGCTCGTGCACGACACGCGGTTTGACATGCCCGCATTAGGTTCGTTCTTGGACGCCGAATTCAAGGATATCCTTGGTGAAATACCCGCAAGTAAAGTCGTGGCTCCCCTGACCGTGATGACGATCCACGATCTTGAGAATCTTGAATCTTCGGTTGAGGGGTTTAGCTTTATGGATTTTCTCGCCGCATATACTCGTGATTGTGGTGACCGTGTCCAATCCGTTCACAATTACATGGCGCTTTCCGGTTACGCAAAAAAGATCGTTCCGAGTCGCCATTTGATGGAAAGTTCAATTGAAATTATCGGCGTTCTCGAGAGCGAGCTTTTTGCGAAGTCCGCGCCGGAATCAGACGAAACAGCCTGACTGTTTTCAACGAAGCATACGATTCAGGGCGATATTGGCAACGCTAACACTATGATTGCGCTAAGTGGTTTCAACACGTAATAATAACGCCGATTTCGCAACGCAGATTGATTGGAATAAAGATGGCTTGGTCCGATGGCCTCGCCAAGGGTACGCCCGCTTATGCGATAGCGGCATCCTTGAACCCCCGTGTTCGCGTGGTGGCTGGCCCCGGTACGGGCAAGTCCTTTGCCATGAAACGGCGCGTAGCGCGCTTACTTGAGTCTGGGGTGAATCCTAAAACCATTCTGCCGGTTACATTTACCAGAGTTGCGGCGGAAGATTTGCACCGGGAACTGGTAGGCATGGGCGTGCCCGGTTGTGACGAGTTGAAAGGTCAGACACTTCATAGCTTGGCAATGCGCATGCTTATGCGCAATCACGTTCTTGCAACTACTGGCCGGACGGCGAGGCCGCTCAACGACTTTGAGTTGGAGCCGCTAATTTGCGATTTGATGCAATCCCACGGTGGCAAGAAAATAATAAAAAAGCGAAAGCAG
Source organism: Pseudolabrys sp. (assembly GCA_035648555.1). Classification (GTDB taxonomy): domain Bacteria; phylum Pseudomonadota; class Alphaproteobacteria; order Rhizobiales; family Xanthobacteraceae; genus Pseudolabrys. The sequence continues at coordinate 120,270 of DASRLF010000059.1, forward strand.
GCTTACGAAGCAGCATGGGCAAGGCTCCAACAGGATACTCCCGGTGTTGCGCCATCGCCAGAAGATGCGGCATTTGCCAGCAATCTGGTCGCGTGGCTCGTATTTCACAATGCAATGCTGATTGGAGAGGTTATTCCGCAACTGTACAAATATTTGCATTCAAATCCGGCGGCACCCGAACGAGCAGAATTCGCACATATACTGGTCGATGAATTTCAAGACCTCAACAAAGCTGAGCAAGCATTAGTCGAGTTATTGTCGGACAAGGCAGCCGTGTGCATCGTCGGGGACGACGATCAATCGATATATAGTTTTAAGCACGCTCATCCCGAAGGAATACGCGACTGGCTTGTTGTCAATGGTGGCGCTGATGACCTGAACCTAGATGAATGTCGCCGCTGTCCTGCGCGTGTTGCACGAATAGCAAACAGTTTGATTGCAAAAAATAAAATGCGACTTGTCCCGCGTGCGCTGGTGCCAATGGAGTCGAACGGAGAAGGCGACGTTCGTATCATTCAATACCAAACACTGGACGGCGAGGTAGTCGGAATCACAAACATCATTACAGGCCTTATCAAAAAAGGTGTGCCGCCGGGCGATATTTTGGTACTCGCGCAGCGGGGTGCGATTGGAACACCAATTTATGACTCGCTGCGGCTAAATGCAGTTCCAGTTCGTTCCTATTACGCAGAAGCTGAGTTGGATAAAATAGAAGCTCAACGCAGATTTGCGGTCCTAAAGCTCTTTGTGAACCCTCAAGACAAGGTTGCGTTGAGGTGGCTAATCGGTTTGCCGGGCAGTAATTGGAATGCGGCCGGATATCGTCGGGTAAGGGAGCATTGTGCAGCGACTGGCCATGCCCCGTGGCAAGTACTGGAACAACTTTCGGCAGGAGTATTACAACTTGGGCATACACAGAATATCGTGGCGGCTTTTAACGAAGTAGCGGGAGAGCTTGCTGCATTGGAAGAGTGCCCCGATCTTTCCGCGGTCATTGATTCGATCTTTCCGGAAGATAATGCGTCAGTTATTGACCTACGCCGTCTCGCATTGGAGGCACTAGGTGAGGTAGCCGAAAATGATCGGGCTGCTTTGTTATCCGCGCTTGTTGAATCAATCACCCAACCGGAAATACCATCGGAAATTCAAGACGTCAGAATAATGAGCCTGCATAAGAGCAAGGGGCTTAGTGCGCCGGTTACGATAGTCGCGGGTTGCGTAGAAGGCTTGCTGCCCAAGCAACCAAAGCCGGAAACCCCGCTTGATGAAGTAGCGGCCGACATCGAAGAGCAGAGACGTTTGTTTTTTGTTGGAATTTCACGAGTGAAAGCTGCGCCGTTACAAGGAAAAATTGGAACGCTAATTCTGACCTACTCTCGACATATGTCTACGGCATCGGCAAAAGGCGCTGGAATTGAGCCAGCCAATACCGCGTTCGGTGTTGCGACTCTACACGCAAGTCGCTTCATCGATGAACTTGGACCTCATGCCCCTGTGCCAATTGCTGGTTAAGCTTTGCGACTCGCCTTTGTTCCGATTTCAGTCAGTACCACGCTGCGTTGAACGCATACGTCGCGTCCTCACGCGCCGCCGCGTAGCTTTTGTCGCATGTGATGCAGCGCATAAATTGACGCGCATATTTCCGATATGCGTAGAAAAACGTGCATATACATAGCAGGTTCAATTTTTCCATCCGCCGTGCCGATTACTATGAAATTTATAGCTATTCCAAAAATTTGATATGCAAGCAGTGAATAGACGGCTGCCATTGACTGAATTTGGAAAATCCAAACGAGAAGGACGGCTACGACCATAATTTCAATTGCCATAGAAAAAATATCGGGATTGGGTTTTCCGATGGATATTACTGTCACAAGCCCAATGACAAACCAGAGTGCATGGCCGGTCGTTAAAGCGACGGCGTACAAAAGCTCGTTGGGCACTCTCAGTTTTTTCCATACGAAGAATGATGCCGCTACGAGTATTGCGGGCATCCAAAATACCGCTCCCAGCGCCTTACTTAATCCGATCCCAATAAGCCCACCAAAAATGCTCGCGCCAACACCCATTGTCTTTTTCGCTGCACTCTCAGGTTTAGCGACACCATCCAACGGAGTGCTACTGACCTCGGCGACCGACGACTCCAAAGATTCTATCTTTGGAGGGTCAGGCATTTGAATTGCTGTTGGGAGTGGCGGAGGTCTCACGATTTGTCGCGCAAGTTCCGGAATGGTACTTGCGCGTTTCCAATCGGAGTAATCACCGCGCCAAACAAGGACATCGCCCGCTCGACTAACCCTCGATAGAATTCCCATTAGCTCGGCAAGAGTCACGGGGCCGACCGGCTTTTCTCCCTCCGCATAAAACCAGATATCACTCATTGTTTTTCGGGAGCCCCCGCGTCCGGAAGTCGCCGCTGACTAAGTGGCGCTGCACTTTTTCTGCAACGACACCCGGTGAATTGCTTCTAACTCGCCCTTTAGCCGTGCGATCTCGGGGGCAATATTGTCTCCACTCAGCGATGATACAGGCAAGCCGAGTAACAACACGCCAACAGTGTCATTCCCTCTTGCTTGCTCTTGTTGTGTGGATGCAGTTGCAAGCGCCTGATTGAGCCTTGCAGATTCTACCGATAGATCGCTGCAAGACACTTGCCTATATGTGATATCGCTCACGTAGCTCGGCGCTATGCTTTCAGGACTTTTTGCACAGGCGACCAAACTAATCGCCATTACCAGTATCGCTATTTTCCGCATAAGTGCTCCCCCGAGCGTATGCAAGTATAGCGATAATCGCGCGTTATCGAAAGCGGTGCCGACCCGTTACAGCGATTTCACTTTTGCCCGTTTGATAGGGTTTTGCGGTCGTTACCGAGCGTTGCCGGTAGTTGGCATCGACCACGCCGTCTTAAACGCCGCCATCGCTTCTTCGCGCATTGTCGCGTAGCCCCGTTCGTGCGGCTGTTGCGGGCAGCGTGCCGTAATCGTCCAAAACCATTTGCGGTCTGCCGGTGCCGCGTGCGTCCACATGATGCGCCCGATGTGACGCTCAGCTTCAAACACGTCGAAATCGTCGGCGTCCCATGTGCCGCTCGGTCGTGATTTGCTGGCTGATTTGAGGACAAGCATGGGCAACAATTTAGCTCGTGACGATTGGGCTGCCCAACTATAGCGGGAAGCGTGACGGATCGGCTATGATCGCTATCCGAATAGGCAGCGCAAACACAAAATTAGGTGACCGATGGCTGAGGGCGGCTGGGTTGTTTTAGGTGCTGCGGTCGGAACTATTGGGTCAATCCTTACCACATGGCTGAACGCGTGGCTTACTAAGAAGGCCCCGGATTATTTCGACAAAAAGGCAATGGACCTTTTGACCTCAATTCTGAAAAGCAGCAGTGAGCCGTGGCACAATATTAAGGAGCTTGCGAACGTTATTGGCCTTACACCGGACGAAACCAAACAATTGTTGCTTCTGATTGGCGCAAGGGTCACCAAAGCGGCTCGGGCGCATGGGCGTTGATTTCACGAGTCGGCGTGCGAGATTAGAATTAGGACGTTGCGCCGTAACAGGGTTGACCATATTTCGGGAGCAGACTCGTGCCGTACGACACCCGTTACTGTGCTTACGTTGACATTCTCGGTTTCGGTGAACTTATCGACAAGCTCGACCGAGGCGAGACGCCGTATGACTTCTTGAAAGACCTACTGACGAAAGTTCATAACCCGCCGGAGACAATTGCGGGCTCGTCAGAGGATGCGGACTTTCGTGCGCAAAGCATCTCGGACGCTGTTGCCCTTTCTGCGGCCGACAATATTCGGGGGCTGGGCGCGCTTTTCCACTCCGTCAATCAGCTTGCGGTCACTCTCTTGCAGCAGGGCTTTTTCATCCGCGGCGCGATAGTCAAAGATAAGCTTCACCACGATGATAAGATGATATTTGGCCGAGCGTTGGTTCGTGCATATCGGTTAGAATCCACCGTTGCTCGCTACCCTCGGGTTATGGTTACACGTGAGGTGGTCGATGATATTCGCGACAGAGCCGACGAGCAATCAATTCAACGCATGCTAAGACGCGCCGATGACGGCCCGATGTTCCTTCATGTTTTGAGAGAAATCGAAATCAAGGCGCTGCCCTTCGTGCTTGGAAGCGCTGGAGTAAAAATCGACGACACGCGATTTAGTGGCAGGCTCCTTCAATTCTGCGATATTCCAAAGCAGCTTCAACGTCGCTTCGACGAAGCAACAGACAATCCGGCGCACTTCGACAAAGTTAAGTGGGTCGCCAACTACTGGAACGATACATTAGAGCTTTGGGGCGTCGAGGGCTTTGAGCAAATAAAGGGGCCGGGGGTAGACCGAAAGGCCGCCGTTTGGGGGTAACAGCCCGACTTGTCGGAATGTCCGCTAATGCCATTGCGATAACTGCGAACATTGGCAACGGGCGGCAAACAAGGCTTGTCCCGTGCGATATGGGTTTGGATGACGCTCCTACCGGCGCAACATCGCGCTTTTGTAGGAGCACCAAATGTCAAATACCCCCGTAATACTCTCAACTGCGCATGGGGATTTGGGTATCGTGCCCGCTGGTAAGGCGCTCATTGCCGCGCAGGCCGTGGCCGAACGGATGAACCAGCCGGTCACCATCCGCAACGCCGTCACCGATAAGGTTTTGCGCATGGGCGTGTACGGCCGCGCTATAGTTTCGTGCGACGGATTGCGGTAAAGCAACAATGATTACTGTGGGATACCCGAGCACGGGAAACCTCAGCAGCCTCCCTGCTCATCCCTAGAATGTTCTTGAGCCGCATAGCTCGATCGAAAAGCCTGAACTAACGACCCAGATTGTTCAGGAAGCGCTGCAGGTCCGCAAGTTGCACCTGCTGAGCCGAAGTGGCCTCCTCACGCTTCTCGACTAGCTCCTCAAGCGCAGAGGCAACCGTCATCCACGGGACTTTCTCCGTGGTGAGGAAACGCTCCCGGCGCCAGGAATCCCACTGCTGGCGTTGCGCGTCAGTCAGCAGATCAGGGCGTTCGACCGCTATGAGCCGTTGCCCGATCTGGCGGGAACGCTCGTCCTCGATCTCCCGGATGTTACCGATACGGTCTTCCCAGCCCTGGCCGTGAAAGACATGCATGCGCGTTTGATCGGCGTTCGAGGGAAACCCGCCGTAGATACGCTGCTCAACATAAGCCGGCTCAATCTTATCCTCGTAGCGCGCCGCCAGTAGCCGTGATATGCGTCGGCGAAATTCAGCGTGCCCCCGAATTGACTGTGCGCGGGCCTGATAGGTTTCGAGCGACTGCCGTCCACCTCGAACTTCGTCCGGCGCGTAGTCGATAGGCAGAAGTCCCGGTTGGGCGTTGATCGATACGCGACGGATGACCTTGGTCGTGCCATCGATAGCCTCGCTTAATTCGGCATCGCCGGCATCGAGATATGGCACCGGATCGAACTGGAGATCGAACAGCGCCCACTCGTTGGCGTTACCTGAATTGGCAGCAATCGGTGCGACAATGTAATTGAACGGATTGCCGAAGTATTCGCTGAGCAGCATAAACGGATCGCTCTGAAGCAGCTTCAAGGGGGCATTCTTGCGCGCATTCGCTATCAGAATATCCCACATCGCAGGCGTGCGCTGCTTGATCAATCTCGCGATGCCAAGCGTTGCACTGGTATCGGCCAGCGCGTCGTGCGCATTTTCGAGGGCGACATTATTTGCCGCGGCCATCAGGACCAGCTTGAAAGTGCGCTTGCCTTCCGCCGTAAGGGGAACAGCCAGGATATTCGGTGTGCAGGCGGCGACGACCTGCGCCATCCGCATCATGTCAGCCCGGCCGTTGCCGTTGGTATTGGTTTGATAGACCGGCAGCAGCGTCTGGTAGTACGCCTGCCGCAAAAGCGTTTCGTCGAACTTCATGCTGTTCCAACCGACGAAGGTGGCGCCGCCCTCGCTCCACCGATGCATTTTCGCGTGGATCTGCCTCATCATCTCGAAATGCGACAAAGGGCAGCTGGTGATATCGGCGATCGTGGCGCCGGTGACCAGCAGCGCTCCGGGCGACGGCACGACGTAGGGCAACAGCCGGCAGCGGATGTTGAACGTTTCGATGACATTGAGTTCGGCGTCGGTCTTGATCGCCGCGAACTGCAATATCTGATCGAACGCGGTGAGCTTTCCAGTCGTTTCGGTGTCATAAAAGATGTAAGTCATAACAGGCTGCCCACTTCTAAACTGATCATCTTACGGATTCAGCCATCCGCGCGCTGTCGAAAATGTCTGTGACCTTAAGAATGGATCGCCTTAGGCACCCTTTTCCGCCGTAGGCGTGCCCTTGTCCTCAATCATCAGGACATCCAAGCTTTCGATATCCTGCATGGCGCGGCCCGCGATCCCTTGCAGGTCACCGTAAAGACCCACTGTTGAATCCAGTACACCCCGCAGTTGCTCCTCGCGCTTCGCCCACATACGCATCATCGTCTTGCGCTCCCGATCAAGATCCGCATGCATGTCCGTGAACTTCTCGACAATTGCGTCGATGCGGTGACGGAAGCGCGGACCGGTCAGATACTGGTAAACGAGTTCCATCTTGGTTTGTTGGCCCTCCTGAGCCTGACGGCTGGTTGCGACCTCGATCAGCGATTGACGCAGAGCGATCGCGAGGGGAATGGCAAAGCGCGTCTCGGTCACCCAGACACCGTCGATCAGATCGAAGGTTTCAACGCCTTTGGGCAGTGCGTTCGATACGATCAGGGCAATCTCAGCCTTTGCGCTGCGTTGATCGTCACGCAGTTTTGCGAGCCAGCCGTCGCTCCAATTCTTGGTTCGTTTTGATTCCCAAAGGATGGTCCCGCAAGGCTGTCCCGATGGGCCAAGAACGCGATGCAGTACATCGCCACCGAATTCGCCCTTCGGCACGGGCTCGATCAGGTCTCGCGGAAACCGCCCGCGCAATAAGGACTCAAGCTCAAGTTCGAGAGCCTCGCCCTGGAGCTGCTGGGAGCCCTGGTCGGCCTTGCGCCGCAGCTCCTCAATCTGACGCTGCATGCCAGCGATCTGCACTTCCTTTTCAGTAACTTTGGATTTGAGACTTTCCTCAGCTTCGAGCTTGGCCTGGCTGCGAACGGTAGCGAGCGATTCCTGCACTTTCTTCTCGACCGCGAGATCAAGTTCGCGGCGGGCATCGTCCAATTCGCGCGATTTGCGTATGACGTCGGCCTGGGCTTTCTGCGCTTCGGCGAGCTTGGTGTTGTTGTCGGTCAGAATTTTCTGAAGGTCAGCGACCTGTCGGTCCTTCTGCTCAATGTCGTTGGCCAGAGCTAAGCGGGCTCTCTTCGCCTCCGCTTCCACGATGGAAGCACGCTCTGTCTTGAGTCTCTTCGCAACCTCGTCATTTATCGCCTCCCGCGCTTTGGCGAGCTCGTCCTGTGTCTGGCGCAGGGCCGCCTCGCGCTTGGCGAAGTCTGTTTCCTTTTGGGCAAGCTGCTGCTCGAACCGCTTGCGGGTTTCCGCAACGAGGGGCGCCGCCAAGGATTCGGTCAGTTTGATTTCCGTGTGGCAATTGGGGCAGACGATTTGCGGTTCACTCATAATATCCATCCTGTATTTGAAGCAATGACGTTACTGCATTCTCATCGGAGCTTACATGGCCGGCTTCTGCCGGCGGTGGTTCTTGCATCAATTGCGCACGGCGGCTTTCTCCCGCGCGCGCAACACGATTTCGACGATGCGACGCAGCCGTCGGACGGAACCGCCGCGCCAGTGAGCCGCGACGATGTCGTGTTCAAGCCCCGTAAGCGGTTCGATCCAGCGACTGTCCAAGCCACGTTCTGCGGCGAGATCGGCGATTACTGGCGCCAGCAGAGCATCCATATGTTCCGGTCCCGGTTTCGGGAAAGTGACGATTCTGAATCGGTCGCGCAGCGGCGACGGCAGGGGGTCAATTGAGTTGGCCGTTGCCACGTAGCTCACGTGCGACAGGTCGAGCGTTGTCTGCAGCGCCGGATCCGGATATCGGATTGCGGTTTCTGGTTCCAGAAATCCGAGGAGACAATCCCAAAGCCGCCCGTAGTCGCTGCGGGTCCCCGCCTTCTCCAGCTCGTCAAGCAGCACCATTGGGTTGGCGCATTTTGCCTGAGCGACCGCCAAAAATGGATGACACGGTTCAGCAGAATACCAGCGCTTGTCGGTGCCGCCGAAGACGGCGCCGTCAGAACGGCTTGCATCTGTTCGCCACACCCGCCCCACGTGAAGGGTTTCAGATAGACGACGAGCGAACCTAGACTTCCCTCCGCCGGCGTCACCACATAGCAAAACCGGCCGAATCCGGACAGTACGCCGGCCGACCAATTCAGCGAGCACGAAGTCGATGACATGTTCAGCATAGGGAAATTCGAACAAGAGCGTGGCGCGTACCTCGTGTAGCGGCGGCGCCAGCACCAACGGCAGCGGAGTGTTAATGACGGTCTTATATGGTCCGATGACCTCCTTAGTTTTCGGGTTTTTCATTTCGGCTTCGGTCAGCCGGCAGACCACGACGTGATCCGCCGGGATAGCGGTATTGTCCGAGGTACCGTGTGTCCCGGCCTTATCAATGACTCCGACGGTTGCTTCCTCACGCGTCTTTTTTTCCGTGTCGAGCTTTTTGCGGAACTTGCCCTTGGTGGCTTCAACCCGCCAGTGCGCCATCTGGCGCCCCAAGGCTTGGGCTTCGGCTACGACGGACGTAATGCGCGACCGAGACAATGGATCGGTTACGAACGGTAACGCCGCCCATCCAAAACTCGTCGCCTCGATCTCGGCAGCCAGGTCGAGGTCAGCGATGTCGGACGGCAGTTGGCGCAGGGCGTAAATCATCGCTTTCGCCACCCGACGATGGTCGTTGTCATTGGCGCTTGGGGTCGGCAGCGGCAGGGACAATAGACGGACGCAATCGGCCAGGCCGCGCAGGTCGGGCTGATCCTTCGTCACCGCCAAATGGTCGAGTTCGGTCGCAAGCAAAACGCCAATATCGGGCGATTGTTCTTCGCCCCAAGCCACCGTCAACGGCAAACCGGGAACAAGTTCGGCGATCTCGGCTACCAGCCGCTCGCGAACAAATAATGACGTGTAGCGATTGGAAAGAAACGCGTAGCGCAATATCCGCGGCAGCCCTTTGAGCTTTTCATCGAACTCGGCGCTGTCGGCGGCGGCTCCGGTCGAGGCCAGGTCGTCCTCGACCGGCAGGTCGAGACCAATAATAATGTCATCGTTGTCGGCACTCATGATCCGATCTCCACGACCAAGGACGGGTCGAAGCTCGGGTTCTCGCTGCCATAGCCATGCGGATTGCAGAGGATCCGCGTGGTGCCGACCCAATAATCGAACGATTCATGGACGTGGCCGTGGATCCAGGCGGCAGGCCAGCCCGCCTCGATGACCGCCGACAGGTCAGATACGTAGGCGGCTGACAACAATTCGGATTCATAGCGCGAGTGAATCGAGATCGGATGGGGAGCGTGATGCGTCACCACCACGGTGGCACCGTCGAACGGCGTCATAAGCGCCGTCTCGATGAACGCGCGCGATCTCTTATGCAACAGCAATGCTTCCTGCGGCCGGAAACGGTGCCATGGGTCGCGCCGCCACTTGATCAGCCGATGATCATTGAGCCCGTGGGCAGCGGCCTGCATCGCGCGCGTCGCGTCGCCGAACAGCGCGTAGTCGGTCCACATTGTGGCGCCGATGAATCTCACATTGCCTAAGACGACGGTGTCATTCTCAAGCAAGTGAATTCCGTAGAGCGGCGCCACGCTGCGGGCCAGCGCGAGCTCCTCAGACCAGCAACGGCGGTAAAATTCATGATTCCCGAGCGTCATGACGATAGGGATCTGCGCCCGCACAATCTGGCGCAGGCGCGCGAAGGCGCTCTCGGCGCCCTCGCAGGTGTCGCCGGCAACCACCACAGCATCGACGCCTGGTGCGACCTCGATGTGTTTGGGTGGCCTTACATCGGCGTGCAGATCGGAGAAGATTTGGAGCCGCATCTCATGCGCTCTTCGGTGCATGATGGGACTGTGGTCCGACCATGGCGGTCTGCCACGATGCGGCAACTGCCGCACAAACAGGATCTTTTGCGGCTATGCGACCAAGCGCATATTCAAGGACGAGAGCAGCGGTGGAGCTGCCTTCGATCGAGCACCGCAATAGCGCTGACATCACAAGATCGAAGCCAGGGCTGGGTGTACGGCAGCGCTTAATTGCCCGCAGAGCCACGCCGACTGCCGCCACCGGATTGCCTTTCGCGGCGGCTGGCCAGCACGGCTCGTTGATGATGCTGATGCCGGTAACGGCTCTTTGGATGGTGGTGACATGCATGCCGGTGAAGGCATGCGCCGGCAGTCGCCGCCACCACTGCAGCGGCGGCACACTATGACCGCCGTCGGCCGGTGAGGAGGAAGGAGCCACTTCGGCGGCTGTCCGGCCTGGGAGAGGAGGCGGGGTGGCCGGAGCGGTCATGCGGATGAGACGCTTGGAAGACACGACACAAACTCCACTGTCTAGAACGCGATGTTTTTGGAAGGTGTGGGAAAGGGGCGAGGACGGCGCCGAGACGCCGTCCGTCCGTTTCGAATGCCTCGCCGGCCTAATGCCGGGTCAGAGGGTTGCGGGGAGCCCGCTTGCTCGGGCCGGTCGGGGGTGCCGTCAGCGCACGCACGACAGCCCCGTGCAACGGGGTGTCCTCGATGGGGGCGGTGTTGTCTGACTTCGACACCGCCTCCTCATGGGTCGGCAGCGTCATACGGTCGAAGACCGGACCCAGCAGGGCCGGCAACTCAGCCTCCAAAGCCCCACGAGCGGCAGCGGTCACGGCGTCGACCGTGGCCACCACCGGCACGCCGAAATGGGCGTCGAGCTGGTCACGCGTAAGCGTGTAGTTAGGGTCGAAACCTGAAGCACCGCAGTAGTCGATCACGGCGCTGGTTACTGTCTCGACATGCCCATATCCGAGTTGGCGCACGTACGACGCCAGCACCAGGCGGCCCGCCTTCAGCTTGCGCAGGATGGGGCGCCGCTTGCCGTGCTCGGTTACGCCATTGCCCCGCTTGATTTCGTAGACTCCGGCCCAGCTTGCTTCGGGGTCGACAACGACCAAGTCGACGTTCACGATGCCATCGGCTTCCGAATCAACCGAGAGCTTGATCTTGGACAGGTTCACGTCGGAGTTCTTGGCGTCGAGCAACTGCGCGGCGCCTTTGGTCAACGGGAGCTCGGCATTGGGCACCACGATGAAACGATCACTCGCGATCAGCGCGCCAGCGATGCCCATTTCGATGAGTTTGCCGTGCCGCTTCACCACGCTCCCGATGCAGGAGATGGCACGCGACAGCTCAAGCCCGATGAGCGGGTCGGCAGGGAAGTCGCCGGCCAATGCGCCGGCAACCGCATTTTGGGCGGCGCGGATCAGCGCCGCCTGGGAAACATCGTTCAACTCAGGGTACTTAGCCATTTTTCACACACTCCATTGCGGCAGGTTGATCCCCCGCATCCAGAGGACAACCTGGCACTTTTGGAGCCACATGGCTATATTGGACTACTGTTATGCTTAATGCCAAGCAAATTTGTGCAGCGAGAGGTTGGCTGGGGTTAAGCCAAGACGATTTGGCTCGGTTATCGGGTGTTGCGAAGCGGACCATTGCTCGCTTCGAGAAGGACCTGTCTGTCCCCTACGAACGCACGCTTCGGGACCTGCAATCCTGTCTGGAGGAGAAAGGCATTGAATTTCTTTTTGACGGGTCGGCAGGGGTCGGAATTCGCATCCGCGCAAAACGCGGTCGAACGATCAGGTCGTCACCAGTCAAATAATCGCCGCGACCACGCTTTCAAAACCAGTCCGTTTATTGGGATGCAGGCTCCGAACCAAAGTCCGGCGGTCCCGTCGGATCAGCTAATTCTTGTAGCGGTTGCTTGGAGCAATGTTGCGCTGCTTTTGGAAACTAACTGCCAAACGGTTTTTACGTCTTTTCCATAAAAAGCGCCCTACAAAAGCCACAAGCAAACGCTACATTTCCACTGTTGTAACGGGGGGAGAACTTTCAGACTGCCCCGCCAACGGAACCCGGCAATTGCCGCGTAAGTGACGTCGAAATTGGTGCCAGGCGTTGATGACGGACGGGAGACAAGGTGATGGCGGATTTGGCCGAACAACCTCGGGACGGCATCGAAATAATGCCGGATCAGGACGACTATAAGGCAGCGCCGCGGACTATGCCGGAGGGGCCGGATCCGGACCGGATGCGAGCGCTAGTTGAGGCACGGGTGCGCGATGGCGACGCGCGCCGGGCAGTGATCTGCGGTCCACTTCCGGCGGAAGGTGGCGCCGCTGTGCTGAGTGCTGCAACCCAGGCAGCGTACGTGACCCGCGGGTGGGGCTTGTTCGCCCGCTACCGGCGGGAAAGTGGGTTGAATCTTGCTGCCGAAGACCTCGACCCGCGAGATTTCGTCAACTGGTTGTTCGGCCTAAAGCCGAGCCTGAAGATGACAAGCTGGCGCCAGTACCGGTCGGCGGCGTTGATATGGGTGCAGACGCTGCCGCACACCTGGATGGAGGAGGCGGCCGCGCTAATAGAGGCCGACATTGGCGTCGGGGCTGATGAGGGTCGAGCGGAGCAGTTCGGCCGGCGGGTAGGGCTGGTGCGACAGGAGCGAGCCAAGCGGTTCGACAAGAAAGATTTCGACGAGATCGTACAGACTCTGTCGACGTTCTCGCGCTCGGCGGCGGTGCCGTGGCTAAAAGGCTGGCTGTCGGCTGGTGTCGCTACCGGTTTGCGCCCGTTTGAATGGGCGACGACGGATTTGGAAGTGAGGAGTGATCCGAGCCGCCCGCGCGGCCGGCAGGCATGGCTGCACGCGGTCAACGCGGAGGCGAGTTTCGGCCGCTCCAACTTCTGCTACCGCACTCTCGATATCTCAAATTTTTCCGATCACGCATTCGAAGCGATCAAGGAGATGGTGGTCCGCGCCGGCAAGTGGACAATAGCGGACGAGTTCGAGATGCGGCATTCGCAGGTTGCACAACTGTTGTATGAGGTGTGCGCGGCGCTTTTCCCGCGCCAGCGCCAGCGTTACTCGCTATACAGCTTGCGCGACCAGTTCATCGCTAACATGAGAGCCCTTTACCCGCCCGCTGAAGTTGCCGCACTCGTTGGCCATATCTCCAGTGAGCCGGCGGAACATTACGGCAAGCGGCGGATCGCTTGGCTCGACGGCGAAATTTGCGAGAGACCGCTACCGATGCCGGATAGTGTGTCGCAGATGCGGACCCGTCTAAGATGGCACGAAGACCGGCAGTGGGTACAAGGGCTACGGCGCGCGGCAAGGAACCGACGGTAGACTGTTCAGGCCTTGAACCGGGCGTCCGGGTGAGATTTTGGACGGCGAGTATGGCCCTGCAACCCTCTCGCTCGCGCCTTTCTGGCGGTTGTTGAGCCAGGCCGCTTAGAACTGGGAGACGCTTTGCGGCGGCGCGCGCGTGCGCTGAAATCCGGCAGGTGCTTGTCGACGGCTTTTTGCAGGTAGCCAGGGGCTAAGTGTGCGTAGTGCCGTTCTGTCACCCTGACATCGGCGTGCCCGAGCAATTTAGACACCGTCAGAATGGGTACGCCGGCCATCACTAAGTGGCTTGCAAAGGTGTCCCGCAACTCGTGGAAGGTTATCGCCGGTTCGATCTTGGCCCCGGCGCACGCATCTTCCATGCGTCGCGCCTGATCCGACGGCTTCCATCTTTCGCCTGACGCTTTTACGAACACATAATCGTTGGCCGATTTTCCGACGATCTGCATCTTGAGGAATTTACAGGCTGGAGCCGTCAGCTTGACGGATTGCTTCTTGCCGCTCTTGGTCACACGGAAGAGGGCGGTGCGCGACCGAAAGTCGATATCCTTGACCTTCAACTGCCCGAGGCTGCCGTATCGACCGCCGGTAAAGAGCGCGCCGGTCACCAGCGGACGAAAATCGTCATCGGCGTGGTCTTGCAACGCCTTGCATTCGTGCAGTTCCAGATAGCGCACGGTCGTTCCATCGACATCGGGGTAGGGTTTCAGGGCCGTGCGCCAGGCGGTGTCCGTTGCGATCATCCTCTTGGTGACGGCGTGGTTTAGCGCCGCCCGCAGCGGAGTGATGATGCGGTTGGTACGTGCGCGCCGTTTTCGCATGCGCTCTTCGTGCTGTTCGCGGTCGTCGGGATCGTTTGACGGCTTGTTATCAGGGTCCTTATCCTCGGATGGATCGCTCGCAGTGAGCCCAGCCGCTTTGCCGTTCCTTGAGAGCTTGGGCGCACTGGCCAGATCGGCCTTGAATTTCTCCAGCATGTCGGCGTTCAGCTGATCGAGCCGGATTTTTCCAAGGGCAGGGCGGACATGCACGGTCAGGATGCTTTTTAAGTTTTTGAGGTCGCGCCCGGGCTTTTTGTCCCTGCGGGCATCGCCGCTGGTATAGCCAACGACGTACAGGTCGAGCACGTCGTCGACGACCTTCCGTTTGGCGCCGGGCTGCACTCCCGAGGTCCGCTTGGCTTCCTCTTGAGCAAAAATCTCCCGCGCCCGCTGGGTGGCCTCGTCGTAGCTTAGGCCTTGGACGGTCTGCTCGCCCTCATCGTCGGCCGGTCCGATCTTGGTTTCGGTATAGCCGTCGCGCACCGGGTCGCGCGTTCGCGCCAGCCAGCTGCCGCCATTTTTGCCGCGGCGATAACCAAGCGCTAGCCCGCGCTGCAGCGATCGGTAATAGGGCTCGACCCGCACGGCCAAGCGGGCGCGCGCCGTCGGCGACTGCAGGTTGGCTTCTTGAGTGGTACGCGACATGTTTGGGTCCGCAATTTTTGGGAAGGTTTTGGGGAGTATAGATGGTGGACGGTCGTGGACGACCGTGCCAGCAGAATATGAAAATATAGCTAAATCAAGCTGTTAAAGTTTCCATGGACGGTCGCCGACGGGCAGTTTTAGCCCTCTCACGGCGAAAACAGGGGTTCGAGTCCCCTAGGGAGCGCCAGTCCTGAATTGCTCACTTTGACTCTCCATCACTTTTTGGCAGTTTCCCCAAACTCTTTGAAGCAGTTTGGGCAATTCCGTTCCACTTGTGTCCTTCGAGGATTGCTACAGCATCGTCGGCAAGACCAGCTTGGTCGGCGTCCTCGGTGTAGCGTTCGGCTTCGGCGAGGCTCCGGTGGCCCAACACGCCGTCGCTGGCCGAACGTTGTTCGGCTGGGTACTCGGCGACCGCGACAGGCGCGTGGTGGCTTCGGTCAACTTTGCGCTTCAAGCGTGTGGGACAGGTTTGCTGACTTTGGGCAGCGGTGCATCCGTCCTACTTTGCGGTTGCATCCTATTTGGTCTTGGCGTCGGTAATCTGACATCGCTTCCTCCGCTCATCGCTCAGAAGGAGTTTGCCGCTGGCGACGTGGGCAGAGTCGTGGCCTTGATAACGGCCATCAACCAGGCTGTATTCGCCCTCGCGCCAGCCGTTCTTGGCGCACTACGGGACCTCGAAGGCAGCTACAAGGTTGCATTTGGACTCGCTGCCTGCGCCCAAATTGCCGCATCAATAATTGTAATCGCTTATCGATCCAGATGACTGCAATTGGCAGATTTTGTTGCAGAAGTGATTTGAAGATTTTTGCGAACAGTGATTCGGTCTTCTGACGACATTTGGTGTCGGAGACGAGCGATGATGGGACGTCAGAACAACGATCAGGGACCTCTGTTCTACGAGTTTCGTCT
>DASRLF010000060.1:0-21208 GCA_035648555.1 Pseudolabrys sp.
CATGGGCGCCCAGATGGTGCGCGAAGTCGCCTCCAAGTCGGCCGATGCGGCCGGCGACGGCACCACCACCGCGACCGTGCTGGCCGCGGCGATCGTGAAGGAAGGCGCCAAATCGGTTGCCGCCGGCATGAACCCGATGGACCTGAAGCGCGGTAACGACCTGGCTGTGGAAGCCGTGGTCGCCGATCTCGTCAAGAACTCCAAGAAGGTCACCTCGAACGAGGAAATCGCCCAGGTCGGCACCATCTCGGCCAACGGCGACGCGGAAATCGGCAAGTTCCTCGCCGATGCCATGAAGAAGGTCGGCAACGAAGGCGTCATCACGGTTGAAGAAGCCAAGTCACTCGAGACCGAACTCGACGTCGTCGAAGGCATGCAGTTCGACCGCGGCTACATCTCACCCTACTTCGTCACCAACGCCGACAAGATGCGCGTTGAAATGGACGATGCCTACATCCTGATCAACGAGAAGAAGCTCTCCAGCCTGAACGAACTGCTTCCGCTGCTGGAAGCCGTGGTGCAGACCGGCAAGCCGCTCGTCATCGTCGCGGAAGACGTCGAAGGCGAAGCGCTCGCCACCCTCGTCGTCAACAAGCTGCGTGGCGGCCTCAAGGTTGCCGCCGTCAAGGCGCCGGGCTTCGGCGATCGCCGCAAGGCAATGCTGCAGGACATCGCGGTCCTGACCGGCGGCCAGGCGATCTCGGAAGATCTCGGCATCAAGCTCGAGAAAGTCACCATCGACATGCTCGGCCGCACCAAGAAGGTGATGATCGACAAGGAAAACACCACCATCATCAACGGCGCCGGCAAGAAGAGCGACATCACTGCGCGTGTCGAGCAGATCAAGGCGCAGATCGAGGAAACCACCTCGGACTACGACAAGGAGAAGCTGCAGGAACGTCTCGCCAAGTTAGCGGGCGGCGTTGCGGTGATCCGCGTCGGTGGCGCCACCGAGATCGAGGTCAAAGAACGCAAGGATCGCGTCGATGACGCGATGCATGCGACCCGCGCCGCGGTCGAAGAAGGCATTCTGCCGGGCGGCGGCGTCGCGCTGTTGCGCGCCACCGAGGCCCTCAAGAAGGTCAAGACCGCGAACGAAGACCAGAAGCACGGCGTCGAAATCGTCCGCAAGGCGATCCAGGCTCCGGCTCGTCAAATCGCCACCAATGCCGGCGAAGACGGCTCGGTCATTGTCGGCAAGATCCTCGAGAAGGATCAGTACAACTGGGGCTATGACGCCCAGGCCGGCGAGTACGGCAACATGGTGAGCAAGGGCGTCATCGACCCGACCAAGGTCGTGCGATCGGCGATCCAGGGTGCTGCATCGGTCGCAGGCCTGCTGATCACCACCGAAGCCATGGTCGCTGAAATTCCGCAGAAGAAGTCGGCCGGCGGTATGCCGGGCGGCGGCGGCATGGGCGGCATGGGCGGCGGGATGGACTTCTAAGTCCTGCGCTCAGACGAAAAATACAAAAGCCCGGGAACGTTTCCCGGGCTTTTGCTTTCCGGGTGGTGTAAAAAATGAAAACGACCACAAATGAGAGGCGCGGGTACATCCGCCGTCGCCTTGATCTCACCGTGGCCGTCAAGCGATGGACAACACACGCATCCATCACTACTTGCCGCCTTGATAGATTATGATTGTGACATCATGATGACTCCGAAAAAGGGCCGGATTTACATAGGAATTGGCGGCTGGACCTTCGAGCCGTGGCGCGGCGTGTTCTATCCCAAGGGTCTGCCGCATGCGAAAGAACTATCCTACGCCGGCGAGAAGCTGACCTCGATCGAGGTCAACGGCACGTTCTACCGCGCGCAGAAGCCGGCGACGTTTCGCAAATGGGCGAACCAAGTGCCGGACGGCTTCGTGTTCGCGCTCAAGGGGCCGCGTTTTGCGGTCAACCGCCGTGTGCTCGGCGAGGCCGGCGACTCGATCAAGCGATTTCTCGACTCCGGCATCACCGAATTGGGTGCCAAGCTCGGCCCCCTGCTCTGGCAGTTCGCGCCACACAAGAAATTCGACCCCGCCGACTTCGGAAAATTTCTCGAAGCGCTGCCGGACAAGTTCGACGGCCACACGCTGCGCCATGTCATTGAAGTGCGTCACGACAGCTTCAAGACGCCGGAATTCATCGCGCTGCTGCGCGCCTTCAAAATGCCGCCGGTTTATACCGACCACGTCATCTATCCGAACATCGCCGACCTTGCCGGCGATTTCGTCTATGCGCGGCTACAGCGCGGCAAAGACAATGTGCCGACCGCCTATCCGCCCAAGCAACTGGCGGAATGGTCCGGCCGCTTGCAAAGCTGGGCCCAAGGCAAGGAACCGAAGGATCTGCCACTCGTCGATACCAAGCACAAGCCGAAGGCCGCACCACGCGATGTGTTTGCCTATGTGATCCACGAGGGCAAGGTGCGCGCGCCGGCCGCCGCCATGGCGCTGATCGAAAAGATGAAAGAGTGATCGTGCCGAAGAAAGCTAGCTCCAAATCGGCGCCCTTGTTCACCATCGGTTACGAGCAGGCCAAGCCCGCCGTGATGCTGGACGAACTCAAGCGCGCCAAAGTCGATCTTTTGGTCGATACCCGCGCGGTCGCAGCCTCACGCCGCCCCGGCTTCTCCAAGCGCCAGCTTGCCGCCTCGCTCGACGAGGCCGGCATCGCCTATATCCATCTGCAAAAACTTGGCACCCCAGCTGCCGGCCGGGCGGCCGCGAAGTCCGGCGACCTCGACACGCTCTGGCACATCTACGACAAGCACATCAAGACGCGCCAAGCTCAAGAAGCGCTCGGCGAATTGGCGGCGCTGATCAAGACGGGAAAGCGCGTCGCGCTGCTGTGCTACTGCCGCGATCCCAAGGCCTGCCACCGCAGCCGCATCGTCGCGAACGTCAAAAAGCGCATGCCCGTGCAGGTCGAGGATCTGATCCCGCCGTTATTTTGATTATTCCGCCGGCTGCACTTTGACTGGTTGAACTTGGGCGTGCCGCGTCTCGATATTGATGATCAGCGCCACCAGCGCGAGCGTCGACAGGAACATGATCAACGCGATGATGGCGTTGGCGCCGAGCACGAGAGCAAACCCGCCGCTGTTATGCAGCAGTGAAATCATGGCGATGGCGGCGCCGGCGCTGATAAACAGCGTGAAATAGCGCACGGCATAGACGCGGCCGCGCCAGGCGTCGGCGGTGTAGCGCGCCAGGATGATGTCGTTGACTGTCACCTGGCCGTAAATCGCCGCGATTGCGACGGCGAGCGCGATCATCAGCGGTATGCCGGTGGCGTAGGTTGCCCACAGATTTCCGGCAAATCCGAGCCCGGTCACAGCGGCAAAAATGACGTATGGCGGCACCCATTCGACCAGCCGTCCGACGCAGAGTTGCGCGATCGCGCCGCAAACCAGAACGAGCGTGGCGATGCTGCCCACCAACACCAGCGGCACCGACGAGGCGACGCCTTCATCGACGATCTTCGGCAGTGCGATGGTCAACACGTTGAACACCAGTCCGGCGCTGATCGCGATGATTAGAAATAAACCGAACAGCATGGTCATGACCTTGGGCGTCAGCGGCACCGCCGGTTTCGATACGCGCGACTTGGTGTGATGCCGGTCGTCCGGCGTCATCCAAAGATAGACGACGCCGGTGATGATGCAGAGCACCGCCGGCGCCAGAAACGCGGCGCGCCAGCCGAGCCAGGTCGCGAGCGCAGCGCTGACGCCTGCGGCCAGCGAAACACCGAGATTGCCGCACACTCCGTTGAACGCCAGCGTGCGCCCGCGCGCGCCGGAGGCCTCGATCAGCATCGCCATGCCGACCGGATGATAGATCGCGGCGAAGATGCCGAGCACGAACATGCCGGCCGCGAGCATGGACAAATTCGGCGCAAAAGCCGTCAGCGCCAGCGACACGCCGCAGCCGAAGTAGAATGCCGCCATCATCTTACGGCGGCTCCAGCGGTCGGCCAGCCAGCCCGCCGGCAGCGAAAAAATTCCGAATGCAACAAAGGCGGCGCTCGAAAGCGCAATCAGTTCGCTGTAAGGCCGCTGGTAGATCACCTCGAGCCCGATCACCACGGTTGGGTAGATCAGCAGCACGAAATGGTCGATGGCATGCGCCCAATTAAGGAAAGCGATGGAGCGCCGGCGCGCCTGGGCTTCTTGGGCGTTATCTGAAGTTGCATAAATCATAAAGCTCTCGCTCGCGCGCGTAGAGTCGTTTCGATGCATATAACGCCTGGCCGTAGCTTTGTCCTATCCGGTATTTGCAGGTCGGCCTCGACTTCCATGGGTAGACACTCTTAGATTGTGATTTACTTCGATACGCTCATGGTGGGTATTCTGGGGCCGGGGAGCCTCAATGCGTTGCGGAAGGCGCGTGAGCGTAGCGCCGTCCGTCGCCATGGCCTTCATGGTTTGTTGCGTCGGCGTGTCCGCCGGCCCTGTTTGGGCCGGCGACGACGGCGTGCGGTTCCTTTTGGTTTCCGGCGCCGATCTGTGGCGAATGGCCGCGTCCTGCATGGCGGTGTGCTGTGGTCGCCCGCAGGCCTCTACCGCGAAGGCTTCACGCTGCAGGCCGTGCTGTCGGGGCGGGAGCTACCGTTACCAATCCGGTGCGCTCAACAATGCCTGGGTGAACGGCGCCGAAGAAGAAATCCAATTGTTGCCGGGCTGACGCTTCAAGCGCGAGGCGGGCTCGACATCAAGAACGACGTCACCGTTCCCTACGATCCGTCCAACCGGCTGCACGGCACCTCGGCGGGCGTGCGCGCCGCCTATTGCTGGAAGCTGAACAACTGGTTCTATCTCGACCCGGAGGCGCAAACTTTTGCCTGCACCGGCTACAACCAATTGCGGTTGGGCGCTCAAATGACTGGCTGAAGACCGGACAATTCGAATGGTCCGCTACGGCCGGCTGGTCGCAAGATTCCGACCGCCGCTGCAGCTCTATCTGCGCTTGGGCGTGCTGACGCGGCGCTAGTCGAGCGTGCGGCGAAAGCGCGTGACCGCGATCGCCATTGCGATCAGCATCAGTACGAACAGCGCCACGGCATCGTAATGCAGATCGGCGACCGAGGAGCCTTTCAGCATGACTGCGCGCACGATGCGGAGATAATGCGTGAGCGGCAGCGACTCGCCGACATATTGTGCCCAGACCGGCATGCCGGCAAAAGGAAACATGAACCCGGACAACAGAATGTTCGGCAGGAAGAACATCATCGACATCTGCATGGCTTGCAGCTGGTTCTGCGCGATGGTCGAGAACGTGTAGCCGATCGATAGATTAGCGGCGATGAACAGCGTGCTGAGTGCGGCCAGTACACCGAGATTGCCGACCACCGGCACGCCAAACAACGTGACGCCAATGCCGATAATCAATGCCGCCTGCACGAAGCCGACGATGATATAGGGCACGATCTTGCCCAGCATGATCTCGACCGGGCTGATCGGCATCGACAGCAGGCTTTCCATCGTGCCGCGCTCGATCTCGCGTGTCACCGACAGCGCCGTGAAAATCAGCATAGTCATGGTCAGGATGGTGCCGACCAGGCCTGGCACGATGTTGAGCTGGGTCGCACCAGCTGGATTATAACGCGCATGGGTGCGGATCTCGAACGGCATGGTCGCGCTATCGGGCACGTCACGATCGTGCATGAGCGCGGTCTGCAGCACTTGGCCGAGCGCGCCGAGTGCGGTGCCGGAAGCGACCGGATCAGTGGCGTCCGCCGCAATCAACATTGCAGGCTTGTCGCCACGGCGCACCGAGCGTTCGAAATTGGCCGGGATTTCGATCGCAAACAGCACCGTGCCCGAGGCGAGCAATTGATCGACTTCGGCTTCGCTGTGCGGCAGTCTCGTGACCTTGAAATATTTGGTGTTTTCGAGTGCGGCCAGGATCGAACGCGACAGATCACTGCGTTCCTGCATCAGCACGGCGGTCGGCAGATCGTGCGGCGTGGTATTGATGGCGTAGCCGAACAGCATCAGTTGCACGAGCGGGATTATGATGATCATGGCGAACGACACACGGTCCCGCCGCAGCTGGATGAATTCTTTCAGCAGCATAGCCCAGGTTCTGCGCCAGAAACCGCTGCCCGAAAGCCGACGCGGCGCCTGCGTGGCAAGCAAATGTGTCATTGGAAATTGTCCCGCGCTTTACCCATCAGATCGATGAACACGTCTTCCAAAGACGGTTCGGAGCGCTTCCAGTCGAGACCTTTGCGCTTGCGGTAGGGCGCAATCGCGGCTTCGAGTTTGGCGGCGTCCCGGCCCGAGACGTGCAGGCTGGTGCCGAACGGCGCCACCATGTCGATGCCCGGAAGGCCGGCGAGTTCGTCAGATAGTTTACTGAGCCCTTGGCCTTCCGGAGCGCTCACCACGTACGTGGTGAGATGTGAGGCCGCGATCACCTGCTCGACGGTGCCATGCACCAGCAATTCGCCGTAGGCAATGTATGCGATTTCGTGACAGCGTTCGGCTTCGTCCATGTAATGGGTGGAAACCAGCACGGTCAGGCCATCGGCAGCGAGCGCGTGGATTTCGTTCCAGAACTCACGCCGCGCCTTGGGATCGACCCCGGCAGTCGGTTCGTCGAGCAGCAACAGTTGCGGGCTCGGCAGCGTACAGGCGCCGAGCGCCAGCCGCTGTTTCCAGCCACCCGACAATTCGCCCGCAACCTGCTCCTCGCGACCGGAAAGTCCGAGCCGCGCGATCGCCGCGCGGGCGGCGACGACCGGCTTATCGAGGCCATAGATACGGGCGACGAATTCCAGGTTCTCGCGCACCGAGAGATCTTGATAGAGGCTGAAACGCTGGGTCATGTAGCCGACTTGGAGCTTGATCTTGTCGGTCTCGGTCAGGATGTCGTAGCCCAGACACGTGCCGTCGCCCTCGTCCGGCGTGAGAAGGCCGCACAGCATGCGGATGGTGGTGGTTTTCCCTGAGCCGTTCGGTCCAAGAAAGCCGTATATGGTGCCGCGCTTGACCTGCATCGACAGGTCGCGCACGACCGCGCGGCCGTCGAACTTTTTCGTCAGATGATGGACGTCGATGACAATGTCGGTATCGGTCACTTCGATGACTCTTTGGGCGGCTCTTTCGGCAGCGTGACGGTCACCGGCTGGCCGACGCGGAATTTATCCGGCTGGTCCGGCCGCGCCTCGATCAGAAATACCAGCTTGGCGCGTTCATCCAGACTGTAGATCACCGGCGGGGTGAATTCGGCGCTGCGCGCAATGAAGCTCACTTTCGCGGTCAGACCCTTGTCGCAGCCGTCGCATGACACCGTGACGGTTTCGCCGTATTTGATTTGCGGCAGTACTGGCTCCGGCGCGAAAAAGCGGAACTTGAGATTCTGCGGCGGCAACAGCGCCACCACCGGCTTGCCGGCGGACACGGTTTCGCCGGTGCGGAAATAAACCTGCTCGATGGTGCCCCCGGTCGGGCTGTAGGCGTTGCGGCGCGTGAGGCGGGTTTCCGACCACGCCAGATTGGCCTTTGCTTGCCGAAGCCCGGCCTCGGCGTCGTCATAGGTCTTTTGCGTGCCGGACTGCGTCTTGAGCAACTCCTTGGCGCGATCGAAATTCTGCTGCGCATTTTCCACGGCGGTCTTTTTCACCACCACGTCGGCCTTTTGCAGATCCTCGTCGACGGTGAACAGCACGTCGCCTTGCTTGACCCTGTCGCCCTCACGGACTTTCAAGGTTTCGACACGGCCCTGCTCGTCGGCGGAAACAAACACCAGCTCGGCCTCGACCCAGCCCTGCAACTGACCTTCTTTGCCGTTATCGCAGCCAGCAAGCACAATACTGACGAGCGCTATCGCGGACCAAGCGGCAAGCTTCGCACTCATGGCGCACTCCTTGGCCGAAACAGCAGATCCACATGGGTCTTCATCATTTTGCGGACATCGAGCGGCTCGTATCGCTCGAATAAGCCGGCCCAGATGATGGCCACCAGGCCCGGCGCGGCAATGATTTGCGGGAAATCAACCAAAGCCTCGGGCACCTCACCGCGCGCCGCGGCCCGCCGCAACAGCGCGCGCACCGCGGCGATGATGCGGGAAAGCACCTCGCGGTAATAAAACTCGGCGAGCTTGGGGAAGCGGCGGCCTTCGGTGATCATCAAACGAATGACGTCCTTGCGGCGCGTCTCGTAGACCTCGCGCACGAACAAATCGACGATTTGCTCGCTGAACACGGCGATCGGCACCTCGGCCGCGCCCAGCGCCTCGATGGTGCCTACCAATGGAGTAAGCATGGTGCGGACCAATTCCTGGAACAGGCTCTCTTTATCGCGGAAGTAGAGATAGATGGTGCCCTTGGCGATGCCGGCGCGCTTGGCGACGTCGTCAAGCCGCGCCGCCTCGAAGCCGCTGGCCGCGAACTCGTCGAGCGCGGCGGCAAGAATGGCTTCCCGGCGGGCGGCGCTGCGTACCTTGCGCGCCTCGCTGCGCGGTTCGGACCCGGCGCGATGTTCTCCACCGCGCCGGCGGCGCGGGACTTTACGGGGAGATCGCGGATGCGCGGTGGTCATGAGCTAAATACTGACTGACTGGTCAGTCAGTATTTAGCGTAAACAAGCGCGCCGCGCAAGCGCGGAAAATTCCGATTAAGTCAGTTGCTTAGGTATTCAGCCCTTGGCGTCGCAGAAGAAAGTGCGGATGACGCATTCCTTGCCGCCGTCTTTGTAGCAGGAGCGCAAGGCCTCGTTTTGACTGCGCCCGAGCTTGGGCGCCTTGCCCCAGCCATGGGCGCCGCAGGCATTGCCGAAATCGACCGCAAACGCGGCACAGCCCCGCTTGGTGACGGTCACCACCCGGCAGGTATCGTTCTGGCACTTCGCCAGCGCGCTTTTGCGGGCTTCGTCGGGCGTGTGAAAATCATAGGCTTCGCCGAACGCGCCGCAGGCCCCGATCGCCAGCGCGCCGGCGGCGCGTGCGGTATTGACCGCGACCAGCATCAGCGCGGCGGTTGCAAGCAAAAGCGTCGCGGCCACGACCGCGCGCATTATCGGCAGGAAACAATCCGTCATCGCCCTTCCCTTACCCAGACAGGGGCTCAGATAAGGGCTGAGTCGCGGAAGCGATCAACGATTCGAGTCTTAAGCCCGTTCGATTTCGGCCTTGACGGCGGAAAACGACTCGGGGGTATCGACGTCGGTCAGCGCCGCCTCGCCGGCGACCGGGACTTCGACGACCGCCTCGGCATAACTGCCGATCAGATGCCGCGCGCCAATGTCGCCTTGAATCGCCATCAGATCGTTGAAGAAACGTCGCGACCACACCACCGGATTGCCGCGCCGCCCGTCGAATGTCGGCACCACCACCAGCGCACCGCGTTCCGGATCGAAGGCCGCAAGCAATTTATCGATCAACGAAGTATCGACCTGCGGCATGTCGCCGAGGCAGACAATGGCCCCATCGGCATCCGCCGACAACGCGGCAATACCGGCTTTCAGCGAGGTGCCGAGACCGTCAGCATAGCCGGGATTATGGACAAAACGGACCGGCAGACCGGCCAACGCCGCTTCGACGCGCTCGCGTTGGTGGCCCGTGACGACGATCACCGGGCCGGCGCGCGAAGCCAGCGCCTGCTCGGCGGCGATCCGCACCAGCGGCTTGCCGCCGATCTCGGCGATCAGCTTGTTGATCGCGCCCATGCGCGTGGAACGCCCGGCGGCCAGCACAATGGCTGCGACGCGCCGGCCTTTTTCAGGCTGCGGCTCGGTGCGCGGCTGCGGCCGCGTCACGATTTCCATCAGCAATCCGCCGACGCCCATGCCGGTGATGTCGGCGCGAGAAACCGGGATGCCGGCGAGCATCCGCATCAGCACCCAGTCGAAACCATTCTCCTTCGGTGATCGTGCGCAGCCGGGCGCGCCGATCACCGCCTGGCCGCGCGCTTTGCCGATCAGCATCAGATTACCGGGATCGACCGGCATGCCGAAATGCTCGATCTCGCCACCAATGGCTTCGAGCGCCGCCGGGATCACGTCGCGGCGGTCGGCAATGGCGGAAGCACCAAACACGATCACCAGCTCGGCGCCTGCTTTGAGCACCTCGTCGATCGCTTTCGCCAACGCCTGTTGCTCATGCGGCACGCGGCGCTCGGCAACGATTGTCGCGCCGGCGGGCGCAATGCGCGCTGTGGTGATTTTAAGCGTCTTCTCTACCACTTTCGGCGACAGGCCCGGCAGCAAAGTCGAGACAATACCGATCTTTCGCACCTTGTAAGGCGCGACGCGAATGACCGGGTTGGCCTTGGCCGCTTCCGCGACCGCCTGGTCGCGCGCCTTCGCCGCCACCGCGAATGGAATGATTTTGACGGTGGCGATCATCTCGCCTTCCACCACCGGTTTGAACGACGGCAAGGTCGCCAGCGTCACGGCCTCGTCGATGCGGTTGAGCCGGTCGATCGCGTCCTTGTCGAGCACCAGCACGCCGGCGCTCTCCGCGAACAGATTGCAGCGGCCGGTGAAGGCTCGGTCTGTGCGTGCGCCCTCGCCCGCCACCGCCTTGGCGATATCGGCGGCGGCCTGATCCTCCGATACGTCGCCCGGCTCAAGCCGCGACACCACGATTTCCTTGACGCCCGCGGCTTTGAGCGCGGCCACCTCCGCCGGTCCGATCAGCGTGCCCTTTTTGAGCACGAGATCGCCCTGGCGGATCGAATGCACCGCGGTGGCGCCGAGCGCATCGGCGGGAGCGACCGGGCCGAATTTCATGCCGCCTCCGCCTTCTCGGATTTCTTGCGCAGTCTTTCGGTGATCTGGCCCATGATGGCGACGGCGATTTCAGCCGGCGATACCGCCCCGATCGGCAGGCCGATGGGCGCATGAATGCGCGCGATGTCGGCATCGGTGAGGCCCGCAGTTTTCAGCCGCTCCACCCGCTTGGCATGGGTCTTCTTGGAGCCAAGCGCGCCGATATAAAAGCAATCGCGTTTGAGCGCGTGCAGTAGTGCCGGGTCGTCGATCTTCGGATCATGGGTGAGCGCGACAAACGCCGTGTAGTGATCGACATTGAGCGGCGGCAATGCGACGTCAGGCCATTCCGCGATCACCTTCACGTCCGGAAAGCGCTCGATCGACGCAAAGGCCGTCCGCGGATCTACGATAGTCACATCATAGCCCAGCAATTGCCCAACCGGCGCCAACGTCTGGCTGATGTGTACCGCGCCGGTGATGACAAGCTGCGGCGACGGTACGTGCACAGTAAGGAAAACGCGGCCCTGAGCCGTTTCCTCCATGCCGCTTTTCGCCATGCGCAGGCGTTTTTCAAGCACATCCTTGATTGGATCGTTCGCGACATCGGCAGCCTTGACCAGTCGCTGCGTGCCGCTCGCCACGTCGGTGACGACAACGACGGCGCGCCGCGCGGCGCGTTCGGCATTGAGCGAATGGAGAATGTCGAGCTTCACCCGTCAGCTCACTTTCTCGACATAGACGCGAATGGTTCCGCCACAGGACAGGCCGACATTCCAGGCCTGTTCGTCGGCAACACCGAATTCCAGCATTTTCGGCTTGCCACTGTCGATCACGTCGATGGCTTCGGTCACCACCGCGCCCTCGACGCAGCCGCCCGACACGGAGCCCAGAAAATTGCCCTCATTATCGATCACCAAATTGGAGCCGACCGGCCGCGGCGCCGAGCCCCAGGTCTCGACCACGGTGGCGAGTGCCACGCCGCGTCCGGCTTTGCGCCAGTCCTCGGCGGCTTTAAGAATGTCTTCATCGCGCGACAACATATGAACCTCCATCAAGCAACGTGCCGAAGCATCGCCTTCGGATCGTAGTCCTTGGACGCTACGCCCGATAGCGCGCGCACCAGCTCGGTCATCGACTCTAAATTGTGGATCGGCCGCAGTTCGTCAACATGCGGCAGCATAGCCCGCACGCCCTTGGCGCGCGCCTCGAAGCCTTCGAAGCGCAGAAGCGGATTAAGCCAGATCAGCCGGCGGCACGAGCGGTGTAGCCGGTCCATCTCGAACGATAGCGTGTCATCAGCATCGCGCTCAAGCCCGTCGGTAATCAGCAGCACGACCGCGCCTTGCGTGAGCACGCGGCGCGACCAGTGTTTGTTGAAGTCGCGCAGCGACGACGCGATACGCGTGCCGCCCGACCAATCGACCACATGGGCACTGCAAGCGGTGAGCGCCTCGTCGGGATCGCGCGCCCGGATGGCGCGCGTGACGTTGGTGAGTCTCGTGCCAAACAGGAAGGTCGTCACGCGCTTACGCTCGTCGGTGACGGCATGCAGAAAATGCAGGAACAGCCGGGTGTACTGGCTCATCGAGCCGGAAATATCCAAGAGCGCCACGATCGGCGGCTCCTTCTCGCGCGGTCCCAGATACTTGAGATCGATCACCGCCCCGCCCGCCTTCATACTGGCCCGTAGCGTACGGCGGATATCGATGAGGTGCCCGCGCCGGCTTGGCGCCATGCGCCGCGTGCGCAACATGTCGAGCGGCAGCGCCAGCCGCGCGATCGCCTGCTTGGCGGCGGCGATTTCAGCCGCGCTCATTTGCGCGAAATCCTTTTTCTGCAAGATCTCACGATCAGAAACGGTCAGGCTTGCGTTGATCTCGACTTCCGATTTGTCCTCGGGCTTATCAAGGCCGGAGAAGAGAGCCTCCTGGATGCGCTGCGCGCCCGGCGGCGGCGCTTTATGGTCCTTGGCCTTCGCCTCGGGCAACATCGAAGCGATCAGCTTTTCGATATAGCCGCGTTTGCGGAAGAAAATGCGGAACGCCTGATCGAACAGAATCGAATGCTCGTGCCGCTTCACAAACACGGCATGCAGCGTCCAATAGAAATCCTCGCGGTCGACGACATGCGCGACGTTCACGGCCTCCAGCGCGTCGAGCACGCTGCCTGATCCCACCGGAATACCGGCGGCGCGCAGCGCGCGCGCAAAATAGAGAATATTTTCGGCAAGACGGCCTTCAACGTGTCGGCCTTGAGCTTCGGCCATGACCTTCACTCCGCCGCGCGCAGATCCGACTTAACCTCGTCGAGCAGCGTCTTGACCTTGGCGCCGTCGAGCTGGGCGATGTCGTCCTGATATTTGAGCAACGCGCCGAGCGTGTCCGACACCGTCGCCGGATCGAGCGCGACCACGTCGAGCTCGGTGAGCGCTCCGGCCCAGTCGAGCGTTTCGGCCACGCCGGGTTGTTTGAACAGATCCTCCTTGCGCAGCGCCTGCACGAAAGCGACTACCTGCTCGGACAGTTTCTTGGCAATGCCCGGCACCTTGGTGCGCAGGATTTTCAATTCGCGCTCGGCATTCGGATAGCCGACCCAGTGATAAAGGCAGCGGCGCTTGAGCGCGTCATGCACCTCGCGCGTCCGATTTGACGTCACCAGCACGATCGGCGGCTGCGCCGCCTTGACGGTCCCCAATTCCGGCACCGTGACTTGGAAATCCGCCAGCACTTCAAGCAGGAATGCCTCGAAGGCTTCGTCGGTGCGGTCGATCTCGTCGATCAGTAGTACCGGCGGCCCTGCCGGATCGGGCTCGAGCGCCTGCAGCAGCGGACGCTTGATCAGGAAGCGTTCGGAAAAAACATCGTGCTCGATGCGCGCTTTGTCACCCTCGCCCTCCGCTTCCGCCAGCCGAATGGCGATCATCTGCGCGCCGTAATTCCATTCGTAGACGGCGGACGAAATATCGAGCCCTTCGTAGCATTGCAGCCGGATCAGCCGGCGGCCTAGCGCCGCCGACAGCACCTTGGCGATTTCGGTCTTGCCGACGCCGGCCTCGCCTTCGACGAACAGCGGCCGCCCCATTTTGAGCGCGAGATAAAGCACCGTCGCGAGCGAGCGGTCGGCGATGTAACCGGCCCTGGCCAGCAGGTCGAGGGTGGCCTCGATCGAGGCCGGGAGCGGTTTTACTGTCATAAGCGGTCCTTCGAGGGGACTTTAACGGAACTCGTGAGCGTCTTACATGTGTGTATCCAAAGCCCCTCCAGCCAGCCAGGAATGGCCCCTATGTCCAAGACCGCCGAACTGACCAAAGATGCCCTGCGTATGCCCAAAATCGACGCCGGGGTTCGCATCGGTCATGTCCACCTGAAGGTCGCCGACCTGCAGCGGGCGCTCGATTTCTACTGCGGCGTATTGGGTTTTGAGCTAACCACCAGCCGGCCCGGCGCCGTCTTCATCTCGGCCGGCGGCTACCATCACCATATCGGACTCAATACCTGGGAGAGCAAAGGTGGCTCGCCGCCCGCCTCGGGGGCCACCGGTCTTTACCATACTGCCATTCTTTACCCGAACCGGCGGCTTCTGGCCGATGCGCTGCGGCGGCTGATCGTGGCCAAGGTACCGCTCGAGGGCGCCAGCGACCACGGCGTTTCCGAGGCACTTTATCTGCGCGACCCGGACGACAACGGCGTGGAGCTTTATTGGGACCGACCGAAGGATCAGTGGCCGAAAAGCCCCGACGGCGGGCTGCAGATGTTCACCAATCCACTCGACCTGCACGATTTGCTGGCCGAACTCGATCGCAACAAGACCTAGACGCTGATACGTAACAGCGCCATGCCCGCCGCGATTAGAACGACCACTAACACTGCGAAAATTTGAGCCACTGGAAAACCTGCCGAATGGATCGAGACGCCCATTCGGCAACGCGGTCGCCATGCCCGGGTTCCGCTATGCGCTGTGAAAATCTTTCCTGCGCTAGGCCGTTGCTTTCGCGACTGCGCGACGCGCCAAAACAGCGACCAAATGGGCGCGGTATTCCGGGCTAGCATGAATATCGCTGTTCATCCCCGTGGCCGGAATGCTCATGCCTTCGAGCGACTTCGCAGCGAAGCGCTTCTTGAGCGCCTCCTCGAACGATTTCACGCGGAACACACCGTTGGAGCCTGCCCCGGTCACCGCGACGCGGATATCGGCGCCGCGCTTACTCACGAACACGCCGACCAGCGCAAAGCCAGAGGCGGGATGCTTGAACTTCTCGTAGGCCGCCTTCTTGGCGATCGGGAAGCTCACTTTTGTGATGATCTCGCCGTCTTCCAGCGCGGTCGAGAACATGCCGGTGAAGAAATCGTCGGCCGCGATCCGCCGCTTGTTGGTGATGATAGTGGCACCCAGCCCCAGGCACGCCGCCGGATAATCGGCGTTCGGGTCGTTATTGGCGATCGAGCCGCCGATGGTGCCGCGGTTGCGCACCTGCGGATCGCCGATCGCGCCCGGGACCGCGGCCAAGCCCGGCAGCGCCTGTTGCAATACCGTCGAATTGGCCACGTCGGCATGCCGCGTCATGGCGCCGATCACGATCGAGCGGCCCTTCTGCTCGACGCCGGCCATGCCTTCGACCAGCGACAGATCGATGATCGCCGTCGGGCTTGCCAGCCGCTGCTTCATTACCGGGATCAGCGAGTGGCCGCCGGCCAGTAGCTTGCCCTCCGGATTGCGCGCCATCAGGCCCGCCGCCTGGCGAACCGTGGTCGGACGATGGAAAGTGAAATTATACATCGGTCTCTCCTATTAGGCCGCTTGGCGCGGTTTGGCGCCTTGCAGCGCCGACCACACCGCGTTGGCGGTCGCGGGCATCGCTAGATTTTCAGTCCCGATTGCATCGGTAATGGCGTTGATCACCGCGGCGGGCGCGGCGATCGCGCCGGCCTCGCCGCAGCCTTTGATGCCGAGCGGGTTCGACGGCGATTTGGTTTCCGTCAATCCGATCTGGAACGACGGCAGGTCACGGGCGTGCGGCATGCTGTAGTCCATGAATGAGCCGCTCACCAATTGACCTTCTTTGTCATAGACCGCGCCTTCCAACAGCGCCTGTCCTATCCCTTGCGCGATGCCGCCGTGCACTTGGCCCTCGACGATCATCGGGTTGATCACGGTGCCAAAGTCGTCGACCGCGGTCCAATTCACAATCGCGGGCTTGCCGGTATCGATATCGACCTCGACTTCGCAGATATGGCAGCCGGCTGGGAAGCTGAAATTGGTCGGGTCGTAGAACGAGGTTTCTTTCAACCCTGGCTCCAGTTCGGCGCCGGTGAATTTGTGCGCGATATAGGCGTTGAGCGAAACGTCACCCCAGGCCGCCGACTTGTCGGTGCCCGCGACGGTGAATTTGCCGTCCTTGAATTCGATATCGTCTTCCGCCGCTTCCAGCATGAAGGCCGCGACCTTCTTGGCCTTAATCTCGATTTTGTCGAGCGCCTTCACGATCGCCGACATGCCGACCGCGCCCGAACGAGAACCATAGGTGCCCATGCCGAACTGCACCTTGTCGGTGTCGCCGTGCACGATGGAAACATTTTCGAACGGGATGCCAAGGCGCTCCGAGACGAGTTGCGCGAAGGTCGTCTCGTGGCCCTGCCCGTGTGCATGACAGCCGGTGAGCACTTCCACCGAGCCGGCCGGATTGACCCGCACTTCGGCAGATTCCCACAGACCGACGCCGGCGCCGAGCGAACCGACCGCCTGCGAGGGCGCGATGCCGCAGGCCTCGATATAGGTCGAATAACCAAGGCCGCGCAGCTTGCCGTGGCGCGCCGCTTCGCGCTTGCGTTTGGCAAACCCCTTCACGTCGGCGATCTCCAGCGCCTTCTTCATCGAGGCAAGATAGTCGCCGGCGTCATAGGCCATGATCACCGGGGTCTGATGCGGGAATGTCTTGATGAAATTGCGCTTGCGCAGTTCGGTGGGCTCGACGCCCGTCTGGCGTGCCGCGACTTCCACCAGCCGTTCCACCACGAAGGTCGCCTCGGGCCGCCCGGCGCCGCGATATGCGTCGACCGGCGCCGTGTTGGTATAGACCGCGTCCACCTCGCAATAGATCGACGGAATATCGTACTGGCCCGATAGCAGTGTGCCGTAGAGATACGTCGGCACCGATGACGAGAAGGTGGACATGTAAGCGCCAAGATTGGCGATCGTCTTGGCGCGCAGCGCCAGAATCTTCCCATTGGCGTCAAGCGCCAATTCCGCATGGGTAACGTGATCGCGGCCGTGCGCGTCGGTCAGGAATGATTCCGTGCGATCCGCAACCCATTTCACGGGACGCCGCACCCTGCGTGACGCCCACAGGCAGACGACTTCTTCCGGATAGATGAAAATCTTGGAGCCGAAGCCACCGCCGACATCGGGCGCGATCACCCGCAATTTGTGTTCCGGCGCGATGCCGACGAATGCGGAAATGACCAGCCGCGCAACATGCGGGTTCTGCGACGTATTCCAGAGCGTGAGATGATCGCTGCCCGCGTTATAGTCGGCGATTGCCGCGCGCGGCTCGATCGCGTTCGGCACCAGACGGTTGTTGACGATGTCGAGCTTGGTGACGTGCTTGGCAGCGGCGAAGGCCGCGTCGGTCGCCTTGGCATCGCCAAGGTGCCACTGATAGATCGTGTTGTTGGCGATGTCGGGGTGGATCTGCGGCGCGCCCGCGGCTTGCGCCTTGGCCGGATCGACCACGGCGGTGAGTACTTCGTAATCGACCTTGACCTTCTCAGCGGCGTCGCGGCCTTGCGCCATCGTTTCCGCGATCACCACCGCCACCGCATCGCCGACGCAATTGACCTTGCCGGAGGCGAGCGCCGGATGCGCCGCCATCTTCATCGGCGAGCCGTCCTTGGAATGGATCATCCAGCCGCAGATCAGGTTGCCGATCTTGTCGGTGGCGAGATCGCCGCCGGTGAGCACGTCAACGACACCCGGCAGTTTCTTGGCAGCCGCAACGTCGATGCTCTTGATTTTGGCGTGGGCGTGCGGCGAGCGCACGAACACGGCACGGGTCTCGCCCGGACGCACCACGTCGTCGGTGTATTGGCCGTTGCCGGTAATGAAGCGGAAGTCTTCCTTGCGGCGCACCGCCGCGCCGATCCCGGTCGCGCTCATGGCGGTCTCCTCCCGTTGAATTCCTTAACTACTCGGCAGCCTGACGCGGCGCGCCGCCTTTGGCCATGTTCTTGGCTCCCGAGGCGATTGCCTTGACGATGTTGTGGTAGCCGGTGCAGCGGCAGATATTGCCGTCGAGCTGCTCGCGGATCGTATGCTCGTCGAGATCGTTACCGCGGCGTCGCACGATATCGAGCGCCGACATGATCATGCCGGGCGTGCAATAACCGCACTGCAGGCCGTGGTGCTCGCGGAAAGCTTCCTGCATCGGATGCAAGGCGCCGCCCGGCTCGGCCAGGCCCTCGATGGTGGTGACATTAGCGCCCTCGCACTGAAGCGAGAGCAGGGTACAGGACTTGGCCGCGATGCCGTCGAGATGAATGACGCAGGCGCCGCATTGCGAGGTGTCGCAACCGACATGGGTGCCGGTGAGCCGGAGATCTTCGCGCAGGAATTGCACCAATAAAGTGCGCGCTTCGACGTCACCGGTGACCGGTTTTCCGTTCACCGTCATGGACACCGCTGGCATGATCTTCCTCCCAAATCGGGGCCAAAAGCCCTCTTTTCGCTTCGCCCGGCAGGGGCGGCGGCGGTTCTCGGCCGATTTTGGGCCGAAAGCGCCTTAGAACAAAAATAACTCTGAACCCCGACCGCCTGCCGGGTCAAGGGATTCCGAAGCAGGAATTAGCTCAAACCGTGGTGATTTCGCGCTAGCCGGCCGTCACATTGGCCGCGAAATTCTTGAAAAAGTCATCGGCGATCTTTTTGGCGGCTCCATTGACCAGGCGTTGGCCGAGCTGGGCGAGCTTGCCGCCAATCTGCGCCTCGACGTTGTAGGTCAGCAGTGTGCCGCCATCCTTTTCAGTCAGCGAAACACTGGCCCCGCCTTTGGCAAAGCCGGCAACGCCGCCGTCGCCCTCGCCGGAAATCTTGTAGCCGTTGGGCGGATCGAGGTCGGTAAGATGGACCTTGCCCTTAAAGCGCGCCTTCACCGGACCGATTTTGGTGGTGGCCACAGCCGTCATTTCAGTATCGGAAAGCTTGTTGAGCTCCTCACAACCGGGGATGCAGGCTTTGAGCACCTCGGCATCGTTGAGCTTGGCATAGACAACCTCGCGGCTGGCTGGGAGTTGGACCTCCCCGGTCATTACCATCGCCATCGGCACGCTCTCCTTAGGTCACGCAGTATGAGACCCCGACTTAAGCCCTCGCGAGGCTGCTGAAAAGAGCTATGCAGCGAGCGCGGACCGCTTTAAGTGTGTCGGCCAAGAATACATCAAGCCAAATCGATACAATTAAAAACCATCCTTAGGGGAGGAATTCCATGCCGATGATCGACGCCGATGGCTGCCCAATCTACGTCGAGGTCGAAGGCCGCGAGGGGGCGCCCGTGTTGATGCTGTCGAATTCGCTCGGCACCAATCTGCACATGTGGGACGATCAGGCGGCGGAATTTGCCAAGCACTTCCGGCTGGTGCGCTACGACCGTCGCGGCCACGGCAAATCCGGCTCGCCCAAGGGCCCTTACAGCTTCGATCGTTTCGGCCGCGACATTCTCGCTGTACTCGACGCACTTAAAATAAAAAAGATGAATTGGTGCGGCCTGTCGATGGGCGGGATGGATGGCCAATGGCTCGGCGCCAATGCTGCCGATCGTGTCGAGAAGCTCGTTCTCGCCAACACAAATTTCTATTACGCCGACAAGGCTCCGTGGGCCGACCGCATCAAATTCGTGCAGGAAAAAGGTCTCGGTGACCTGGTCGGTCCCAATATGGAGCGCTGGTTCACCAAGGGCTTTCGTGACCGCGCGCCGCAGGCCATCGCCCGTATGACGGAAATGTTCACCGCCACCAATCCGGCCGGCTATGTCGCCTGCGTCGAAGCTATCCGCGACATGGATTTCCGCGCCAGCAATCCGCGCGTTACGACTCCGACCTTGGTCATTGTCGGCAAACAGGATCCGGCGACGCCGCCTTCCGCCGGCGAAGCGATCGCGCAGCAGATCAAGGGCGCCAAGCTAGTGGCGCTCGACGCCGCGCATATTTCCAATGTCGAACAGCCGAAAGCATTCGCCGAAGCCGTGCTGAACTTCCTCCACTAGAGGCTGCGCCTATGGACGAGAAGGAACGCTACGACAAAGGCATGGCCAAACGCCGCAAGGTGCTGGGCCATGAATGGGTCGACCGCGCCAATGCCAAGAAAACACCGTTCAACGAGGAATTCCAGGAGTTGATCACCCGCTATGCCTGGAGCGAGGTGTGGACGCGGCCGCATTACGACGAGCGCACACGCCGCGTGCTGGTGCTCGGCACCATGATCGCGCTCGGTCAATGGGACGAATTCCGCCTGCATGTGCGCGCTGCACTGTCAGGCGGCGGATTTTCCGAGACCGATATCAAGGAAGTAATTTTGCAGCAGGCGATTTACTGCGGCGTGCCGGCCGCCAATCACGCCTTCAAGGAAGCCGCCGAGGTGATGGCGGAAATCCAGAAAACAAAATAGCGCCGCCCGTTACCGGAACGGGGAAAACCAGGGCGCGCCGCGCGATGTGGCGGCGAGTTCGGTCGAAACCGCCGGCGCAACGTCATCGGTAGCACGGCTGTATTTGCGCTCGACCAGACAAAGTCCCGCGGCGATCGCGGCGAGCGTGAGT
Organism: Pseudolabrys sp.; assembly: GCA_035648555.1. GTDB lineage: Bacteria > Pseudomonadota > Alphaproteobacteria > Rhizobiales > Xanthobacteraceae > Pseudolabrys. The sequence continues at coordinate 20,510 of DASRLF010000060.1, forward strand.
TGCAGGGCCCCCTCGCGCAGCAGTTCGGAATTCTGTGACGACACCGCCGGACCAACCGACGCGATGCTGATCAACACGATCAGAATCAGGCCACCCTCGAGAACTTCGGAATTCGCCTTGCCGCCGACAAAGGCGCGGCATCGGTCGAGAATATGCAGCGCGCAGATGCCGGCTACCGCGAGCTTAAGCACGCCGAAGAAGGCGGCGAGCTTGAGCAGCCCCGTGGGGCCGAGGCCGAGCATGCTGCCGATGACGAAAATGAATTGCGCGTGCCAGACATCGTCCAGGCCGTAGGTCGGCGAGGTCAGAATGCGCAATGCGTCGAGGCCCCAGAACAGGGTGAAGTAGAGCGCGATCGCCAAAATCATGGCTACGGCCACTGCGGAGAGCTTACGCATGCGTTCCTCCTGAAACACGAGATCAACGCGTAAGCGCTTCAAATATGAATTTCAAAAGGAACCCGCCCTTTACCTTACTTGTTAGCCGCTTAACCAAGCCGCAGCCGCAGTATCGCAAGGCATATTCGGCCAGGATTCGGGTGGGTTCACGGAACTCCGTGACCTAGGGTCAGGACTCATTGATTATAGCCAGAAGATGACGATGGCGGCGATGCAGATTGCGGACATGAATGTGTGAGCGCATCGGTCGTAGCGGGTATGAACGCGTCGCCAGTCCTTGAGCCTGCCGAACATATTCTCG
>DASRLF010000061.1:0-21087 GCA_035648555.1 Pseudolabrys sp.
GCATTACATTCGAGTTTGCTGACGGTCACGCCTACGAGATTGATCTCGAACAGTATCACTAGTGGAGACAGACATGGCATATGTTGCCAAGCGCAATCCTAATCGCTGCCCGACGCATCCTGGCGCGCTGCTTCGCGAGGATGTTATCCCTGCTGTTAACCGTTCAGTGCGTGAGGTTGCCGGCTTGCTGGGCATTTCCCGCCAGCACCTTCATGCGATCATGGCTGAGAAGAAGCCGGTCACGCCGGAGGTCGCTGTGCTGCTTGGTCGGTTGTTTAGCGACGATCCGGGAATTTGGGTGAGAATGCAGGCGGCCTATGATACTTGGCAGGCGCAACGCAAAGTGGACGTGCGTCACATCAAACCGTTGAAGAAAGTTGCTTGACAAGATTACGCGAGCAAATGTTTGGATTATTTAGCTTCACAACATGAGAAGTTAAAGGGCGCTTCATGAAACTGCCGCGCGACATAGGCCCGGTGCACTTCGTCGGCATCGGCGGCATCGGCATGAGCGGCATTGCCGAGGTGCTGGCCAATCTCGGCTACACCGTCACCGGCTCGGACGTGGCCGAAGGCGCCAACGTCAAGCGGCTGCGTGACAAAGGCATCAGGGTCGCCATCGGCCACAAGGCCGAGAATATCGACGGCGCCGATGTGGTCGTCGTCTCCTCCGCCATCAAGCGCGACAATGCCGAACTGATCGCCGCGCGCGGCTTGCGCCTGCCGGTGGTGCGGCGCGCCGAAATGCTGGCCGAGTTGATGCGGCTGAAAAGTTGCGTGGCGATCGCCGGCACCCATGGCAAGACCACGACCACCTCAATGGTGGCCGCGTTGCTCGATGCCGGCGGTCTCGATCCGACCGTGATCAATGGCGGCATCATCAACGCCTACGGCACCAATGCGCGGCTGGGCGCCGGCGACTGGATGGTGGTGGAAGCCGACGAATCCGACGGCACGTTCCTGAAGCTGCCGGCCGACATTGCCATCGTCACTAATGTCGACCCCGAGCATCTCGATCATTTTCATACTTTCGAGGCGGTGCAGGACGCCTTCCGCGCCTTTGTCGAGAACATTCCGTTCTATGGCTTCGCGGTGATGTGCACCGATCATCCGGTGGTGCAGACGCTGGTCGGAAAACTGGAAGACCGCCGTATTCTCACCTACGGCGAAAATCCGCAGGCCGATGTCCGCATGGCCGACATCGCGCATCAAAACGGTCAGTCGCAATTCTCGGTGTTGTTCCGCGACCGCGAGGGCAAGGCGACGCACGCCATCGATAAACTCACGCTGCCGATGCCGGGCCGCCACAACGCACTCAACGCGACGGCGGCGGTGGCGGTGGCGCACGAACTCGGCATCAAGGATGCCGTGATCCGCAAGGCGCTCGGCGGTTTCGGCGGCGTCAAGCGCCGCTTCACGAAAGTGGGCGAGTGGAACGGCGCGGTCATCATCGACGACTACGGCCATCATCCGGTCGAGATCGCGGCCGTCTTGCGCGCCGCGCGCGAGAGCGCTAAAGGCCAAGTGATCGCGGTGATGCAGCCTCACCGCTATACGCGGCTGCACGATTTGTTCGAGCAGTTCTGTACCTGCTTCAATGATGCTGATGCGGTGGTTGTGGCGCCGGTCTATCCAGCCGGCGAAGCGCCGATCGCCGGCGCCGACCGCGACGCGCTGGTGCAGGGCCTGCGCGCCCACGGCCACAAGCAGGCGATCCCGCTGGCAGGGCCGGAAAAACTCGCCGGCCTGATCAAGGAATTGGCCAAGCCCGGCGACTACGTCGTCTGCCTCGGCGCCGGCTCGATCACGCAATGGGCCTATGCGTTGCCGAGCGAATTGAAGGCGCTATGAGCTTTCCCGACATCGTCCCCGATCTGAAAACCAGGATGCCCGAGCTGCGGGGACGCCTGCTGGCCAATCAGTCGCTCGATATCCAAAGCTGGTTTCGCGTCGGCGGGCCGGCCCAGGCGCTGTTCATGCCGGCCGATGAGGCCGATCTGAGTTATTTTCTTAAAGGCGCGCCGGCCGACATTCCGGTCAGCGTGATCGGCGCCAGCTCCAATCTCATCATCCGAGACGGCGGCGTGCCCGGCGTGGTGATCCGGCTTGGCCGCGGCTTCAACGATATCGCGGTCGAGGAGGGCCATCGCGTGCGGGCCGGCAGTGCTGCGCTCGATGCCCATGTCGCGCGCGCAGCGCAACCGGCCGGCGTCGCGGGCCTCGCGTTTCTCAGCGGCATTCCCGGTTCGGTCGGCGGTGCGCTGCGCATGAACGGCGGCGCTTATGGCGGCGAGACCAAAGATGTGTTGATCGAGGCGCGCGCCATCGACCGCCGGGGCAATCTGCGCACGCTCAGCAATGCCGAGATGAATTTCAGCTACCGCCGCTCCGGCGCGCCCGACGATATCGTTTTTACCCAGGCGCTGCTTCAGGGCCGCCCGGGCGATCCCGAGCAGATCGCCGCCGAGATGGCCGAAATCAAGAAAAAGCGCGAGGCCACCCAGCCGAAAAACAAGACCTGCGGCTCGACCTTCAAGAATCCTCCCGGTCACAACGCTTGGAAACTGATTGCGGACGCCGGCTGCCGCGGGTTCAAGGTCGGCCAGGCGCAGGTCTCCGAGCTGCACTGCAATTTTCTCATCAATCTCGGCGGCGCGACCGCGGCCGACATCGAGACGCTCGGCGAAACCGTGCGCGAACGGGTGAAGACGCATACCGGCGTCGATCTGGAATGGGAAATCAAACGGATCGGCGTCGCGTAGCGCTCAAGGGATTGGTACCGGGTCCTTGCCGATGAGATTGCGCTCCTTCAGCCACGGATTGATCGCCAGCGCGCGCTTGAGCGGGGCTTGCGCCTCCGCCTCCTTGCCCTGCTGGATCAGAATGGTGCCGCGGCCGGCGAGCGCCGCATAGTGCATCGGTTCGAGCGCAATGACTTTGTCGATCGCCGCCAGCGCCGGATCGTAGCTGTTCGCCAAAAACAGCATATAGCCGTATTGGTTCCAGCCTTCGGCAAATTGCGGCTGGTGTTTGGTGAGCGCTTCCATCGCCAGCAGCGCATTGCCGATGTCGAAACGCAGTTGCGCCTCGCGCGACACCTCCAGGAGGCGCTTGGACTCCTCATCGGCGAAGCCGCGCCAGAATTTCCAGATCTTGTCTTCGATAACACGCGCCTCGGCGTCGCCTTTGGCGGCGCGCAGCTCCGCGAACAATGCGGCGCGTTCAAACGCTGCGGCCGAGCCTTCCTCGATCCCCACCATCGGCGGCAGCGGTTCGGCACGCACCGGCGCGCCCAGCATCGCCAAGCCTGCCATCGCCAAGCCTGCCATCGCCAAGCCCGCCATCGCCAGAACACAAAGCGCCCGCATCGCCATGCGTTAAGCTTGCCGGGCACCCGCCGCCTTGGCAATACAACGCTCGACGCCGCAACTTTTCTCGATTCTATTAGACGTCACGCGAATCAGGGCCTGTCCGTGAACGCATGAAACACGTCGCCGTTCTGATGGGAGGCTGGTCGGCCGAGCGCGAAGTCTCGCTGAACTCCGGCAAGCCCTGCGCGGACGCCGCCGAGCGCGCCGGCTATCGCGTCACGCGCGTCGACGTCACGCGCGACATCGCGCGCCTGCTGACCGACCTCAAGCCGGACTGCGCGCTCAATCTCCTGCATGGCCGCCCCGGCGAGGACGGCACGCTGCAAGGCATGCTCGAAATTCTCGGCATTCCTTATTCCCATTCCGGCGTACTGGCCTCCTCGCTCGCCATGCAGAAGGACATCGCCAAGACCGTGCTCAAGGCTGCCGGCGTGCCGGTGCCGGGCGGCCTGGTGGTGTCGCGCGTGGAAGCCGCGAAAAAACATCTGCTGCCGCCGCCTTATGTGATCAAGCCGGTGGCGGAAGGCTCCAGCGTCGGCGTCTTCATCGTGCGCGAGGATCACAAACATCCGCCGCAGGAGCTGACGCGCCCCGATTGGCGCTTCGGCGACCGCGTGCTGGTCGAGCCCTATATCCCCGGCAAGGAGCTCACTTGCGCCGTGATGGGCGACCGAGCGCTCGGCGTCATCGAGGTCGTCGCCGCCACCAAATTTTACGACTACGAGGCCAAATACGCGCCCGGCGGCTCGAAACATCTACTGCCGGCCCCCGTGGCGCCGGCGGTCTATGAGGAATGCCGCCGGCTTTCGCTCTTGGCGCATAACGCGCTCGGCTGCCGCGGCGTCACGCGGTCCGACTTCCGATACGACGATGGCCTCGCCGGCATAAAGGGCTTGTCCTGCCTGGAGGTGAATACCCAACCCGGCATGACCGAAACCTCGCTGGTGCCCGAACTTGCCGTCGACGCCGGCATCGTTTTCGAGGACCTGGTGCGCTGGATGATCGAGGACACGTCGCTGGATCGGTAAGGGCGGCCCAGTCGCACCGAATTTGCCAGCCCCCTCCTTAACTTAACGCCCCCGCTCACAATCCGTAAACCTTTACTAATCGTTTACCAAAGCGCCCCAAGACTAGGCGCTGGCTGCGTTTCTGCGCGCACGGCCGGGGTTTAGCGCGCGCGGGCATGCCGCCGCCGTAAGCCCGCTAAGGGGACTGGTCTTTCGATGGATGATCGAGGGCGCCTCGCTCAATCGCTGAAACAAAGATTAAAGCGGCGTGCCACCGCCGCCCGGCGGCTGCGCGCGCCCGCTTGGCCGGCAACGAATTCCGGCATGTTGCGCTTTGCGCGCCGCTGCGGCTCGGCGCTGGTCAATTTGAAAGTGCCGCGCGGCGCCGGCGCCAGCGCCGCCGCCATGCTGCTGCTCGCCAGCACCTATTACGGCGTTGTCAAAGGCGACCACTCCCAGGATATCGCCGCGCAGATCCAGGACATTTGTGACAGCGCCGCCAACAGCGTCGGCTTGCGCATCGCCGATGTCGCGCTCGCCGGCCAACATGAAGTCAGTCGCGACGACATCCTCAATCTCGCCGGCGTGACCGGAAGCTCATCGCTGCTGTTTCTCGATGCCGCGCAAACCCGCATCCGGCTGATGACCAATCCGTGGATCGCGCAAGCCGCGGTGCTCAAGCTTTATCCCGACCGGCTGCGCATCGAGGTCACCGAGCGCAAGGCTTTCGCGCTCTGGCAGAAGGAAGGCCGCACCTATTTGATCGCCGCCGACGGCACCGTGCTGGAAGGCTCCGTGCCGCAACGCTTCGCCGCGTTGCCGCTGGTGGTCGGCGACGGCGCCCAGCACGGCGCGCAGGATTTCCTCGGTTTGCTCAAGCGCTATCCGGTGATCGCCAAGTCGGTCGAAGCCTCGGTGCTGGTCGCCGAGCGGCGCTGGAACCTGCATCTCAAAAGCGGGCTCGAGGTGCTGCTGCCGGAACGCGAGCCCGAGCAGGCGCTGCGGATTCTGGCCGATCTCGACCGCGACAAAAAATTATTGTCGCGCGACATCGTCGCCGTCGACCTGCGGCTACCGGACCGCGTGACGGTGCGGCAATCCGATGTCGCCGCCGCGGCGCGCGATGAGGCGATCAAGGCCGCCGACAAGAACAAGAAACCCAAAGGGAAGGGGACCGACGCATGACCGTGCTGCGGTTCGGCCTCACGCCCAAGATGAAGCCGGTGTCGCCGCGCCGCGCCGCGGTCGTCGCCGGTCTCGATATCGGCACCAGCAAGATCGCCTGTTTGATCGCGCGGCTCGAGCCGCAGGCGCCGCAGGACGTCCTGCGCCGGCGCAGTCACGGCGTGCAGATCCTGGGCTTCGCCCATACCGCCGCGAGCGGCATGAAGGCTGGCGGCGTGGTTGACCTGGTCGAGGTCGAGGAGAGGGTACGCGAGGCCATCGACATCGCCGAAAGCATGGCCAAGGTTCAGCTCGAATCCGTGGTGGTGTCGCTATCCGGCGGCCGGCTCGGCAGCGAGCGTTTCATCGCCAATATCGAACTCGCCGGCGGCGCCGTGACCGATGGCGACATCGGCCGCGTGCTGGCGGCCGCCAGCCGCCATTCGGTGCGCGACGGGCGCGCCGTGCTGCATTCGCTGCCGATTGGTTATGCGCTCGACGCGGTCGGCGGCATCCGCGAGCCGCGCGGCATGCTGGGATCCCGCTTCGGCGTCGACATGCACATGGTCACCAGCGACGTGGCGACGGTGCGCAATTTGATGCTGGCGGTCGAACGCAGCCATCTGGCGGTCGAGGCCATGGTCGCCTCGCCCTACATGTCCGGCTTAGCGGTTTTGGCCGACGACGAAGCCGATTTGGGCGCCGCGACCATCGATCTTGGGGCCGGAACCACCACGCTTGCGGTGTTTTCCGGTGGAAAATTCGTGCACGCCGATGGTTTTGCGCTCGGTGGCCACCACGTCACCATGGATCTCGCCCGCGGTCTCAACACCCGGATCGCGGATGCTGAGCGAATCAAAGCGATTTATGGCAGTGTTTTGACCGGGGGATCGGACGAGCGCGACATGATCACGGTCCCTCCGGTGGGAGATGATGAGCGCGAACCGCCGCAATTCGTTTCGCGGGCGGCGCTGGTGCGAATCATCAAGCCGCGGGTCGAGGAAATCCTCGAAATGGTGCGCGACCGGCTCAAGGCTTCGCCGTTCGCGGCCGAACCGCGCGCACGCGTGGTGCTCACGGGCGGTGCAAGCCAGCTCGCCGGCATCGCGGATCTCGCGGCGCGGATTTTGCGTAGGCCTGTGCGTATCGGGCGTCCCCTTGGATTGGCGGGTTTGCCGGAAGCGGCCAAAGGTCCGGCGTTCGCCGTGGCCGCGGGGCTTCTGGTCTATCCGCAAGCGGCACATCTTGAACACTTCGAACCGCGGCGAACGCGGCAATTGATGACAGGAACGGGCGGTTACATGGCACGGGTTGGACGATGGCTACGCGAAAGCTTCTGACCCACAACAACGGAACCACGAAGGCACCGGCGGCGGACCGGTCCTGTTCGACGGCGTGCGGGCGCAATGCGCTGCCTGCTGCCCGTGCACCAAAGAGGCAAACATGACGATCAATCTGAAGATTCCAGACATTCGCGAGATGAAGCCGCGAATTACCGTGTTCGGCGTCGGCGGTGCCGGTGGCAATGCGGTCAACAACATGATCGCGGCCGGTCTGCAAGGCGTCGACTTCGTCGTCGCCAATACCGACGCGCAGGCGCTCACGATGTCCAAGGCCGAGCGCATCATCCAGATGGGCGCGCAGGTGACCGAGGGTCTCGGCGCCGGCTCGCAGCCCGACGTCGGGCGTGCCGCTGCTGAAGAAGTGATCGACGAAATCCGCGATCATCTCACCGGCGCGCACATGGTGTTCGTCACCGCCGGCATGGGCGGCGGCACCGGCACAGGTGCTGCACCGGTCATCGCCAAGGCCGCGCGCGAGCTCGGCATCCTCACCGTCGGCGTGATCACCAAGCCGTTCCACTTCGAGGGCCAGCGCCGCATGCGTTTCGCGGAAGCCGGCATCGTCGAACTGCATAAGGTGGTCGATACTTTGTTGATCATCCCGAATCAGAACCTGTTCCGGGTCGCCAACGAAAAGACCACCTTCGCCGACGCCTTCGCGATGGCTGACCAGGTGCTCTATTCGGGCGTCGCCTGCATCACCGACCTGATGGTCAAGGAAGGCCTCATCAATCTCGACTTCGCCGATGTACGCGCGGTGATGAAGGAGATGGGCAAGGCGATGATGGGCACCGGCGAGGCTTCCGGCGAGAAGCGCGCGCTTACCGCCGCCGAAGCCGCGATCGCCAATCCGCTGATCGACGACGCCTCGATGAAGGGCGCCAGGGGCCTGTTGATCTCGATCACGGGCGGCAAGGACCTGACGCTGTACGAAGTCGACGAGGCCGCCACCCGCATCCGCGAGGAGGTCGACCAGGACGCCAACATCATCGTCGGCGCCACTTTCGACGAAAGCTTGGAAGGCATCATCCGCGTTTCGGTGGTGGCGACCGGCATCGACCATGCCGGCGTGCAGCGCCAGACGTCGCAGCCGGAGGCTGCGCTCAAGGAACTGGCGGGCAAGGTGCGCAGCGTGCGCGCCGCCGACCGCATCGAGCGTACGCCGGCGCCGCAGCCGGCTGCCGCCAGCACCGCGGCAATCGAAACTGCAGCGCATGCCGCGGTTGCGGCAGCGCTCCTAGCGCCGAACAGTCTCGATGAGGTCTCGATCCGGCCGATGCCCATGAAGCCGTCACTGTTCGAACCGGCGACGGGCGAGGCGGCGCACGCCGAACCGCCAATGCCGAAGGCGTTCATCCCGCCGGCGCCCGACCGGGCGGTGGCGCGAACGCCGCGCATGCCGCGCATCGACGAACTGCCGTTGCCGGCGCAGAACGAAATCAAGGCACAGCGCGGCGAACTCGCCGACGATCACCCCGAGAAGCGCCGCATGTCGCTGATGCAGCGGCTGGCTTCGGTCGGTCTCGGCCGGCGCGCGGAGGAGGCGGAAGCACCCCGTGCCCCGCGCACCGCGCAGGCGATGCCGCAATTCGAGCGGCCGGTACGACCGACCGCCCGCAACCCGGAAGGCCGGCCGGACGACCCGGTATCGGAATATGCCCGGCGCTCGGCACCCCAAGGACTTGACCCCCATGGCCGTGCCGCGCCTGTGCATAATTCGGCCGAGGAGGACCAGTTGGACATCCCGGCCTTCCTCCGCCGGCAGGCCAACTGACGGCCCCGTAGAATCCTAGAACGGCCCCCTCTGGAACCCAGAACGGGGCCGTTCTGTTAGCAACCGGTTGCCTGTGAGTTTGTTTAACTTATTGAATTAAAACGACTTTGTTGTCGTCGCCAGGTTGATTTCCTGTTCATTCGAATGCTGCCTGTTAAGTGCGCAAGGCTGGTCTGGTAAGGTAAATCCGGCTCGGGACTGGCCGTTCGCCCATTAATTGCGGCAAAAAAGAGTAACAGTTGGTAAGAAGACGTGAGTTGGAGAAAGCCGGGGTAATGACCTAAGTTTCAGGCGTGAAAGGGACTTTTCGATCCCTGGGGCGCCTTCCAGACCGCAGGCAGCTGCTGACTTGAAGGCTAAAATGTGGCCCCTCGGAGGGCTTGGGATGGGACGCGCGGCTTGCGAGCCGGCGTAAACGGGTACGATGAAGGGTGCTAAGCAGACAACGTTGCGCGACCACATTGCCGTTTCCGGCATCGGCGTGCATTCCGGCAGCCCCGTAACCCTGACGTTACATCCCGCCGACGACGACACCGGCATTGTTTTCCAGCGCGTATCCGCCGACGGCGCCACCGAGCGCGAAATTCGCGCCGACGTGCGCGCGGTTACCGCCACCGAATTTGCCACCGTGCTTGGCGATGCCAAAGGTCCGCTCTGCTCGACGGCCGAACATCTGCTCGCCGCCTTGCGCGGGCTGCATGTCGACAACGTCGTGGTCGAAATCGACGGGCCGGAAGTGCCGATCATGGACGGCAGCGCCGCCGCCTTTGTCGAGGCGCTCGATCAGGCTGGGCTCACGACGCGCGCGCTTCCGCGGCGCTATATTGAAGTCATCAAGCCGGTGCATGTGTCCAAGGATGGCGCGCACGGCGAACTTCGGCCCTACGAGCATGGCTTCCGGGTCGAGGCCGAAATCGAATTCGATCATCCGCTAATCGGCAAGCAGGCGCTTGCGCTCGATATCGAGCCGGACACGTTCCGCCGCGAGATCGCGCGCGCCCGTACTTTCGGCTTCATGAAGGACGTCGCGAAATTGTGGAGCGCCGGCTACGCGCTCGGCGCCTCGTTCGCCAATACCTTGGTCGTCACCGAAGACCGTGTGCTCAATCCGGAAGGCTTGCGCTTTACCGACGAATTCGTACGCCACAAGATCCTCGACGCCATCGGCGATCTTGCCTTGGCCGGACAGCCGCTGATCGCGGCCTATCGCACTATCCGCGGCGGCCACAAGCTCAACCACGCGGTGCTGTCCGCGCTGATGGCCGATCCGACCGCCTGGCGAGTAATCGAGGCGGCCGCCGAACCGGCCCGCCGGACACGCGCTCAGGCGCTAGTCGGCGCCGGGCTGGTAGCAGCGGCCTACGGGCCGGAAATGTCCTGAAAAACCTCAGGATTTAAGCTTAACCTTCCGCCTTAATCCCGGCCGAATGTCCGCTTAATCCCTTGGCGGAACCGCACTTTTTCGTCTAAACCAAGCGCGGATAGAAGCCGGGCCGGCAAGCTTTACGCCATGGCCTTGGGGGACCGGACACGAACGTGTGGGATTTGAGTTTGTGCCCAAAGAATCCATGTCAAAGGTAACCGCAGCGGCGGACCAAGCGCGCGCGCCCGCAGGCGTCGGCCGGCGCCGCTTCGCGCGCGCGGTGGCGATGGTGTTGCTGGCGGCGAGCTTGGGTGCCTGCAGCGGCTTCAATCTGTTCAACAAGGAAGAAACGGTGCCCGATGAGGCGGCCGACCGGCTCTACAACGAGGGCCTCTATCTCCTCAACGTCCGGAAGAAACCGCTGGATGCGGCCAAGAAGTTCGAGGAAGTCGATCGCCAGCACCCGTATTCGGAATGGGCGCGCAAGTCGCTGATCATGTCGTCCTATGCCTATTACCAGGCCGCCAGTTATGACGATTGTGTCGCCGGCGCCCAGCGCTACATCACGCTCCATCCTGGCAGCGCGGACGCCGCTTACGCGCAATATCTGATCGGCGCGTCCTATTTCGACGAAATTCCAGACATCACCCGCGACCAGGCGCGCACCGAGAAGGCGCTCGCCGCGCTGCAGGAAGTGAGCCGCAAATATCCGACCAGCGAGTATTCGCTGAGCGCCAAGCAAAAGATCCAGGTGGCTGTCGACCAGCTCGCCGGCAAGGAAATGCAGATTGGGCGCTATTATCTGGAAAAGAAGGACTACACCGGCGCCATCAACCGCTTCAAAGTCGTGGTCACCAAGTACCAGACTACGCGTCACGTCGAAGAGGCGCTGATGCGGCTAACCGAAGCCTATATGGCGCTCGGCATTGCCGACGAAGCCCAGACCGCCGCCGCCGTACTCGGGCATAATTTCCCCGACAGCGTCTGGTACAAGCACGCTTATGTGCTGGTGAAAACCGGCGGCAGCGAGCCGGTGGAGAACAAGGGCTCTTGGATCAGCCGGGCTTTCAGCAAGGTCGGGCTGGGTTAGGCCCTTCCACCGCCGGTTCACAGCTTCGCGGTTGACACTCGAGACCGGCTCCGCCGGCCTGAGCATAGACCTTGTGCGGGGCGTGATCGTCTTTAATGATGGCGCGACCTCATTGGATTCGTGCCGTCCATGCTCTCCCGGCTTTCAATCCGCGACATCGTCCTGATCGACCGGCTCGACATCGATTTCGCCAAAGGCCTTGCCGTGCTGACCGGCGAGACCGGCGCCGGCAAGTCGATCCTGCTCGACGCCTTTGCCCTGGCTTTGGGCGCCCGCGGCGACCAGGCGCTGGTGCGCCAGGGGATCGAGCAGGGCCAGGTGACGGCGGTGTTCGAGGTCGGTCGCGCCCACCCGGCGCGCGCCCTGCTTAAGGCCAACGACATCCCGGCCGAGGACGAACTCATTCTCCGCCGTGTGCAGTTTTCGGATGGACGGACGCGCGCCTTCGTCAACGATCAGCCGGTCAGCGTGCAGGTCATGAAGGAACTAGGCGGTGCGCTGGTCGAGATCCACGGCCAGCACGACGAACGCGCGCTGGTCGATGCCGCCACCCACCGCCGCCTGCTCGATGCCTCGGTCGGATTGGAAGCGGACGCGGCCAAGGTCGCTGAATTTTGGCAGGCGCGCCGCGCGGCGGAAGACGCGGCGCAAGCCCATCGCGCCGAGGTCGAGCGCGCCAAGCGCGAGGGCGACTGGCTCCGTCACGCCGTCGACGAACTTGACAAACTGGCGCCGCAATCCGGCGAGGAAACCGCGCTGGCTGATCGCCGAACCGGCATGATGCAGGCCGAGAAGGTGGCCGAGGATCTGCGTGACGCGCATGACGTGATCGCCGGCGCTAGTTCGAGCGTGCCGGCGCTGGCGGGCGTGATCCGGAGGCTGGAGCGGCGCGCGGCGCAGGCGCCGAGCCTGGTCGAGCCGGCGGTGAAGGCGCTCGATACGGCACTCACCGCGCTGGAGGAAACCCGCGGCCATCTTGAAGCGGCACTTCGCACAGCCGATTTCGATCCCGCCGAGCTGGAGCGCATCGAGGAGCGCCTGTTCGCGCTGCGCGCCGTGGGCCGCAAATACAACGTGCCGGTGGACGAACTGGCCACGCTCGCCGCCAAATACAAATCCGATATCGCGCTGATCGACGCCGGCGAAGACCGGCTCAAGGAACTTGTCGCCGCCGCCGCGAAAGCGGAGGCCGATTATCGGGCCGCCGCCGGCAAGTTGTCGAAGGCGCGCTTGAAGGCCGCCGCCGCGCTCGACAAGGCTGTGAATGGCGAGCTCAAGCCGCTCAAGCTGGAGCGAGCGAAATTCTCGACCGAGATCGTCAGCGATGCCGCCGCCGCGGGTCCAAATGGTATCGATAGGGTCGAATTCTGGGTGCAGACCAATCCAGGCACGCGGCCCGGGCCGCTGATGAAGGTCGCCTCCGGCGGCGAATTGGCGCGCTTTCTGCTGGCGCTCAAGGTGGTGTTGGCCGATCGCGGCTCGGCCCCGACTTTGGTGTTCGACGAGATCGATACCGGTGTTGGCGGCGCGGTGGCCGACGCCATCGGCGTGCGGTTGGCGCGGCTGGCCTCCGGCGTCCAGGTGCTGGCGGTGACCCACGCACCTCAGGTTGCGGCCCAGGCCGACCGGCACTACGTCATCAGCAAGGACGCTCTGGAAAAGGGCAAACGGGTCGCCACCCGCGTCACCGAAGTGGCGGCCGAGCGCCGCCGCGAGGAGATCGCCCGTATGCTGGCCGGCGCCGAGATCACCAATGAGGCCCGCGCCGCCGCCGAACGCCTGATCAAGGCGGCGTCGTAGTCGTCCGCCAACGCGTAGAGTAAAATGGCGAAGAGTAGCAAGTCGAAAGTTCAGACCGACAAGACGCCGGTCGATCTACTAACCGCCAAGCAGGCGAAGGCCGAATACGCGCGCTTGCAAAGCGAAATCACCCAGCACGACAAGCGCTACTACCAGCAGGACCGCCCGACCGTCTCGGACGCCGAATATGACGACCTGCGCAAGCGTTACAACGCCATCGAGGTACGCTTCCCCTATCTGCGCACGTTTGAATCGCTCTCACTGAAAGTTGGCGCCGCACCCACCGGCAAGTTCAAGAAAGTCCGCCATGCGCTGCCGATGCTGTCGCTCGACAACGCCTTCGCCGATCAGGACGTGGCCGATTTCGTCGCTCGCATCCGGCGCTTCTTGAAGCTCTCCGACGACGAAGACGTCGTCTTCAGCGCCGAGCCCAAGATCGATGGCCTGTCGATGTCGCTGCGCTACGAGGATGGTGAGCTTGTGACCGCCGCCACCCGCGGCGACGGCGCCGAAGGCGAGGACGTTACCGCCAATATCAAGACGATCAAGGAAGTGCCGCAACATCTTAAGGTCAGGCACGTGCCGAAAATCTGCGAGGTGCGCGGCGAGGTCTACATGACCAAAAGCGGCTTCCTCGCGCTCAACAAGCGCCAGGCCGAAGCCGGCGAGCAAACCTTCGTTAATCCGCGCAATTCCGCCGCCGGCTCGTTGCGCCAAAAGGACCCGGCCATCACCGCGTCGCGCCCGCTCGGCTTTTTCGCCTATGCTTGGGGCGAGATCAGCGACATGCCGGCCGGTACCCAATCCGGCATGATCAAATGGTTCGAGACCTGCGGCTTTAAGACCAACCCGCTGACCAAGCTTTGCCGTTCGACCGAGGATCTGATCGCGTTTCATCGCCAGATCGAACAGAAACGCGCCAAGCTTGACTACGACATTGATGGCGTCGTCTACAAAGTCGACCGGCTCGACTGGCAGGAGCGGCTCGGCTTCGTGTCGCGTAGTCCACGCTGGGCGATCGCGCACAAGTTCCCGGCCGAGCGCGCGATCACGGTCGTGCGCGGCATTCTGATCACGGTCGGGCGCACCGGTACGCTCACGCCCACAGCGCAACTCGAGCCGGTCGGCGTCGGTGGCGTAGTCGTGCAAAACGCCACGCTGCACAACGAGGACTACATCAAAGGCATCGGCGGCGATGGCGAACAACTGCGCGAGGGCCGCGACATCCGGATCGGCGATACCGTCATCATCCAGCGCGCCGGCGACGTCATCCCACAGGTGGTCGACGTGGTGCTGGACAAGCGTCCGAAGGACGCCAAACCCTATCACTTCCCCAAAAAATGCCCGTGCTATTTGCACACCGATGTGGTGCGCGAGGAAACTTCGGCGGGCGAGGAGGGCGCGCGCAACCGTTGCACCGGCGAATTCGCCTGCCCGTATCAGAAAATCGAGCATCTGAAACTGTTCTGCTCGCGCCGTGCCTTCGACATCGAAGGCTTGGGCGAAAAGCAAATCGAAATGTTCTTCGAGAAGGAATGGGTCAAAGAGCCGGCCGACATTTTCATGCTGGGAAAAAAGCACAGGAAAGAATTGCTCGAAGAGGAAGGCTACGGCGAAACCTCGGTACGCAATCTGTTTGCGGCCATCGAGCAGCGCCGCGAGATTTCGCTCGAACGGTTTATCTTCGCGCTCGGCATCCGACAAGTTGGTGAAACGACAGCCCTCGCTTTGGCCCGCGGCTACGGCTCCTGGAAGGCGTTCCACGACGCCTGTTTGAAGGTCGTCAAAGGTGACGAGGAAACCATTGCCGAGATGGATGCGCTCGATCAGATCGGCGATACGGTTATCGCCGCCGTCGCCGCCTATTTCCGCGAAAGTCACAACCGCGGCATTGTCGATCGCTTGGTCAGGGAAGTGACCATCCTCGACGCCGAAAAGCCCAAGACCGACTCGTTTATCGCCGGCAAAACCGTGGTGTTTACCGGCAGCCTCGAGAAGATGACGCGCGAGGAGGCCAAGGCCACCGCCGAGCGCCTGGGCGCCAGGGCCGCTGGCTCGGTCTCGAAGAAGACCGACTATGTGGTTGCCGGCCCTGGTGCCGGCTCCAAATTGGCCGAGGCCAAGAAACACGGCGTCCAGGTGCTCACCGAGGACGAGTGGCTGAAGCTCATTTCCTAGTCACAGCGGCCGCGCCGCCGCGTCGAGCCAGGCGCGGGTTTTCTCGTCGAGCAGGGGGCTCAGCACTTCCTGGACATGCGCGTGATAGCTGTCGATCCAGTTGCGCTCCTTGGCGGTCAGCAGGCGTTTGTCGATCAGCCGCCGGTCGATCGGCGCCAATGTCAGCGTCTCGAACGCATTGAGCGGCTTTTCGCCGCCCGCTGGCTCCGGCGCAGGCGTCACCAGCACCAGGTTCTCGATCCGGATGCCGTAGGCGCCGGTTTTGTAATAGCCCGGCTCGTTCGACAGGATCATGCCGCGGCGCAGCGCCACCGTCCCCAATTTCGAAATGCGCGCCGGGCCCTCGTGCACCGACAGATAGCTGCCGACGCCGTGGCCGGTGCCGTGGTCGAAATCGAGCCCGGCCTGCCACAGCGCGGTGCGTGCCAGCGGATCGAGCTGCGCGCCACTGGTGCCCTCCGGAAACACCGCGCTGGCGATCGCAATGTGGCCCTTCAGCACGCGGGTGAAGCGGTCGCGCATTTCGTCTGATGGCGCGCCGATCGCGACGGTGCGCGTGATGTCGGTGGTGCCGTCCTCGTACTGCGCGCCGGAATCGACCAGAAACAGTTCGTTCGTCCCGAGTGTGCGGTTGGTGGCGCGGGTCACGCGGTAATGCACGATCGCGCCATTCGGCCCCGAACCGGCAATGGTCGGAAATGAAATGTCCTTCAACAGGCCGCTGTCGCGGCGGAAGCTTTCCAGCGCCTCCACAGCGGCGATTTCGTTCAGCTTGCCCTTCGGCGCCTCGCCATCAAGCCAGGCCAGAAAGCGCGCCACCGCCTCGCCGTCGCGTGTATGTGCGGCGCGCGAGCCTGCGATTTCGGCGTGGTTCTTCACGGCCTTCATCAGCGCGATCGGATCGGCGCCACGCATCGGCTTGCCGCCACCGCCCGATACCAGACGCGTCAGCGCATCGGCGGCGCTGGCGCTGTCGAGCCGCACAAACTTATCCTTCAGTTGCGTGACATCGCGTTCCAACGCGTCCGGCGCGCTTACGGCGGCGATCTCTTCCAGCGCGTTCCGCGTTTTGCTCTCGAGCTTGCCGCCATCCACATACAGCGCCGGCTTGCCCTCGCGGGGGATAACCGCGAAGGCGAGCGCTAGCGGGGTATGCGTCACGTCGGCGCCGCGAATATTGAACGCCCAGGCGACGTTCTGCGGATCCGACACCACCAGCGTATCGGTGCGAAGTTTTTTCAATTCAGCTTGAATGCGCTTGAGTTTGTCGGCGGCGCTCTCGCCGGCGAGCTTGAGGTCGCGCAGGGTAACTTTACCGCTGGGTGGCGCAGGCCGGTTGGTCCAGAGCGTGTCAATCGGATTGCTATCTATCGCCACCAATTCTGCACTGGTCGTCGCACACGCCTTCTTCAGCTTTTCGACGCCCTCGGAGGTGTGCAGCCACGGATCGTAGCCAACTCTGGCGCCGCTTTTGAGATTGTTCTCGAGCCATTGGTCCGGCGGGGTGTCGACCAGATGCTCGATGGAAAAAAGCTTCGTATCGACCTGCGCCTTCGCTTGCACGGTGTAGCGGCCGTCCACGAACAGCGCCGCGCGCTCGGCCAGCACGATGGCGGCGCCGGCCGAGCCGGCGAAGCCGGTGAGCCAGGCCAACCGCTCCTCGCTCGCCGGCAAATATTCGTTCTGTTGGCGGTCGGCCCGCGGCACGACGAAGCCGTCAAGCCCGCGGCGCTTGAGCTCGGCGCGCAGCGCGGCCAGACGCGCCGGTGCCGCGGCGCCCTCGCGCGAATCATCGAAGGATTGAAAACGGGCCTCGGCCATGAGCGGCACTGTAACGCGCTCTCCGGGCGTAGCAACGCAGGCATGCATCGCCGTCGGGGTGGGGATTTTCCGTCGCAATGTTGTGCGGTTTGGCGAAATATTCGCATCGCCGTGGCGGTCGTTTCGGCAACGAACAGGCCTCCTGAATCAATTTTGTGCAGTGCATTAATATTGTCGTATTCCTGACACTGATGTTACTCAGTTCTTAATCGTATCATGCTGGATATACAGGGCTTCTATGCATCTCCATGCATAGGTCGCAAGGCCAATTTAGCTTATGTTGCGATGCAATAGTTTAGCCAAGCGCCAGGACATTCGCCGGCGCTTGGCTACCAAGAAGGAGAGACGAAAATGGTTGCCGTTACATATGGCGCTGCTCGCGTTCCCGCTGCTAAAGCCGCTCCGAGAGCTGCTCGCACCGATACCGCCGCGCCGCGCAAAAGCTGGTTTGGTCATTTCATCGAGGTGCTGATCGAAGCGCGCATGATGCAGGCGCAGCGCGAAATCAGGACGCACACCCAATGGCTGCCCTACACCCTCGACGAGCGCAGCAACCGGATCGTCAAAACCGATTCCGGCGGCATGCCGCTCGGCGGCTGGTGACTTAAGGTTCTTTAGCTGTCAAGCCGCCCCGGCGATCCCCGCCCGGGGCGGTTTCGATTCAGCGCCGGCGTGATAGTGCCGCTCAATTATTCAAAAGCGGAAAATCCTTTGCCGGCTTGCGCCCCGGAAGCGATTGCAGAAACGCATGGATGTCGGTGGCATCCGCGTCCGACAAGACATTCGCCGAATAGGCCGGCATGTCATTCGGCGCTTCGCGCAGGAACGACACAAACGATTCGACCGGCATCTCCACCTTTGCAATCGAGGGCGCTGGATAGTTCATGGCGCCACCCTGTCCGGCGCGGCCATGACACATGAAGCATCCGACAGCGAGATAGACGCGCTTGCCTTTGGTGGCGTCGCCGGTCGCCCCTTCCGCCAGCGTTGCCGTGCCTAGCCCGGCCGCCACCCATGCGGCCGCGATAGCTGTAACCGCGATGGATTTTCCAATTCGCGTTGTGATCTGTCTCATGGTCATGTCCTCAACGCGGATCGGTTACGACGTCGACCAGCGCGGGCTGACCGGACTTCACCACCGCGATCGCACGCTTGAGCGCGGGCGCGAGATCGTTCGGATCGATGATCGGACCTTCGCCATGGACGCCGAAGCCACGTGCGACGGTGGCATAATCGATGTTCGGGTCCGTGATAGTGATGCCAGTCGCGGTATTGGTGATACCGCGGCCGTGGCGCGCGGCCATCGCCTGCAGGTACATGTATTCCTGATGATAGGCGCGGTTATTATGCACGATGTAGAGCATCGGAATGCGATGATGCGCGGCCGTCCACAGCGTGCCCGGCGCGAACATGAAATCGCCGTCGCCGCCGAACGCGATCGTCAAGCGCCCGTGCTTTTTGTTGGCGAGCGCGGCCCCCAGTGACGCAGGCAGATTGTAGCCGACGCCGGCGCCGCCCGAGACGCCGTTCCATTGATGCGGCTTCTCGAAATTCCACAGCCGGTGCGGCCAGGTGAGCCGGATCGAGGTGCCGACCATCGACCAATCCTCGTCCTTGATCTGGCCGTAGACCTCGGCGCACAGCCGCGCCGTCGTGATCGGACTGGCGTCCCAGCCGACGGTCGCATCGGATTTCGCCTGTTCGACGGCCGCAAGTTTGACCGCCGCCAGTTTCTTTCCGCGCGCCTCGAACGCCGACTTTTTGCCGTCGTCGATCAGGCGTTTCACCTGTTCGATCAATGTCGGCAGGCTCGCCTCGGCGTCACCGCCGATGGTGAGGTCGACTTCCTGGTAGCGTCCGAAATCCTGATAGTTGGATTTCATATAAAGGTCGCGGCTGCCGAGCGTGACGATCTTGGTGCCTGGCTTGTAGTTGGGCTTGGAGCTGCGCACGATACGGTCGCTGAAGGCGTTCAGCGAGCCCCATAATTCATTGACTTCCATCGCCACGATGACGTCGGCCTGTTTGATGATGGCGCGGCGGAACGACATGTTGAGCGGATGCCGGGACGGGAAATTCATGCGCCCGGCATTGTCGATGACCGCGCATTGCAGCGTTTCGGCAAGCTCGACCAGCCCCGTCATGCCGGCCGGCGTGCGCGCCAGACGATCGACAATGATCACCGGGGTCTCCGCGTTGACTAGCATCTTGGCGAGTTCGGCGAGCGCGGCTGAGTCACCCTGCGGCGGAATTACCTTGGAAAGTTTTGGAATTTTCAACGTCTCGGCGTCGCTGATCGGATTTTCCTGCAGCTCGGCGTCAAGCGAGAGCATGACCGGTCCCATCGGCGGCGTCATCGAAATCTTGTAGGCGCGCACGGCGGATTCGGCGAAATGCTGCAGCGAAGTCGGCTGATCGTCCCACTTGGTGAAGTCGCGCACGATCGCGCCCGGGTCGATGGCCGAGTGCACCCATTCGGCGCCCGGTCCGCGCTTGTTGGCCTCAATGATGTTGCCACCCATAACGATGACCGGAACACGATCGCACCAAGCGTTGTACATCGCCATGGTGGCGTGCTGCAGACCGACCACGCCGTGGCAGATCATCGCCATCGGCTTGCCTTCGATCTTGGCGTAGCCCTGCGCCATGTGCACTGCGATTTCCTCGTGCGGGCAGGTCAGGATTTCGGGCTTTGTGTTGCCGCCGTGATTGAGCACGGCTTCGTGCAGGCCGCGGAAACTCGACGCGCAATTCATCGACAAATATTCGATGTCGAGCGTCTTGAAGACATCGACCATGAAATCGCCGCCGGTAGTCGATTGCGATACCGGGTCCTTCGATGGCGGCAAGGTCTCGACCGCGGCCAAGCGCGGTCCCGGCGCCACGGCCTTGGCATTGGTGCGCGACGGATCGGAGCCGGTTGTATTGGCCGCAACCGGCGTTGCGAGCGCGGCCGCACCAGCGATCGTTGCGCCTTTGAGAAAGTTGCGGCGTCCGGTATCAGGCAAATTGCTGCGTTTGGGCATTTCCATCTCCCGGAAATTTATGTCGGATGCTGAGACAGCGCCGTTTTTGTCAATCGAGTGTCGCGCCGCCCCTGGGACGCGTCAAGCGCATTGGCGCGTGACGGCGCGCTACGTTCAACGGCGTAAAATTAGCGTAACCCAGCCATCGAGCGGAACGCGGCGCTCGAGCGCAAAGCCTTGCGCGCGGTAGATCGCTATCGCCGCATTGGCGTGGCCCGGCAGCAGGCCGGACAACACGACGCGCGCGTGTCGGGCTGCCAGACGGCGCAGCGGCCCCGAAAGACGCATCAACGGACCGAGAAGAATATTGGCAAGGATCAGGTCGTAAGGCGCGCCCGAAGCAATGGCGCTGGCCTTGGTGCCGGCCGCGCGCGCAAAGGTGATCGTGCCCGCGCGATTGAGCCGCGCATTGCCGCGCGCGGCCTCGATCGCGACGCGGTCGATGTCGCTGGCGATGACCCGCGTGCGCAGGATTTTCGCCGCCGCGATCGCCAGCACGCCCGAGCCGGTGCCCAGATCAAGCACGCGCCGCGACCGCCGCCGTTTCACCAGAGCGTCGAGCGCCAGCAGGCAGCCGCGGGTGGTGCCGTGGTGGCCGGTGCCGAACGCCAGCGCCGCCTCGATTTCGATGCCGAGCTTGTTGGACGGCACCCGGTCGCGGTCATGCTGGCCATGCACGATGAACCGTCCAGCGGGGACCGGCACGAGATCTTCAAGGCTGGCCTTGACCCAGTCCTTGGCCTCGACGGTGTCGAAGGTGACATGTCGCGCGATATCGTCGCCGGCCGCCAGGCCGACCAGCTCGCGGATCGAGGCCTGATCGGGCGGATCGGCGAAATTCACCGTGATATTCCACAGACCATCCGGCCGCTCGAAGGCGGCAACCGCGGCCTGGCCCTCAAAAAAACTCTCGGTCAGGCGGTCGACGACGTGTTTTGCGGTGATTTCGCTACCGATGGCAAAATTGGCGCGGTGGGAGGCGGGCGTGAGAGTCGAGGTCATGAAGGTGCCGGAATGGGATCAAGAATGTCGCCATACCATTACCCCCGTCGCCGGGGCGCGCAAATGGCTGTCTTCGGTCCGGTGTCCCAGGTCAGGCGGTCTCGTGGCACTCCTCAAACAGCTTTGCCAGAAGCTGAACCAACTCGCG
>DASRLF010000062.1:0-37226 GCA_035648555.1 Pseudolabrys sp.
ACCGCCGCCTTGCGCTTCTTGTCCTCTTCCGCGTGCGACTCCGCGTCCTTGACCATCTTTTCGATGTCGGCTTCGGAGAGACCGCCGGAAGCCTGGATGCGGATCTGCTGCTCCTTGCCGGTCGCCTTGTCCTTGGCTTGCACGTTGACGATGCCGTTGGCGTCGATGTCGAAGGTCACCTCGATTTGCGGCATGCCGCGCGGCGAGGGCGGGATGCCCATCAGATCGAACTGACCGAGAACCTTGTTGTCGGCGGCCATTTCGCGCTCGCCCTGGAAGACCCGGATGGTGACCGCGTTCTGATTGTCCTCGGCGGTCGAGAACACCTGGCTTTTCTTGGTTGGTATTGTGGTGTTGCGGTCGATGATGCGGGTGAACACACCGCCCAGCGTTTCGATGCCGAGCGAGAGCGGGGTCACGTCGAGCAATAGCACGTCCTTGACGTCGCCTTGCAACACGCCCGCCTGAATGGCGGCGCCGATCGCGACCACCTCGTCCGGGTTGACGCCCTTGTGCGGCTCCTTGCCGAAAAACTGCTTCACCACTTCCTGGACCTTCGGCATGCGCGTCATGCCGCCAACCAGGACCACTTCGTTGATCTCGGCCGCGGACAGGCCGGCGTCCTTGAGCGCCTTGCGGCACGGCTCGACCGTCTTCTGGATAAGATCGTCGACCAGCGCCTCGAACTTGGCGCGGGTGAGTTTCATGGTGAGATGCTTCGGACCGGACGCATCCGCCGTGATGAACGGCAGATTGATTTCGGTCTGCGTCGTGGACGACAGCTCGATCTTCGCCTTCTCGGCAGATTCCTTGAGCCGCTGCAGCGCCAACTTGTCGCGGCGCAGGTCGATGCCCTGCTCTTTCTGGAATTCGTCGGCGAGATAATTCACCAGGCGCATGTCGAAGTCTTCGCCGCCCAGGAACGTGTCGCCATTGGTCGACTTCACCTCGAACACGCCGTCGCCGATCTCGAGAACCGATACGTCGAAGGTGCCGCCGCCGAGGTCGTAGACCGCGATGGTGCCGGTCTTCTCCTTGTCGAGACCGTAAGCCAGCGCGCCCGCGGTCGGCTCGTTGATGATGCGCAGCACTTCGAGGCCGGCGATCTTGCCGGCGTCTTTGGTGGCCTGACGCTGGGCGTCGTTGAAATAAGCGGGAACGGTGATGACGGCCTGCTCGACCTTCTGCCCGAGATAGGCTTCCGCCGTTTCCTTCATTTTCTGCAGGATGAAGCCGGAGATCTGCGAGGGCGAATAGGATTTGCCGTCGATCTCGACCCAGGCGTCGCCATTGCCGGCTTTGCTGATCTTGTAGGGAACGAGTTTCTTGTCCTTTTCGACCATCGGATCGTCGTAACGGCGGCCGATAAGCCGCTTTACCGCGAAGATGGTCTTTTCCGGATTGGTGACCGCCTGGCGCTTGGCCGGCTGGCCGACGAGACGCTCGCCGTCGTCAGTAAATGCGACGATCGAAGGCGTGGTGCGCATGCCCTCGGCGTTCTCGATGACTTTCGGAGTCTTGCCTTCCATGACGGCGACACACGAATTGGTGGTGCCGAGGTCGATGCCGATGACCTTGCCCATGGTTCTTCCTCTCAATTGCGGCGAGCCGGCCGGGCCGATTGGCGCCCGAGTGGGATATGTCCGCGGCCCATCCGCAGACCCCCTGATCCAGCCCCCTGGATACGCTTTTGTGCCGCATTTCCGCGGCTCAATGGCTCATATAGGAGGGCCCCCCGGCCCTGCAAGCCAGCCTGTCACGAATTCGCGAGCCGAACAGCCGAACCCCGGCCCCCTCTTGGCACGAGGGTTAATCTAACCATTGCCGCATCGGGTAAGGCCGGTTAGGCAGGCCACCCCAGCTCCAAAGCAGATAGGCCCAAGTACGCCAATGCCCCGCCGATTGTTGAGCTATGTGGTTACGGCTTGGGTCGCCTTGGCGGTCTTGGATCCGGCATGGGCGCAGGCATTCGCCGCCGAGGTAGTTTTTCCGGCCGGCTCACGTGTCGGCCTTGAACTGCCAGGCGGCGACCTCAAGCCGAGTGCGCGGTTTCCGGGCTTCGAAGACATCGACCGCAAGGTGAGCATCACCGTCATCGATCTGCCTGCCGCCGCCTATCCCGAACTCGAGCGCGCAGCCGAGTCCAAGATCCAGCCCAGTCTCACCGACCCCAAGCGTGAAGACTTCTCGTTCCGCAGCGGAGCCGGGAAGTTGATCAGCGCCCAGGCGCAAGGGACTGACTTCAAGACGCACCGGTGGACCCTGGTGGCGGCCGCGCCCGCCGACAAGGACCTCGCCATGGCGATCAACGTGGACGTGCCGGAGGCCGCGCTCGCGGTTTATTCCGACGCAGCGATCCGCAAGGCGCTTGCTACCGTCACGTTCCGGCCGACGCCGATCCAGGAGCAACTCGGCCTGCTGCCGTTTAAAGTCGGTGAGTTGGCCGGCTTCCGGGTCGTGAAGGCGCTTGCCCCCGGCTCCGTGATCATGACCGAGGGGCCGAGCGATGAGATCGTCAAACAGCCTTTCATAGTCATCTCGATCGGGCAGGGTGCGCCGGAACAGCCCGACGACCGCGCCAAGTTCGCGCGCGACATGCTGTCGTCGGCGCCGTTGCGTGAACTTATCCCGCAGTCGGCGGAGGCTATGCGGATCGGCGGCGTGCCCGGGTTTGAGATCAGAGCGGACGCCAAAGGGCCCGGCGGTGACCAGTTGTCGCTCGTACAGTGGGTGCGTTTCGGCGGCGGCAGCTATTTGCGCGTCATCGGCGTTGGCCGTAAAGCCGATTGGGATACGCTGTTTCCCCGCTTTCGCGCGGTGCGCGACGGCATCGCGATGCGTTGAGACCTATCGGCGATAACTAATCGCTGTCGTTGGCGGACGATTTCGCCCCTTTGGAAACGCCGACCAATGCCGGGCGCAGCACCCGATCGCCCAACATGTAGCCGGCCTGGATCACTTGCGCGACGTGGCTGGGCGGCAAATCGGATGTCGGCACCTCGTACATCGCCTGATGCACGTTCGGGTCGAACTTCTCGCCTTCCGGTGAGAATTTCTTCACGCCGTTTTTTTCGAGCACCTTCATCAATTCACGCTCGGTCAGCTCGACGCCTTCGATCATCGCTTTCAGCTTGGGATCGGACTGTGCGTGTAGTTCATCGTCAATCGTCGCCAGCGCCCGGTGCATGTTGTCGGCTACCGCCAGCACGTCGCGGGCGAACCCAGTGACTCCATAGACCCGCGCCTCGGCGATCTCGCGGTCGGTGCGTTTGCGCAGGTTCTCCATCTCGGCCAGCGTGCGCAGCAGCTTGTCCTTGAACTCGGCGGCGGCTTCCAGGGCAGCGGTGACCTGCTCGGCCGGCACCAATTGCGGCGCCACGCCAGCGGCTGCTTCGTTCTCGGGCTGGGCAGCCGTGTCGTTCTCGGCGGGCCTGTCCGTCATGATGGTTCAATCCTCAAAACTGTCCGGATGCCGGGGATATCAGGCTTCGGGAGCGAAAAATCAAGCTCAACTCGATAGCAACCGGGTCACGATCCGCGCGGTGTAATCGACCATCGGGATAACGCGGGCATAGTTAAGCCTGGTTGGCCCGATTACCCCGATCACACCGACAATGCTGCCTTTGCTATCGTGATAGGGCGCCACGATCGTAGACGAACCGGACAGTGAAAACAGCTTGTTCTCCGAGCCGATGAAAATGCGCACGCCATCGCCGCGCTCGGCGCGGCCGAGCAAGTCGATCACGCCGCGCTTGGTCTCCAGCGCGTCGAACAACGAACGCACCCGCTCAAGGTCGTCGAGCGCGTGCAAGTCCTCCAGCAGATTGGCGTGGCCGCGCACGATCAGTTTGCGGTCATCGTTTTCGCCGCCCGACCAGCTGGCAAGGCCAGCCGCGATAATCTTCTGCGTGAGTACGTCGAGTTCGGCGCGCCCCGCCACTTGCGCGGCTTCGATTTCGGCGCGCAATTCAGCCAGTGTCTTGCCGCGGATGCGGGCGTTGAGAAAATTTCCGGCCTCGACCAGCGCCGAGGTCGGCACGCCTGCCGGCACATTGAGCACGCGGTTTTCGACCTGGCCGTCTTCCGCGACCAGCACGGCGAGCGCGCGCTCCGGCTCCAGCCGCACGAATTCGATATGTTTGAGCCGCACGTTGGTTTGCGCGGTGAGCACCACGCCGGCCGAACGGGTCAGACCGGACAAAGTTTGCGAGGCTTCGCCGAGCACCGTTTCCAGCGACTTGCCGCTGCCGGTGCCCGCCACTTGCGCTTCGATCGAGCGGCGGTCGCTCTCGGTCAGGTCGCCGATCTGCATCAAGGCATCGACGAAAAAACGCAGGCCCAATTCGGTCGGCAGCCGGCCGGCCGAGGTATGCGGGGCAAAAATCAGTCCGAGCTGCTCCAGGTCCGACATCACGTTGCGCACCGAGGCCGGCGACAGTGTGATCGGCAGCAGCCGCGCCAGATTGCGCGAACCAAGCGGCTCGCCGGTGGTCAGGTAGCTCTCCACGATATGGCGAAAAATCTCGCGCGAGCGCTCATTGAGAGCCGCGAGACTCACTTGGTTCGCGCCAATCGGGACGTCGTGGGAAGCCAACGGCTTAACTCCTTATATCCAGCCGACAATGGCCATTGCGGCGGACTTGTTCAAGCCAAGCTTATGGTTATGGTGTGCGCCGAAACCAAGAAAATGCCCAATCTATAAGGATCAAGCCTGATGCGGCCAAGTAAGCGACAAGTCGATGAGTTGCGCGCGGTGTCGCTTGAGCGTGGCGTGGTCAAATACGCCGAAGGCTCTTGTTTCGTGAAATTCGGCGATACCCACGTGCTGGTCACCGCCAGCCTAGAGGAACGGCTGCCGCCCTGGCTCAAGGGTCAGGGGCGTGGCTGGGTCACCGCCGAATACGGCATGCTGCCGCGCGCGACCTCCGAGCGCACCCGACGCGAGGCGTCGGCCGGCAAGCAAGGCGGCCGCACTGTCGAGATTCAGCGCTTGATCGGGCGGTCGTTGCGCTCGGTCATCGATCTGCAGGCGCTTGGCGAGCGTCAAATCACCATCGACTGCGACGTGATCCAGGCCGACGGCGGCACCCGTACCGCATCGATCACCGGCGCCTGGGTAGCGCTGTCCGATTGTCTGGCGTGGATGAAGACGCGCGACATGTTCAAGGCGCAAGGCAACGCCCAAGTGTTGCGCGATCACATCGCCGCGGTTTCCTGCGGCGTGTTCAAAGGCACCGCCGTGCTCGATCTCGACTACGCCGAAGACTCCGAAGCCGACACCGACGCCAATTTCGTGATGACCGGCGCGGGCAATATCGTCGAGATCCAGGCGACCGCCGAAAAGGACCCGTTCAGCGAAGAGCAGTTGCTTACGCTTCTGGCGCTGGCGCGCAAGGGCATCGAAAAACTGGTCGGCTTGCAAAAGCTGGCGGTGGCGTGAGCCAGAAACTCACCGGCCCTGTCGTCATCGCCACGCACAATCCCGGCAAGCTGGCTGAAATGCGCGAACTGCTCGCGCCCTTCGGCGTTCAAGCGCAATCGGCCGGCGAACTTGGGCTTTCCGAGCCCGAGGAAACCGGAAAAACTTTCGCCGCCAATGCGCGCATCAAAGCGATGGCCGCCACCAAAGCCACCGGCAAGCCGGCCTTTGCCGACGACTCCGGTTTGGTGATCAATGCGCTCGGCGGCGACCCCGGCATTCATTCGGCGCGCTGGGCCGGCCCGGACAAAGACTTTCGCTTCGCCATGAATGAGATCCAGACGCTACTGGTCGAGTGCGGAGCAAAGACGCCCGAGCAGCGCCGCGCGCACTTTATCGCCGCGCTCTGTCTGGCGTGGCCCGACGGCCACACGGAAGAATTCGAAGGCCGCGTCGACGGCGTCGCGGTGTGGCCGCCGCGGGGCGGCAAAGGCTTCGGCTATGACCCCCTATTCATGCCCGACGGTCATGAACGCACCTTCGGCGAAATGAGCGCGGACGAAAAGCACGGCCTGCCGCCGAAAGGCCAAGGCCTGTCGCATCGCGCGCGTGCTTTCGTGAAGCTCGCCAACGCGTGCCTGCGCTCCACTTGAATTCATTAAAATTGTAATCAGATTTCCGCAGCGAACGCGCATTGGCGCTAGGTGCCAAGACCTGTGCGGCCTATGATGCTTAACATGACTTTAACCACAGCAGCGCCGTTCGCCGTTTATGTACACTGGCCGTTCTGCCTGTCGAAGTGTCCCTATTGCGACTTCAACAGCCACGTCCGCCATGGCGGCGTCGATGAAGCGCGTTTCGTGCGCGCGATGGAAAACGAAATCGCCGCCGCTGCTGCGCGCGTGCCCAACCGCACGGTGTCGACGATTTTTTTCGGCGGCGGCACACCGTCGCTGATGCAACCGCAATCGGTGCAAGCGATCCTCGATTCGATCGGCAAGCACTGGAGCGTTGCGCGCGACGTCGAAGTCACGCTCGAGGCCAATCCGACCAGCGTCGAAGCCACGCGCTTCCGCGGCTATCGCGCAGCCGGCGTCAATCGAGTCTCTCTTGGAGTTCAAGCCCTCGACGATGCCGCGCTGAAAGAACTAGGCCGTTTGCACACCGCGCAGGAAGCGCTCGATGCCGTCGCAGTCGCACGCTCGATCTTCGAGCGTTATTCGTTCGACCTGATTTACGCGCGGCCGCGCCAGACGCCCGCGGCCTGGGGCGTCGAACTCAAGCGCGCCATCGCGGAGGCGGCCGAGCATCTCTCGCTCTACCAATTGACCATCGAGCCGGGCACGCCGTTTTTCGGCCTGCACAAAGCGGGCAAGTTGGTCATTCCCAATGACGACACCGGCCGTGATCTTTACGACATGACGCAGGTAACCTGCGCCGACGCCGGATTACCGGCCTACGAGGTATCCAACCACGCCCGGCCCGGCGCCGAGTGCAGGCACAATCTGGTTTATTGGCGCGGCCACGAATATGCCGGCGTCGGTCCCGGCGCCCATGGCCGCCTCAATATCGACGGCCGCCGCTACGCCACCGAAACCGAGAAACGCCCCGAGAGCTGGCTGATGCGGGTCGAGGCCGCCGGCAACGGACTGATCGTCGACGAGAAACTCACCTCGGGCGAAATGGCCGATGAGTTTTTGCTGATGGGGCTGCGTCTCGCCGAAGGAATCGACCCGGAGCGCTACACCGCGCTCGCCGGCCGCACACTCGATCCCAAGCGCATCTCAATCTTGCGCGACGAAGGCGCGGTCGAGACCACAGCGAACGGCCGCCTGCGCGTGACGCAGAGTGGCTTCCCGGTGCTCGACGCGGTGGTCGCGGATTTGGCTGCTTAAGTTCCCGGCGCGAACGACTTCGGCGCCGGGCTGACCGGTTGGCCCCCGCCAGGCGCAACGCGCAGCACGGCAAGACCGCGCTCATTGGTGCCATCGGCATGGAACCGGAACACTCCGTCGATACCGGCGAAGCCCGACGAGGTCGTCAGCACCTGCTCGCTGAAGCGCTGCGGCCCTTGCGTCTTCACCAGCGCCGCCACCAGCGCCACCGCGTCATAAGCCAGCGTCGCGGTGCGCACCGGCTCCTGATTGTAACGGGCACGGTAGCGACCCGAGAAGCTGCGGAACCCGGTCGACTCCGGCGCCGCGTACCAGCCGCCGTCGAGCGCCGCGGTCGAGAAGATGCGCGGATCGTCCCACAGCCCGGTGCCGAGCAATTGCACGCGCTTGAGGTTCACGCCGGCGGCGGTGAGCGCCTGCACCACTTGCGGCACCGCGTCGGCCCCATCGGGAATGAAAATCGAATCGACCTTGCTCGCCGCCTGCGCCACGCGCCGCGCCGGCTCGGCCATCTTGCCCGGATCGAGCGGGTATTTTTCCAGCGCCACAATACGGCCGCCGCGCCGCGACACTTCCTGCTGGAACGCAGCTTCCACCACTGCGCCATAGGCGCTGTCCGGCATCAGCGCGGCGAACGAACGTTTGCCGCGCGAGACGGCGTAATCGACAATGCGCTTGACGTCGGTTTCCGGCAGGAAGCTCAGCAGGTAGACGCCGCGGGTAGCGACGCTCACGTCGGTCGAGAAGGCTATCACCGGAATGCCGCGCTGACGCGCGACCCCGCCGACCGCGCGCACGGCTTCAGCGAATAGCGGACCGATGATGATTTCGGCGCCCTCGGTGATCGCCTGCTGGGCCGCGGCTTGCGCGCCTTGCGGCGTGCCGCCGTCGTCTTTCACCAGCAATTGGATGTTCGGATTCTTGAATTCCGCGATCGCCATTTCGGAAGCGTTCTTCATCGACAGCGCGGCGACCCCTGCATTGCCTTGCGCCGACAGCGGCAGGATCAGCGCGACGCGCACTTGACCTTCGCCCAGCGTGGTGGCCGCGGCCGGCGGCTGCTCCGCCTGCTGCGGCGGCGTGTCGCTTAAAAAAGAGGAGTTGTTTCCGGCGCAGGCGGTGAGCGCGGCAGCGGCGGCGATGCCGAGCAGAGCGCAAAAGCGGCGCCGCCCACGCGCAATCGTCCGCAACTTATACACCGGCAACCCCACCATAACGCCCCCACGATACCCGCCGTTTGTCGTAAACGGTAGCAGCCATTTTGTCCCGGAAAAGTTAAGGCAATGAAAAGGATAGGGAATTTGCCCCGAAATGACGCCCGCCAAGGTCGCGTTTAGAGTGCCCGGCATGGCCAAAGCGCGCAAAATAACCACGGCAGGACACCGCTACGCGCTGGGCGGCGACAGCCTGGAAGCGCCGCCGGCCAAGACCGGCCTTTATCTGGTCGCGACGCCGATCGGAAATTTGCGCGACATCAGTCTGCGCGCCCTGGAAATTCTGGCCGCCGCCGACGTCATCGCCTGCGAGGACAGCCGCGTCACCCGCAAACTCACCGAGCATTACGGTATCGCCACGCCGCTAACGCCCTACCACGAGCACAACGCGGCCGAGGCGCGCCCAAAAATTCTCGCCCGTCTGGCGGACGGCCAAACGGTCGCGCTGGTATCCGATGCCGGTACGCCGTTGATTTCCGATCCAGGCTACAGGCTGGTGCGCGAAGCGATCGAGGCGGGCTTTACCGTCATTCCGGTGCCGGGCGCTTCCGCGATGCTGACCGCGCTCGCCGCCGCGGGCTTGCCGACCGACCGTTTTTTCTTCGAAGGGTTTCTGCCGCCCAAACAAATGGGGCGACAAAAGCGCATCGCCGAACTTGGCGTCATCCCCGCAACTTTAGTGCTGTTTGAAAGCGGCCCGCGTTTGGCCGCGGCGCTCGCCGATCTCGCCGCAGGTCTTGGCCCGCGCCAGGCCGCGATCTGCCGCGAACTGACAAAACTGCACGAAGAAATTCGCCGTGACGATCTCGAAAAGCTGGCGCGTCACTATGAAGCCGGCGCGGAGATTCGCGGCGAAATCGTCATCGTGGTGGCGCCGCCGGGCGACGACGCGGACAACGCGGACGATGTCGACGATCTGCTGCGCCAGGCGCTGGCGCGCGTTTCGGTCAAGGACGCGGTCGGCGAAGTAGCACTGGCCACCGGCCGCCCGCGTCGCGAGGTCTACCAGCGCGCACTTGATCTCACCAAGGATAACGGCGATGGCGCGCCGTAGCGGTACCCCGCGCCCAGCGCGGCAAAAGCGCGAAGCGCGTCCTGAAAAAATCGCCGCCTTCGGCCTCGGCATTTCGGCGGAGAGCCGCGCCGCCGTCTGGCTGATCGCGCATGGCTACCGCATCCTGGCGCGACGCTGGAGAAGTCCGCTCGGCGAGATCGACATCATCGCGGCACGCCGTCACACGCTGATTTTTGTCGAGGTCAAAGCCCGCCCGACGCTCGATGGCGCGGCGGAATCGGTGACCGAACGGCAGAAGCAGCGGATCGCGGCGACGGCGGAAATTTGGCTCGCCAATAATCCCAATACCGGCATCCGCGATATTCGTTTTGACGCGATCCTGGTCGCGCCCGGCAAATTGCCGCGCCATATACCGGCGGCGTTCGAAACCTAAATTAAATTAAGCGCTGAGCCGCTGGAAGAAGGCGTCGACCTGGCCGCGGATGCGGCCGGCGACGTTGCCGAGATCGTCGGCCACGGTTTTCACCGTGCCGGCGCTGGAGCGCGTGTCTGATGTCGCGGTGCGCACCAGGCTGACTTCGTCCGCGGTCTCCACCGTGCGCTTAGCGGCGATCTCGACGCTGCGCGCGATTTCCGCGGTCGCCGCGCCCTGCTCGGTGACGGCGGCGGCGATCGCGCCACTGATGTCACCTATTTCGCGGATGATGGCTTCGATCGCATTGATGGCTTCGATCGAGCGCACCGTGGCGCGCTGCATGCCGGCGATCTGCGTGGCGATTTCCTCGGTCGCGCGGCTGGTCAGGCCGGCCAGCGCCTTGACCTCGCCGGCGACCACCGCGAAGCCGCGGCCGGCATCGCCCGCGCGGGCGGCCTCGATGGTGGCGTTGAGCGCCAGCAGATTGGTTTGTTCGGCGATGCCGGTGATGAGCTTGACCACGTCGCCGATGCGTCCGGCCGCCTCGTCGAGTTCCTTGACCGCCAGATTGGTGCGGCCGGCCTCGTTCACCGCCTTGGTGGCGATGGCGTTCGACTGCGCCACCTGGCGATCGATCTCGTTGACCGAAGACGACAGCTCGTCGGCGGCGGACGCGATATCGCGTACGTTCGAGGAAGCCTCGGACGAGGCCGCCGTGGCACTTGAAGTCTTGGCGGCGGCTTCGTCGGCGGCGCCGGCGAGTTGGGTCGAGGCCGCGAGCATCTGATCGGAAATGCGGCCGAGCTCTGCGAGCGTCGCTTCGACTTCGGCCGAGAAGCGCGTGATCTCGTTCGACATCTGCTCCTGGCGGTGCGTGCGCGCTTCGGCGTCGCTGCGAACGGTGCGATTGAGTTCTTCGTTGTTGCGCATGGCGCGCTGGAACACGGCGATCGAGCGCGC
The DNA here is from genome assembly GCA_035648555.1 of Pseudolabrys sp. Classification (GTDB taxonomy): domain Bacteria; phylum Pseudomonadota; class Alphaproteobacteria; order Rhizobiales; family Xanthobacteraceae; genus Pseudolabrys. The sequence goes on from DASRLF010000062.1 coordinate 10,919, forward strand.
CAGCGCACCGATCTCGTCGCCGCGTTCGCTGAACGGGATGGTAATCGAGGCGTCGCCGGCGGCGACCGCCTCGGTGATTTGTGTGATTTTGGCGATCGGCCTGACCACGCTGCGCGAGATCACAAACGCGCCAGCGGCCGCCAGCACGATCGCGAAGCAAGCAAGCAGGCTCATCCACATCGCCATCTTGTCGATGCCGGTGTCGATTTCCGTATAGACGCGCGTCGCTCGCTTCGAATAAATCTTGGTGAGCTTTTCTAGATCTTCGTTGAGCGCCTTGCGCACCGAACGATTGGCGTCGTTGTCGCCCCATTCACGGCCGGCGGCGGGACTGACTTCGGTGCCGAGCCGCGCCAGCTCCTTGCGGAATTCGATGAATTGCGCGATGCGGCCGGTGAACTGTTCGAACAATTCGGCGTCGTCGCCGCGTACCGACTTTTTCCAGCCGTCCACCACCTTGGCGATCTGATTGTTAAATTTGAGAATGCCGTCGGCATAGACCTTCGATGTCGGTATATCGGTCGACATGTAGACGCCGCGCGATTCCATCACGACCGCATAGATCAGCCCGTTCACCTTCTCGACGTTCAAGGTGCCGGCATTGGCGGATTCGAATTCGTCGGTCAGGTCTTGGTGATGACGCGCGGCATGCACGGCGACCGCCGAAAGCGCGATGGTCGCGGTGGCCATTAACGCGAAGATCGCATAGAGCTTGGCGGCGACAGAAAGCTTCGGCAAAGTCAAGGAAGAGACCCCCAGCTATGCCCGTTAGGGCCCCGCTGGGCATACTGGCGGTAAAATGTTAACGGTTTGTTTTCCTTAAGCTTCTTGCTGCTTAAAAAGTTCCCAGAGCCACGAAAATGAGCCTTAAAGTCGCAGTGCAGATGGATCCGATCCAGCGGATCAATATCAAGGGCGACTCGACCTTTGCCCTCCTGCTGGAAGCCCAAAAGCGGGGTCACAAGCTCTCTTATTACACCCCGGACCGACTGGCTTTACTCAATGGCCGCGTGTTCGCGACCATCGAGGCCTTGAGCGTGCGCGACCAGGCCGGCGACTATTTTACCCTGACGGCGCCGCGGCGCACCGAGCTCGCCGAATTCGACGTGGTGCTGCTGCGCCAGGATCCGCCTTTCGACATGGCCTATATCTCCAGCACCCATTTGCTCGAGCGCATCCATCCCAAGACTTTGGTGGTCAATGACCCGGCCAGCGTGCGCAACGCGCCGGAGAAAATGTTCGTCACCGAATTTCCCGATCTGATGCCGCCGACTTTGCTCACCCGCGATCTCGCCGAGATCAAGGCATTCCGCGACGAGCACAAAGACATCGTGATGAAGCCGCTCTACGGCCACGGCGGCGGCGCGGTTTTCCGCATCACGCATGACGATCTCAATTTCGGTTCGCTCTGCGACATGTTCACGGTTACCTTCCGCGAGCAATGGGTGGTGCAGAAATTCCTGCCCGATGTGAAAAAAGGCGACAAGCGCATTCTGCTGGTCGACGGCGAATTCGCCGGCGCGGTCAACCGCATTCCGGCCGACGGCGATCTGCGCTCCAACATGGTGCGTGGCGGTGCGCCGGCGGCGACCGAGCTGACCAAGCGTGAGCAGGAAATCTGCAAGCGGCTCGGGCCAAGCTTGCGCGAACGCGGGCTGCTGTTCGCCGGCATCGACGTGATCGGCGATTGGCTGACCGAGATCAACGTCACCTCGCCGACCGGAATTCGCTCGGTGAAAAATCTCGGCGGGCCCGACGCCGCGGCACTGATCTGGGACAAGATCGAAGCCAAGCGTAAGAAGTAGCGCCAAAGAGTTTCGAACCATGAGCGTTTCGCTCACCATCGCCACCACCGACTACGATCACTTCCGCGATTTCAGGCTTGGTCTGGTGCGCGCGGAAGGCATCGAGGCGAACTGGCTCACGCTCGGCCATCACGAAATCTTTTCGCGCTTTACCTTCAACCGCGAGTGGGACGTCTCCGAATTGTCGTTTGCCAAATTCACCGCGCAAGTGACGCGCGAGAATTCCGACATCATCGGCCTGCCGGTCTACGCCTCGCGGCTGTTCCGGTTCTCGTCGTTCTACGTAAACAAGAAGAAGGGCATCAAAACTGCCAAAGATTTGCGCGGCAAGCGCGTCGGCGTGCCGGAATGGGCGCACACCGCCGCGGTCTACATGCGCGGCTGGCTGATGCACGAAGGTGGCGTTCCGCTGTCCGATATCGACTGGGTGCAGGCCGGCACCAATGAAGCGGGCCGCATCGAAAAGGTCGAGTTGAGCCTGCCGCAAGGCGTGAAGCTGACCGCCGCGCCCGATAAGACGCTGAGCGGCATGATCGCTTCCGGCGAGATCGATTGCTGCATCATCGCGCGGCCGCCGAACTCGTTCCGCGATAAACATCCCGACGTCATTCGGCTGTTTCCCGATTTCGAGGCCATAGAGCAGCGCTACTACCAGGACACGCGCGTTTATCCAATCATGCATGTGATTGCGCTGCGAAAGAACGTGCTCGACGACCAGCCGTGGGTGGCGCGCAATCTCTATAATGCGTTCGAAGAATCCAAACGCCGCAGCCTCGAGCGCATTCTCGATCCGGCGGTGTCGCGCTATCCGGTGCCGTGGCTGACCAATTACGCGCGCAAAATGCAGGAAAGCTTCGGCGACCTATTTCCCTACGGCATCGACGCCAACCGGCCGACGCTGGAACTGTTCTTGCGCTATTGCCACGAGCAGGGCATCGCCCACCGGTTGGCCAAGCCGGAAGACATCTTCCCCACCGGTATCATGGCGCCGGTAAAAATCTGATTTTTATTTATCGGCGCGCTTGGCCGCCTCGGCGCGCACGCTGGCATCGGTGATCTTGGCCAGATCAATCGGTTCTTTAAGATTGCCGGCTTTCAGCAATTCGTTCTGCATCCAGGCCAACTTGTCCATCGGCAGGCTGATCGTCGCATCGACCAGGCCGTGCTTGATGGTGTCGTCATAGGCATAAGCGGCCCGCGGATCGTCGGGCTTGGCCTGGATGACTTCCTGTGTAAGCGCGATGGTCTCCTCACGATGGGTGAGCGCGAAATGCAGCGCGTTCATTTCCGCTGCCACGAAGCCGACGGTCTCGGCGCGCCGGCCGGCAATCGTTATGCCCGTCACGGTCAGGCAGACCCGCAGATAATTCGGCAGAATGTCGCGGCCGGCAACCAGCATCGTGACGTCCTTGGGCGCGATCGACATGAACTCGGAGGCCACCACGCCGGCGTCGGCCACGCCGGCAACAATTGCCTTGTAGCGTTCGAGATCGCCGCCGAGATTGGCGAAGCGCACTTCGTTTTGCGGGATCTTGTATTTTTCCAGCAGTGCATTGATCAGCAGGTTGGGCAGCGAGGCGGGCGCAGCCACCGCGATCATCTTGCCCCTCAGATCCTCAACCTTGGCGATCGTCGAACGCACAAGCAGCACGTGCGGCACGCCCGGCCAATCGCAACCGAGGATCCTGATGTCGGCGCCGTGCGCGCCGGCGAGAATGGCGGCGCCCGGGCTCGATTCGATGCTGTCGATGTCGCCCGACAAGAGCGCCTTGTGGGCGGTGGCGCCATTCTTGAAATTGAGAATTTCGAGCTTGATCCCTTGGCTCTCGGCGAAGCCGTGCCGGCTCACCATTAGCGAGAAGCCGGCATCGCCCTTGGGCTCGATCACGCCGTGCTTCCAGGGCTTAAGTTCCTGGGCGCCGGCCTGCATCGCTGCCAGCAACAGCCCGCCGATGACCGCCAGAGGCTTCTTTTTCACCGCAAATCTCCCGCGATTTTCATGAGAGAACCATGATCGGCGTCGAAAAGTCCAAGATCAACCGTGGTTTAGCGGCTTTTAGTTTGTTCTCTTATTGTTCTTGTAGCGCCCACAACCTTCCGCTACTCTGACGAGTATCTGGTTGAGGGGCACACTTATGGTCCAGCGCGTTGCCACCGTTGCCTTCGAGGGCATCGAAGCCCGTGCCGTCGACGTACAGGTGCAGGTGGCGCCCGGCCTGACCGCCTTCAACATTGTCGGCCTGCCCGACAAGGCCGTCTCCGAAGCCAAGGAGCGCGTGCGCGCCGCGCTGATCGCCTCCGGCCTGGCGCTGCCGGCGCGCCGCATCACCATCAATCTCGCGCCAGCCGACCTGCCCAAGGAAGGCAGCCATTACGATCTGCCGATCGCGCTCGGACTTATGGCCGCTACAGGAGCCATTCCACAGGACGCGATTTCCGGCTTCACCGTGCTGGGCGAACTCGGACAAGCGTGCGCTCGAGGTCGTCGCCGCCGGCAGCCATAATTTGCTGATGATCGGCCCGCCCCGGCCGCCCGCGTCGCGCGCGCCCGCGACATTTAGGTCGAGCGCTACGCCGCTCTGGGGCTCTCGAACGTACGCACCAATGCGCAGGCGCATGGGCCGGTGCTGGAAGACATCGCGCGCGCCGACGGCACTGGCTTTGCTGCGCGATGCCGCCGTCTCGATGCGGCTGTCGGCGCGCGGATATCACCGGGTGCTGCGGGTTGCCCGCACGCTGGCCGATCTCGACGGCGCCGACAAAGTCGGCCGCATCCATCTGGCCGAGGCGCTGTCCTACCGCGCGCTCGCCGACGAAGTCCGGCGGCGGCTTAATAAACCAGTAATGGCTCGGCTCTAGTTTCTGAGTCGCACGCCTGATTTGGCCGCGCCGCACGAGGCTGCCATGAAGCGCCCCCACATCGCCGCGTTACTGGTTCTCATCGTCGCCATCCCCGCTGCCACCGCCGGCTCATTGTTCTCCTCGAGCGCGCCGCCCTGCTTCATCGCCGGCGCCTCGGCGCTATCGCATCTCGAACAGCACCACAGCCAACGTCACGGTCCGCATCGACAACACGGCGGCAAAATCGGATCTGCGCCTGCAACTGGTCGATGATCCGGCCGCCGCCGATTTCGTGCTGGTCGACGACAGCGACACCGTCGCTGCCTGCACCGACGCGAGTGCCGTCCAGACCATCCGTCTCGATCCCCAAGCCGCCAACGCCGATCTCACGGTGGCGCTATCGCGTGCGACCGCTGCCTATAAAATCTATGTGCGCTCGGCTGGTTTCTCGGAACAGGACGCCGACGCTTTATTTGCGGTAATCTGGAACTCCGCCCACAAAAATGCCCGCCAATCCAGATTCGGGCGCGAATTCGCCGCGCGTAACTGATCCCTCTATCCTCTGCTTAACCGTCCTTTCACCACGTTCGCGCGCGCCAGCTTCGCCGCGCGCCGCGGGGAAGGAAATCGCAATATTAGACGTGCCAAATACCCGCCCAAGACGCGGCGGCACCATGGATTCAGGCTCTTCATTCGTGCAATCGGCACGCAAGCGCGCGCGCAACACGGCGTCGCTGATCCTGTTCGGCCGCGCCGTGGTGTCCACCATGGCGGTGGTCTCCGGCTGGCTCGGTTTTCTCGCCGGCATCCAGTTGCAGAAATCGAATTACGACCCTTACGCCTACGCCACCGGCGTCGGCGCGCTGTTTGCCGCCACCTGCGCCATCATCGCCTTCATGTTGATGCGCCAGCGCTCGCACAGCGACAAAGTGCGCTCGCTCGAAGCACGCACCGAGGAATTGTCGGACGACAATTGGGAGCTGCACGAAATCGAGGTGAGCGCGCTTGGTAAGGCACGCGACCAAGCGGAAACCGCCAACCGCGCCAAATCGCGCTTTCTCGCCACCGTCAGTCACGAAATTCGCACGCCGCTCAACGGCATCCTCGGCATGGCCGATCTGCTGCTCGACACTGATCTGACGCCCGAGCAGCTCACCTATGCCAAGGCGGCCAAAACTTCGGGCGAAACGCTGCTGGCGCTGATCGGTGAAATTCTCGACTTCTCCAAGATCGAGGCCGGCAAGCTTGAGCTGGAAGCGCGGCCGTTCGCGCTTGCCTCTCTGGTCGAGGAAACCGTCGAGCTTCTGGCGCCGCGCGCGCAGGCCAAGGGCATCGACATCGCGTCCTTCGTCGATGGCCGATTGCCGGATAAAATCGTGAGCGATGCCGCACGTCTGCGCCAGGTGCTGCTCAATCTCGCCGGCAATGCCATAAAGTTCACCGAGCAGGGTAGCGTCGCCCTGATCGCCGAGCCGGGCGCGCGCGAGAGCGAAATCCGTTTCCAGGTGCGCGACACCGGCATCGGCCTCGCGCCGCAAGACCAGGACCGCATCTTCCTCGATTTCGAACAGGCCGATGGATCGGCTACGCGTAAGTTCGGCGGCACCGGTTTGGGCCTTGCCATCTCCAAACGCATCGTCGAGCGCATGGATGGCCGCATCACGGTCGAAAGCGAAGCGGGCCACGGCGCCACCTTCAGCTTCACCGTGCCGCTGCGCGCGGCAACCGCGGACACCGCGCCGGATTTCGCTGCGCCCGATCTCGCCAGCAAGGCGGTCTTGATCGTCGCCGCGTCCGACCTTGAATCTTCGCTGCTGGCGCGCCGGCTCAAGGGCTGGGGCGCGAAAACCCGCATCGCTACCGACGGCACGAGCGCCAGCGCTTTGCTTCAGGAGCGGCACTGGGATGCGCTGCTGGTCGATTATCCGTTGGCGCAGGCCATGATCGCCAACGGCGACCTGGCACGTCACGACGGCGCGCGCTGGATCGTTCTGATCAAACCGAGTGAGCGGCATGAATTGCCCGCACTTAAGGCACGCGGCTTTTCCGGCTATCTGGTCAAACCGGGGCGCGCCAATTCACTGGCCGCGCGGCTCCGCGACAAAAATGTATTCGACGACCTGCCGGCAGAAATCTCCGCCGCCGGCGAGGCCGCAAACAATTCGCCGACGAACGGCAAAAACTTGTCGATCCTGGTGGCCGAGGACAACGAGATCAACGCACTGCTCGCTCGCGTGCTGCTCACCCGGCTTGGCCATCGCCCGGTTATCGCCGGCCATGGCGAAGCGGCGGTGGAATCTTGGGCAACCGCGCGCGCGGCAGGCCAGCCTTACGACCTCGTGCTGATGGACGTGCAGATGCCCGGCATGGACGGGCTGCAAGCCGCCCGCCGCATCCGCGCCGCCGAAGCCGCGGCCGGCGACCGGCCGGTCCGCATGCTAGCACTCACCGCCAATGCCCAGACCGAAGACCGCGATGCCTGTCTTGCCGCCGGCATGGACGGCTTGCTGGTGAAACCGCTCAACCGCGAGAGGTTGAGCGAAGCGCTGGCGGCGGCTGCCCGGCTTGCGGCTTGAGCCACTTTCCGAGCATTGTCATAATTCCGTGTCTCCCCCATGCTGTAGGGATGCCGACGACCGCCGCCTGATTCGGTTGCTCGTGTATCCCCGCTAAACAGACCTTTTTCTCGCCGAAAAGGAACCAAATCGTCCATGGCACGCCGAGATAGTCTCTATCCCACGCGCAATTTATTCGAACGCTTCCGTGCGACCCCAACCGGTCCCGGCGTTCCCAGCCTGATCTCGGCGCTGCAAGCCTATGGCGGTTTGCAGGCCTGGGCAGCGCGCGTGCACCGGCCGACGAAGAGCCTGGGACGTCTCGGTTCGCTGGAAGTGCGGCTGGCTCAAACCGCGGCTGAAGTGCGCCAGGCGCAGAAACTGCGCTATCGTGTTTTTTACCAGGAGGGTCCGGCCATCGCCAATCCGGGCCGGCTGTTCGCGCGCCGCGACGTCGATTCCTATGACGCGATCTGCGACCATCTGCTGGTGCTCGATCATGACGCACGCGACGGCCAGAATGCCAATCGTCCGGCAGTGGTCGGCACTTATCGTCTGCTGCGGCAGCCGCTGGCCGAGGAATACGGCGGCTTCTACACCTCCGCCGAATTCGACGTCGGCGGGCTGATGGCCCGCCACGCCACCATGCAATTCCTTGAAGCCGGCCGCTCCTGCGTGCTGGCGCCCTACCGCACCAAACGCACGATCGCGCTGCTGTGGCACGGCATCGCCGGTTACCTGCGCCAGAATGAATGCGACGTCATGTTCGGCTGCGCCAGCCTCGACGGCACCGAGCCAAAGCGGATGGCGGTGGCGCTGTCATTCCTCCATCACTACGCGCGGGCGCCGGAGGAATGGCGCGCACGCGCGCTGCCCGAGCGTTACGTCGAGATGAACCGGATGTCGAAGGAATCGATCGATCCCAAGGCGGCGTTGCGCATGTTGCCGCCGCTGATCAAGGGCTATCTGCGGGCCGGCGCTTACATCGGCGACGGCGCGGTGGTCGACCACGAGTTCGGCACCACCGACGTGTTGATCATGCTGCCGGTGAGCGCGATCAAGAAGCGCGTCATCGACCACTTCAACATCCCGACCAAAGCGGCCTGACGCTCAAAGCCTGCGCAGCGACACTTCCTCGACCAGATGACTCTCGACCTTCTTCAAGATCAGGTCGGAGCGCTGCCGCGTCGGAATGATATTTTCGTGCAGATTGACCAGATTGATGCGCGTCCAGATCGACGACGCGGTCTCGATCGCCTCTGCGTCGGACAAATTCGAATAGCGATGGAAATATGATTTCGGATCGCGGAACGCGGTCGAGCGCAGCGTCAGAAACCGGTCGACATACCACGACTTGAGAACGTCCTCGTCGGCGTCGAGATAGACCGAGAAATCGAAGAAGTCCGACACGAACGGGATCGCCTTGCCGTCCTTCGGTAGCCGGCCGGTCTGCAACACGTTCAAGCCTTCGACGATGAGAATGTCCGGCCGGTCCACTTCCACCCATTGATTCGGCGTCACGTCGTAGACCAAGTGCGAATAGATCGGCGCCCGCACCGGCCGCCGTCCGGCCTTCACGTCGCTCAAGAAACGCAGCAGCGCCGGCAGGTCGTAGCTTTCCGGAAAGCCTTTTTTCTCCATCAGGCCTTCGCGCTCGAGGATCGCGTTCGGATACAAAAACCCATCGGTGGTAATGAGGTCGACCTTGGGCACATTGGGCCAGCGCGCCAGCAAAGCTTGCAGCACGCGCGCGGTGGTGGATTTTCCGACCGCCACCGAACCGGCGACGCCGATGATGAATGGCATCTTGACGTCTTCGGTGCCGAGGAAGCGCTCCTGCGCGCGGAACAGCCGCTGCGTCGCCGCCACGTAAAGCGACAGCAATCGCGACAGCGACAGATAAATCTCCTCGACTTCCTTGAGATCGAGCCGGTCGTGCAGCGAGCGCAGCCGCGTGACCTCTTCCGAGGTCAGCGTCATCGGCGTGTCTTCGCGCAGCGCCGCCCATTCCGCGCGCGGGAAGGTGCGGTAGGGCGAAAGCGTTTCGACGGTGCGCTGTTCCATCATTCCCATTTCTCTTTGCGCATGATCTTTTCCGAAAACCGGTTCCCACTTTTCGGGATCATGCGCTATCCGCGCGAGGCTTTTTCTTCGTGGCCGGATTGTGCGGTGCGCTTGGCGAGTTCGGCCTCGACCTCGGCCAGCGTCACGCCGCGCGCTTCCAGCACCACCAGCAGATGATAAAGCAGATCGGCGGCTTCCGCGGTTAGGCGGCCTTTGTCTTGCTGCACGGCAGCCATCACGGTTTCGACCGCCTCTTCGCCCAGCTTCTTGGCGCAATGATCGATGCCCTTGTCGAGCAACGTGCGGGTATAGGAATCCTTCGCGCTCGCCTTGGCGCGTTCGTGCACCCGCTTTTCCAGATCGGCCAAAGTGAATTTGCTCATACGGCGCCCTTTGCGCGGTTCTCTATCACGGATCGAGCCGCATCGGCAGACCCGCTTTCGCCATGTAATCCTTGGCTTGCCGCACGCTGTATTCGCCGAAATGGAAGATCGAGGCAGCCAGCACCGCCGTGGCATGGCCGTCGCGGATGCCCGCCACCATGTCATCGAGTTTGCCGACACCGCCCGAGGCGATCACCGGCACCGGCACGGCATCCGCCACCGCCCGCGTCAACGCAACGTCGTAGCCCTTCTTGGTGCCGTCGCGATCCATTGAGGTGAGCAGAATTTCGCCGGCGCCGAGCGCGACCACTTCCTTCGCATAGCCGACCGCGTCGATACCGGTCGGCTCGCGACCGCCATGGGTGAAGATCTCCCAGCGCGGCGTCTCGCCGTCTTTCGAAACTTGCTTGGCGTCGATCGCCACTGCGATGCATTGGTCGCCGAATTTCTCCGCCGCCTCCTTTACGAAGCCGCGCCGCTCGACCGCCGCGGTATTGATCGACACTTTGTCGGCGCCCGATGAGAGCAGCGCGCGGATATCCTCGATCGTGCGTACGCCGCCGCCGACAGTGAGCGGCATGAAGCAGGCCTCAGCAGTACGCCGCACCACGTCGAGAATGATGCCGCGCTTCTCGTGGCTCGCCGTAATGTCGAGGAAACAAAGTTCGTCAGCGCCGGCCGCGTCATAGGCGATAGCGGCTTCCACCGGATCGCCGGCGTCGCGCAGATTGACGAAATTAACGCCCTTGACGACACGGCCGTCTTTCACGTCGAGGCAGGGAATGACGCGGACTTTGAACATTGCTTAAGCCGCCGTCCGCGCGTCACGGATCAGCTTGAGAGCTTCCGCCGCATTCAGCCGCCCGTCATAAAGCGCGCGGCCGGCAATGGCGCCGGCCAGTTTTTTCGCGCGCGGCGCGAGCATCTCTTTGATGTCATCGAGCGACGCCAGGCCTCCCGAGGCGATCACCGGGGTGGAAATGCTGTCCGCCAGTGCGATGGTGGCATCGAGATTAAGGCCCTTGAGCAAGCCGTCGCGCGCGATATCGGTATAGATGATGGCGGCGACGCCGGCGTCCTCGAAGCGGCGCGCGATCTCGAGCGCCGACAATTCCGACGTCTCGGCCCAACCCTGCACCGCCACCTTGCCGTCGCGCGCGTCGAGCCCGACCGCGACGCGGCCAGGAAATTTCTTGGCAGCTTCCTTGACCAGCGCCGGATCGCGCACCGCCGCGGTGCCGATGATGACGCGTGTCACGCCTCGCGAGAGCCAGCCTTCGATGGTCACCATGTCGCGAATGCCGCCGCCGAGTTGAACCTTACAGCCGGCGGTGGAGAGAATGCGATCGACCGATGCGCGATTCACCGGTTTGCCAGCGAAGGCGCCGTCGAGATCGACGATGTGCAAGTAATCGAAGCCCATCTGCTCGAACGCAACCGCCTGCAACGCCGGATCGGTATTGAACACCGTGGCGCGCGCCATATCGCCTTGCTCGAGCCGCACGGCTTGGCCTTGCTTGAGATCGATGGCGGGAACTAAAATCACGGTGCCCACTTCAAAAAATTGGCGATCAACTTGAGACCGAGCTTCTGGCTCTTCTCGGGATGGAATTGCGTGCCGACCATATTGTCGCGCCCGACGATCGCCGTGAGCGGGCCGCCGTAGTCGGCTTGCGCCACCAGATCGCCCGGTTTCGCCGGCTTGAGCTCGAAGCTGTGCACGAAATAGGCGTGCAGACCATCACCGCCGGTTGCGATGCCATCGAGCAGCGGGTGCGGCTTGGTCACGTTCAGCGTATTCCAACCCATGTGCGGAATTTTCAAACTCGGATCGCTCGGCGTGATACGGTCGACTTCGCCGGCGATCCAGCCCAGGCCCGGCGTGACCTGATACTCGCGGCCGCGTTCGGCCATCAATTGCATGCCGACGCAGATGCCGAAAAACGGCCTGCCCTGCTTACGCACCGCAGTCTCGAGCGCGTCGATCATGCCGGGAATTTCGTCGAGCCCGCGCCGGCAATCGGCGAAGGCGCCGACGCCCGGAAGCACCACGCGGTCAGCCTTGGCAACTTCCTTCGGGTCGCTGGTGACAACGATCGGCTGAGCGTACCCGCTTTCACGCGCGGCCCGCTCGAAGGCCTTCGCCGCCGAGTGCAAATTGCCCGAACCGTAATCGACGACGGCGACGCTCATCGCTTCACGCTCCCGGTTCCGGGAATAGCCCGATCACATCGGAAGACGACGGCGGCCCGCGCCGTACCGGCGCGGAATATTGCGGTACGGGCGCAGTTGGCGTCACGGCTGGTTTTACGTCCGCGCGTTTGGTCCATTCGGTATAGAAACGCCGCTCGGCGGTTTCGGCATCGTCGCCGACAACGAAGCCGAGCGTCTTCCATTTTTTCCATGCCAGTTTTCGCCGCCAGATCGCCGAGGCTTCGAGGCCGACCAGCAACGCGATAAGCAGGCCGGCGAGGAACCTCACGCCCGGCGCCGCGCCGATCAGCATGAGACCGAGGCCAAGCGCGGCGTTGACCAGCAGATAAATCGCGAACGCCAGCCACAATCGCCGCCACAGCAGCCACAGCGGCGCCAGCAGAAAGGCCCAGACATAGAATCCGTCGCGCACGAACACGAAGCGTTCCGGAGCGGACACGGCTTCGCCCTTGCGCGGCGGCGGTTCATGAACGGTGTAAGTGGGCATCGGTTTTCTCTACGCAACAACTAACGGGCCCGCCGGCACAAGCCCGGCGATGACTATCCGCCGAGCGAGCCCTTGGTGGACGGCACCTCGTCCTTGGCGCGCGGATCGATCGCCACCGCCGCCCGCAGTGCGCGCGCCAGGCCCTTGAAGCAGGACTCGGCAATATGGTGATCGTTCGTGCCATATAAAGTCTCGGCATGCAGCGTGATGCCGGAATTCATCGCAAAAGCCTGGAACCATTCCTGCACCAGCTCGGTATCGAACGAGCCCACTTTGTCGCGCACGAACTCGACCTTGAACACCAGAAACGGCCGCCCGGAAATGTCGATCGCGACGCGCGTCAACGCCTCGTCCATCGGCACGTGCACGTCGGCATAGCGGGTGATGCCCTTCATATCGCCGAGCGCCTGCTTCACCGCCTGGCCGAGCGCAATGCCGGTGTCCTCGGCGGTATGGTGATCGTCGATGTGGGTATCGCCTTTGGCCTTGACCGTGATGTCGATGCGCGAGTGTCGCGCCAGCAGATCGAGCATGTGGTCGAGGAAGCCGATGCCGGTCGCGATTGACGAACGGCCGGTCCCGTCGAGATCGACTTCGACCTCGACGTCGGTTTCCTTGGTCTTGCGCTTTACGGCGGCCTTGCGCATTGGGAATTCCCTTGATCTGCGCGCCTTTTATCAGGGGTTGCCGGGATTCGCCACCGGCGTTGCGGGCCGTTTGCAAACGCTTGGCGCCATGCCTAGATGACGCTGATTGCAGGGGTTAACGCGTATGTCCAACGAACTTCCCACAAGTCCTCTTTGGCACGGCACCACCATTTTGACCGTCCGCAAGGGCGGCACGGTCGTCATCGGCGGCGACGGCCAGGTCTCGATCGGCCAAACCATCGTCAAATCCAATGCCAAAAAAGTGCGCAAGCTCGGCAAAGGCGACGTCATCGGCGGCTTCGCCGGCGCCACCGCCGACGCCTTCACGCTGTTCGAACGGCTGGAAACCAAACTCGAACAATATCCCGGCCAGTTGCTGCGCGCGGCCGTCGAACTCGCCAAGGACTGGCGCACCGACCGCTATCTGCGCCGGCTCGAGGCCATGATGATCGTCGCCGACAAGCAGGTCTCTCTGGTGCTCACGGGCACAGGCGATGTGTTGGAGCCGGAGGCCGGCGTCGCCGGCATAGGGTCCGGCGGCAACTATGCGCTGGCCTCGGCCCGCGCGCTGCTCGACGGGGCGCTCGACGCCGAGGCGATCGTACGCAAGTCGCTCGACATCGCCGCCGACATTTGCGTCTACACCAACCGCAACGTCACCATCGAATCGCTGAAATCGTAACCGAGTGCTCCGTTGACCGACTTCTCCCCGCGCGAAATCGTTTCTGAATTGGACCGCTTCATCGTCGGCCAGCACGACGCCAAGCGCGCCGTTGCCATCGCCTTGCGCAACCGCTGGCGTCGGCTGCAGCTCGACGACAAATTGCGCGAGGAAGTGCTGCCGAAAAATATTTTGATGATCGGACCGACCGGCGTCGGCAAAACCGAAATCTCGCGCCGGCTCGCCCGGCTGGCGGGTGCGCCGTTTCTCAAAGTCGAAGCCACCAAGTTCACTGAAGTCGGCTATGTCGGCCGCGACGTCGAGCAGATCATCCGCGACCTGGTGGAGATTTCTATCGCGCTCACCCGCGATCGGAAACGCAAAGACGTGCAGGCGAAGGCGGAATTAAATGCCGAGGAGCGCGTGGTTGATGCTCTTGTCGGCCCCGGCGCCAGCCCGGCCACGCGCGAGAGTTTTCGCAAGCGGTTGCGCGCCGGCGAGCTCAACGACAAGGACATCGAGATCGAGGTGCAGTCGGGTGGCGGCGGCATGCCGATGTTCGAGATCCCCGGCATGCCCGGCGCGCAGATGGGCGCCATCAATATCGGCGATATCTTTGGCAAGCTTGGCGGCGGCAAGCCCAAAACACGCAAGGTCACCGTGCAGGATTCGCACGCTATCCTGATCAACGAGGAATCCGACAAGCTGCTCGACAACGAACAGCTCATTCAGGAATCGATCAAGGCGGTCGAGCAGAACGGCATCGTGTTCCTGGACGAAATCGACAAGATCGCCGGCCGCGAGGGCCGCATGGGCGCCGACGTGTCGCGCGAAGGTGTGCAGCGTGATCTGTTGCCGCTGATCGAGGGCACCACTGTCAACACCAAGCACGGGCCGGTAAAGACCGACCACGTGCTGTTCATCGCCTCCGGCGCGTTCCACATTTCCAAGCCCTCGGACCTCTTGCCAGAGCTGCAAGGCCGGCTGCCGATCCGTGTCGAGTTGAAGGCACTTACGCGCGACGACTTCCGGCGTATTCTGACCGAGCCGGAAGCCTCGCTAATCAAGCAATATGTTGCGCTGCTCAAGACCGAAGGCGTGACGCTGGATTTCACCGAGGACGCCATCGACGCCATTGCCGACATCGCGGTGTCCGTTAATTCGGCGATCGAGAATATCGGCGCGCGCCGCCTGCAAACCGTGATGGAGCGCGTGCTCGATGAAATCTCGTTTGCCGCCACCGACCGCTCCGGCGACACGGTCAAGATCGACGCCGCTTATGTGGAAAAGCACATCGGCGATCTCGCCAAGAACACGGATCTGAGCCGGTTTATTCTTTGATCTCGCGCACCGGATTTGTAACCGCGACCGGATCGGAGCCCGGAAAAGTTTCTTCCAGGCCTTCCTCAAGCTTGCGATCGAGCGCCTGTTTTTTCTTCAGCTTTTGTTTCTTGGTTGTTTCGGTTTGCTGTTTGGCAGGCTTGCGCGTCTTGGCTTTGGGTTTTTTCGCCATGCCGATACTCCTTGCCTAGCCGCGCGCGCGGCGCACGCGCACATAAAGCGCGCCCTCGCCGCCATGAGCAATGTGCGCGTCCTCGAACCCGATCACAAGCGAGCGGAATTCCGGCAGGCCCAGCCATTGCGGCACCTGGCGGCGCAGCACGCCTGGCTCGCCGCCACGGCCTTTGCCGGTGATCACCAACAACAGCCGGGCGTCGCGCGCGTGCGCGTTGCGCAGGAAACGCAACAAGGCCGCGTGCGCTTCACTTTGCGTCAATCCATGTAAATCAAGACGCGCATCGATTTGCTCTTTGCCGCGCGCGACACTGCGCCTCATGCGGCGGCTGAGCGGCGTTAGCGGCGGCGTTACCGACTTTGGCTGCACGGGCGGCGGAATAGTGATGGTTTTTGCAGGCCGCGCGGCACGTACTGGCTTCGGAGCTTCCGCGATTGCGTCATCGCCGGCATCGGTTGTGAGCGTCGCATCTTCGCGCAACGGCTCGATTGCTTTGGTGACGGTTGCCCACAGCACCCGCTCTTCATAGGAGAGACGGCGCTTGCCTGAGCTCATGGCCGCGGCTGGGCTGGGGCCGTGGTCGCGTCCGCCACAATATCCTTAGGCCGCGGCCTCGGCAGTGGAACGTCCTTGACCGGCTCCGGCGCGGTGCCGGAGATCGTCGCGCCCTGCGGCACCAGCATGACGAATTTACCGAACTGCTTGATGCGGCCGGCGATGTGGGGGGTGTCCTCGCCGTGGCCGAAATAGATGTCGGCGCGCGCCGCCCCGCGGATGGCGGAGCCGGTATCCTGCGCGAACATCAGATGCTGGAAGCTGTCCTGCGGCAGGTCGCTCGTGATCGGAAACTTGGCGTCGATCCAGATCGGCGTACCGTAGACGTGAATCGAGGGATCGACCGCCAGCGAGCGCCTCGGCGTCAGCGGGATGCCCTGCGCGCCGAGAGGTTCCTCGTCGGGCTTAAGCGGCGTCTCGGAGAAGAACACGAAAGAGCGGTTCTTCTCGCGCAGCGCCTTGCCCTCGTCCGGCTTGGACTCCATGAATTCCCGAATCTTGTCCATCGACATCTCTTCGGGCGTGCAGAGGCCCTGGTCGATCATGATGCGGCCAACCGGCGTGTATCGCATGCCGTTACTGGCAATGTAATTAAGCCGCAGCAATTCGCCGTCAGCAAGCTTCACGCGGGTCGAGCCCTGGATCTGCGCGAAGAACGCATCGACCGGGTTTTTGATCCAGCAGATCTCCAGCCCCTTGCCGGCGAGCGCCCCGCCCTCGATGGCGGTTCGATCGAATTGCGAGAACACCGTGCTCTTCTTGCCCGCAAGTCCTGCCGGCACGCGGTAGAGCGGGACGTTATAGTCCTCGGTCTTGACGCGCGAGCCCGTGACTTCGGCCTCGTAATAGCCGGTGTAGAAGCCGTCGGCGCCTGTGTAATAGCCGTAGGTGTGAACTTCCGGCAGGATGCGCACCGGCTTGAAATTGTCTTCGAAAAACGCGCGCGCCTGGTCGCGGTCGAGTTTGCCTGCGGCGATGGCGCGCTCGCACACCTTGAACAGCGCGCCGTAGATCGGCCGCGCCGCGCGCATCGCCTTGCTGCCTTGTGAAATCGCGCCGCAGCTTTTCAGAAACGCATCGAAGGCGACTGCATGATCGTCGTTCTTCCAGCCATCGAGCTTGGCGAAGCTGAGCGGTTCGACCTGCGCATTGCGAAAATTAATGGCGTGTGCCGCAGCGGGCCCGCCCGCCGCGATCAGGCACAGCGCCAAACGAATGCCGATCTGCGAGCGGAGTGGTCGTGCCGCCATGCGCTCATTGCCCGGCTTCGGTGGCGACCAGTTTCCAGTTCGGATCGCGCGACGACAGATCGCGGGCGAATGTCCAGACGTCGGTGACGTCGGTCACCTTGTCGGCGCTGCCGTCGATCGCATTGCCGTCTTTATCGCGCGTCACCGACACCAGCTTGGATTGGAAACGCACGGTCAGTTGCGCGGTGCGCCCGCGCAGCTCGGCAGCGGTGATCTCGGCATTGTCGATCGAGACAAAGCGGCTCTCCACCGTCTCGCCGCGCTTCTCCCGTTCGGTGATGGCCGCTTCGAAGCCGTCATAGACTTCGCGCGACAGCAAATTCTTCAACGTGCGGCGGTCGCCTTCGGCAAAAGCATTGACGATCATCTCGTAGGCCGCGCGCGCGCCGGCCAGGAAATGCTTGTGATCGAAATTGGCGTCCGCGCCGGCGATGGCATCAAGTCCGGTGGCAAGCGGCGAGCCCAACGCGGCGACACCTTTCCAGCGTTCGCTGGGTTCGACCGGCTCGGTCGGCTTGGCCGCGGCTTCCGGCGCGCGGTTAGGCAGCGCGACGACCTTCTCGGCCGCCGGCCGCGCCGGCTCGCGCGCGGCGTAAGGATCGTACGGCGGCCGCTCCCGGCCGGTACGCTGGCCGAGCACGCTGCGCAGGCGCAGAAAGATGAAAACCGCCAGCGCCAGGAATATGATGGTGTAGATGTCGAACACGTCTTGCATGCCTTGTATCTGTGTCGGCAGATCGGTCCGCGGCCCGGGCGGTAGCGGCCGGGTCCACCGTTACTATCTATGCCGGTGCCCGCGCCAATCCATAGGCTCAGCGCCGGCATTTCGGCGCAATTGTGCGACGTGAACAAAGCTTAAACGATCAGGGACCCCGCGCCAACCTCGTGTACACCGGGAAAACGCCGATGAATGTGGCAAAATGGCTGCTGCTGGCACTGCTGGCGCTGCCTTTCATGGAACTGGCGGTGTTCATTATCGTCGCAGAAGAGATCGGCTTTCTGTCCGCGATGATGCTCATCATCGTGTCAACAATGGCCGGCGCCATGGTGTTGCGCCATGCCGGCGGCAGCCACATCGCCCGCATGCGCGTTGCCGTGGGCACCAATAACTTCACCAGCCTGCAAGCCGACGGCCCCGGCACCCTCACGCTGCTTGCCGGGATTCTCCTGCTAATTCCAGGGTTTATAACCGATGTCCTGGGCCTTTTGCTGCTGCTGGCGCCGCTGCGCCGGGCTCTGGCCGCGCTGTTTGGCCTGCGGGCCAAGCCCACCCAGAGCGATGGCGTGGTCGATCTTGGACGCGAGCAATGGCATCAGGTGCCCGACCCCGCACTGTCCGACCGGCGCGATCGGGAGCCCGATCGCCGATAGTTGTTCCCTAAAAGATGCCGTGTTAGCCAACCGCCGCGCCCAACAATTCGGTGCGGCAAGGAGTGCTCATGTCCACGACCAATGGCGGCCCAGCGCCGGCCGCAGACCTGCCGCCGCAGCTCAACGTGGTGGCGCAATACATCAAGGACTTCTCGTTCGAAAATCCGAACGCGCCGCAGTCGCTGGCGTCCGGAGGGGCGCCGCCGCAGATCGCCATTCAGATCAACGTTGCCGCCAAGCCGATGTCGGACACCGACATCGAGGTCGCGCTTAAGCTCGACGGCAAGGCTGAAACCAACGGCACCCTGCTGTTCCGCTTCGAGCTTGAATATGCCGGCGTGTTCCGCATCCAGAACGTCCCGCCCGAAAGCCTGAACCCGCTGGTGCTGATCGAATGTCCGCGCCTGCTGTTTCCGTTCGCGCGCGAAATCATCGCCACCAATGTGCGCAATGGCGGTTTCCCGCCGCTGCTGCTCGATCCGGTGGATTTCGTCAGTCTCTATCGCCAGAAGTTGGGCGAGGTGCAGGGCTCGGGCGCGCCGGCGCCACAAGCTTAAGGCGTCAGGCGCCGTCCGCCAGATAATCCTGCCACAGCGCCTTCTCGCCCAGCGTCGCGACAAAATCGCGATGCGCCGCGCGGTCGGCATCGGTGATGCGCGGCATCAGCGCCACTTCGCGCTGGCGCTCGATCACGGCCCCATCGCGTCCATCGCCACGGCGCGCGCCGCTCTCGGCCAGACCGAGCTGCGCCTGCCGCCCGCCGATCAGCTCGAGATAGACCTCAGCCAGGAGCTCGGCATCGAGCAGCGCGCCGTGCTTGGTGCGGCGCGCATTGTCGATGCCGTAGCGCGCGCACAGATCGTCGAGCCGGTTCGGCCCGGCCGGATGCTTGCGGCGCGCCAGCATCAGCGTATCGACCAGCCGCTCACGCGCGATCAGCGCACGCTCCACGCGTTTGAGTTCGGCGCAAAGAAAGCCGTGGTCGAAGCCGGCATTATGGATCACCAGCGGCGCGTCGGCGATGAACGTGAGGAAATCGTCGGCGATTTCCGCGAAGCGCTTTTGGTCCTTCAGGAATTCGGCCGACAGGCCGTGAATCGCGAAGGCCTCCGCCGGCATATCTCTCTCGGGGTTCAAATAGGCGTGGAACGTCGCGCCGGTCGGAATCCGGTTGAGCAGTTCGATGCAACCGACTTCGACCAGACGATGACCTTGGGCGGGGTCAAGGCCGGTGGTTTCCGTGTCGAGGACGATTTCGCGCATTTGTCTCTTGAGGGCGGCAGAATCAGCCGTGCCGCTGCGGCATCTTAACGATCGCCTGGAGAATATCACGCACCTGGGCGCGCGCCTGCTCTATTCCTTTCGAGGTATCCACCACGAAATCGGCACGCCGGCGTTTTTCGGTGTCCGGCGTTTGCTTGGCAAGGATGGCGGCGAACTTTTCTTGCGTCATGCCGGGACGCTCGAACGCACGCGCGCGCTGGATCTCGGCCGGCGCCGATACCACCACCACCGCGTCGCAGTGCTTGTCGCCGGCGGTCTCGTACAGCAGCGGAATATCGAGCAGCGCGGCCTTGGCGCCCTTTTTTTTCGCCTCGGCCAAAAAGCGTTCCTCGGCCTGGCGCACCAGCGGATGCACGATGTGCTCCAGCCGCTTCATCGCCAGTTCGTTGCCGAGCACGCGCTGGCCGAGCTTGTCGCGGTTCACCTTGCCGTGGTCGGTGGTGCCCGGAAACGCCGCCTCGATCGCCGGCGCCGCCTCGCCCTCATAGAGTCTATGCACCACGGCATCGGCATCGTGCACGGGCACGCCTTCCTCGGCGAACATTTTCGCCGTGGTGGATTTTCCCATGCCGATCGAGCCGGTCAGGCCGAGGATGAACATTGAATCCGCCGTTATCCATCAACCAGTCTGTTCTGCCGCAAAAAGCCAAGCAGCGGCAACAGCGGCAGGCCGAGAATGGTGAAATAGTCACCCTCGACGCGTTCGAACAGATGGATGCCGATACCTTCGAGCTGATAGGAACCGACGCTCGCCAGTGCCGCGTCGCCCGCCATGTCGAGATAATCCTCGAGAAAGCGGTCGGAAACATCGCGCATGGTCAGTTTTGCGCTGTCGACGCAATCGAACAGCACTTTGCCGTCGCACACCAGCGCCAGCGCCGAATGCAGCTCGTGCGTCCGCCCGCGCAAAGCCTGCAACTGCCCGAGAGCTTCGGCACGGTTGGCCGGTTTGCTGAAACGCGTCGAGCCGCGCGCCAGCGTCTGGTCGGCGCCCAGCACCAGGCGCCACGGCACCGAGCGCGCCACCGCATCGGCCTTGGCGCGCGCCAGATAACGCGCGATGGCCGCTGCCTCGATGGTGCCGGCTTTGGCCTCAGCCGCGCGTTCGTCGATCTGCCCCGGGCGGATCTCGATGCGCAGCCCTGCCGCCGCCAGCATCTTACCGCGCACGTCGCTCTTTGACGCGAGCACTAAGGGCTGAGGGCTGAGCCAAAGCGGCATGATTAATGTTGGTGATGCTGATGCGGCGTTTGTTCGCCGCCGTCATAACCACGCAAAGCGGAATAATGTTGAACCTGCTCCGGGCTTAGCAGGTCAACCATCGCGAGATGATATTTAAGATGGGTGGCACGCAGGGCCGCCTGGGTATCGCCGATCGCTTGGGTCGCGGCAGCTAATTTGGTCGTGGTCACCGTTCGGCCTGCGAACAAGCGATCGAGTTCTTCTTCCCGGGCGATCAGCTGCTCGCCGAGCGGCACGGCTTCCGCTTTCATCGTGGCGAATAGCGTTTGCGTGCGTTCGCGCTGAGCGGGCGACAGGTTGAGCTTATCCGCGAGTTCGAGGACGTGCGCCGGTCCCGGATAGCCGTTGAGTTCTGCCGCCAGCGCCAGGCCGGCGCCACGCCCGGCATGCAAATCACTCAATTGCTGGTCGGACAGCGCCTTGATCGAACGGCTTTGCAAGCCCGCATAAGGCTGCGGGGTTTGTGCCAACGCGCCGGTCGATATCACCAGCGCTGCCATCAGACTTATGAATTTCATCGGCAATCTCCATGAACGAGCGGCATCGATAGTCTTTCCAAGATAGAAACACCGCTACCCTGCTTCGCATTCGCGGCCGCGCGATATTAAGTGACCGGGCGACGCCGGCGTTCGGTCAGCAGCTTCATCACCGCGGCAGCGGTTTCCTCGATCGAGCGGCGCGTCACGTCGATGCTCGGCCAACTATGCTTGGCGCAAAGCCGGCGCGAAAAGGCCACCTCCTCGGCGACCGCGGTCTTGTCGATATATTGATCGTCATCGCGATGCGCCTTCAAACCGAGCAGGCGGTTCTCGCGGATCTGCACAATGCGCTCGGGGCTGGCGTAGAGCCCGACCACCAGAGGCCGCGTCAGCTTCTCGACCTCCGGCGGCAGTAGCACGTTCGGCACCAGCGGCACGTTGCCCGTCTTGACGCCACGGTTGGCGAGATAGATCGAGGTCGGCGTTTTCGACGTCCGCGAGACACCGACCAAAACCACATCGGCCTCTTCCAGTCCTTCGGCATGCTGGCCGTCGTCGTGGAACATCGTGTAGTTGAGCGCGTCGATGCGTTGGAAATATTCGGCGTTGAGCACGTGCTGAGCGCCGGCGCGATGCAGCGTCTCGGCGCCGAGATAAGATTGGAACAGGCGGAGCACGGGGCCCAGCACGGACATGCACGGTAGACCGAGCTCGCGGCATTTGTCTTCCAGCGACTGGATCAGGTGTTCCTCGAGCAGCGTATAAAGCACTAGGCCCGGAGCATCGGTGATTTCGGCCAGGCAGCTGTCGAGCTGCTTTTTCGAGCGCACCATCGGGTAAAGATGTTCGACCGGTGACACGCCGGCATATTGCGCCGCAGCGGCGCGCGCGACCGTGATCAACGTTTCACCGGTCGCGTCGGAAACCAGATGAAGATGGAAATAACCGGTGTCGGGCATCTGTGCTGAGCATCTGTATAGCGTGCGGACCCAGTGTGTATATGCCGGGAGAAGGCCACGGCTTTACCCGCCACGCAAGCCACCACTGGTGATGAGTGCGATTTCCGTCCACATGGCTGCCCGCGGGACGGCTAGCCGGCGAACCCGCAGTTTGGTGACCCGCTTGTGGGGAGGCATTGGGGAGAAGCCGGGATAACCCGCCAAAACCCCAATGAATCGACGCCTGCTGCTGTGGATGAAAACTCAAGGTATTATGTTCAATTCTGAATCCAGCCTTTGCCACCGGTGGACAGAGTGTTGACTGGAAGGCATGAGTCTAATCCACGCTCTAATAACAACTTCAAAAAGACTTATAAGAGTCTTTATGGAAGAAGCTCGCCAAAGCGACCCTGTGGGGACAAAGCTGTTGCTTCGCGTGCTTGCCAAGCAACACGTCGGCGTTCCACCGGTCTGGATGATGCGGCAAGCGGGACGGTATTTGCCGGAATACCGGGCAGTGCGGGAGAAGGCAGGCGGCTTTCTCGATCTATGTTTTAATCCAGAACTGGCCGCGGAAGTAACGTTGCAGCCGGTGCGGCGCTTCGGTTTCGATGCCGCGATTTTGTTTTCCGATATTCTGGTGATCCCGTTGGCACTGGGGCGCAAGCTTTGGTTCGTCGAAGGCGAAGGGCCGCGGCTGGAGCCGCTGGTGGATGAGAAAGCGTTGTTATCGGTGGCAAAACAAGCCGACGCGAAACAGCTTTTGCCGATTTATGAAACCGTGCGGCGGGTGAAAGCAGAGCTTAATCGCGAGACTACGCTGATCGGGTTTTGCGGCGCGCCCTGGACGGTGGCGACTTATATGGTGGCAGGGCAGGGCACGCCCGATCAGGCCCCGGCGAAAAAACTGGCGGCGAATGCGCCCGGCGCGTTTCAATATTTGATCGATTGCCTGGTCGATGCGTCGGTCGATTATCTAGCGCAGCAGTTGGATACCGGTGCCGATGTCGTGCAGATTTTCGATACCTGGGCGGGCTCGCTGCCGGCGCAGGATTTCGAGCGCTGGTGCGTGCAGCCGACCAAACGGATAGTTGAAAAACTGCGCGCCAAAAAACTCGGCGCCAAAGTCATCGGCTTTCCGCGCGGCGCCGGTAAAAATATTCCACGCTATATCGATGAAACTAAAATCGACGCCGTCAGCCTCGAGAGCGGTATCGATCGCACCTTCGTCCGTAACGACATCCAGTCACGCGTGCCGGTGCAGGGCAATGTCGACCCGCTGATCCTGCGCACGGGCGGCGCGGCGCTCGACCAAGAAGTTGATGACGTCATGGAGAAGTTTTCCAACGGCCCTTTCATCTTCAATCTTGGCCATGGCATCCTGCCCGACACGCCGGTCGCCCATGTCGAACAAATGTTGAAACGTGTGCGCGGATAATTATGTATCTCTGGATCAAAGCCTTTCACATCGTTGCGGTCGTCGCCTGGATGGCCGGCATGCTCTATCTGCCGCGGCTGTTCGTCTATCACGCGTCGGCAAAGTCCGGCTCCGAGCTGTCGGAAACCTTCAAGGTGATGGAGCGTCGGCTGCTCAAGTTGATCATCAACCCGGCGATGATCGCGACCTGGTTGCTTGGCCTGACGCTGATCTGGCTGATGGGGAAGGACGCGTTCCTGGCGGCCGGCTGGTTGCACATCAAGCTTGTGCTGGTGCTCGCGATGTCTGGTCTGCACGGTTATTTGGCACGCTTGGTTAAGCACTTCGCCGCCGACCGCAACCAGCACACCCAAAAATTCTATTGTATTGTCAATGAGATACCAACCGTTCTGCTGATCGTGATCGTGGTGCTGGCGGTGGTCAAACCATTCTAACGGCTGCGCTAATTGGTGCGCCGGTGACCCGCGCCACTTGCGAAAAAGCGCTTTTCTGCTTATGTTGCGCTTTCCCACCGAACGCAGGCGGATGCAGTCGCGTTCCGGCTCTCACGACATAAAGCCGGCGGCAGCATCGGGTTCCCGGGCACTTTTCCAAAACTCCCTCGTTACCCCAGACCTGCGATCTCTCTCCCTCGTTTACCGGCATCCCTGAGTCCGTGTTTTTTCGAGACTCCGCCGGTCACTCTCCCAAGGATAAATGCCCCCCATGCGGGAAATGAAACTCCAGGACCTCAAGTCCAAAACACCAGCCGAACTGGTGCAATTCGCCGAAGAAAACAAAGTCGAGAACGCCAGCACCATGCGCAAGCAGGAGCTGATGTTCGCGATCCTCAAGCAGCTCGCGACGCAGGAAATCGACATCATCGGCGAAGGCGTCGTCGAAGTCTTGTCCGACGGCTTCGGCTTCCTGCGCTCGCCGGAATCCAATTACCTGTCGGGGCCCGACGATATTTACGTCTCGCCCAGCCAGATCCGCCGCTTCGGCCTGCGCACCGGCGATACCGTCGACGGCCATATCCGCTCGCCGAAAGAGGGCGAGCGCTATTTTGCGCTGCTCAAGGTCAATACGCTGAATTTCGAAGACCCCGAGAAGGCCAAGCACAAGGTCAACTTCGACAACCTGACGCCGCTGTACCCCGACGAGCGGCTGAAGATGGAGCATGAGGATCCGACCAAGAAGGATCTTTCGGCCCGCGTTATTGATATTGTGGCACCAATAGGAAAAGGCCAGCGCGCGTTGATCGTGTCGCCGCCGCGTACCGGTAAGACCGTTCTGCTGCAGAACATCGCGCACGCCATCACCGCCAATCATCCGGAAGTATTCCTGATCGTGCTGCTGATCGACGAGCGGCCAGAGGAAGTCACCGACATGCAGCGCTCGGTGAAGGGCGAGGTGGTGTCCTCGACCTTCGACGAGCCGGCCTCGCGCCACGTCCAGGTCGCCGAAATGGTGATCGAAAAGGCCAAGCGCCTGGTCGAACACGGCCGCGACGTGGTGATCCTGCTCGATTCGATCACGCGTCTGGGCCGCGCCTACAACACCGTGGTGCCGTCATCCGGCAAGGTGCTGACCGGCGGCGTCGACGCCAACGCGCTGCAACGCCCGAAGCGCTTCTTCGGCGCCGCGCGCAATATCGAGGAAGGCGGCTCCCTCACCATCATCGCCACCGCGCTGATCGATACCGGCTCGCGCATGGACGAAGTGATTTTCGAAGAGTTCAAGGGCACCGGCAATTCCGAGCTCATCCTCGACCGCAAGGTGGCCGACAAGCGCACCTTCCCGGCCATGGACATCACGCGCTCCGGCACCCGCAAGGAAGAGCTACTCACCGACCCGGCCGTGCTCAAGAAGATGTACGTGCTGCGTAGGATTCTCAATCCGATGGGTACCATGGACGCCATCGACTTCCTGCTCGACAAACTCCGCAACACCAAAAACAACGCGGAATTCTTCGAGAGCATGAATACGTAAAAAGGTCCCTGCCCGCGCCTGTTTGCCCGGTATAGACTTGCCCCCTTAGGCCTTTCCCTCAAGAGGAAGGCTCTGGGAGGGCGATATGAACAAGCGAATTTCACGCCGCGATATTCTCAAAAGCGGCGCTGCGCTGGGCGCAATCACGCTCTTTGCACAACCGCTCAAGGCCGCGGCGCCGGCGCCGGCCGCGGTGACGCCGGCGCTGATCGAAGCCGCGCGCAAGGAAGCCAAGGTTTCGTTCTATACCGCGATCGAGCTCAACACCGCGCAACGGCTCGCCAACGCCTTCGAAGCGAAATATCCCGGCATCGCCGTGCGCATCGAACGCTCGGGCGCCGAACGCGTCTACCAGCGCATCGCGCAGGAGCAATCGAGCAACATCCATGCCGTCGACGTGGTGTCCAGCACCGACACCTCGCATTTCCTCGATTGGACCGCCAAGAACTGGGTCGAGCCTTACCTCACAGATGGGGTAATCGGCCGGCCGGCGTTTCGATCGCTGGAGATTTTGGGTGCTGCGCTTCAGGCTGATGGTGGAACGAGGTCCGCATTCGCGGCCTCAAGCATCAGAAGGAGAAGCGTGAGTCATGGACCACTCTGCCGG
>DASRLF010000063.1:0-7474 GCA_035648555.1 Pseudolabrys sp.
GTGCTGGCCGGGAGCAAACAGGACGAACTGAAAAAAGTCGCTGCCGAGTGCGAGGCGCTCGGCGGCAAGACCGAGATCGTCGCACTGCGACCGAGTTCGGAAGACAACTGCGAGAAAATCGTCAAGGCCGCGGTCGACAAGTTCGGCCGCCTCGACATTCTGGTGGTGGCCTCCGGCCTCAACAAAGTGTCTAAGATCGTCGATCAGAAGCCGGAAGATTTCCTTGATGTCATGGACGCCAACGTCACCCAGTCGTGGCTGATGGCGCGCGCCGCCGGCAAGCAGATGCTGAGCCAAGGTGGCGGTGGCAAGGTCATCCTCACCTCCTCCGCACGCGGACTGCTCGGCCATCCGGCCGGCTACACCGCTTACTGCGCTTCCAAGTCGGCAGTCGATGGCATCACCAAGGCGCTCGGCTGCGAATGGGGCGACACCGGCATCACCGTCAATGCGCTGGGGCCGACCGTGTTTCGCTCGCCGCTCACCGCTTGGATGTATGACGACACCGAGCGGGCGCAGACCGTGCGCAAGGGCTTCCTCGCCCGCGTGCCCAAGGGCCGCCTCGGCGAGCCCGAGGATCTCGCCGGACCGTTGCTGTTCCTTGCCTCCAAGGCGTCGGATTTTTACACCGGCCACATCCTTTACGCCGACGGCGGCTACACGGCGGGATAGTTCACTTGTCCGGGGCGCAGCGCAGCACGTCTGTGATGCGCCGCAGACCCGGGACCGTTACGGGTTCGGAATTTGGAACGGCCCCGGCTTAGCGGTGCACCACTTCGTGGTGCACCGCATCCGAGACAGGGACTGAGCGCGGAATGGGAAAAGCAAAAATCGCGGTGATCGGCGCCGGCCTGATGGGACACGGCATCGCGCAGAATTTCGCATTGGCCGGGCACGATGTCGCCATCACGGATCAGTCTAAGGCGAGCCTCGACAGCGCCAAATCGCGCATCCTCGCCAACCTGAATTATCTCGGCGACGATGCCAAAGCAGTCGAGCGGGTGACGCCGGTCGCCGATCTGGCCGCCGCGGTGCGCGATGCCGATTATGTCGTCGAAGCGGTGCTGGAGGATTTGCCGCTTAAGCAAAAGCTGTTCGCGGAAGTCGAAAAACACGTGCGGCCGGATACGATTCTCGCCAGCAACACGTCGGTCATTCCGATCACCAGCATCATGCAGGGCTTGCAAAAGCGCGAGCGAGCGCTCGGCACCCACTGGTGGAATCCGCCCTATATCGTGCCGCTGGTCGAAGTGATCGAGACGCAATGGACCTCGCCCGCGACCGTGGCATGGACGATGGCGCTGCACCGCGACGCGGGCAAAAAACCGGCGCATGTGAAAAAAGACGTGCCGGGTTTCATCGGCAACCGCCTGCAGCATGCGATGTGGCGCGAAGCGGTCTACCTGGTTGAAAACGGAATCTGCGACGCCAAGACCGTCGACGATGTGGTCAAAGCCTCATTCGGGCGGCGCTCGGCCGTGCTGGGGCCGCTGGAAAACGCCGACCTGGTCGGCACCGATCTGGCGCTCGCGATCCATAATCTGCTGTTTTCCGATCTGGACCGCCGGCAGCAGGCTTCGCCCTATCTCGAAGAGCTGGTGAAGGACGGCAAGCTCGGCTTCAAGACCGGCGAGGGTTTTCAGAAATGGAGCCCGGCGGAACAAGCGGCGCTGCGCGGCAAGCTGCTTGATCACCTCAAAACGGCACGCGCGAAGGACTGAGCACGGCACATGGCCGACACCATCATCGACATTTACTGCCACATCTATCCGAATCGTTTCTTCCAGGAGATGATGAAGGTCGCGCCCAACCTGAGCAATATCGGCCAGCGGTTGCGCGGCGTCACCAAGCTGTTCGATCTCGACGCCCGTTTCAAGGAAATGGATGCGTTCGGCGATTACCGGCAGATCATTTCATTGCCCAATCCGGCGATCGAGGACATCGCCAAGTCGGATGTCGGCCTGCAGCTCGCCCGCATCGCCAATGATTCGATGGCCGAGCTGTGCCGCAAATATCCCGAGCGCTTCCCGGGCTTTGCCGCGGCTCTTTGCATGACCGATGTTGAAGGCTCGGTCGCGGAAGCGCGGCGGGCTATCAAGGATCTCGGCGCCCGTGGTGTGCTGCTCTACACCAACGTCGCCGGCGAGCCGCTCGATCAGGAAAAATTCGAGCCTATTTTCGCCACCATGGCGGAACTCGATCTGCCGATCTGGCTGCATCCGGTCGGCACCGCGGCGATGCCGGATTATCCGGCCGAGGAAAAATCACGCTTCGAGATGTGGTGGTGTTTCCACTGGCCGTACGAAACTTCGGTCGCCATGCTGCGCATGGTGTTCAACGGACTGCTCGACCGCTATCCTAAGCTCAAGATCATCACCCATCACCTCGGCGGCATGATCCCGTATTTCGACGGCCGCGCCGGCAACGGCCTGAAGGTACTGGGCCAGCGCACGTCGGACGAGGATTATTCGAAAATTTTGTCCTCATTGAAGCGGCCGCACATGGATTATCTGCACGACTTTTTTGCCGACACCGCGATGTTCGGCGGCAGCGTGCATGCCACGCGCTGTGGCTTTGAATTTTTCGGCGCGGATCGCGTCGTATTCGCGACCGACACGCCGCTCGGGCCGATCGCGCCCACCATCGAGACCGTCAAAAAGCTTGAGCTTGCGCCGGACGGCCAGCGCAAGCTCTTTTGCGGTAATGCCGAAAAACTGATGAATATGAAGTTCGGCTAATGTCTCTTCTTTTTGACCTCGGCGGAGCCGGTCACGCCCGGATTGAATGACGGCGGATCGCTGGCCGGAAAGCTCTCGTCTGAACTGACGGTGACTTCGTCTTCTTCCGTCTCGATGCGCTGGCGTTCGTTTTCAACGTGGTGCTTCGGTTTTTCCATGTCCAGAACTCTCCAACGGCCCATGGCCTCGTTTTTGGGAGGTAGGCCTGCCAGTATCAACGGTTAAATGGGCACGCGGTTCCGCGAGCATGAAAAGTCCGCAAATCCGGCACAAATCCTGCTTGATCCGGGCGCGCTGCCCGTACTATCGATCTATGATCAGTCGGGGTGTCATGCACACCACCTCAACACGCGATCGGAAGTCATTCCATGTACATTAGCGATGCCAAGCGCCTGACCTATGAAGGCGCGCGCAAGATGGTTGCAACAGCCGTCGAAAAAGCACGTATCGCCAAAATCGCGATCTCTTGCTGCGTGGTGGACGCCGGCGGTCACGTCGTTGCGCTCGATCGCATGGACGGCGGACGCTTCCACACCTTGCCTTCGTGCAGCACGAAGGCGGTATGCGCCTCCTCGACCGGGCGATTGACGAGCGCTCGTGGGGCGGTCGGTCAGGAACTGGACGTGGCGCATTCATTGGGGCTCGCGCTTGCCGCGGGTCCTGAACGCTGGACGGCCATGGAAGGCGGCGCGCCGATTTTGATCGACGGCGAATGCGTCGGAGGGATTGGTGTCAGCGGCGGCGACTCGGAAACCGACCTGAAAATAGCGCAATCCGCGGTCGAGTCGATCGGCGCGTGGTGGAAGTAACGACTACTCCGCCGCTACTTTGTGCGCGGCGTCCATTTTCGCCTTCACCACCACCTTGATGGCGTCGTCGACGCGGTCCTTGGCGTAGCGGATCGCGGTCGGCAGATCGTCGAGCGGGAACGTGTGGGTGTGGATCTTGGTGGCGTCGAAACGCTTCTGCCGCATATAGGCCTCGGCGCGATGGGTCGCGCTCTTGCCCTCGCCGCGGATGCCGTAGAGGTAGATGTTATTGCGCACGATATGCGCGACATCGACCGGCACTTCCTCGTGCGCGAAGGCGGCAAGGCAGACGCGTCCGCCGCGATTGACCATGCGCACCGCGTCATTGACCGCGCTGGTGGCGGCCGAACATTCGACCACGTAGTCGACGCCCTTGCCGCCGTTGAGTTTCTTCACTTCTGCGACGACATCGGGTGTCTTGCGGATATTGATCACCGCGTCGGCGCCGAGCTGCTTGCCGATCTCAAGACGATTGTCGCGCGTGCCGGTGAGGATCACCGGCTGGGCGCCGAGCGCCTTCGCCACGGCAACCGTCATCAAACCGATCGGCCCCGGGCCGGTAACGACCACGCTTTCGCCGGCGACCAGGCCGCCGAGCTCGGTCAGCGCATACATCGCGGTGCCGGCGGTGACGACGAGAGTACCCTCCTCGTCCGACATATCGTCCTGGATCGGCACCAGCGTATTGATGTTGTTGACCTGATATTCGCAAAAGCCGCCATCGGTGGTGAAACCATTGGCGCGATGGCCCTTGTCGACGTCGCCGTAATTGAGTCCGTAGTTATGGCATGACGTGTACATGCCCTCGCGGCAGCGCTTGCACTGGCCGCAACCAGCGTGAATTTCGACCGAGACGCGCTGGCCGATTCTGTACTCGTCGACGCCGGGGCCGAGCGCCGCCACGGTGCCCATATATTCATGACCGGGAGTGAAGTTCTTGTTGAACGGCAGGCCGCCTTGGATCGAGGCCGGCGGGCCGTGATAGATGATTTCCAGGTCGGTCGCGCAGATCGCCACCGCGTCGATGCGCACCAGCACTTCCGCCCGCTTCGGCACCGGCACTAATTTCTCGGTCATGCTGAGTTGGCCCGGATCGCCAAGAACCCAGGCGCGCTGCTTATCCGGAACCGGAACTTCGTTGTGATTGGTTTTCACGCCGGGCGGTGCGTACATCAAAGCCTCCAAATACGAATTCGTTCAATTCCCGATTTCAGCTCG
Organism: Pseudolabrys sp.; assembly: GCA_035648555.1. Taxonomy (GTDB): domain Bacteria; phylum Pseudomonadota; class Alphaproteobacteria; order Rhizobiales; family Xanthobacteraceae; genus Pseudolabrys. The sequence continues at coordinate 4,766 of DASRLF010000063.1, forward strand.
CGGCCGCTTGGCCACCGGCTTGCGCGTTGGGCTCGCCGAACTCGGCGGACAACGCGCGTGTCGCGGCGGCAATCTCGTCGCGCATCAGCGCGACGTGCTCTTCGCTCGCGCGCATTGATGGCGTCGAAGCGCTGATGGCGCCGATCACCGTGCCGGCCTGGTCGCGGATGGCCGCGCCGACGCAAATGACGCCGGGCAAGAATTCCTCGCGGTCTATAGCGTAACCATTGCGGCGCACGATGCGCAGCGATTCGATCAAGGCCGGAAATTCGGTGATGGTCTTGTCGGTGAAGCGTTTCATACCGTGGCTGACGATACGGCGAATTTCATCTTCCGGCAGCCAGGCCATGATCGCCTTGCCGACCGAGGTGGCGTGCGGCGCTTCGAGCTTGCCGATCTTGCCGGTATCGACCCGCACCGCGTGGCGCGCCTCGCGCACCGCCAGCGTGACCACGGCGTCGCCTTGCAGGGCGGCGAGATGAACGGTTTCGCCGGTCGCGCGATTGACCGCTTCGAGATAAGGCTCGGCCCGGCGCGGCAGATCGACCTGCAGGCAGGCGTGCCCGAGATAAAGGATGCGGGCGCCAAGTGCGTAGAGGCGGCGGCCCGGGACTTTTGCGGCAAAGCCGCGCTTGATCAGCGTCGCCAGCAGATGATGGCAGGTGGAGATGTTGAGCCCGGTGCGCGTGGCGAGATCGGTCAGCGTCGCCTCACCGCCAGCCTCGGCGATGGTTTCCAACAGATACAGCGCGCGGTCGACCGATTGAATGCTGTGGCGGTCGCCGTCGGCGCGCGGGCGCAACGGACGGGCCTTGATCCCCGGCCCAGACAGGATGGTGGCGTCCATTGATTTGTTTCTCCCTAGGCGCCAAAGAAATAGGCCGGGAGCAATGAGTCAAGCGGTTTTCAGTATAGGCAACACTGTTTTCGTACTGCGAAATACAAAATAATAGCTAATGCAGCGAGTTAGCGGCTTTCGTGCCGTTATTGGCCCGGTTTGGTCAGCCCCAGCTCAATTTCCAGCGCGCCGCAAAGCATCTGGCCCAACGCGATATGCATTTCCTGAATCCGCGCGGTCGTGCCCGACGGCACCACCAGCAAATGGTCGGCGACATCTGCCAAGTCGCCACCGCCATTGCCCCCCAAGGCCGCGGTGACAAGCTTCATGGTCTTGGCTTGGCGGAGCGCCGCGATGACATTCGGACTTTTGCCCGAGGTCGAGATCGCGATGGCGACGTCACCCGCGCGCCCCAGAGCCTCGATCTGGCGCGCAAAAATCTGCTCGAAGCCGAGATCGTTGCCGGCGGCGGTGAGCGCCGAGGTATCGGTGGTCAAAGCAAGCGCGGCAATGGCGGCGCGGCCGCTTTTGTAGCGAACGGTCAGCTCGGTCGCGAGATGCTGGGCATCAGCGGCGCTGCCACCATTACCGAAAAACATCAGCTTGCCGCCGCCGCGGATCGACTTGACGCATGCGCCGACCAGACCGGCAAAAGCGCCCGACAATGCCGCCTCGGTGCGCCGTGCAACGTCGTGATGCTCGGCAAATTCCGCTTTGAAGAATTCTGTCAGATCCACTTTGGTGTCCTCTAAGCCGCCTCACCGCGGAATTCCGGCACCGCGTCGCGCAACACATTGTAGATCACCGCGCGCTCGTTGCGCGACAGGCCCTGCTCCAGCGTGGTCACCCAGGCGCGGATGGCGTCGAGCGACGGCTGCACCGGCTTGGTGGCGACAATACCGGGAATTCCGATATCGGTGGTCTCTTCCTCGCGCGCGAACAGGATCTCGTGCAACCGCTCCCCCGGTCGAATGCCGGTGAAGACTATCTGGATGTCGCGTCCGGGCTCCAGCCCGCTCAGCCGGATGACGCGCTCGGCGAGATCGACGATTTTCACCGGCTGACCCATGTTGAGCACATAGACCGAAACGTCGCCGCTGTTTCCCCCCAAGGCATGGGTCGCGGCGGTGATGACCAGATCGCAAGCTTCGCGGATGGTCATGAAATAGCGCACCATGTCAGGGTGCGTGACGGTGACCGGGCCGCCAGCTTCGATCTGCGCCTTGAATTTCGGTACCACCGAGCCATTCGACGCCAGCACGTTGCCGAACCGTACCGAGATCAAGCGCGTGGCGCTTTTCCCAGCGGCGCGGCGGCCCAAGTCCTTGTCGAGCGCCTCGCAATACATTTCCGCCAGCCGCTTGGTGGCGCCGAGCACCGAGACCGGCTCGATCGCCTTGTCGGTCGAGATCATCACCAGCGCGGCGGCACCGGCAGCGGCCGCCGCATCAGCGACATTGATCGAGCCGAACACGTTGGTCTTGATGCCCTCGTCCCAATCCAACTCCAACAACGGCACGTGCTTGAGCGCGGCGGCATGAAACACCATGTCGGGTTTGAATTGCGCGATCAAACCCATGATACGCGCGCGGTCGCGGATATCGGCGATCCGGCCGGAAATTTTCGCCTCGCTCTGTTTGCCCTTCAGCGCCTCGATCACCGAATGCAGCGCCGGCTCCGAGTTTTCGATCACCAGCAGACGCGCGGCGCCGAAGGCGATCATGCGGTCGCAGATTTCCGAACCGATCGAACCGCCGCCGCCGGTCACGACGATCGACTTGCCTGCCACGAAATCTTCAAGCCGGCGGTAATCGATCTTGACGCTCGGCCGCAACAGCAAATCCTCGACCGCCACCGGCGCGAGCTGCACC
>DASRLF010000064.1:0-48692 GCA_035648555.1 Pseudolabrys sp.
CCGGCATCAACGAGGAACTCGCAGCCACCGCGCTGTGGGGCACGCAGCAGGCCGAGTTGCGCGGCGAGGGCAAGTTCGATGGCGTGTTCGGCCTCTGGTACGGCAAGGGTCCGGGCGTTGACCGCTCCGGCGACGTGTTCCGCCACGCCAATCTTGCTGGCACCGCCAAGAACGGCGGCGTGCTCGCGCTGATGGGCGACGACCACACCGCGGAATCCTCGACCACCGCGCACCAGTCCGAATTCCATTTCGTCGACGTGATGATGCCGATCCTCAATCCGGGCGGCGTGCAGGAGATTATCGACTACGCGCTTTACGGCTGGGCGATGTCGCGCTTCACCGGCGCCTGGACCGCGCTCAAATGCATGCACGAAACGGTTGAGTCGACCGGCGTCGTCGATGGCAGCCTCGAGCGCATCAATCTCGTCACGCCGGCCGATTTCCATATGCCCGAGGGCGGCCTCAACATCCGTCTCGCCGACACCATCCTCGGTCAGGAAGCACGCCTGCACGATTTCAAGCGCGACGCCATGCTTGCCTTCGTGCGCGCCAACAAGCTCAACAAGATCGTCACGTCGGGCGGCCACAATCCGAAAACCGGCATCATCACCACCGGCAAGGCTTATCTCGACGTGCGCCAGGCGCTCGACGAACTTGGGCTGGACGAAGTGAAATGCAACGAGCTCGGCCTGCGCCTGTTCAAAATAGGCTGCGTCTGGCCGATCGATCGCCAGGAGCTCACGGAATTCGCGCGCGGCCTCGATCTCATCATCGTGGTCGAGGAAAAACGTTCGCTGATCGAAGTGCAGGTGCGCGAGGAGCTCTACGGCACCGCCAATCAGCCGGTCTGCATCGGCAAGAAGGACGAGCAGGGCAACTGGCTGTTCCCGGTCAAGGGCGCGCTCGATCCCAACGACGTCGCGATCGCCATTGGCGAGCGGCTGTTGCGCTTTGGCGCCAGCGGTGAATTGGCCGCGAACGTCGCGCGGCTTAAATCGGCTCAGCGCGCGCTAGCCGAAACGTCCGATGTCGCCCAGCGCATTCCCTATTTCTGTTCGGGCTGCCCGCACAACACCTCGACCCGGGTGCCGGAAGGCAGCCGCGCCTATGCCGGCATCGGCTGCCATTTCATGTCACAATGGATGGAGCGCAAGACGCTGGGCTACACCCAGATGGGCGGCGAGGGGGCCAACTGGATCGGCGAGGCGCCGTTTTCCACGCGCGAGCACGTGTTCCAGAATCTGGGCGACGGCACCTACAACCACTCCGGTTATCTGGCGATCCGCGCGGCGATCGCCTCCGGCGTGAAGATGACCTACAAAATTTTATTCAACGACGCGGTGGCCATGACCGGCGGGCAGGCCAATGAAGGCGGCCTCAACGTGCCGCAGATCGCCCGCCAGGTCGCCGCCGAGGGCGCCAGCCGCGTCATCGTGGTCAGCGACGAGCCGTGGAAATATCCCAAGAATACCGAATGGCCGCGCGGCCTGACCGTGCATCACCGCGACGAACTCGACGCGCTGCAACGCGACTTGGCCACGGTGCCCGGCGTCAGCGTCCTCATTTACGATCAGACCTGCGCTGCCGAGAAGCGCCGCCGCCGCAAGCGCGGCACCTTCCCAGATCCCGACAAGCGCGTCGTGATCAACGATCTGGTCTGCGAAGGCTGCGGCGATTGCGGCGTTAAATCGAACTGCGTCTCGGTGCAGCCGCTGATGACCGAATGGGGCCGCAAGCGCACCATCGACCAGTCAAGCTGCAACAAGGATTATTCCTGCGTCAACGGCTTCTGCCCGTCCTTCGTCATCGTGCACGGCGCGAAACTAAAAAAGGGCGAGGGTGTCGCCCATCCGGAGGACTGGCCGGCGCTGCCGGCACCGAGCTTGCCGCTGACCAATCATCCCTACAGCATCATCGTTACCGGTATCGGCGGCACCGGCATCGTCACCATCGGCGCCATCGTCGGCATGGCCGCGCATCTGGAAGGCAAGGGCGCCGGCGTCATCGACATGGCCGGCCTCGCGCAGAAGGGCGGCGCGGTCTACAGCCACATCCGCATCGCCAATACGCCTGATGAAATTCACGCCATCCGTGTCGCGGCTGGCAGTGCCGATCTCGTGCTGGGTGGCGACAGCGTGGTGGCCGGCACCAAAAAAGTGCTCGGCGCGATCAAGACGGGTCATACCCGGGTCGTCGTCAACACCGCGGAATTTCTACCCGGCGACTTCACCCGCAATGCCGACTTCTCGCTGCCGACCGAACGGCTCAAGCGCGCCATCTCGGCGGCGGCCGGGCCGGGGCAGAGCCATTTCGTCGATGCCAGTAGGCTCGCGACGGCGCTGCTCGGCAATTCCATCGGCAGCAATATGTTCATGCTCGGCTATGCCTATCAGGCCGGCGCGTTGCCGCTGTCGGCGGAGGCGATCGAGAAAGCGATCGAGATGAACGGCGAAGCGGTGGCGATGAACGTCGTCGCGTTCCGTTACGGCCGCCGCGCGGCGATCGATCCGGCCGCGCTCGAAGCGCTGGTCAAACCGGCGCCGGGCCTCGCCAATGAATCGCTCAAGCTGTCGCAGTCCTTCGCCGAGACGGTGGATCGCCGCGTCGCGTTCCTCACCGCCTATCAGAGCGCACGCTACGCGCGGCGCTATCTCGCGCTGATCGAAAAGATGAAGGCCGTCGAGGCGATCAAGGCGCCCGGCCAATGCGCGCTGACCGAAGCCGTGGCGCGCTATCTGTTCAAACTGATGGCCTACAAGGACGAATACGAAGTCGCGCGGCTTTACACCGATACGTCATTCGTCGAACGGGTCAAAAACACATTCGATGGCGACAATCTACGCCTTGAATTCCATTTGGCGCCGCCGCTGCTGGCGCGCCGCGATAAGGTCACCGGCGAAGCGAAGAAGATGTCGTTCGGGCCGTGGCTGCTTGGAGTGTTCGGGGTGCTGGCGAAGTTCAAGTTCCTGCGCGGCACGCCGCTCGATCCGTTCGGCTACACCGCTGAGCGCAGAACAGAGCGGCGATTGATCGCGGAGTACTGCGATCTACTGGCCGAAATTGCCGAGCATCTGACGCTAGACAATCACGATCTCGCCGTCGCTCTGGCAGCTCTGCCCGAAAAAATCAGGGGATTTGGCCACGTCAAGCAGCGGCATCTCACCGCCGCCAAGGCCGAGGAAGCCGCCTTACGCGAGCAATTCCGCGCCGGCTCAGCGCCGTTTCTTAAGGCCGCTGAATAATTTAGCGGGCATTACGACCAATTTCTGTGTGGTCCAAGGCTTGACCGCCCTTCGGCGGTGTTTTCATATTGAGACAACAAGATCGTCCATGAGGACGGCGAGGGGTGGAAAGCCGCGCCTGCGCAAGCGCGGCCCAAAGGGAGGAACAGGCTGTGGCGCCAATCGCCGCCGCTCCGGCGGATACATTTCCTAAGCTATTGATCCGAAACGCTGATTTGCATGGCTCGCGGCCGGCAATGCGGCATAAAGATCTCGGCATCTGGCAAACTTGGACCTGGAGTGAGGTGCTTGAGATCGTGCGCGCCTATGCGGTCGGCCTGCACCGGCTCGGCCTCAAGCGCGGCGAGACCATCGCAATCGTCGGGGCGAACCGGCCCAAGCTCTATTGGTCGGTCATGGCGGCGCAGGTGCTCGGCGCCGTACCGGTGCCGGTCTATGCCGATGCGGTCGCCGACGAACTTTGCTTCGTGCTCGCCCATGCCGATGTGCGCTTCGCCATGGTCGAGGATCAAGAACAAATCGACAAGATTCAGTCGGTCATCGAACGTCTGCCGAAGCTCGAGCACATGGTCTACGACGAAACGCGCGGGCTTCGGGATTACGACCACAGTCATTTGACATCGATGAACGACATCATCGCGAACGGGCGTAAGGCGCTCGCCGGTGATCCATCCGTCGGCGCCTGGCTCGATGCCGAAATTGCCGCCGGCAGGGGCGAAGATCCCTCGATCATCCTCTATACCTCCGGCACCACCGGCGCGTCGAAGGGCGTGGTGCTGACCTGCGCGAGTTCGATCAAGGCGGCGACCGACACGGTCGTATTCGACAAATTGACCGAGCATGACGTGGCGCTCGCTTATTTGCCGCTGGCTTGGGTCGGCGATCACTATCTCAATTATGCGCAGGGCCTGGTCGCCGGGTTCGCGATGGCTTGCCCGGAAAACGCCGATACCGCGATGGCCGACCTGCGCGAGATCGGGCCGAGCTTCTATTTCGCGCCGCCGCGCACGCTCGAAATGTTGCTCACCCGCGTCATGATCCGAATGGAAGATGCGGGCGTCCTCAAGCGCAAGCTGTTCCACTATTTCATCGGCATCGCGCGACGCTACGGTGAACGCATTCTCAACGGTCAGCCGGTGCCGCTGACCGGACGCCTGCTCTATTGGCTCGGCAATGTTCTGGTCTATGGGCCGCTCAAGAACGTGCTGGGCTTTTCTCGCGTGCGTGTGGCCTACACCGCGGGCGAGGCGGTCGGACCGGACTTGTTCAACTTTTATCGTTCGATCGGTCTCAATCTAAAGCAGCTCTATGGGCAGACCGAGGCGTTCCTCTATGTCACCGCGCAGCCCGATGGCGAAATCTATTCCGATACCGTGGGGCCGGCGATTCCGAACGTCGACATCCGCATCGCCGAAGACGGCGAGGTGCAGTTCAAATCGCCGGGCATGTTCTCTGGCTATTTCAAGGACGACGCCAAGACCGCCGAGGTGATGACGCCGGACGGATATGTGAAAACCGGCGACGCGGGCTACTTCGACGAGAAGACCGGTCATCTCAAGATCATCGACCGCTCCAAGGATGTCGGCAAGCTCACCGACGGCACACTGTTTCCGCCGAAATATATCGAGAACAAACTCAAGTTCTTTCCGAACATCCGCGAGGTGGTCGCCTATGGCGACAAGCGCGATTTCGCCGCCGTCATGATCAATATAGATCTCACCGCGGTGGGAAGCTGGGCGGAACGCAACAACGTGGTCTACGGCTCTTACCAAGAGCTTGCAGGCCATCCGCTGGTCTACGACATCGTCGAGAAGCATGTCGCCGAGGTGAATCGCTCGCTCGCCCAGGACAAGATGATGGTGGGCTCGCAGATCAAAAGGTTTTTGATCCTGCACAAGGAGCTCGACGCCGACGATGGTGAGCTCACGCGCACCCAGAAAGTACGCCGGGGCTTCATCGCCGACCGTTATGGGCCGCTGGTCAAGGCGCTCTATGACGGCTCGAAAGAGGCCGACATCTCGACCGAAGTCACGTTCGAAGATGGCCGCAAGGGAACGATCAGCGCGCGGGTGAAAATCCGCGACATGAAGACCGAGCCGGCGCCCGGCGCGATGGGGAAAGCGGCATGAGAGCGCCGAGCAGCCCCGATGTTGCGGTCGGTGACGTGCTCTTATCGGTGCAGAACGTCTCGCTGACGTTCGGCGGCGTGAAGGCGGTGAGCGATGTCTCGTTCGACATCCGCAAGGGCGAAATTCGGGCGATAATCGGGCCGAATGGCGCCGGCAAGACATCGATGCTCAACATCATCAATGGATTTTATCATCCCCAGCATGGCCGCATAAATTTCAAGGGCGAGACGCGCGCCAAAATGCGCCCACATGATGCCGCATATGGCGGCATCGCGCGCACTTTCCAGAACGTCGCGCTGTTTCGCGGCATGACCGTGCTCGACAACATCATGGCCGGCCGCACCCTCAAGATGCACAAGAACTTCTTCTGGCAATTACTGCGTTTCGGGCCGGCCATGACTGAGGAAGTCGAGCACCGCCACAAGGTCGAACAGATCATCGATTTCCTCAAGATCCAGGAAATCCGGCGCACGCCTGTGGGGCGGCTGCCCTACGGCCTGCAGAAACGCGTCGAGCTCGGCCGCGCGCTCGCCATGGAGCCGGACTTGCTCCTGCTCGACGAACCGATGGCCGGCATGAACATGGAAGAGAAAGAGGACATGTCGCGCTTCGTGCTCGATGTGAACGACCATTTCGGCACCACCGTCGCGCTGATCGAACACGACATGGGCGTGGTGATGGATTTGTCGGACCGCGTGGTGGTGCTCGACCACGGCATCAAGATCGCCGACGGCACACCGGACGAGATCATGGACAATCAGGGCGTGATCGACGCCTATCTCGGCGTGGCTCACTGAGGAGAACCCATGCACCTCCTCTATCAAATCTTCATCGACCCCTTCGTGCAGATGGGCGCTGCGCCCGATCTGCTGGTGCAGACGCTATGGGAAGGCCTGGTTGCGGGCGTGCTCTATGCGCTGATCGCGCTCGGCTTCGTGCTGATCTTCAAGGCCTCCGGCGTCTTCAATTTCGCGCAAGGCATCATGGTGGTGTTCTCTGCGCTCACGCTGGTCGGCTTGTACGCGCACGGCGTGCCGGCTTTTCTCGCGCTCGCTTTGACCGTCGGTGTCATGTTCGTGCTGGCGCTCGCGGTCGAACGGCTCGTGCTGCGGCCGCTGGTCAACCAGGCGGAAATCATCCTGTTCATGGCGACCTTCGGGCTGACCTACTTCCTCATCGGTTTTGGCGAGATGATTTTCGGCGGCGATCCGAAGGTGATGATCGCGGATCAACTTTTGCTTCCCGGCGGCTCCTATACCGTCAAGATGCTGGGAGGTTTTGTGCAGATGCAGAAGATCGATATCGCGGCTGCGATCATCGCTTCGCTGATGGTGGCGAGCCTGGCGGTGTTCTTCCAGAAGACGCGGATCGGACGCGCGCTGCGGGCGGTCGCCGACAGCCACCGCGCCGCGCTCTCGGTCGGAATCTCGCTCGAATATATCTGGGTGACCGTGTGGTTTGCTGCGGGCATCGTGGCTTTAGCTACCGGCATCATGTGGGGCGCGCGCTCGAACGTGTCGTTCGCGCTTGAGATCATCGCGCTCAAGGCGCTGCCGGTGCTCATCCTTGGCGGCTTCACCTCGATCCCCGGCGCCATTATCGGCGGCGTCATCATCGGCGTCGGCGAGAAGATCGGCGAATTCTACTGGGGCCCACTGTTCGGCAGCGGCATCGAATCCTGGCTCGCTTACGTGATCGCGCTGGTCTTCCTGCTGTTCCGGCCGCAGGGCCTGTTCGGCGAACGCATTATCGAGCGGATCTGAGGGCTACATGTTTTACCGCGAGGCCGGCCAATACAAAACGAGCTACCGCGCCGACCAGGCGCTGTTCCCGATTCTGCAAGATCAGATTGGAATCGTACTTATCCTGTTGGCGGCCTTCATTCTGGTGCCGCTGTTTGCGTCCGACTTCGTGATCGATTCGATTCTCACACCGATTCTGATCTTTTCACTCGCCGCGATCGGGTTAAATCTTCTCACCGGCTACACCGGGCTGTTGTCGCTCGGCACCGGCGGCTTCATGGGCGTCGGGGCATTCGCTTGCTATAAGCTGTCCACTTATTTCCCCGGCATCAACATTATCGTGCTGATTATCTGCTCCGGCTTTTTCGCCGCTGCGGCGGGCGTCATATTCGGCATGCCCAGCCTTCGGATCAAGGGATTCTATCTGGCGGTGGCGACGCTGGCGTCGCAGTTTTTCTTGTCCTGGTGCTTCATCCGTATCCCCTGGCTCTACAATTACAATGTCTCGGCGTCGATCGAAGTTCCGGCACGGACGCTGTTCGGCATTTCGATCACCGGGCCGAACGCCACTGCGGTCACGCGCTACATCATCGTGCTCACGATCGTCTCGGTCATGACGTGGCTGGCGTCGAACCTGCTGCGTGGCCGCATCGGCCGCACCTGGATGGCGGTACGCGACATGGACATCGCCGCCGAGCTGATCGGTATCAAGCTCTATCCCACCAAGCTGCTGGCCTTCGCGGTATCGTCGTTCTACTGCGGCGTCGCGGGTGCCTTGCTGGTTTTCCTGTGGCTCGGCAATGCCGAGTCTGAAAGCTTCAGCATCAACCAGTCGTTCCTAGTGCTGTTCATGGTGATCATCGGCGGCCTCGGCAGCCTGACCGGTTCGTTCTTCGGCGCCGCGCTGATCTTCGGCCTGCCCATCATGCTGCGCATGATCAGGGCTGCTCTGGACCTGCCGATGACCTCCGCCACGCTCGAGCACATCAACTTTATGGTGCTGGGAATCCTCATCATTCTATTCCTGATCGCCGAGCCCAACGGTCTGGCGCGGCTCTGGCAGATCGGAAAGCAGAAACTCAGGGTGTGGCCTTTCCCTTATTGAAGGTGCACACTTGAGCCAACGCCTCTATCCCGGGCGAGAAGCATCGGGGGCGGGGATACCCCTTAAGTGAGGGGACAGATGGAAACGCCGGGGCAAGCAAGCACCGGCAGACGAGGGAGAAACACAATGCGCTTGAAATACGTCGTACTCGGCGCAGCCATCGCAAGCTTGGTCGGCACTTCCGCCCTGGTTTCGCAGGCTTCCGCCGATACTCTGGTACCACTGTTCACCTACCGCACCGGTCCGTTCGCCAATTCGGGCATTCCGATCGCCAACGGCATGCATGACTACATGACCATGCTGAACGCGCGCGATGGCGGCATTGGCGGATCGAAGATCAAATTTGTGGAGTGCGAGACCGGTTACAAGAACGAGAAGGGCGTCGAGTGCTACGAATCGCTTAAGGACCAGCATCCGGCGGTGATCACACCCTATTCGACCGGCATCACGCTGGCGCTGATTCCAAAAGCGGCGGTCGATCACATCCCGGTCCTGTCGATGGCCTACGGCCTGTCCGCTTCGGCGGTCGGCAAGGACTTCCCGTGGATCTTCAATCCGCCCGCCACGTATTGGGACGGCCTGTCGATCATCTTCCGCTACATCGGCAGCAAGGAAGGCGGCCTCGACAAGCTCAAGGGCAAGACCATCGGCTTCATCTTCTTTGACGGCGGCTACGGCCGCGAGCCGTTGCCGCTCTTGCACTCGCTGGCCAAGGACTACGGCTTCGAGGTGAAAGAATATCCGGTGCCGCCGGCCGACATGCAAAACCAGTCCGGCATTTGGCTTAGCGTTCGCCGCGATCGTCCGGCCTACATGATCATGTGGGGCTGGGGCGCGATGAACCCGACAGCGGTGCAGGAAGCCGCCAAGACCGGCTACGCGATGGATCATTTCATCGGCGTGTGGTGGTCCGGCAGCGAAGATGACGCGCGTCCGGCTGGCGCCGCGTCCAAGGGCTACCTCTCGCTCAACTTCAACGCGGTGGGCGCCAACTATCCGGCGATCAAGGACATCCAGAAGTTCGTGATCGGCAAGGATAGCCAGACCCCGGCGAACCAGGTCGGCGAGAACTTCTACAATCGCGGTGTGATGAACTCCGTGGTGATCGCCGAAGCCATTCGCAACGCCCAGAAGATCACGGGCAAGAAGGACATCACCGGCGAAGAAATGCGCCGCGGCCTGGAATCGCTCCAAATCACGGCGGCCCGTTGGAAGGAGATCGGTCTCGATGGCTTCGCAACGCCGATCTCGGTGAGCTGCAGCGACCACAACGGCCACGCCTCTGCCTATATGCAGCAGTGGGATGGCGCCAAGTGGGTGAAGGTCACCGACTGGATCGCGCCCATGAAGGACAAGGTCGAACCGCTGATCAATTCGGCGGCCCAGGACTACGTGACCAAGAACCAGCCCTGGCCGGCGCGCACAGAAGCTTGCGACAAGTCGTCCTAAGCTAGGTGAACAATCCCTCTCCCCGCCGTGTTGGCGGGGAGAGGTTTTTTGTCTGGAGCGGTCATGTCGGCGGCAACACAGACCGAAACCACGGCTTCCGCTGCGGCGGATAAAATCCTTTCGGTCAACAATATCGAAGTGATCTACGATCACGTCATTCTGGTGCTCAAGGGCGTATCGCTCGACGTGCCGAAGGGCGGGATCGTGGCGTTGCTCGGCGCGAATGGTGCCGGCAAGAGTACCACGCTGAAGGCGATTTCCAACCTGTTGCACGCCGAACGCGGCGACGTCACCAAGGGTTCGATCATCTTCGAAGGCGACGAGGTGCAAGATCTCTCGCCCAACGAACTGGTACGCCGCGGCTGCATCCAGGTGATGGAAGGCCGCCAGTGCTTCGCGCATCTCACCATCGAGGAGAACCTGCTTACCGGCGCCTTTACCCGGCGCGATGGCAGGGCGGCGGTCAAGCAAGATATCGAACTGGTTTATTCTTATTTTCCGAAGTTGGCCGAGCGGCGCGATGCGATCGCCGGCTACACGTCGGGTGGTGAACAACAAATGTGCGCTGTCGGCCGCGCGCTAATGTCGCGCCCCAAGATGATCCTGCTCGACGAGCCATCGATGGGCCTGGCGCCGCAGATCGTCGAAGAAATTTTCGAGATCGTCAAAAATCTCAACGAAAAGGAAGGCGTCTCGTTTCTGCTGGCCGAGCAGAACACCCACATGGCGCTGCGCTTCGCCCGTTACGGCTACATTCTGGAGAACGGCCGCGTGGTGATGGATGGCGATGCCAAGTCGCTTGCCGAAAACGAAGACGTCAAGGAATTCTATCTCGGCATTTCTGGTGGCCGGCGTAAATCGTTCCGTGATGGCAAGCATTACCGTCGGCGCAAGCGCTGGCTGGCGTAATTTGATAGCCCCCGCGGCCGATCCGCTGTTCGATCTATTGAAGCTCGACCGATTGCCCGCCGTCGTGGACATCGGCGCCAATCCGATCGACGGCAACCCGCCTTATCTCCCGCCGCTCAAAAAAAAGCCTGTGCCGGGTCATCGGCTTCGAGCCGCAACCCGAAGCACTTGCTGCGTTGAACGCGAAAAAGAGCCAGTTGGAAACCTATCTGCCTTACGCGGTCAGCGACGGCACCGAGGGCACGCTTCGAATTTGCCGCGCGCCGGGCATGACGAGCCTGTTTGTGCCGGACCCGATCGCGCTCAAGCACTTTGGCGGGTTCTCGAAATGGGGCGAAGTGATCGGTGAATCTCGCATCGCCACCCGCCGCCTGGATGATATTACCGAGATTGACACCATCGACTTTCTCAAGATCGACGTGCAGGGGTCGGAGCTCGCTGTCTTTCGCAACGGCCGCGACAAATTGGCCCGCACCGTTGCGGTTCAAACCGAAGTCTCGTTCTTGCCGCTCTATGTCGGGCAACCGGTCTTCGGCGATGTCGAACTCGAATTGCGCAACTTGGGGTTTGTCCCGCACGCCTTTGCGGCGGTCAAAAACAGCCTTATCGCTCCGATGACGAACCCGGCCAATCCGTACAGCAGTCGCAATCAGCTGCTGGAGGCAGATATTGTCTACGTTCGCGATTTCATGCGTCCGGACCTGATGCGGCCGGAACAGCTCAAGCATTTGGCTCTGATCGCGCATCATTGTTACCAGTCGTACGATCTGGCGCTCAATTGTGTGCACCATTTGGCGACCCGCGGCGCGATTGCCGAGGACGCTCAAACCCGGTATCTCGGCCTGATGCAAAGTGGCCGATAGACATGCGTGGCGAGCACTACGACGCCCTTGAAACCCGCGACCCGGCGGCGCGTGAGCGTGAGCAATTCGCAGGCCTGCCCGGAATTCTTGCGCGCGCAATGGCCGCGCCGGGCTGGGCCAAACATCTCGCGGGCATCGATTTAAAGGAGGTCAATTCGCGCGCCGCTTTGGCGTGGCTCCCTGTGCTGCGCAAGTCGGATATTGCCACTTTGCAGAAAGAAAATCCACCGTTCGGCGGCTTCAACGTCACGCTGCCGGGCAAGGCCAAAAGGCTGCAAATGTCGCCCGGCGCGCTATTTGAACCACAGGGTCACGGGAAGGATTTCGGAAACTGCGCGCGCGCGCTGTTTGCCGCCGGCTTCCGCGCCGGCGATATCGTGCACAATTCATTTTCCTATCATCTCACGCCCGGCGCCTACATCATGGAGGAGGGCGCGCACGCGCTCGGCTGCGCGGTCATTCCGGGCGGCGTCGGCAATACCGAGCAGCAGCTTGACGCGATCGCGCACTACCGGCCGGTGGGCTATGTCGGTACGCCGGATTTCATGAAAATCCTGCTCGATACCGCAGAGAAGACCGGCAAGAACGTCGCATCGATCAGGCGCGCGCTTGTGTCGGGCGCGGCGCTGCCGGCTTCATTGCGCGACGAACTTGGCACTCGCGGCGTCGCGTTGCTGCAATGCTATGCCGTCGCCGACCTGGGCGTAATCGCTTACGAGTCGTCCGCGCGCGAGGGCATGATCGTGAATGAATCGGTCATCGTCGAAATCGTGCGTCCCGGCACCGGCGATCCCGTGGCGGAAGGCGACGTCGGCGAAGTGGTGGTGACTTCGTTCAATCCGGATTATCCGATGATCCGACTCGGCACCGGCGACATGTCCGCGCTGATGCCGGGCGTCTCGCCGTGCAGGCGCACCAACGCACGCATCAAGGGCTGGCTGGGGCGCGCCGACCAAACCGCCAAGGTCAAGGGCATGTTCGTGCACCCCAAGCAGATCGCCGAGGTCGCCGCGCGCCATGCCCAGTTATGCCGGCTACGCCTCGTGATCGGCCGCGAGGACGAGCAGGACACCATGACGCTCATGGCTGAGGCGGCCGCGCCCGATGCCGCGCTGGAAGCCGCGGTTGCCGCCACGCTGCAATCGGTCACCAAACTCAAAGGTGCGGTCAGGCTGGTTGCACCCGGCACCTTGCCCAATGACGGCAAGGTGATCGCCGACGAGCGCAAAACATGATGCTAAACATGGGTTCAACATCGGGCGGGCGCATCGGGGTGCTGCTGGTCAATCTGGGCACGCCAGACGCCACCGATTACTGGTCGATGCGCCGCTATTTGAAGGAATTTCTCTCTGATCGCCGGGTCATCGACGAGAATCGCCTCAAATGGTGGCTGGCGCTTAATCTCGTCATTCTGACCATACGGCCCGGCCGCAAGGGCCGCGACTACGACAAAATCTGGAACAGACAGCGCAATGAATCACCGCTCAAGACCATCACGCGGGCACAGTCCGACAGACTTGAGGAAATGTTGGAGAAAGTCGACAAACGCATCCGCGTCGACTGGGCGATGCGCTACGGCAATCCATCGATCCGCTCGCGGCTCGACGCGCTGGTGGCGCAGGATTGCGAACGCATTCTGATCGTGCCGCTTTATCCGCAATACGCTGCGGCGACCACCGCCACGGTCTGTGACGAAGTATTTCGCGTCGTGGAGAAGATGCGTTATCTGCCGACATTACGTTTCTTGGCGCCGTATTACGCCGAGCCTCTCTATATCGACGCGCTGGCCGGTTCGCTCAACGCCGAACTCGCGAAACTCAAGTTCAAGCCGGAGGTGATCGTCGCGTCGTTTCACGGCATTCCGGAGGCCTATGTCACCAAGGGCGATCCCTATTACCGCCACTGCGTCGCGACCACCGAACTCCTGCGCAAGAAGCTCAAGCTCGACGATGAACAGTTGATGCTGACCTTCCAGTCGCGCTTCGGTCCGACCGAATGGATCAAGCCCTATACCGACGCAACCGTGAAATCGCTGGCAGAGCGCGGTGTGAAAAGCGTCGCGGTCATCACGCCCGGGTTTGCTGCCGATTGCCTGGAGACGCTGGAGGAAATCGCCATGGAGAACGCCGAAATTTTCAAACATTCCGGCGGCAAGAATTTCGCGGCGATCCCGTGCCTCAACGATTCCCCCGGCGGCATGGCAATGATCCGCGACGTCGTGCTGCGCGAGCTCAAGGGCTGGATTTGAGGCCGAAACCCGGGCCTAAAAGCCCATCAACGCCTCGTTAACCATACGGTTTTAACTTCCGTTAACCAAAGCCCGCGAACCGCGGGCGTGCGCGCTTTTTTGAAAAGGCGCGTCCGCCCGGCGTTTAGCCGTGGGCAGGAGGGCTACGATAGCCGTGCCGCGCTCACGTCCCCCATCTCCGGTCATGCCGCGCAGCGCGCGCCTGCTGATGGCAGCTTGCGTGACGATGTGGGGCGCCGACGCCATGGCGCAGTCGGCTGTGACTGATCCGCTGGCGCCGAAGCTGCAAACCGATCCGCGCAATCCGCCGCGCTTCCAGAAATTTGACCGGCCGTCGCTCGCGCAACTCGGGCCGCCGGCAAACTTTACGGCGCCGGGGTCGGGAGCCGGTATTACTGGCTTTGATTCCACCAACAATCGCAAGAAAGCGAATGCCAAGGAGAAAGCTAAATCGCCGGCGAATGCGCAGGCTGCCGCGCCGGCCTTGCCGGCGCCAATAACCGTTTCGCCGTATCAGAAGCCGCCCGCCGATTCCGCCGGCGGCGCCTTCGCCCAGGCGCCGGGAGCGCCGCCGGTCGAACTCGGCCCGATCCGCCAAACGCCAAAGAAGCGTAAGGCGCATATCGAACCCGACGATCCTTACGCGCCGATCGGCGTGCGCGACGGCGCCTTCACGCTCTATCCGGCGGTCGAGCTGATCGTTGGCCACGACAGCAACCCGGGACGCGTGCCCGGCGGCTCAGGTGCGTCGCTCTATACGGTGGCGCCGGAATTGCTCGTGCAGTCGAACTGGTCGCGGCACGAACTCAAGGCCGACCTGCGCGGCAGCTACACCGGCTACAACCCCGACGAGACGCCTACGCTGAGCCGGCCCTATTTCAACGGCAAGGTTGACGGCCGCGTCGACGTGACCCATGACACGCGCATCGATCTCAACGGCCGCTTGCTGGTCTCGACCGACAACCCCGGCAGCCCGAATTTGCAGGCCAATATCGCCAAGCTTCCGGTATTCACCACAGTCGGGGGCAGCGTAGGTCTCGGTCAGCAATTCAACCGGCTCGATCTGTCCGTCAAGGGCGACGTCGAGCGCACCGCCTATCAGGCCTCTTCGCTGACCGACGGCACGACTGCGAGCAATGACGATCGCGATTACAACCAGTATGGCGGAACGTTCCGCGCCGCCTATGAACTGTCGCCAGGCGTCAAACCTTATGCCGAGGTCGAGGCCGACAGCCGCGTGCACGATCTCAATACCGACTTCTTCGGCTATCAGCGCGACTCCAAAGGACTCAGCGGTCTGGTTGGCTCGACCTTCAAGCTGACCAACCTGCTGACCGGCGATATCGGCATCGGCTACGGCAAGCGCACCTATGAAGATCCGCGTCTCGATCAGATCAGCGGCCTGATCGGCAACGCTTCGCTGATCTGGACCGCCAACGCGCTGACCACGGTGAAGCTCACCGGCACATCGGTGGTCTCGGAAACAGTGATACCCGGCGTCTCGGGCGAACTCTCGCGCGACATCGGATTGCAGCTCGATCACGCGTTTCGCCGGTGGCTGATCGGCACCGTCAAGGCTGGGTTCGGGCTCGACAATTATGTCGGCCTCGATCGGCAAGACAAACGTTTCTCGGCGGGAGCAGGGCTCACGTACAAGCTCAGCCGCTCGGTCCAGATCAAGGGCGAATTCCGCGAGGAATGGCTGCGCTCAAGCGTTACCGGCGTCGACTATACCGCGAGCATCTTTATGCTCGGCGTCCGCTTCCAGCACTAGCCTCAAGCACTATTTTTCGCCGAGCAATCGGCGCAGCTCGCCGCGAAATTCCGGCGCGATATCGGGGCGCTCCAGCGCATAGGCCACGTTGGCGGCGAGAAATCCGATCTTGGAGCCGCAGTCGAAGCTCCGGCCTTCGAATTTGAGCCCGTAGAACGGTTGCGTGCGCGACAGCGCCGTCATGGCATCGGTAAGCTGGATTTCGCCGCCGCTGCCGGCCGTCTGTTTTTCGATGAGGTCGAAAATTTGCGGTTGCAGGATGTAGCGGCCGGTGATGCTGAGATTGGACGGCGCCTCGGCCGCCTTCGGTTTTTCGACCATTTTGGTGATCGCGAAGGCCTTGCCCTTAGGCTGGCCGACGCCGACCACGCCATACATGTGAATACGGTCGGCCGGCACTTCCTCGACCGCGACGATATTGGCGTTTTCGTCGAGGCTTTTGGCGGCGTCGATCATCTGGGCAAGGCAACCGCGCGTGTTCTGCACCAGCACATCGGGTAGCAGCAGGGCGAACGGCTCATTGCCGACCAGTTCGCGCGCACACCAGATCGCATGGCCGAGGCCGAGCGGCGACTGCTGGCGGGTGAAACTGAAGGTGCCGGGTTCCGGCAGATCCTGCGACAACAAATCGAGATCCGCTTTCTTGCCGCGCTCGACCAAGGTGAGTTCGAGCTCGAATTGGCGGTCGAAATGGTCCTCGATCACCGCCTTGTTGCGGCCAGTGACGAAGATGAAATGCTCGATTCCAGCCTGGCGCGCTTCGTCCACCACATGCTGGATCAGCGGCCGGTCCACCACGGGGAGCATTTCCTTCGGCATCGCCTTGGTCGCCGGCAGAAAGCGGGTCCCAAGGCCGGCGACCGGGAATATGGCTTTGCGGATGTGGGTCATGCGGGACTTAATGTTGTTTGACGGGGGTTGATTCGTTTCAGTGAGCAGAAAGCATGGCAATGGGCGCGGGTCCAGACGGGTTCCGGATGGTAATCTATTAACACCGTCGAAACGATATCGATGCACCCATAAGGGATAGCTGGGGCGATATTAGGGATTGTCATCGGAATGCGACTGATCGGCCGCTATCTTACTGGAGCGCTCTTGATGGCAGCCGCCAGCGGTGCCGCCACGGCGCAGCAGCGCGACGACCGTTTTCCGATCGTGACTGGCACCATCCCGCGGGTCGCGGTCGTGCCGTCGGCAAGCGCGCCGGAATGGAGCGGCCAGTCGGGCGCCTCCGGCGATCCACGCATGACCGCGAGCGCGATCCGCGCAGCGGCGGCGAGTTTCCGTGACTGCCTCGAGCGCCTGTGGCCGGCCGCGGCGCGGCGCGGCATCACGCGCGAGACCTTCGCCGCCTATACCGCACGGCTGACGCCCGATCTGCGGATCATGGATCTGCTCGATAGTCAGCCGGAATTCACCAAGTCGTTCTGGGACTACCTCGATCTGCTGGTAAACGACGAGCGCATCGGGCAGGGCCGTGCGCTGCTGGAGAAATATCGCTCGACTTTCGATGCGGTAGAAAGAGCCTATGGCGTCGACCGCGACGTCATCGTCGCGATCTGGGGCGTCGAGACCAATTACGGCACACTCGGTGGCGAGCGTCCGGTGATCCGCTCCACCGCCACACTCGCCTGTATCGGCCGCCGCCAGAATTATTTCCGCGAGGAGTTTTTGTCCGCGCTGGAAATTCTCCAGCGCGGCGACGTCAGGCCAGAGCGTTTCGTGGGTTCATGGGCGGGCGCGTTCGGACCGACGCAGTTCATGCCGACCGCGTTCAAGAGATATGCCGTAGATTTCGACCGCGACGGCCGCCGCGACGTGATCGACTCGGTGCCGGACATCATCGCGTCGACCGCGAATAACCTGAAGAAGGACGGCTGGATCGCCGGCGAGACCTGGGGCTATGAAGTGGTGGTGCCGGCGAACTTCAATTTTATGCTCGCCGACCATGCCCGGATAATGACGATCCGTGACTGGGAGCGCAGTGGGCTGGCACGGCCCCGCGGCAAGGCGTTTCCACATCCGGACGAAAACGCGTTCCTGTTGATCCCAGCGGGCGTCCAAGGTCCCGGCTTCCTGATGCTGCCGAATTTCCGCGCCATCATGCGGTACAATCCGGCCGAGGCCTATGCACTGGCGATCGGCCATCTCTCCGACCGGCTGCGCGGCGGTGAGGCCTTCGCGCAGGCGTGGCCGCGTTACGAGCGCGTTCTGTCGCGCGACGAGCGGCTGGAGTTGCAGCAATTGCTGGTGCGCCACGGCTACGATGTCGGCGAGCCGGACGGCCAGTTTGGTGGCAGGACACGGGCGGCGATTCGCGATTTCCAGACCAAAATTGGCCAAGTTCCCGACGGCTTCGCCTCGGCGGTTATCCTCGACCAGCTGCGCACCCGGTAGCGCATGATCCCGAAAAGTGGGAACCGGTTTTCGGACCGGATCATGCGCAAATAAGGTAACCACCCGGCCATCTTCGAGTTGACATTTTTTGCGCGTTATTGACCCATGCACGGCAGTGAGGACCATTTGCGGCTGGCCTTTTCCCTTATAGATTAAGGGCTTGATGGGCGATCGGCATGTTTAGCAAGACCCGGCTTTCGCACTGGATCATGGGGGTGGCCATCTTGGCCGCAGCCGATTGCGCCAGCGTGGTTGCAATCGACATCGCGCTTACGACGCCAGCGCAGGCCCAGTGGCGTCAGCGTTCCGGCGGCTTCTTCGGCAATATTTTTGGGCCGTCTAGGCCGCAATATTATGAAAACGAGCCGGCTGTTCAAACCGATAACTCGCGGGCGCCAAGCCCGCGCAAGCCCGATCCAAAGGCGGAACCGGTCACGCCGACCAGCTCAATCGTAGTAATGGGCGACGCCATGGCCGACTGGCTCGCCTATGGCCTTGAAGACGCGTTTTCGGATTCACCCGAAATCGCCGTCATCCGCAAGAACAAGATTCATTCCGGTCTGTTGCGCTACGAGGCCAAGGGCGACCTCGATTGGTGGCACGTGGCGCGCGATATCCTTGCGCAAGAGAAGCCCAATTACGTGATCATGATGCTCGGCGTCAGCGACCGCCAGAACATCAGCGCGCGCGACATTGCCAAGGAGGCCGATAAGAAGAAAGCGCAGGACGGTCAGAAGAAAGACGATCAGAACAAGGGCAAGACCGATCAAACCGCGGACGACCAAAAGGCGCCCGACGAAGGCGACCAGCCGTCGATCATCGCGCCCGAGCCGCAGCAAGGCAAAAAAGCCAACGGCACGATCGAGTTTCGCAGCGACCAATGGGCGGAGATTTATTCGAAGCGCATCGACGATACGATCGCGGCCCTCAAGAGCAAGGGCGTGCCGGTGTTCTGGGTCGGCCTGCCGGCAATCAAAGGCACCAAGTCCACGGCCGATGCCGTCTACCTCAACGATCTCTTCCGCGCGCGCGCCGAGCGTGCCGGCGCCGTCTATATCGACGTTTGGGACGGCTTCGTCGACGAGGGCGGCAAGTTCACGACCTACGGGCCTGACTATGAAGGCCAGAACCGGCGGTTGCGGTCGAACGACGGCGTGTTCTTCACCAAAGCGGGCGCGCGCAAACTGGCCCATTATGTCGAGCGCGAGCTGCGCCGCTTCATGAGCAATCGCGTGCCGGTGGCGCTCCCGTCAGGCCCGATCGCGCCGCTGCCGTCCGATGCGAAATCGACGGTGCGGCCGGTGGCCGGCCCGGTGGTGCCGCTGACCGTGACGCCGGCAAATTCCGAAGAACTCCTTGGCGGCTCCGGCAGTCAGCCGGCGCATAGCGACGCCACGGCAGCCCGTGTGCTGGTCAAAGGCGAACCGGTGCCGGCCTCGCCCGGACGTGCTGACGATTTCGCCTGGCCCGTCGGCAGCGATGGCAAAAGCGGCCCGCCGGTTGCCAGCGCGCCCGCAGCCGATGCCCTCGTGCGTACCGAGCCGCCCGCCGCCGCCGGCAAGCCGTCGGGCGAGCCCAAGCGTGGCGCCGCCGGCAAGACCAGCCAGACCACGGGCGCCAAGCCAAAACTCGAGATCAAGCCGAACCAGCAACGCGATGTGCCGCGTCCGCCGCAGGCGATCCGGCGATCCGGCGGCCCGTTCGGCTGGCTGCGCTAGCGCGGCAGCGCCGTCGATCCCATCAGGAATTTGTCGACCGCATGCGCCGCCTGGCGGCCTTCGCGGATCGCCCACACCACCAGCGACTGGCCGCGCCGCATGTCGCCCGCGGCGAACACCTTGGGTACTGAGGTGAGGTAGGCGTTGGTGTCGGCGCTGACATTGCCGCGCGCATCGAGCGCGGCGCCGAGCGCCTTGATCATGCCTTCGTGCACCGCATGCACGAAGCCCATGGCGAGTAGCACCAGGTTGGCCTCGATCTCGAACTCGCTGCCGGGCACCGGCTTGAACTTGGCGTCGGCATGCACG
Organism: Pseudolabrys sp.; assembly: GCA_035648555.1. GTDB lineage: Bacteria > Pseudomonadota > Alphaproteobacteria > Rhizobiales > Xanthobacteraceae > Pseudolabrys. The sequence goes on from DASRLF010000064.1 coordinate 19,886, forward strand.
CAATGCAGCTTCTTGACCTGGCCGTTCTCGCCCGTGAATTTCTGCGTCAGCACGGCGAATTCGCGTTCGACGCCTTCCTCATGACTCGACGAAATGCGTAGCTTGAGCGGCCAATCCGGCCAGACCAGCATCTTGTTTTCGTGTTCGGGCGGTTGCGGCATGATCTCGAAATTGGTCACCGACGTTGCGCCCTGGCGGATCGAGGTGCCGATGCAGTCAGAGCCGGTGTCGCCGCCGCCAATGACGATGACCTTCTTGCCGGTGGCGAGTATAGGCTCGACCTTGCCCTGCGGTTCGTTGCTGCCGCGCCGGTTCTGCTGCGGCAGGAAGTCCATGGCAAAGTGAATACCCTTGAGCTCGCGGCCGGGCACCGGCAGGTCGCGCGGCTTTTCGGCGCCCCCGGTGAGCACCACCGCGTCGTGCTCCTTGATCAGCTTCTCGACAGGAAAATTGACGCCGACATCGGCGCCGTAATGGAATTGCACGCCCTCGGCCAGCATCTGCTCGACGCGGCGGTCGACGTGGATTTTTTCCATCTTGAAGTCGGGAATGCCGTAGCGCAGCAATCCGCCGGCCTTGGCCCAGCGCTCGTAAACATGCACGTCGTGCCCGGCGCGCGCGAGTTGTTGCGCGCAAGCCATTCCGGCCGGGCCGGATCCTACGACCGCCACCTTTTTGCCGGTCTTGTGCGTCGGCAATTCGGGTTTCAAGCCCTGCGCGATGGCGCGGTCGGCGATCTCGCATTCGATGGTTTTTATGGTGACCGGATTGTCGTCGATGTTGAGCGTGCAGGATGCCTCGCACGGCGCGGGACAGACCCGGCCGGTAAATTCCGGGAAATTATTGGTTGAGTGCAGATTGCGCGCCGCCTCATCCCAATTGCCGCGATATACCAGGTCGTTCCAGTCGGGGATCTGGTTGTTGACCGGGCAGCCGGTCGGCGCGCCGGTGATGCGGCTGGTGCCGTGGCAATAGGGCACGCCGCAATCCATGCAGCGCGCGGCCTGGTCGCGGACTTCCTTTTCTGGCAGCGGCAGCACGAATTCGTGCCAATGCTTGATGCGCTCCGCGACCGGCTGGTAGTCGCGGTCCTCACGCTCGATTTCGATAAAGCCGGTGACCTTGCCCATACTATTCGGCGGCCTGCATCGTGGCGGCCTTCTCTTTTGCCATCTCGGCAAGCGCGCGGCGGTATTCGACCGGCATCACTTTGCGGAACAAGGGGCGATAGCGCTCCCAGTCGGCGAGGATCTCGGCGGCGCGCTTGGAACTCGTGTAGCGAGCATGATCGGCGATCAGCGTGCGCAGCCGCTTTTCATCCTTGCTGTCGAGGTTGGCCATCACGTCGACGCGGCCGTGGGTTTCGGGTTCGTTGCCGAATTCCTTTTCGTCGATCTCCGCCTCTTCCGGTATCGGCTCGAGCTCGACCATCGCCATGTTGCAGCGGGATTTGAAGGTGCCGTCCTCGTCGATCACGTAGGCGATGCCGCCCGACATTCCGGCGGCAAAATTCCGTCCCGTGACGCCAAGCACCACCACGACGCCGCCGGTCATGTATTCGCAGCAATGGTCGCCGGCGCCTTCGATCACGGCGATGGCGCCGGAATTGCGCACGGCGAATCGCTCGCCCGCCACGCCGCGGAAATAACATTCGCCCTCGGTCGCGCCGTACAGCACGGTATTGCCGACGATGATCGATTCCTCTGGCACGATGCCGGAATCCGCCGGCGGCCGAATGATGATGCGGCCGCCCGACAGGCCCTTGCCGACATAGTCGTTGGCATCGCCATTGAGTTCGAAGGTGATGCCGCGCGCCAGCCAGGCCCCGAAGCTCTGCCCGGCGGTGCCGTTGAAGCGAACGTGAATGGTCCCGTCGGGCAGGCCGGCGTGGCCGTAACGCTTGGCTACTTCACCGGACAGCATGCCGCCGGCCGTGCGATCGATGTTGCGGATGGCGGTTTGCAGACGGACCGGTGCGCCGCGGTCGAGTGCCGCCTGCGATTCAGCGATCAGCTTGCGATCGAGAATGTCGTTGATCTTGTGATCCTGCGCCTCGCACTTGAAGATGTTGGTGCCCTTCACTGCCTTCGGCTTGTTGAACAGCTTGGAGAAATCGAGGCCCTTGGCCTTCCAGTGCTCAACCAGCTGGCGCTGGTCGAGCATCTGCATCTGACCGACCATCTCGTTGAAGGTGCGATAGCCCAGCGCCGCCATCAACTCGCGCACTTCGTCGGCGACGAAGAAGAAATAATTGATCACGTGCTCGGGCTGGCCCTTGAAGCGTTTGCGCAGCACCGGGTCCTGGGTGGCGACGCCGACCGGGCAGGTGTTGAGATGGCACTTGCGCATCATGATGCAGCCGGCCGCGATCAGCGGCGCGGTCGCGAAGCCGAATTCGTCGGCGCCGAGGAGGGCGCCCACCACCACATCACGTCCGGTGCGGATGCCGCCGTCGACTTGCACGGCAATGCGCCCGCGCAGCCGGTTGATCACCAGCGTCTGGTGGGTCTCGGCCAGGCCGATTTCCCATGGGCTACCGGCATGTTTGATCGAGGTCAGCGGCGAGGCGCCGGTGCCGCCCTCGAAGCCGGCGATGGTGACATGGTCGGCGCGCGCCTTGGAGACGCCGGCGGCGACCGTGCCGACGCCGACTTCAGACACAAGCTTCACCGACACGTCACCGGTCGGATTGGCGTTCTTCAGGTCAAAAATGAGCTGCGCCAGATCTTCGATCGAATAAATGTCGTGGTGCGGCGGCGGCGAGATCAGACCGACGCCGGGGGTTGAGTGGCGTACCTTGGCGATGGTCTTGTCGACCTTGTGTCCCGGCAATTGGCCACCTTCGCCGGGCTTGGCGCCCTGCGCCATCTTGATCTGCATGATGTCTGAATTGACGAGGTATTCGGCCGTGACGCCAAAGCGCCCCGAGGCTACCTGCTTGATGGCTGAGCGCATGCTGTCGCCGTTCGGCATCAGCTTATAGCGGTCGCTCTCCTCGCCGCCTTCGCCGGTGTTCGACTTGCCGCCAATGCGATTCATGGCGATGGCGAGCGTGGTGTGCGCTTCACGCGAAATCGAGCCATAGGACATCGCGCCGGTCGAAAAACGCCGCACGATGTTCTTCGCCGGCTCGACTTCTTCGAGCGGCACCGGCCTGCGGCCATCGTCCGCCGCGTCCTTGACCCGGAACAAGCCGCGGATCGTCAACAGCCGTTCGTTCTGCTCGTTCACGATCTTGGCGAAAGCGCGATAGTGGTCTTGCGAATTACCGCGCACGGCGTGTTGCAGCCGGGATACCGTCTCGGCAGTCCAGACGTGATCCTCGCCGCGCACGCGCACAGCATAATCGCCGCCGACGTCGAGCATCGAGGCGTAGATCGGTGAATCGCCGAAGGCGTCGCGATGGCGGCGTACCGTCTCCTCGGCGATTTCGGCGAGGCCTACGCCCTCAATGCGGGTATGGGTGCCGGTGAAATATTTGTCGACGAAGTCCTGGCGCAGGCCGACGGCGTCGAAAATCTGCGCGCCGCAATAGGACTGATAGGTCGAGATGCCCATCTTGGACATGACCTTAAGCAGGCCTTTGTCGATCGACTTAATATAGCGCTTGACGATTTCCTTTTCGTCGAGCTTCTGCGGCAGATCGTCCTTCATGGCGATCAGCGTCTCGAAGGCGAGATACGGGTTGATCGCCTCCGCGCCGTATCCAGCTAGGCAAGCGAAATGATGCACCTCGCGCGGCTCGCCGGTCTCCAGCACCAGGCCGACGGCGGTGCGCAGGCCCTTTCGAATGAGATGATGATGAACAGCTGCGCAAGCGAGCAGTACCGGTATCTGAATTCGGTCGGCGCCGCCCTTGCGGTCGGACAGGATGATGATGTTGCAGCCAGCGCGTACTTCTTCCTCAGCGCGTTCGCACAGCTCGTCGAGTGCCCAGGCCATGCCGTCGGCGCCGTGCTCGGCCGGGAAGGTGATGTCGAAGGTGTGCGACTTGAAGTGATCCCCGCTCATCTCCGAAATCGAGCGGATCTTTTCGAGATCGGCATTGGTGAGGATCGGCTGGCGCACTTCCAGACGTTTGGTGTGCGATAGGCCTTCCAGGTCGAACAAATTGGGTCGCGGCCCAATGATCGAGACCAGGCTCATCACCAGCTCTTCGCGGATCGGATCGATCGGCGGGTTGGTGACCTGCGCGAAGTTCTGCTTGAAATAGGTGAACAACGACTTCGGCTTGTCGGACAGCGCCGAAATCGGCGTGTCGTTGCCCATCGAGCCGACCGCTTCCTCGCCGGTCGAGGCCATCGGCGTCATCAGGAACTTGAGGTCTTCCTGCGTGTAACCGAAGGCTTGCTGGCGGTCGAGCAGCGAAAGGTTCGAGATCGGCGCTTCGTTGGCGGTGCCGGGCAAGTCTTCCAGCACGATCTGCGTGCGGCCGAGCCATTCTTTGTAGGGATGGCTCTTAGCCAGCGTCGACTTTAACTCCTCGTCCGGGATGAGCCGGCCCTCGTCAAGGTCGACCAGCAGCATCTTGCCCGGCTGTAGCCGCCACTTTTTGACGATGTCTTTTTCCGGAATCGGCAGCACGCCGGTTTCCGAGGCCATGATGATGCGGTCGTCGCGGGTGAGCAGATAGCGCGCCGGGCGCAATCCGTTGCGGTCGAGCGTGGCGCCGATCTGGCGGCCGTTGGTGAAGGCGATTGCGGCCGGGCCGTCCCACGGCTCCATCAGCGCGGCATTGTATTCATAGAATGAGCGCCGCTCCTCGTCCATCAGCGGATTCCCCGCCCAGGCTTCGGGGATCATCATCATCATGGCGTGGGCGAGCGAATAGCCGCCCTGAGTCAGGAATTCGAGCGCATTGTCGAAGCAGGCGGTGTCGGATTGGCCTTCGTAGGAGATCGGCCACAGCTTGCTGATGTCCTTGCCGAACAGGGGCGAGGACACCGAGGCCTGCCGCGCCGCCATCCAGTTGACATTGCCGCGCAGCGTGTTGATCTCGCCGTTGTGCGCGATGTAGCGGTACGGATGCGCCAGCGACCAGGTCGGGAAAGTGTTGGTCGAAAAGCGCTGGTGCACGAGTGCGATCGCGCTCTCGAAATCCGGATCGTGCAGATCGGGATAATAGGTGCCGAGCTGGTCGGCGAGAAACATACCCTTGTAGATTACCGTACGGCAGGAGACCGACACCGGATAATAACTCGACACGCGCCGCTCGCGCCGGCGGTAGATCGCGTTGGAGATCGACTTGCGCAGAATGTAGAGCCTGCGCTCGAACTCGTCTTCGGAGAACTTCTTCTTGCCGCGGCCGATGAACACTTGCAGGTGCTCGGGCTCGGTCGGCTTGACCGATTCACCGAGCGTCGAATTGTCGGTCGGGATCTCGCGCCAGCCGAGCAGCGAAAGTCCTTCGCGCGCGATCACCTCGGCGTAAATGTCGCGGATGATCTGCCGCCAGTTCGGCTCCTTCGGCATGAATAATTGGCCGACCGCGTATTCGCCAGGCTTTGGCAACTTGAAACCGATCCGGCTCGCTTCCTTGACAAAAAATTTGTGCGGGATCTGCACCAGGATGCCGGCGCCGTCGCCCATGCGCGGGTCGGCGCCGACCGCGCCGCGGTGCTCCAGGTTGCAGAGGATGCGCAATCCGTCTTCGACGATCAGGTGCGACTTGCGGCCCTTGATGTCTGCGATGAAGCCGACGCCGCAAGCGTCCTTGTCGAGCGCCGGATCGTAGAGACCCTGCGCGGTTGGCGTGCCGGGGTCCATGGAGGCCGAGCGCAACAGGGCAGCGCCGCGGGAGCGCCTAGCGTCCCGGCGTTCGACAAACCCTGCGGTGCCCCTTCGCCTGCTCATTGTCCGGCCGTTATCTGCAGCTTCGCCAATAGGACAGCAATGCTGTCCTATTGGACCATGCCAAATTTTGCCCCGCCATACAAGGCTGGTCCACGCCGGATTTGGCCGAACCTTGCGCTTTGTTGCGGCTGCGCTGCCTAACCAAGCACGAACAGGACCACGCGTGGCCAGTTGGCGCAATGCCGTTGCGTCGCCGGTCTCCGTCCAAATTGCCAGGCGGGTTAACCGCTTAACCGTGGTGGGGGGAAAAAGCCGCGTTGCGCGGGCGGTTGGCTAAGGTGCCGGAAAGTAAGACAGAGCAGTATCATGATCGACGACATAGCAATCGCACCCGCGCCGGTGGACAAGTCCGCGGGCGTGGCCGCCATGGCCCAGTTGGCCGACCGCCTGACCGCGGTGACGCCGCCGTCGGCGGCAAGCCTTGCATCAGTCCCGCGCCTCTCGCCGGCCGTCGCCGCCGCCTTGAATCGTAGCGCGGAATTGGCGGCCCAAGCCAAGCGGCGCGCCCGTCCGCGTTCGTTCACCGGCATGGCGGTCGATAGTTTTGTCTCGGCCTGTTCGTTCATTCCCTATGCGTTGGTCGCGTTGGCTTTGCGGCTCGTGATGGCGCGGGTGTTCTTCCTCGACGGCCAGACCAGGATCGACGGACCGCGCGTGCCGCTCAATGTCCAGGACTTCGATTTCACAGTACTGCTGCCGCTGCACGTGAAGGCGGAAACCTTCACGGCGTTTCTCACGCAATACGTCAGGTTGCCGGTGGCCCCGGTGCTCGCCGCCTATCTGGTGAGCTATGCCGAATTCATCTTGCCAATCTGCCTGGTGCTTGGGTTCGGCACGCGTTTCGCCGCGCTTGGTCTGCTGATCATGATGACGGCCATCGACGCTTACGTGATGCCGCAGGCGCTTTGGAGCATGCATATCTACTGGGACGCGATCCTGGCCGTACTGCTAACGCTCGGTGCCGGGCAGATTTCGGTCGACCAGGTCATCCGCTTCGTGACGCGACGGTAGCGACTATGAAACAGGCGGCTACGATCCCTTTGGCGGGGGCGGCATTGGCCGCCACGCTGTCGCTGGTTACGGCCGGTTCATTCAAACGCGAGTTTGTAGCAAAGGCCGCTCAGCTTGCGGCGCGTAAAACCATCGAAAGGGATTACGCGCCCGACACGGTCTATGCGTCCAGCTATACGGGCGTTGCGGACATCATCCATGTTCCGCAGCGCGAAGAACGCGCAAGCGTCAACGATGATGTTGAGCCCGAGCTCACCGGCAGCGATTATCAGCGGCCGGCTCAACGGCTACCACGCCGCACCGCGCCGCGCTGGTCTTTCCAGTCCGATACTCCATCGCCATCGCTACCGCCGCCAGCCGCGCCGCGTACCGTGCTTAGCGCTCCGCCGCCGCTCGCCGACGGTCCGAGCCCGATCCGTCCGCCTCCGCGTCTCGGCTCCAAGATCGATCAGACCGATAAGTTCGACGCGCCGGATCACAGGGCCGCGTCGCCGGCCGAGAATATTCCGCCCGCTGAGCCGCCGCCGGGCGGCTGAGCAAGCTATCGTTGCAAAAAGAAAGTGCCCCGGAAATTCCGAGGCGCTCTTGTTTGGAGATCGATGCTTAGGTATTAGGCCGCCGCCTTGGTCACGACCACCTGCGGCTTGGCATTACCGTTGCCGATCGGGATCTGGCGCGGCTTCTTGGCCTCGGGGATCTCACGCACGAGATCGACGTGGAGCAATCCATTCTTGAGGCTCGCGCTTTTGACCTGGACATAATCGGCAAGCTGGAAGACGCGCTCGAAAGCGCGCGCGGCGATGCCCTGATAGAGGACCTCGTCGTTTTGCTCTTCCTTGGCCTGCTTGGAGCCCTTGATCGTCAGCGTGTTTTCTTTCGCTTCGATCGAAAGCTCGTTGTCACCGAAGCCGGCGACCGCGACGGTGACGCGGTAGTCGTTCTCAGCCGTGCGCTCGATGTTGTAGGGCGGGTAGCCCGGAGCGGATTCGAATCCGTCCAGCATCGAGAACAGCCGATCGAAGCCGACAGTGGAACGATAAAGGGGAGCAAGATCAAAGGTACGCATGGCATATCCTCCTTGAGTTGAGCGACATGCGGGTGGTCCGCCAAATGGCCGAACCAAAACCCGAGCGCAGCCTGAATGGCCTGCGCAGAAATGATATGGGGACGTGTTTTCGGGCTCGCAAGAGGCCCGGCTCATGCCAAACAAGATATTGATAAATATATCATTTTGTGCAGTTTCCGCGATGAGATTGAGGCTGCCTCCCTCCCTGCTATAAGGCGCGGAACTTCCTCGCACCGGCTGTTATTTGGCGTCAATGAAACTCGTCTCCATTCCCGCCAATCCGGTGCCCGACGATGTGGTGACCGGCAGCATCAAGACCCCAGATGGGGTCACGTTGCGCTTTGCGCGCTTTGCGCCGCCGGCAGGGCGCAAGGGCACCGTCGTCGTGCTGCAAGGCCGTGGCGAATACATCGAAAAATATTTCGAGACCGTGCGCGATTTGCGCGCGCGCGGTTTCGCGGTTGCGACGTTCGATTGGCGCGGACAGGGCCTGTCGGAACGCGCGCTCTCCGACAGCCGTAAAGGTCACGTGCGTAATTTTTCCGAATACGCCACCGACCTCGAAACCGTCATGGAGCAGGTCGTGCTGCCGGATTGCCCGCCGCCGATCTTCGCGCTCGGCCATTCCATGGGCGCCGCGGTCGCTATTCGTGCCTGCCACGATGGCAGCCGCTGGTTCGAGCGCATGGTGCTGTCGGCGCCGATGATCGCGCTGCGGCCGGGCCGTCTCACCGCCATGGCGGGGCCGCTGGCGCGCTTCATGCGCTTGCTGGGACGCGGTTCAGGCTACGTGCCGACCGGTGATCACCGTCCGATCGGCGCCGAGGAATTCATCGGCAACGTGCTGACCTCCGATCCGGTGCGCTACGCGCGCAACGCCGCGGTGTTGGAAGAGGCGCCCGAACTTGGCGTGGGCGCACCGACGGTCGCCTGGATCGATGCCGCGCTGCGCCTGATGAAGCGGTTTGCCGCGCCCGGTTACGCCGGCAACATCCGCCAGCCGATCTTGTTGGTCGCGGCCGGCCGCGACGAGGTGGTCTCGACCCCTGCGATCGAAACTTTCGGGATGCACCTGCTGGCCGGGCGCCATCTCATTGTCACCGGCAGCAAACACGAGATCATGCAGGAGCAGGATCACTATCGTGGACAGTTCTGGGCGGCATTCGACGCTTTCGTGCCCGGCACGCCGCGCTATTGAGAGCGCGTCACTTCCTCCTCGGGGTCGCGAATTGTCCAGCCACCTCTGCGGCGGTGCACGAAAGCGTAGTAGTAGATGAGCGCGAGCGCGACGATGGCCGCATTCGCAATCAGGCTTTGCTGGCCGACGACCGGATCCAAAGCGCTGGCGTAAAAAACGTAGGACAGCGACAGCAATCCCAGCACCGGCCAGAGCGGATAGAGCGGCATACGATAGGCTGCATGATCGCTTGCACCCGAACGGCGGCCCACAATCGCGGCGATACACAACGCCGCGTAGACAATGCCGATTGACGTGCCCGTTACGACCAGGAGCCACTGCAGACCCAGAAAGCATGCAGCCATCGAAAACACGCCGGCGGCGAGCGTCGCGACCCAGGGTGAATGCAATCGATCATGCGTGACCAGCAAGGCGTTGTTGACGTGCGGGTGCCAGGCGATATCGCGGCCCGTGCTGTAGAAAAACCGCGCATTCTGCATGACGGTCGCCAGCACGGCGTTGAGAATAGCGAGTGCCACGCACAGGCTGATAGCGATGCTTATTATGCGGCCGCCGGATTCGGCGACGAAATCGCCGAACGGCGTTTGCGAGGCCAGCAGCGTCTTGAGGTCGGATGCGCCCATGAGAACCGCGGTCACGGGCACTAGCTCGGTGAGAACCGTAATGACCAGCGCCCATAGCACTGTTTGTGCGATCACGCGCGGCGCTTCGTGCGTCTCTTCCGCGAAATAAATCGCGGCGCCGTAGCCGTTATAGGCAAAAATCGCGACCGTCGTCGCCAGCCCCATCATTGCCAGGGGCGTCATTTGCAAATCGGAACCGCTCAACACGACCGGATTTGCAACGATGTCCCACAGCGAGCGATGGACGTCCATAAATCCTAAGACTGCAAGCACAGCCAGCGCCAGCAACTCAAGCAGCAGGAAAATCCCGGTCACCCACGCATTGGTGCGGATGTGCAAGATACCGAGCAGCGTCGTCCCCGCGATGATCGTGATGGCGACGGCGGTCTGATTGAGTCCGGGGATGATAACGGCAATGTAGTCGCTGGCGCCGAGCGCCAGTACGGCCGGCGCCAGCATGTTGCCCGCCACCGTGAGGCCCAGGACCGCAAAGCCGGAGCCGTGGCCGACCGTGCGGCCGACCATGCAATATTCACCACCCGCGATCGGGAAGGCGGAGGATAGCTCGGCATAAATATAGGCGATCGGTACCGCCATAAGCGCGCCGGCAAACATGCTCAGAAATGCGCCGGTCCCGGCCTGGGTAATTACACCGGGGACGATCACGAATACGGATGAAGCGGGCGTGATGGCGGACAACGTCAATAACAGCACGGCGATCAAGCGCATGCTGCGCTTCAACGCGCGGGGCTTTTGCTCCTGCGTCACACTCCCCTCGACTTAAATCCGGTTCACCCCATTCGAACGGCTCGCCGGCGACGTTAATTCAGCGTCGGCCACCGTTCAATCGCGATGAAAGAAAAGACCGGCGACGGCTGTGAATGCGTACTAGCGCTTGAGCATCTCGATTGCCGCTTTGTGCACGCGCGCATCGCCGGCCACCACGATGCGGCCGCCGGCCTGTGCCGGGCCGTTGTCCCAAGTCGTGACGATACCGCCGGCGCCTGTGACGATGGGAATGACCGCCACGATATCGTAGGGCTTGATCTCGGTCTCGATCACGAGATCGATCAGCCCCGCCGCCAGCATGCAATAAGCGTAGCAGTCGCCGCCGTAACGCGAGAGCCTGACCGCGTTTTCCAGCCGGCCGAAAGCGGCGCGGTCGGATTCGTTCATCAGCAGCGGGCTGGTTGTGGACAAGATCGCGTCGCCGAGCGAAGCGCACTCGCGGACGTGCAGATCGCGGTTGCCGGCCGGTCCCCAATAACGCGCCGCGCCGCCGTCGCCGGAAAATTTCTCGCGCGTGAACGGCTGGTTCATCATGCCGAACACAGGTTCGCCGAGCCGCATCAGGCCGATCAGCGTGCCCCAGGCCACCATGCCGGTGATGAAGGACTTGGTGCCGTCGATCGGGTCGAGTACCCAGACATATTCCGAGTCGGTGCGCTCCGCGCCGTACTCCTCGCCGATCACGCCATGGCCCGGAAAATTCTTGACAATGAGCGCACGCATGGCCTGCTCGGCGGCGCGGTCGGCAGCCGTGACCGGATCGAAACCGCGGGCCGTTTTATTGTCGACAGCCAAGGCCGTGCGGAAAAATGGCAAGATGGTCTCGCCCGAAACGCTGGCGAGTTGATCGACAAAATTGCTGAAATCGATAGCCGTCATGCCGCCCACCTTGGGTTTCGCCTCGACCTATCGGAGACAGGCCGCAACGGCAACCGCGACCAGGCTTGAGAGTGCGAAGTCTTGGGAACTCGAGGGTTCCTGCTGCAGTGCAGGGCGTGCTCACCCACCATTTTCGCATAACCAAATAATAACGTCTGATTCCGATACCCAGCTATGCGTAAAAAGCATCGGATTTGAGGTTTGGTGTCTTGATTTTTGTGCACCGCGGTGTAGTTTATTGCAATGCGGTAGCGATACCGTTGCCCTCCTTGGGCGTTTCCTCCCTAGACTTGGGCCGCTCTCACGTAGAGCGGCCCTTTTTTTGGCTACTCGGCCGCTGCCCGGTACGGACGCAGCTCTTCCAGCGGAATCTCGCCCAGGCGCCTTGCCAGCGTCTCCAGATCGGCTGCCAAGGCGCCAAAGGTGCTGGAGCGCGCGTAACGGCGCTCGTCCATGTAAAGGCTGCGGTTGATCTCGAGCTGGATGGCATGCAGGCCCGCGGCCGGATTGCCGTAATGTTCGGTGATGAAGCCGCCAGCATAGGGCTTATTGCGGCTGACATTGTAGCCCAGCGTCCGCAGCGTCTTTTCCACGATCTCGGCCACCACGCCGACGCAGCTGGTGCCGTAGCGGTCGCCGAGCACGAATTCCGGCCGCGGCCGCTCGTCTTTGTGGCCGGCCGTCGAGGGCATGGAATGGCAATCGATCAGCATGGCAGCGCCAAAGTCGCGATGCAGCTTGGTGAAAAGCTTACGCAGTGCACGGTGATAGGGCTTATAGAGGCTCTCGATCCGACGTAGCGCGTCGTCTACCGGGATGCGCTGGTCGTAGATCTCCTGGGCGTCCCCGACCACCCGCGCCACCGTACCGAGCCCGCCGGCCACCCGCATCGAGCGGGTATTGGCGAACGAGGGCAGGCGGCCCTCGAACATGCGCGGATCAAGCTCATAGGGCTCGCGATTGACGTCCACGAAACAGCGCGGGAAATGCGCCCGCATCAGCGGGTAACCGTGCTTGACCACGCCGGCGATCAGATCGTCGACGAAGCTGTCTTCCGAGCGGCGCAAGGTGGCGATATCGAGCCGCGACGTGGCCAGGAATTCCCGCGGATAAGTCGAGCCGCTGTGCGGGGAATTGAACAGCACCGGCCCTTTGCTCTCGGCCGGCTCCAGGATCTCGAACGGTGGGTCGAGCTCGTCGCGGATTTCACTCATGGGTAAAGCGGCCATTCCGGCATAGATAGCAGTGCGGTGGGACGGGCCCAACCAGCCCATAATAACGCTCTATTGTCTATGCGCCGGACCATAAAGCCAAGCCATGCTTTAGGTTCACCCGTTATTTACCTGGCATAAGTCTTATGGGTGCTTGGAGCCGTCCTCAGGGGCGGCCGGGACGGGGCGTTTGGGTACCATGTCGAAAATTCTTCTGGCGGAAGACGATACCGATATGCGGCGCTTTTTGGTCAAGGCGCTGCAGAACGCTGGATTCGACGTGACCTCCTATGACAACGGCCTATCGGCCTATCAGCGCCTGCGCGAGGAACCGTTCGAACTGCTGCTCACCGATATCGTGATGCCCGAAATGGACGGAATCGAGCTCGCCCGCCGGGCGGCCGAACTCGACCCCGACATCAAGATCATGTTCATCACCGGTTTTGCCGCGGTCGCGCTCAACGCCGACTCCACGGCGCCCAAGCACGCCAAAGTGCTCTCCAAGCCCATCCATCTGCGCGACCTAGTCAACGAAGTAAATAAGATGCTGGCCGCCTAGGCGATTCTGGCAGCCTTGCCTCGCCAGTTTGGAGCCGATAAGACCAAATCCATTAAAGGGCGCGTAGCTCAGCGGAAGAGCACCTCCTTGACATGGAGGGGGTCACAGGTTCGATCCCTGTCGCGCCCACCATCCTCCTCAAAAACCGTCAGAACAGGGGGAGGAGTGCGCTGATCAACCACGAGAACCAGGTTGCCGGCGCCAACAACAAGCCGAAAGGCAGCCGAGTACTGAACCTCTGGCGGCCCATTGTTCGAAACACGGCGTAGGCGACGAGCGCACGCAAGGCCGCGATTTCGATCGCGACCGGTATCATCACCCAATCGAGTCGTGCGCCGGCAACAAAGGCGAGCTTGACGTTGCCGAGGCCTAGCCCTGCTCGGCGGCGCCGCGACATCAGGGCGCGGCTTCGCTGAAACTTTATTGATTTATAATAGAATTATCGTCTCGCCAATGGCCGGCGCGCGCCACCTCTCGCGTTGACAGCGGCGGGTGGGCTGCTATGAACCCGGCAACCCAAGAACCCAGAGATCGTCATGAAAGTCCGTAATTCCCTAAAATCCCTGCGGGGCCGTCACCGCAACAACCGCATCGTGCGGCGCAAGGGCCGGGTCTACATCATCAACAAGACCAATCGCCGCTTTAAAGCCCGGCAAGGCTAAACGCCGAGGCTGAACGCTTCGTCCACCGCCGCATATTTGCCTTACACGGCGGAGAGATTAATCTCCGCCCATGCGCACGAAATTCCTCACCGCATTGATTATAGCCTGTTTGATCACGGCCTTTGCCGCGCCCGCAGGGGCGGCGCAGGATGAGTGGGTGCAGCCGCCGAAGAAGCTGCCGCAGGTCGTCAAGCAAGGCGATCCCACGCACAATCTCGATTTCCTGTTCGGCGCGCTCAAGGTCGCGCCCGACGACGTCACCGCCAAGGCGATCGAGGAGCGCATTTGGGCTTTGTGGACAGCTTCGCACAGCGACACCACCACGCTACTGATGTCGCGCGTACAGACCGCGATTGAGCAGAAGGATCTCGATCTCGCCATCAAGCTGCTCGATGGCGTCATCAAGATCAAACCGAAATACGTGGAAGGCTGGAATCGGCGCGCCACCATCTATTACATGAAGAAGGACTATGGCCACGCGCTTGGGGATATCCGCGAGGTGCTGCGCCGCGAGCCCCGCCACTTCGGCGCGCTGTCGGGGCTAGGCCTGATCATGCAGGATATCGGCGACGACAAGCAGGCGCTGGAAGTCTATCGCCGCGCGCTCGCCGTCTATCCGCGGCTGCAGCGCATTCCCGACCTGGTGAAGACGCTGCAGGAAAAGGTCGAAGGCCGGGATATTTAATCCCCCGACGTGTTCTCGCCCACATAGGCAATGCGCAGCATGTTGGTCGCGCCGGGCGTGCCGAGCGGCACGCCGGCGACGACGATGACGCGCTGGCCCGCTTTAGCGAAACCTTCCTTGAACGCGATGCGGCAGGCGCGATCGACCATGTCGTCCTGGTCGTGGGCATCGTCGGTGATCACGCAGTGCACGCCCCACACCACCGCCAGCCGCCGCCCGGTGGCCATATTGGGTGACAGCGCAACGATCGGGGGGCGCGGCCGCTCGCGCGCCACCCGCAAGCCGGTCGAACCCGACGAGGTCCAGCACACCACGGCGGAGAGATCGAGCGTGTCGGCGATATGGCGCGCGGCATCGGCAATGGCGTCGGCGCCAGTTGCCTCCGGTTCGGCGCGCTGCGCGTCGAGAATGCCGCGATAGAGCGGATCGTTTTCGATTTCCTCAGCGATCCGGTTCATGGTCGCGACCGCTTCCACCGGATATTTACCGGCCGCAGATTCAGCCGACAGCATGACCGCGTCGGCGCCTTCGAAAATGGCGGTCGCGACGTCGGAGACTTCGGCGCGCGTCGGCACCGGCGAGTTGATCATCGATTCCAGCATTTGCGTGGCGACTACCACCGGCTTACCGGCGTTGCGGCCGGCGCGCGTCATTTGCTTCTGTACGCCGGGGACTCTTTCGAGCGGCATTTCGACGCCGAGGTCGCCGCGTGCCACCATCAGTGCATCCGCCAGATCCATGATCTCGGCGAGCCGGTGTACGGCCTGCGGCTTCTCGATCTTGGCCATCACTGCGGCGCGGCCGCGGGTGATTTTCTTTGCTTCCGCGATGTCCTCCGGCCGCTGGATGAACGACAGCGCGACCCAGTCGATGCCGGCGTTGAGGGCTGCTTCGAGGTCCGAGCGGTCCTTCTCGGCCAGTGCCGAAAACGGAATGGTCGAGTCCGGCAGGCTCACGCCCTTGCGGTCGGACAATCGGCCGCCGACCTCGACGCGCGTCGTCATGCGTTTGGGCTCGGCGTATGTGACCGTGAGCCGGACCTTGCCGTCGTCGATCAGCAGCGTGTGGCCTTTTTCGACACCGGCGAAAATCTCTGGATGGGGCAAAAATGCGCGCGTGGCATCGCCCGCGACCTTATCTGAATCGAGCACGAAGGTGTCGCCGTTCTTCACCATCACCGATCCGCCGGTGAACGTGCCGAGCCGTAATTTGGGTCCCTGCAAATCGACCAGGATGCCGATCGGGCGCCCGGTGTCGTTTTCGATGCCGCGGATCATCGCCACCAGTTCGCGCATGCGATCCTGGCTGGTGTGACTCATATTGATGCGGAACACATCGGCGCCGGCCGCGAACAGCCGCGCGATCATGGCGGCGTCGGAGGAGGCCGGTCCTAATGTCGCGACGATCTTGGCGCGGCGCAATCGTCTCATATCGAGCGTCTCATTTCTTGCCGCCGTCGGCTGGCGCGCTCGGCGCCGGGCTCGGCGGCCGCTGCGTGGTGGGCGGCGTGCGTGGAGGCAGCGGCCGCGCCGGCTTCTGCTCGGCGCTGTCTGTCAGTTGCACGGTCCAGGAACGCTGTTCGCCGGTATCGACCTCGAAGAAGCCGGTCTGGTCATAGCCGCGTGCCAGGCAGTTCTCGGTGCCGCGAATGGTGAATTCCTTCTCGCGTGAACACATGAAAGCGTGACCGGACCATTCGCCGCCGCGGTCGTAATCGACCGAATAGATGTAATAGTAGCGCGCAACCAGCGCGCCGCGTAGCAGAGTTTCGCACGATCGCGCCGACACGTTCCACCAGCCTTCGGTGGTCCAGCCTTCGGCGTCCTTATAGCCCAATGCGACGCCGACCCGGCTGCCGGTGTTGTTACAGAGCCGGAAATCGGCCTTTGCCGCGGGCGCCGACGCGGCCAGCAGCACGGCTGCAAGCGCAACCGTTCCGGTGATGCAGCGCGTGGCGGGATGGCGGGGCAATGCGGTCAAGCTGTGGTTTTCGATTCGGCGCGGTTGTCGCGTGATCCGTCACGGCCTGTCAACGACGATGGCACGGAAGTCGTTCACGTTGGTGTAAGTAGGCCCGGGCATGAGCAAATCTCCAAGGGCGGCGAAGAAACCGGTTGAATTGTTGTCGGCAAGAAACGCGGCGGGATCGAGGCCGAGCGCCTTGGCCCGCGTCACGGTTTCGCCATCCAGCACCGCGCCGGCAGGGTCGCTGGCGCTGCCCGCGCCGCCGTCGGTGCCGTCGGTGTCGGCCGCGAGCGCCGCCACCGCCGGCATGTCGACCAAGCCCTGCGCCAGCGCCAGCGCGTATTCCTGGTTGGGCCCGCCTTTGCCCTTACCGCGGATGGTGACCGTAAGCTCACCACCCGAAACGATCACCGCGCGCTTGCCTTGCGCGCGCAGCTCGCGGGCGAGCTTGGCATGCGCTGCCGCCACCTCGCGGGCCTCGCCTTCGACGTTGGCGCCGAGCGAGACGCATTCGTAACCGGCGGCGCGCACGGCTGCATCGGTCGCCCGCAATGAATCGGCCGGCCGCGCGGCCAGCGCGAATTGGGTGCCGGCGAATGCCGGATCGCCGGGCTTGGGCGATTCATTGTTCACGTCGGCGAGCGAGGCGGTGACGCTCGCCGGCAGAGCGAGTTTATATTTGGTGACGATGGCGCGCGCATCGGCGAGCGTTGTCGGATCGGGCACGGTCGGGCCGGAGCCGATCGCCGAAGGATCGTCGCGCGGCACGTCGGAGATCGCGATCGTCACAAGCTTCGCAGGATGCGCGTGGCGCGCCAGCCGCCCGCCTTTGATGCGCGAGAGATGTTTGCGCACGGTATTGATCTCACCGATCACCGCGCCCGAACGTAATAGCGCCCGCGTCACGGCCTGCTTGTCGGCAAACGACACGCCGTTCGCCGGCGCAATCCAGTTGGCCGACGCGCCGCCCGACACCAGCACCAGCACAAGATCGTCTGACCCCGCGCCATCGGCCAGCGTGAGCGCCCGGTTCGCGGCGTCGCGGCCGGCCGCGTCGGGAACCGGATGACCTGCTTCGATCATGGTCACAATTTTCAGCGGCCTGCCGTAGCCGTGACGGGCGACCGCTACTCCACAGAGCCGCTTGGGATTAAGCTTCAACCGATTGAGATAGAAGTCTTCCGCGACTTCGGCCATGGAACCGGCGGCCTTGCCGGCGGCAAGCATAATGAGGCGGCCGGCCGGTGGCTGCGGCAGTAGAGGTGGCAGGCACGTAGCCGGATGCGCGGCGTCTACCGCAGTACGAAATAGTTCGCCAAGAAAAGCGCGCAGGGTACCGTCCATCATCTGATCCTAACGCCCCAGCGGGCATTAGGGTCAAGCGGTTGGATAACTCAACGTTTCAGTGCTGCGATCCTTGAGATACTGATCCAGCCCCCAGCGTTGCACTTGCGTAAACACGGCGTCGAATTCTCCGTTCGGCAGCGCTTCGTTGACAAATTTCTCACCGCGGCCGAACTTGCTGAAGTCCCAGGGGTGGAAGTTTTCGAACTCCGCCGGAACAGCGAGCTTCCACAGCGACATATATTTCTTTGGGTCTGCCGTGAGGGCCTGCTCGGCGCGGTTGAGCGCGCGCATGTAGCCATGCACGACTTCTGCCGGTGAGTTTTCCGGCACCCACCACAGCGTCTTGAACCGATCCTCTATGATTTTGCGCAAGCCGAGTTGCTCGGCCATCGCGATCTGCGGGGGCAAAAGGCTCGCCGCCTCCACTTCGCCGTCAAGCAGAGCGCGCAACCGCGCACCGAAACCGCCGGTATTGACGGTCTTGATATGCTCGAGCGGCAAATATTTTTCCAGCCGGTATGGCACGTTAAAGTGACTGCCGGCGCGCATGCCAACCGAGATCGGCACGTCCTTCAGATCTTTTGGCTTGCGAATTTTCGATTCCGGCCGGACAAAAATCGCCCAAGGCGAATCGCCGTAGCCTTCGGTGACCACGCGGCCCATGCCGGCGCTGGCGTTGCAGATCGTGCCCCATGCACAGGCGCCTTGCACCACGTCCTGCTTGGATTCGGTGTAGGGGCGATCCTGCGGACGTTGGAAATAATCCAGGCCCTTCCAGCTCGACTGCGTGCCGCGGAAAGTTTGCCAATCGAATTCGACGTCGAGGCCTTCGGCGGCGAAATAGCCTTCCTGCATGGCAACGAAGTCATTGAGCCCCATGCCCTTGGGCGCAACTTTTACTCGTCGCAGGCTTGTTGTGGTCATGGCGTCGTTCTCCCGGCATTTGCTGAATTTGCGCAACGGGAATAGTCGGCCAATTATCTGATAGCGGCAAGGTACATGTAGAGCCCGGCCACAGTGGGGTCTGAGCCCACCTTCGTCTGCCCACCAGCTTTCCATTGCGCTGTCGCTGGCATAGCATTCTGTCAAAGGCCGCAAAGGCCCGCTACATAAAGTCGTCTCTGGGGAGGGAATAATGGCGGATCAATCGGTCGTTCAGGTTTCACGCCTGCTCGATGAGCGGGGTTTAAGCTCTTTTCAGATCAAGCTGATCATCTGGTCGTTTTTCATTGTCTTGATCGACGGCTACGACATTGCCGCGATTGCCTTCGCCGCGCCCAGTCTCGCCAAAGAATGGGCCTTGAAGCCGGGCGCGCTAGGCCCCGTTTTCAGCGCCAGCCTGATCGGCATTTTGTTCGGCTCGGCTTTGTTCGGATGGGTGGGCGACCGCTACGGCCGCAAAGCGGCACTGATCGGATCGAATTTGCTGTTCGGCGTCTTCACATTGGCCGCCGCCTACTCGACAAACCTCGACCAGATGTTTTGGCTTCGCCTGCTCGCCGGCCTCGGCATCGGCGGCGTCATTCCCAATGTCGTCGCCATCAACGCCGAGTCCGCGCCGCGCAAGCTGCGCGCCACGCTGGCGATCATCGCGGTCGGCTGCGTGCCGATCGGCGGCGCTATTCCGGGCTTTGTGACCGCGACGCTGGTGCCGGCGCATGGCTGGCAGATTTTGTTCCTGATCGGCGGCATAGTGCCGATCATCATTGCGATCGTTGCCATGATCGGCCTGCCGGAATCGATCAAGTACATGACGCTGCACGAAAGTCATCGCGGCAAGATGGAAGCGCTGATCAAGACCATCCGCCCCGACTATCAGGTGCCGGCCGACGCCAAATTCGTCATCGAGGACGAAAAACAATATCCAGGCTTCAACCCAGGTTATCTGTTCCGCGATGGATTGGCGTTGATCACGCCGCTGCTGTGGCTGCTGTTTGCGCTCAATCTCATGGGTTATTTCTTCCTCATTAGCTGGACGCCGACGCTGATGACTGCCGCCAAGCTGCCGCCGGCGACGGCGGCGCTGGCCGGCGCGAGCTTGCAGGTCGGCGGCACCATCGGCGCATTGGTGTTGTGCTGGTGGCTGCAGAAACACCGCTTTTTCGCTATCGCGATCATGTTCGCGATTGCGGTACCGGTGGTCGGCTCGATCGGTTTTGCCGGCCTGACGTCACAGACCGCGGTGCTGGTCGCGACCTTCTTTGCCGGCTTCTTTGTGCTCGGTATCCAGTCCGGCATCAACGTCGTCGGCGCGCTGATCTACCCGACCTCGCTGCGCGCCAACGGCTCGGGCTGGGAGTTGGGTATCGGGCGCATCGGCTCGATCGTCGGACCGATAGCCGGCGGCCTGCTGATCGGGATGCCGGTCGAGCGGCTCTATATGTGGTCGGCGCTGCCGTTCGTGGTGGGCACGGTGATCTGCTTCCTCATCTACCGGCTTAACGACGCGCGGCTGGCGGAGCGCCCGGAGTTACGCGACGCGCAGTAGCGCGTGATCCCGAAAAGTGGGAACCGGTTTTCGGATTAAGATTATGCGCAAACAAAGAGTCAAAATGGCTCGTAGCCGCGCAAGGCCGGAATGACCTTTTCGCCGAACAGCCGAATGGACCGCATCAGATCGGCTTCTGGCAGGTCGGAGAAATTGAATTCGCCCATGAAAACGTTGAACAGGCCGGCCTGGGCAGCTGCCTTGATCTTGCCTGTCACCGTTTCCGGCGAGCCGATGAACACCAGTTCGTGCTTCATCAGATAGTCCGCGTCGAACAGGTTGGCCATGATTTCGGAGGCGCCGGGCTCGCCGCGTCCGATAAATTTCTTGGCGTGCTCGCGCACCCGCTGCTCGAAGGTTTCGCCTTGTTTCGGCGGCGGCAGAAATCCTTCATAGGCGCGTGCCGCACGCGCCAACCCAACGCGAAGCGCCTTGTCGTCGGTTTCGTCGACATGGACGATGGTGCAATAGGCAATGTTGGGTTTTTTTGGCCAGCCGGTCTTTTTCCAATCCTCGAGAAACTTGACGTAACGCGGCGCAGCATCCGCGCGCGGATAAACCAGAAAGTAGCCGGGGTTGATGCCGCGGTTTGCGCAGAACTCGAGCGTTTGCGGATCTCGGCTCATCATCCATAGCGGTGGATGGGGCATCTGGAACGGCTGCACGGCAAGCACGGCGCTGTCGGTGTGGTGGACCTCGCCGTGAAACGAGAACGGCTGCTGCTCGCCATAGGCGGCGCGAAGGTAATCGACAAATTCGATGGTCGGCGACTTGCGCAGATTGTAGTCGAGCCCAAAGGGCTTGAAATAATCCGGGTTGATGCCCGGTACCAATCCCAGTTCCATGCGCCCGCCGAGCATTTGGTCGACGACCGCGATCTCTTCGGCCAAACGCAGCGGGTGGTATAGCGGCACGACATAGCCCATGGGGCCGATGCGCATATGGCGCGTGCGCGCGCCGGCGCCGACCGCGTACAGGCTCGGTGACGACATCCAGCTTTCATCGGGGCGGAAGTGATGTTCGACGCAGAAACTGTAGTCGAAGCCAAGCTCGTCACATAACTCAAGCTCGCGCCACAGTTCCTCGTAGCGCTGGTGCGGAGTCATGCCGGACTTGGCCCAGACATGGGAAAAATGGGCGAACTTCATGACGCAAGCTCCCTGGCGACGTTTTTTATCGCCTATGGAACTTGACGCCCCGCAGGCCTATCTTCCGGTGTGAAGGCTAAGGACAACCGCCATGAACGACAAGATGGACGACAAAACCCGCATCGAGCTGGAGGCCGCCGTCTACCGGCGCCTGGTCGAGCACCTGCGTTCGCGCAGCGATGTGCAGAATATCGACATGATGAATCTCGCCGGCTTCTGCCGCAATTGCCTGTCGAACTGGATGAAGGACGCCGCCGACGAAAAAGGCGTGGCCATGAGCAAGGACCAAAGCCGCGAGACCGTCTACGGCATGCCCTATGACGAATGGCGCAAGCAGCATCAGAAAGAAGCCTCGCCCGCCCAGAAGGTGGCATTCGAAAAGTCCAGTCCCAAGCACTAAGTCTTGTGAAATTGTGTGAATGTCGGGGGCTTCGCGTGGTCGCGCCGCCCCTTGGCGTGAATTGTCCTTATGACAGGGTGGAAAATACGCTTTGTCATCAGGAGAATCCGATGCCTGCCTCAGCCGCCGCCGAAAAAGACCAACCTGCAACCCGCTTCGCCAAGGACCAGCTTAAGGCCATTGTTGAGCGCATCGAGCGACTCGAGGAGGAAAAGAAGGCAACCTCCGACGACATCCGCGACGTCTACGCCGAGGCCAAGGGCAACGGGTTCGACGTCAAGGCGCTGCGCTCGATCGTCAGCCTGCGCAAGCAGGACACCGACGAGCGCCGCGAGCAGCAGGCTGTGCTCGAGACCTACATGCACGCGCTTGGGATGTTGAACTAAAGCGTCTGAACTAGCGCAGCGACGCCGTCGTCTGCGGCGCGAACGTCGCGGTCGCCAGGAACACCACCGCGCTGCCGCTGAAGCGGTCGGCCACTATGCCGAGATGCGGATCGGCTGAGAAACTCATCGCCAGCGCCTGCGCCGGCTTGACCAACAAATCATGCTGCCAGCGCGGATCGACCGCGCCGATCCGCGTCGCGGTCATAAAGCCGCTCACGCTTGGCGTCAGCATGGCGGCGCGCAGCCACGGACTGTCGGAGCGCGCTCCGCCGCCCATCGCCAAGGCCGGCGCCAGCGGCGGCTTCACCACCACGGAGCTGTTGGACGAATTCGGAATCACACGCGCTTCCGCCGGCATCTGCGGTAGGCGCGTGCCCATCGGGCGCGCCCGCTCGGTGAGCGGGGTATCGGAAGCGGTGGCATAGGCGAGTGCGTCATTGGGCGCGCTGCCGGTGGTCGTTTGATCGAGCGAGGCCGTCTCATACGAGGTGCCGGCCGCGATTGCCGGTGGCAGCGCCGGACCCGTCTCGACCGCGCTGCGCCAATAGCTGCGATTGTCGAATGTGTTGCCCGCCGAGGCCGTTACGATTGGCTGCTGGGCCGGCCGCGGCCTCGGCAGTGCCGCCGCGACGTCAAGCGGCTTCGGCCGTGCCGCCGGCATCGGCACGATGTGCTGGACTGCGACCTGCTTCGGCGGTGGGCTCAAGCTGGCAACGGCCATGCGCGGTTGCTTGGGAGCAGACTGTTTGGCCGCCAGCTGTTCGCTGGGCTCATCCTCGTCTTTGGTATTGAAAATCCTGGCCAACAGGCTGCGCTGCTTGGGCTGCGCGGCCTCTTGCTCCTGGCTGGCGGTGATCACGCCGGCCTCGCGCGCGGCTTCCAGCGATGTGCCGGAGGGAATCGCGCCGTTTCGCTCGACGTCGGCAAGCGCCAGCGCGTAGCCCGGCAGCGGCTGTCCGTCTGCCGGAATATGCACGGTGCGTCCGTTCGGAAAAATCTTGACCAGTTCCTCGCGCGGGATGCGCGGCCAGTGACGGATGGTGCCGGTGTCCATGTGCACGAACGGCGAGCCCGAAGTCGGATAGAATCCGACGCCGCCGCGCTGCAGCCGCAGACCCTCGGCGCGGATCGCGGCAAGCGGCACCCCGGGAATGTAGAAATCGATCGCGTTGCCGTTGATGTGCTGGCTAAACTGGGCGACGCCTGTTGAGCGTGCGCGCAACATGGCGTTGGTATCCGGCGAACGGTAGCCGCAGATCACCTGAATCGGTCCGGTAGCGCCGAGTTCGCGATAGCTCTCCCACAGCAGATCGAACAGATGTGGGTCCATGTGGGTTTCTTGTTCGTGCCGCCAGTCGCGCATGAACCAGTCGAGCTTCTTCAGCGCGGCCTCGTCGTAGCGGCCGTTGCGCTTGAAGGTGATGGTGACGGTTTCGTCGGTATGGACGTGATGGAAGGTGAGCGTGCGGGTGTCACCTTCGGCGACGGCGTTTTGCAGGGAGTTATTGGCGCCGAGCAGGATGAACCCGGCCACGCCCAAGCGCGCACTCAGACGCACGCTTGCGCGTGCTACGGACAACAGGACAGGAAGTTCGCGCCACGCGCCCACCGACACTGCAATATTCCGTGATTTACACTGTCCCACTGCCGCTCCCCCTGAGTGATCGGCTCCGGCAGCGACGATCATGCAGTCTTATCGGGAAGGGTTAACTTGCGCTTAGCGATCGCCCCCGACCATCATGGGGTAGCCGCCGAAAATGGCTAAATATGGCCGTTGCGGGGGTGTCGGTAGGGCTTGGGGATTGGAACTTCGCCCCAAAACGTCAACGGCCGGGACTGGGCCGGCCGTCATGAATTGCGATTTAGCGCGCCAAACCTAGCGAAACAGCCGCTCGAAGAACACCAGCGGGTTTTGCGCCTCGCGCCGCTCGACCCGGCGCAGGATTTCCTGATTGGACTTGGCGGTCGCCGCGTCGCGCTTGGGATCTTGCGGCGGCGCCACGTCGGCGATTCGGCGTTCGTCGCTGTGCATGATGGAATTGATGCGGGCATCGAAGCCGTAAATGTCGTCGCGCAGCACCAGTTTGCCGTCGTCGACGAATGCGGTCTGATAGGTGAGGTGCACCGTCGGCTTGTTCATCAGCTTGAAGGTCTTTTCCTCCTTGCCGAACATGCCGAGCAACTGCTGCGAGTTCGGCGTCTGACCATTCATTGCCAGATGCAGCATGATCTCGCCGAACTTGGTCGGGTCTTCCACCCGCATGCAGCCGTGGCTGAACGCGCGTCTGTCGGCGGCGAATAGCCGCTTCTCTGGCGTATCGTGCAGGTAGACCTGGAACTTGTTGGGGAAATTGAACTTGATGCGGCCGAGCGCGTTGGCGGCGCCGGGCGGCTGCACCACGTTGATGTTGCCGTCGAGGCCCTTCTTCACTTCGAGCCCCATGCGGTCGAAAATGTTCGGATCGTTGGCATAGAGCGGCAGCAATTCGTTCTGGATGATCGACTGCGGCACGAACCACGACGGATTGACCAGCACGGTATCCATCGACGCGCTCAACAGTGGCGTCGGCGTCTGCGGCTTGCCGGCGACGATCTTGGTGCGCCAGGTCACCTGGTGATCATGCACGACCTTGAGCGTGTAATCCGGGATGTTGACCATCACGTAAGTCTTGCCGAGATCGCGCGGCAACCAGCGCCAGCGCTCCATGTTGGCGGTGACGCGCTCGATCTGCTGGGCGGGTGAAAGCGGCTTGGGGCCGTTGATGGCGGCAAGGGTCCGCCCGTCGACGACGCCGGTCGGCTTGATGTTGGCGCTGGCTTGCACATGCTTGATGGCATCGAACAGCGCTTTGTCGTAGGCGAGGTCGCCCGCCCTGCCGCGTACGTGCAGACGTTGGCGCAATTCCGGCACGCGCGCGTCCTTGTCGCCCGGCTTGATCGCCCGGCCGTCCGCAATGCGGGTGTCGGCTTCGGCGCGCGGCTCACTGCTGCGCAGCTCGGCGAGTTTGGCCTTGAGCGCGCGGAAGCCGTCATGCGGCGGGTTGTAACTTTCGAGCGCTGCGCCGGCGTCGCCGCCTCCGGCAACCTTGCGCAGGATATCGGCCGGCTCCGGCGTGTGGTTGCCGTAGTCGACTTCCACCAGCACGCGGGTCGGCGCGATGCGGCCGGCCGCCAAATGGCGCGCGTAAGTGAGCATCGAATTGGTCAGCTTGATGTCGTCGTCGGCCGCAGCCTCCGCGCTGGCGGCTGCGCCGAAGTCCGGCACCGGGTAGTCGGCCGGGTCGAGGCCGTCGCTCGCGGCGTTTTTGAGTTGTCCGATGACGGATTTGGCGCGCGCGTTGAGATGGCCTTCGTTGATCCAGATCGGGGCGTAATTGCGCGCGGCGTAGAAGGACTCCACCGCCTTGCGCTCCGGCACGCGGTCGATGCGGCGCTCCATTTGCTTGCCGGCAACGATGCCGCGCAGTTTGTCGCCGATCTGGGCGTCGCCGAAGCCGAGCACGCGATCGAGCGTGTGATCGATGGCGCGGTCGAGCGTGCTCTTGATGCCGGTATCGGTATTCTGCGGCGTGGCGGCGATCGGCGTCGGCTCCGGCGGTGGCACGGGCGCTGCCTCGCGGTGGCGCGGCATTTGATCGTTGAGAGACGGTGGCAGCGGCACGACGGCTTCGATCCGGTCGGGCGCGGCGATGGCATGCGTCGGCGCTGCGATCAGCGCCAGCACTGTGCCGGCCAGCAAGAGGTCGAATTTATTTTTACGCATGGCGCGCTCCACATCGCGGAATACGGCGCCACTATGCGGCCGAATGCGCGGCGCGACGAATGAATTTCGCTCAAATGCTAAAGTTAACTTCGATCACGGCTAACGCCGAAACACGCATGGTTAAAGTGCGCGCGTTTACCAAATCACGCCGTGACGTTTTCCTTTTCCGTCGCTGCTTTATCAGCCGATTCTTGCGGTGTCTGTTCGAGGCCGAGCCCCTCGAGTTTGCGATAAAGCGTCGATCGGCCGATTTTCAGCCGGCGCGCGACCTCCGACATCTGCTCGCGGTAGTGCGTGATGGCGAAGCGGATGGTTTCGCGCTCGATCTCCTCAAGCGGGCGGACCTCGCCTTGGGCGTCGGTCAGCGCCAGCATGTTCATAGTTAATGGCGCCGCGGCGTGCGCGGCGTCGCGCGCGTCCGGCCAGGCGGCGGCGATGGCGGGCGAGGGATCGACCATCGGCTGCGCGGCGAGCGCGTCGGGGCCGACATGCGCGGAGACTTGCGGAAATTCGCGGACGCCAATCTGTTCGCCGTCGGTCAGCACGACCGCGCGGAAGATCGCATTCTCGAGCTGGCGCACATTACCCGGCCAGCGATGGGCCGCGAGTAGGATTAGCGCCTCGGCATCGATGCCGCGCACGCGTTTTCCCTCCTCGGCCGAGATGCGCGCCAGGAAATGCCGCGTGAGCCCGGGGATATCCTCGGTGCGCTGCCGGAGCGGCGGCACTGAAATCGGAAACACGTGCAGACGATAGAACAGGTCTTCGCGAAACCGCCCGGCCTTCACATCGGCGATCAGGTCGCGGTTGGTGGCCGAGATGATACGGACGTCGACTTTCACGTTTCGCCGGGCGCCGACCGGCTCGACCTCGCCCTCTTGCAGCGCGCGCAGCAGCTTGACCTGCGCGGCTGGCGGTAATTCGCCGACCTCGTCGAGAAACAGCGTGCCGCCGTCGGCTTCGATGAATTTTCCGGTGTGCTTATCGGTGGCGCCGGTGAAGGCGCCTTTCTCATGGCCAAACAAAATCGACTCGACCAGGTTCTCCGGCATGGCGCCGCAGTTGACCGCGACGAAGGGCTTGGCGCGGCGCGCGCCCGAACCGTGGATGGCGCGGGCGATCAGCTCCTTGCCGACGCCGGACTCGCCTTCGATCAGCACGGGAATGGTCGAGGCGGACGCTTTCTCAGCGGATTTGAGCACCGGCTGCATCGCGGCCGAGCGCGTGATGACATCGGCGATCGTAAGCGTACCGTCCTGCTTGCGCTTGAGCCGTTGCAATTCGCCGGCAAGCCGCCGGGTGGCCAGCGCGTTGCTTAGTGAGACCTGCAAGCGCTCCGGGCTTGCCGGTTTGACCACGAAGTCGGCCGCGCCCGCGCGCATCACCGACACCACATTGTCGATGCCGCCATGGGCGGTCTGCACGATCACCGGAATGTCGAGGCCGGCCTCGCGCATGCGTGCCAGCACGCCAAGCCCGTCGAGGTCCGGCATCACCAGGTCGAGCACCACGCAGTCGATGCTCTGCGGACCGCCAAGCAGCGCCAGGGCGGCGTCGCCGCCATCCGCGGTCACGGCCTGATAGCCGAAGCGCTGGACCATGGCCTCGAGCAGGCGGCGCTGGACCGGTTCGTCGTCGACAATGAGGACTGTTTCGGACATGAGACCTCGCACTACCCGGCACTGTGCCGATTTGGTGCAATGTCGCCGGTCTGCCTTAATGGGCTGTTAAATGCGCCCGCGCCGACCTAGATGATCCCCGGTATTTTCCCGCATAAAGACCCCCATGGCCAAAACCTCAGTCCGCAAGAAGCCCGCCAAAACGTCCAAGCTTGGCGCGCTGCCGGAGTGGAACCTCAACGACCTCTATCCCGGCCTCGACAGCCCCGAGCTCAAATGGGACCTGGAGAACGCCGGTAATCAATGCGTGGCCTTTGAGACCGACTTCAAGGGCCGCCTAACGGTGCTGGCCGCGGGCGGGACGCTCGTCGAGGCCGTCAAGCGTTACGAAATCCTCGAGGAACTGCTCGGCCGGCTGATCTCCTATGCCTCGCTCGTTTATGCCGGCAACAGCACTGACCCAGTGCGTGCCAAGTTCTACGGTGACGTGCAGGAGCGCATCACCGCCGCCTCATTGCACCTGTTGTTCTTCACCCTCGAGCTCAACCGCATCGACGATGCCGTGCTCGACGTAGCGATGCGCGACCCAGCGCTTGGCCATTACCGGCCCTGGATCGAGGACGTGCGGAAAGACAAGCCCTATCAGCTCGAGGACCGGGTCGAGGAGCTGTTCCACGAGAAATCGGTCACCGGCTATTCGGCCTGGAACCGGCAATATGACGAGACCGTCGCCGAACTTCGCTTCCGGATTGGCGGTAAATCATTGAGCATCGAACTGGCGCTCAACATGCTGCAGGATGCCGACGGCAAGAAACGCAAGGCCGCGGCCCAGGCGCTGGCCAAGACCTTCAAGGAAAATCTGCGGCCGTTCACGTTGATCACCAACACGCTCGCCAAGGACAAGGAAATTTCCGACCGCTGGCGCGGCTTCAAGGATGTCGCCGACGCGCGCCATCTGTCGAACCAGGTCGAGCCCGAGGTGGTGGAGGCGCTGGTCGCCGCCGTGCGCGCGGCCTATCCGCGGCTTTCGCACCGTTATTATGCGCTGAAGGTGAAATGGTTCGGCAAAAAGTCGTTGCCCTATTGGGACCGCAACGCGCCGCTGCCGAAGGTCGCCCAGCGCACGATTCCCTGGTCCGACGCCCGCTCAACCGT
>DASRLF010000065.1:0-40986 GCA_035648555.1 Pseudolabrys sp.
CACGCCGGCGCCGATCCACGACAAGCTCGAGAAAGCTTTGTTCGCGGTGATCGCACTGCCTTCGGTCAAGGAGCGGCTCGCCGCCGGCGGCATGCACGGCGCGCTCGACAGCGCCGCCTTCAAGGCCCGCCTGACGAAAGATTTTCCCTATTGGCGGGACACCATTAAGAAGCTCGGCATCAAGGCCGAGTAATTACTTCTTTTGCGGCGGCAACAGTTCCGCCACCGGCGCGCCGGAATTAATTTTGGCGGTACGCGTGACTTCGTTGGCGGCGATGCGACGCGCGCGCTCCAGCACCTCGCCGGCGCGCTGACGGGGGATGAAACAGACGCCGGTTTCATCCGCCAGCACCAGATCGCCGGGATTGACGGCAATGCCGCAAATCGTGACTGGCTTGTTGACCGCGACGGTCTTGACCCGCCACTTGCCGGTGATCGGGCTGACGCTGCGCGACCAGATCGCGTAGCCGATGTCGCGCCCGTGATCGACGTCGCGCACCGCGCCGTCAACGATGGCGCCGAGCTGGCCCTGGCGGCGCCCGATCGAGGCCGACATGCCGCCCATGTTGGAAACCTGATCGAGACCTTGCAGCACCAGCACGTCGCCCGGCTCGGCCAGATTATGCGCCTCGATCTCCGCCATGCCTGAGACGCCGGCAGCGACCGCGTCGGGCACGCTCGATGTCGCCGCTATATTCAGCAGCGTCAACGCCCGCCCGACCAGCCGAGCTTTCGGCTCGGTCGGCTTGAGCACACTCGCCGGAATGACGCCGACAATGCCGAGCTCGTCCATGGCGTCCGACGACATGCCGGTTAGGTCGGGCAGCGCGCGAAAGCCGTCGAGAATGTCGGCGCCGATCGCCGGCAGCTCGAGCATGCCGAAGGCGTCGGCCGGCAGTTTACCCAGTGGTTGTTTTTTCATGACGCTCCCGCGCGCGCATTGTCGTCCCGCCGCGCGCAATTGCAAGATGCCCTCAATCCTTTATGGTGCGCGCCATGCAAAAATCCAAAGTCATCGCCCTCGAAGAACATTTCACATCGCCGAAATTGCGCGAATTGCGCGGCGAAAAAGACACGCCGCTACAGCGCAAGCTGGACGATCTCGGCGCGTTGCGCCTCCGAGAGATGGACGAGGCGGGCATCGACCTCCAGGTCATTTCCGAAAACAACCCCGCCACTCAGCAACTCGACGCCGAAAGCGCCGTCACATTGGCGCGCGCCTCCAACGACGCGCTGCACGAGGCGGTGCGCGCAAACCCTACGCGCTTTGCCGGTTTTGCGACCTTGCCGACGCCCGATCCGAAGGCTGCGGCCGACGAATTGGAGCGCGCCGTCACTAAACTCGGCTTCAAGGGCGCGATGATCATGGGGCTCACCCACGGCCGCTTCATGGACGACAAACAATTCCGCCCGATCTTCGCGCGCGCCGCAGCACTCGATGTGCCGCTCTATATCCACCCGACGCCACCGCACCCGGCGGTGATGGGCGTCTATTTCGCCGACTATCCGGTGCTCGCCGGCGCGCCGCTTGGCTTCACCATCGAGACCCTAACCCACACCTGCCGGCTGATCGTCAGCGGATTGTTCGACGAATTCCCCGCGCTCAAGATCATCGTCGGCCACCTCGGCGAGACCGCGCCGTTTCTGCTATGGCGCACCAGCGACATCCTCAGCGAGCGCCTGAAAATGCCGAAGTCGTTCGCCGACTATTACCGGCAGAATTTCTGGCTCACCACCAGCGGCGCGTTTTCCGATACCGCGCTCACTTGTTCGATTGCCGAGATGGGCGTCGAACGCATCTTGTTTTCCGTCGACTGGCCGTTCCAGCGCAATCTCGCCGGTAAGCAATGGATGGATGCTGCCCCGGTCAGCGCGCAAGATCGCGGCTTGATCTTCGGCGGTAATGCGGCGAAGCTGCTCAGGCTATAAAAACAATTGGCGGCCTGGAGGATTCACATGTCGACGATACGAAACATATTAATTGGCGCCGCCCTCGTGCTGGCGCCGCTTTCGAGCGCATGCGCGCAAGCTTTTCCGGACAAAACCGTCACCATCGTCAATCCGTTCACCGCCGGCAGCGTCAGCGATCTGTTGGCGCGCGTACTGGCGGAAAAGCTCAGTGCCAAATGGAAGCAGACGGTGCTGGTCGACAACAAGCCGGGCATCGCCGGCACGATCTACGCCGCCAAAGCAGCGCCCGACGGCTACACGCTGATCTCGACCTCGAACGGCCACACCATCCTGAGCGCGCTCAACAAGGATCTGCCGTTCGATCCGATCAAGGGTTTCTCCGGCATTACGCAGATCGCATCGGTGCCGGTCGTGATGATCGTGACGCCCGAATTGCCGCCGAAGAACCTGAAGGAACTCATCGCGCTCGCCAAAGAAAAGCCGGGTACGCTGAACTTCACCTCGGCCGGCCTCGCCAGTTCGAATTACATCGCCGGCGAACTGTTCAAGCAGACCGCCGGCGTCGACATCGTCCATGTGCCGTTCCGCGGCACGCCGGAACAGCTCACCAGCATCATGCGCGGCGACTCGCAATTGAGCCTGGCGTTTCTTGGCAATGCCGTGCCGTTCATCACCTCGGGCAAGGTGCGCGCGCTGGCAATCGCGAGCGCCAAGCGCAACCCGGCGCTGCCGGATGTCCCGACTTTCGCCGAGGCCGGCATGCCGCAGTATCAGTACGATTCATGGTTCGGGATCATGGCCCCGGCCGGCACGCCGGCGCCGGTCCTGAAAAAAATCCACAACGATATCGCCGAGATCATCAAGCTGCCCGACGTGCAGACGCGCTGGCAGCGCATCGGCGCCGTTGCCGTGGTCAGCAACACGCCCGCGGAATTCGACACCGTCATCCGCGCCGACGCCGACCGCTACGGCAAGCTGCTGCGCGCGGCCGGGATCATGCCGAAGTAACGAAAAAGGGGATTGGAATATCCGGGCCCCTTTCCGTCACAAACGCGACCTCGACCGATCAGTCGTCATATTCCGCCGAGATGTCCTTGCCGGTGTAGTCGGGCATCAGTGCCGCCGCGATCAGACTCACCACCGCGCAACCGGCGATGTAGATCGAGATCGCGTAGCCCGAGTGATAGGAGGCAAACAGCGCCGTCGCGATCAGCGGCGCCGGCCCGCCGGCGATGATCGATGCCAGTTGATAGCCGAGTGACGCCCCGCTGTAGCGCAATCGCGGCGTGAAGGATTCGGCGATCAGCGCGGCCTGCGG
This sequence comes from Pseudolabrys sp., assembly GCA_035648555.1. GTDB lineage: Bacteria > Pseudomonadota > Alphaproteobacteria > Rhizobiales > Xanthobacteraceae > Pseudolabrys. The sequence continues at coordinate 3,230 of DASRLF010000065.1, forward strand.
CCCGTACTGCATGTCGTGCGGGACAAGCGACAGCACGATGGCGATGAACACCAGCATCGGCGTCGCGGTGTCCACCATGCCGAAATACAGGAAGCCGAACAGCCCGGTCACCGCCGCGCCGATCAGATACATCTTCCGGCGTCCGATACGGTCGGAGATGTGTCCCGACAGCGGAATGGTGATGAACGAGACGCAAGACGCCACCAACACCGCGGTCAGGATGAAGTCACGCGACATGTGCAGCGTGCCGACCGCGTAAGCGAAAATGAACGCGGTGAAGATATAGAACGGCGCCTGTTCCGACATCCGGAGGAATGCCGAAAGGATGATTTCCCGCGGCTGCTTCTTGATCACCTCGAGAATAGGGGCCTTTTCGATTTTGTTTTTGTTGAGCAACTCCTGGAACACCGGCGTCTCGAGGATGCCGAGCCGGATCCAAAGGCCGATACCGACGAGAATGATCGAGAGTGCGAACGGAAGCCGCCAGCCCCAGACGGCGAATTGGTCGCCCGACCACGTGCTGAACCCCAGGATCGCAAGATTCGACAGAAACAGGCCGCACGGCACGCCGAATTGCGGCCATGAGGCCACCAGGCCCCGTTGACCGTGGGTGCGCGACCATTCCATCGCCAGCAGCACCGATCCGCCCCATTCGCCGCCAACGCCGATGCCTTGCAGCATCCGCAGCACCGTCAGGATGACCGCGCCCCAAATGCCAATCGACTCGTAAGTCGGCACGAAGGCGATCAGGAAGGTTGCTATGCCCATGCACAGCAGCGTGGCGATAAGCGTGGCCTTGCGGCCGATGCGATCGCCGTAGTGCCCGAAGATCGCGGCGCCGATCGGACGCCCGATGAAGCCGATGAAGTAGGTGCCGAAGGCCGCCAGCGTCGCCGTCAACGGATCCGAGTTCGGGAAATAGAGCTTGCCGAAGATCAGTCCGGCGGCGGTGCCGTATATGAAAAAATCATACCACTCGATAGTGGTGCCGATGGTCGCAGCGATGACCGCTTTGCGCAATTGCGCGCTGTGGTCGGAATCGGACATAGCGCCGTATGTGGCTGACGTCATGGATCGTCTCCCCGTGTTTCGCCGCCCTAGGTGCGGTTTTCTGCGACCGCTTCCGTTCCGAAGGATAGTTGAAGCCGGCGGGCCTTCCAAGACGTTGCGGGAACAAGCGGCGTAAACGCCGCATAGAATCTCGGCCGTCTGCGCCCGATCTTCAAAGCCGGATACGCAGCCAATTTGCGATTTCGCCGATGATGCCGCGGCGGAATAGCAGCACGCAGGCGACGAAAATCACGCCCTGAATGACCAGCACCCACTCGCCGAGAAAAGCGAGCTTGTATTCCATCGCCAGAATGACGAAGGAGCCGACGATGGGGCCGAAAATGGTGCCGAGCCCGCCGACGAGCGACATTAGGACGACCTCGCCGGACATCGGCCAGTTCACATCGGTGAGTGAGGCGATCTGCAATAGGATGGCTTTGGTCGAGCCGGCCAGGCCGGCCAACCCGGCCGACAGCACAAAAGCCAGTAACTTGTAGCGGTCGGTCTTGTAACCGAGCGAGATCGCGCGCGTCTCGTTTTCACGGATCGCCTTGAGGACTTCGCCGAACGGCGAATGGATGATCCGGTAAATGAGCAAGAATCCGGCGAGGAAGATGATGAGCACCACGACATACATCGCCGACTCGCCGCGCAAATCGATGAGCCCGAACAAATGCCCGCGCGGCACGCCCTGTATGCCGTCTTCGCCCCCGGTGAATTTTACCCGCAGTGCGACGAAATACATCATCTGCGCGAAGGCAAGCGTCGTCATCGCGAAATAGATGCCCTGCCGGCGAATGGCGAGCGAGCCCGCGATAACGCCGCAAGCGACGGCAGTGAGCGTGCCCGTCAAAATCGCGAGCTCGGGCGTCAGCCCCCAGACTTTGGCGGCGTGGGCGGCGACATAGCTTGCCCAGCCGAAATACAGTGCGTGGCCGAACGACAAGAGACCGACATAACCGATGAGCAAATTGAAGGCGCACGCAAACAGCGCAAAGCACATCGCCTGCATCACGAATAGCGGATAGGTTATAAAGGGCGCGACCACGAGGGCAGCGACCATGATCGCAAAGGCGATGGTTTCACTCCGCGTGCGCCAAGCGGACTGGCTATGCGTCAGCGGATCGACGACGCGCTCCGTCATGCCCTGCGCCCGAACAGGCCGGACGGCCGCACCAGCAGCACGATCGCCATGATGACGAAAACCACCGTGCTGGAGGCTTCCGGGAAAAACACTTTGGTGAGCCCCTCGACGACCCCGAGGGCAAAACCTGTAATAATTGCACCCAGGATCGAGCCCATTCCGCCGATCACGACGACGGCGAACACCACGATGATGAGCTCCGAACCCATGTTCGGAGACACGTTATAGATCGGCGCCGCCATGACCCCCGCGAAGGCAGCAAGCGCCGCGCCAAAGCCGTAGGTCAACGTGATCATGCGCGGCACGTTGATGCCAAAGGCGCGCACGAGTGTGGGGTTTTCCGTCGCGGCGCGCAGATAGGCGCCGATGCGCGTGCGCTCGATCACGAACCAGGTACTAAAGCAGACCGTTGCGGACGCGACGATCACCCAGACGCGGTAATTGGGCAGGAACATAAAACCAAGGTTATGGCCGCCCTGAAGTGAGTCCGGCAACGCGTACGGCAGGCCGGCCGTGCCGAAATAATGCCGGGAAACGCCTTCGATAATGAGCGCGAGCCCGAAGGTCAGCAACAGTCCGTAGAGGTGGTCGAGTTTGTAAAGCCATTGCAGGAAAAACCGCTCGATAACAATGCCGAGCAGACCCACGACGATCGGTGCAAAGATCAAAGACGGCCAATAGCCGAGCCCGGTGTACTGCAGCAATAAATATGCCGCCAGCGCACCGAGCATGTATTGGGCACCGTGGGTGAAATTGATGATGTTGAGCATGCCAAAGATCACGGCGAGGCCGAGACTCAGCAACGCGTAGAACGAGCCGTTGATCAGCCCAATCAAGAGCTGACCAAACAATGCGGCCGAGGGGACGCCGAAGATCGTGAACATCGAGTTTTCCGGCTGTGAGGGGCAGGCTCACAGCCTGCCCCTCACAGCCGGTCAGATCAGCCGCTCACCAGCGAGCAGCCGCCATCCTTCAGGGGACGGAAGGCTTCGTTCGCCGGAATCGTGGCGCGAAGCTTGTAGAGATCGCCCGGATATTTTGACTCTTCGGGCTTCTTCACCTCGAACAGATAGGCCGGATGAATACCGCGACCGTCGGCGCGCACCGTAGTCGTGCCGAACAGCGGGTCTTTGAAGGTCATGGTCTTCATCTTGTCGACCACGGCCTTTCCGTCCTTGGTGCTGCCCACCGCGGCCACCGCCTCTAGATAAGCGAGCGTGCCGGAATAGACGCCAGCCATGTTCATGCTCGGCAGCTTGCCGGGCGCGTTGCGCTCCTTGTCCCAGCGCTTGGTCCAGGCCCGGGTCCCATCGTTCATGTCCCAGTAGAAGGTCTCGGTGAACATCAGGCCTTGCGCGGCCTTCAGCCCGAGTGCCTGAATGTCCGGCGCGAAGATGAGCAGGCCGGCGAATTTCTGGCCACTTGCGACAATACCGAACTCGGCACCCTGCTTGATGGCATTGATGGTGTCGCCGCCGGCATTGGCAAGACCGATGATCTTCGCCTTCGACTGCTGTGCCTGCAGCAGGAACGAGGAGAAGTCGCTGGTGTTGATCGGGGCACGGACCTTGCCGAGCACCTTGCCGCCATTGGCTTCGACCACGGCCGCGGTGTCGCGCTCGAGCGCGTGGCCGAAGGCATAGTCCGCGGTGATGAAGAACCAGCTATCGCCGCCGTTCTTCACGATGGCCTTGCCGGTCCCATTGGCCAGCATCCAGGTGTCGTAGGTCCAGTGCACCGTATTGGCGTTGCACTTCGAGCCGGTGATGTCAGAACTACCCGGGCCGGAATAGATGAGAGCTTTGTTTTTCTGCGCACCAACCTGCATAAGCGCCAACGCCACGCTCGATGTTGGGACGTCGGTGATCATGTCCACATTATCGACGTCAAACCATTTGCTGGCGATGCCGGTAGCAACGTCGGGCTTGTTCTGATGATCGGCGCTGACGACCTCGACCTTGAAGTTCTTGTGGTCCTTCATGAAGTCTTGCGCTGCGAGCTTCGCAGCGGCGACCGAACCGGGGCCAGTATCGTCGGCGTAGAGGCTCGCCATATCGGTGAGCACGCCGATCTTCACATTGATCTGCTGGGCGTTAGCCCCGCCGCAGAGCAGAGCGGCGGACAGTGCCGCAAGCACTAGAGTTTTTCTCATCGTTCATTCCTCCCTTGTGGTTCAGTTCTTTAGATTTATACGCCCAGATAATCGTGCAGCTTATCGACGTTAGTATCCAGTTCCGCATTGGCGAACTGGTCGATGATACGCCCATGTTCCATGACGTAATAGCGGTCCGCAACGGTCGCGGCAAAACGGAAATTCTGTTCCACCAGCAGAATCGTGAAACCCTGCTCTTTCAGCGTGCGGATGGTGCGGCCGATCTGCTGGATGATGACCGGCGCCAGCCCCTCGGTCGGCTCGTCGAGCAACAGCATGCGCGCGCCGGTGCGAAGGATGCGGGCGATCGCCAGCATCTGCTGCTCGCCGCCGGACAGTTTCGTGCCCTGGCTGGAGCCGAGGCGTTCCTTGAGATTGGGGAACAATTCGAAGATGCGCTCGAGCGACAGGCCGCCCGGCCGCACCTGCGGCGGCAACAACAGGTTTTCCTCGACGCCCAAGCTGGCAAAAATGCCGCGTTCCTCGGGACAGAAAGCGACGCCGGCGCGCGCGATTTTTTCCGGCGCCAGCGCGATCAGCTCGCGGCCTTCGAACCGGATCAAGCCGCCGCGGTTGGCGACCAGCCCCATGATCGAGCGTAGCGTCGTGGTCTTGCCGGCGCCGTTGCGCCCAAGAAGCGTGACCACCTCGCCCTGCTGCACGTTGAACGTCACGCCATGCAAAATATGCGACTCGCCGTACCAAGCCTGCACGTCGGCGAGCGACAGCAGCGGCGCGCTGACATCAAGCATGGCCGACACCCAGATAGGCTTCGCGCACTTCCGAATTTTTCGACACCGTGTCGTAGTCGCCCTCGGCCAGAATGCGGCCGCGGGTGAGCACCGTGATGCGGTCGCACAAATCCGCCACCACCGAAAGATTGTGCTCGACCATCAGCACGGTGCGGTCGGCGGCGACGCGTTTGATCAAGGCGCTGATGTTGTCGATGTCTTCGTGCGCCATGCCGGCGGTCGGTTCATCGAGCAACAGCATTTCCGGATCGAGTGCCAGGGTCGTGGCAAGCTCCAGAGCGCGCTTGCGGCCATAGGGCAACTCGACGGCGGCAATATCGGTATAGGCGGCGAGGCCTACGTCGGTGATCAGTTCCATCGCGCGTGGCCGGAACGTATCGAGGGTAGCGGCCGAGCGCCAGAAATCGAACGAGCCGCCGCGCTTGCGTTGCAGGGCGATGCGCACATTCTCCAGGACGGTCAGGTGCGGAAATACCGCCGAGATCTGAAACGAGCGCCCGATGCCAAGCCGCGCGATCTCGGCCGGCGGCAGCGTGGTGATGTCGTGGCCCTTGAAGCTGATACGGCCGCGGGTCGGGCTGAGGAATTTCGTGAGCAGATTAAAGCAGGTGGTCTTGCCGGCGCCGTTGGGTCCGATCAGCGCGTGAACGGTGCCACGCGCGACGCGCAGATTGACGCCGCTGACGGCGACAAACCCGGCGAATTCCTTGGTGAGATCCTCGGTTTCGAGGATAATGTCATCACTCATACACGGCGAGCCCCACGCTCCGCGCCCATTGTCGGTGCCTTGGGGGGAATGTCCAGACCCAAATTCGTATAACAAATGAAGAGCTTGCGGTGGGCAGAGCCTGATATGGCCCACTCGCGTCGCAGCCGCTTATAAGGTCTCGGCACAGGACGGATGATTCGATGTTCCCCTCAACCTCCGGCGGCCACAGCTTCACCGTCGCGCTCGCCGACGAGGCGGCGACGCGCGCCCTGATGGTGGACATCGCCGCAGCCCTCGAGCCTGGCGACCTGATCACGCTGTCCGGCGACCTCGGCGCCGGCAAGACCACTTTTGCCCGCGCGCTCATCCGTCATCTCGCCGGCGACGACACGGTCGAAGTGCCGAGCCCGACCTTCACGCTGATGCAGGCCTACGAGCTGCCGCGCTTTGCACTGGTGCATGCAGATCTGTACCGGCTGTCGGGGCCGGCCGAACTCGCCGAGCTCGGCTTCGACGATACGCCCGAGAACGCCGTGACGCTGCTGGAATGGCCGGATCGCGCCGCCGGGTTTCTGCCCACCGACCGACTCGACATCGCGCTGACGCTGTCGCCGCAGCAGGGCGAAACGTTCCGCAACGCGCGTGTCACCGGCTACGGCGCCATGGCGTCGCGCGCCGAACGCATCGCCGCGACCCGCGATTTCCTCACCGGCGCCGGCTTTGCGCAAGCCGACCGCAAGCATATGCAAGGCGACGCCTCGACGCGCGCTTATGAGCGGCTGACGCTGGAAGGCACGAGCTATATTTTGATGAATTCGCCGAAGCGGCCGGACGGGCCGCCGGTGCGCGACGGCAAGCCCTATAGCGCGATCGCGCATCTCGCCGATAATGTGACGCCGTTCGTCGCCATGGCGCAGGCGTTGCGCGCCTGCGGCCTGTCGGCGCCGGCGATTGTCGCCAGCGACCGCGCCGCCGGCCTGCTGATCCTGGAAGACCTCGGCAGCGAGCCGATGACCGCGGGCCATCCGCCGGAACCAATCGAGTCGCGCTACGAAGTGGCAGCCGATCTGCTGGCGATTTTGCATCACCGGCCGCTGCCCGGTGTGTTGAAAATCGAACAAAACGTCGAATACGCGCTGCCGCGTTACGACATGGAGGCGCTGCTGATCGAGGCCGAGCTCCTCGTCGATTGGTATCTGCCGTTCCTCGACGCCAAGGTGGCGGGCGTGCGGCGCGACGCTTACGTGGCGCTGTGGCGCGATGCGCTGATGCCGGCGCTCGAAATGCCGGCGACCTGGGTGCTGCGCGATTTTCATTCGCCCAATTTGCTGTGGCTGCCGGAACGCCAGGGCGTCACGCGCATCGGCCTGCTCGATTTCCAGGACGCGGTGATGGGCCCGGCCGCCTACGACCTCGCCTCGCTGTTGCAGGACGCGCGTGTCGACGTGCCGGAGATGATGGAGATCGCGCTGCTGTCGCGCTATACGCGCGCGCGCCGCACCGCCGATCGCGGCTTCGACGCGCCGCGCTTCGCCAAAGTCTACGCCACGCTGGCGGCGCAGCGCGCCTCGAAAATTCTCGGCATCTTCGCGCGGCTCGACCGGCGCGACGGCAAGCCGCAATATTTGCGTCACATGCCCCGCGTATGGGCCTATCTGCAGCGCTCACTGGCGCATCCGGCGCTGGCGCCGCTCGCCGCCTGGTATCGCGTCAACGTGCCGCCCTTGAAGGCTTTGTAGCATGGCTGCCACACCCAAAACCGCGATGGTGCTGGCGGCGGGCATGGGCACGCGTATGCGCCCGCTTACCGACAAGAAGCCGAAACCCCTGGTCGAAGTTGCCGGCAAGCCGCTGATCGACCATGTGCTCGACCGGCTCGGCGAGGCGGGCGTCGAATGCGCGGTGGTCAACGTTCATCACTTGGCCGGGCAGATCGAGCAGCATTTGGCGTCGCGCAAAAAACCGAAAATCGTCATCTCGGATGAACGCGGGCTGTTGCTCGGCACCGGCGGCGGGCTGGTCAAGGCGCTGCCCGCGCTCGGCGATGCGCCGTTCTTTCTGATCAATTCCGACACCATCTGGATTGACGGCGTGCAGCCCAATCTCGCTCGGCTTGCCGAGACCTTCGATGCCTCTGCGATGGCCGCGCTGCTGCTGCTGGCGCCGACCACCGGCAGCATCGGCTATGCCGGGCGTGGCGATTTCGCCTTTGCCGCCGACGGCCGACTGACCCGCCGCGGCGAATGCGATATAGCGCCCTTCGTCTATGCCGGCGCGGCGATCCTGTCGCGCAAGCTGTTTGACGGCGCGCCGGAGGGCGAATTCGCGCTCACCGATCTGTTCGCGCGCGCCGCCGAACAAGGCCGCCTGCACGGCCTGCGGCTGGAGGGCCTGTGGATGCACGTCGGCACGCCCGACGCCATCGCCCCGGCCGAAAACGCGATCCGCGACAGCACAAGGTAGCGCCGCGATAAAGCGTGTATGATTCACGCGATGCCGGTCACGAAACCAAACGTCTTCAACATCCCCGCCTCGGCGCCATTTCTGCCGGCGCTGGTCGACGCGCTGCACGCGGGTAAACTGGTGCCCGGCTTTCCGGCGACGCGCGATCCGCTCGAATTGGCGCGCGCCACGCTCTATCTGCCGACCCGCCGCGCCTGCCGGCTTGCCCGCGACGTCTTCCTCGACCGACTCGACGGCGACGCCGCCATTTTGCCGCGCATCGTCGCGCTCGGCGATCTCGACGAAGACGAAATCGCTTTCGCGCAGGCGGCTACCGGCGAACTCGCGGTCTCGGCGCTGGCGCTGCCCGAGGCGCTTAGCGGGCTCGACCGCGCCATGCCGCTCGCGGCCTTGATCCTGCGCTGGGCGGAAACCATCGCGCCGCGCCAACGCGGCCACGCGTCGCTCGTCGCCAACAATCCGGTCACCGCGCTCGCGCTGGCGCAGGATCTGGCGCGGCTGATGGACGACATGACGACACGTCAGGTGAGTTGGGAGAAACTCGACGGCCTGGTGCCGGACGAGTTCGACAAATATTGGGAGCTCACGCTCAATTTTCTGAAATTCATCCGCACGCAATGGCCGCTCTATCTCACCGAGCAGGGCCGCATGGAGCCGGCCGAGCGGCGCGACGCGCTGATCAAGGCCGAGGTGGCGCGGCTTCGCACGACGCCGGGCCCGGTGATCGCCGCCGGTTCCACCGGCTCGATTCCGGCGACCGCCGAACTGCTCGCGACCATCGCGAGCCTGCCGCACGGCGCGCTGGTGCTGCCCGGCCTCGACACCGATCTCGACGACGCCACCTGGTCGACGATCGCGGACGACGCCGAGCACAGCCACGGCCACCCGCAATTCGCCATGGCGGCCTTGCTCAAGCGCATCGGGCTCACGCGCAGCGATGTCGAAACGCTGGGGCGGCCTGCCCCGCACGGCCGCGAACGGATCGCCTCCGAAGCGCTGCGCCCGGCCGCGACCAGCGAACTCTGGAGAGACCGGCTGGCCGATGCCGACTTCGGCAAACACGCCGACGCGGCGATGCAGAACGTCGCCGTCATCGAAGCCGGCAATGCCGAGGAGGAAGCGCTCGCCATCGCCGTCGCGCTGCGCGAGACGCTGCAAGACGCCGGCAAAACCGCCGCGCTGGTGACGCCGGACGTGCCGCTCGGCCGCCGCGTAATGGCGGCTTTGGCGCGCTGGAACGTGCCGGTCGATGACTCGCGCGGCGTGTCGCTCGCCGATACGCCGGAGGGCGTGTTCGCCCGCCTCGCTGCGCAAACCGCGCTCGAAGGCGTCGCACCCGTGCCTTTGCTGGCGATGCTCAAGCACCCCTGCGCCAAGGTCGAGGTCGCCGGCGTCGCCGCGCTGGAGCGCTCCATCCTGCGCGGCCCGCGGCCGAAACACGGCACCGCCGGGCTCGCAGACGCGCTTGCCGGTCTGCGCAGCGAGATCACGAACCATCGCACCAAAAAAGAAACCACGCTGCATCATTCCGATCCGCGCCTCGCGCTGACCGACGCAGAACTCGATGCCGCGGCGGCACTCATTGCGCAGCTTGAAGCCGCGTTGCGTCCGTTGCAGAGCTTGCCACGCGACCCGCAGCCGGTCGCCGCGATCGCCACCTGCCATCTCGACGTTGTCGGGAAGCTCGGCGTCCTGACGCCGAAATTGCGCGATGCCTTCGAGGAAATTCAGGCCGCCGGTGCGCTCGCCGTTCCGCCCAGCGAATATGCCGAATTCTTTCACGCCGCCATCAAGGACAAGAAAATCTACGGCCAGGACACCGGCGCGCGCGTCCATATCTTCGGCACCATCGAATCGCGACTTCAATCGGTAGACCGGCTGGTGCTGGGCGGCCTGGTCGAAGGCGTCTGGCCGCCTGATACGCGCGGCGATCCGTGGCTGAGCCGTCCGATGCGTCGCGAGCTCGGCCTCGATCTGCCGGAGCGGCGCATCGGCTTGTCGGCGCACGACTTCGCGCAGGCGCTGGGCGCGCCCGAAGTGGTCCTAAGTCGCGCCGCGAAACTGGCTGGCGCGCCGACCGTCGCGTCGCGTTTCGTGCAGCGGCTCGCCGCGGTCGCCGGCAAGGCGCGCTGGGATGCGGCGCTCAAGCGCGGCGCGCGCTACGCCACGCTGGCGCGCCTGCTCGATGAAACCGGCGACCCGACGCCTGCCACGCGCCCGGCGCCGAAGCCGCCCTTCGCGGCGCGGCCGCGGCGGCTCAGCGTTACCGAGATCGAGGATTTGCTGCGCGACCCGTACACCATCTACGCCAAACACGTTCTCAAGCTGACGCCGCTGGAGGACATCGATATGCCGCCCGGCGTCGCCGGCCGCGGCACCTTCATGCACGACGCCATCGCGGCCTTCGGCAAAGCCTATCCGAAAGGCTTGCCCGCCTATCCGGCGCGCGAAATGATCGAACTCGGCCGCGAACTGTTCAAGCCGCTCGCCGCTTTCCCCGAGGCCACGGCGTTCTGGTGGCCGCGCTTCCAGCGCATCGCGCAATGGTTTGCAGACTTCGAAGCGCGCCGCCGCGCCAACCTGAAAACCATCGCGGTCGAGATCGGCGGCAAAATCCCAATTCCTTTCGGCGCCGACACTTTCACGCTGTCGGTCCGCGCCGACCGCATCGAGTGCCTGGCGGACGGACGCTACGCGATCGTCGATTACAAAACCGGCGCGCCGCCGTCCGACCGGCAGGTGCGGGCCGGACTGTCGCCGCAGCTCACGCTGGAAGCCGCCATTTTGCGCCAGGGCGGCTTCACGGATATTCCGGCCGGTGGCTCGGTCGAAGAGTTGCTCTATGTGCGGTTGCGCGGCGGCGCCGAGGCTGGCGAAGAAAAGCGTGTGAAGTTCGACGAGGGCACGCCCGATCAGCACGCCGATTACGCGCTCGCCGCGCTCACCAAAGTGCTGGGCGAATTCGCCAATCCGGAGAAGCCGTATTACTCGCTGCTGCATCCGATGTGGTCGAACCACTACGGCACCTATGATCACCTTGCCCGCGTTCGGGAATGGTCGCTCGCCGGCAGCGCCGACGATGACGGAGGCGGCGAATGAACGCGCTGCGCAAAATTCCGCCTGCCGTGATCGAGCGGCAAACCACGGCGTCGGACCCCGATCATTCGGCCTGGGTTTCCGCCAATGCCGGCTCCGGCAAGACCCACGTGCTGGCGCAGCGCGTCGTCCGGTTGCTGCTCTCGGGCGTCGAACCGGCGCGCATCCTGTGCATCACCTTCACCAAGGCCGCCGCCGCCAATATGGCGAACAAGGTGTTCCAAGACTTGCGGGCCTGGACCATGCTGGACGATGCTGCGCTCGACGTCGCCATGAAAGCGGCCGGCGTCAAGAAGCCCGATCCGATCCTGAGAGCGCGCGCGCGCCAATTGTTCGCGCTGGCGCTGGAAACCCCCGGCGGGCTCAAGGTTCAGACCATCCACGCCTTCTGCACGCAATTGCTGCATCTGTTTCCGTTCGAGGCCAACGTCGCCGCGCGCTTCGAGGTGCTCGACGAGATCATTGAAACGCAGATGCTCGGCAAGCTCAGCCTCGACGTTCTGTTGCAGGCCGCCGAGGCGCCGGACACAGCGCTCGGCCGGGCGCTGGCGCAGGCCTTGCTGGCCTCGGCCGACATTACGTTCCAGGACATGGCGCGCGAGGCGATCCGCGCGCGCGACCGGCTGACGCGGTGGGTCGACGAGGCCGGCGGCCTGCCGCAGGCAATGTCTCAGCTTTCACAATTGCTCGGCGTCGGACCGCAAGAAACCGCCGCCGACGTGGATGCGACGATTTTCAAGGATAGTCTGATCGCCAATTCCGAATGGGCGGCCGTCGCCGCTACCATGATGGGCGGATCGGCGAACGACAAGAAACAGGGGGCGCTGTTCCACGCCTTGGCGACGCTAAACGGCACGGACCTGCTTGAAAGCTACCTGGATATTTTCTGCACCAGGAAGCGCGACAAGACCAAGGAGCGGATCGCCACCAGCGCGGTCGAGAAGACCGCCCCGGACCTGTGCCGGCGCCTCAACGAAGAGCGCGACCGGGTCTGGCTACTGGTGCAGCGCAAGCGCGCCATCGCGACCCGCGACCGCAGCGTCGCGCTGTTTACCGTGGCCTATGCTGTCATCGCCCGCTTCCGCGCCGAGAAAGACCGGCGCGGGCTGCTCGATTACGACGATCTGATCGACAAGACGCTCGACTTGCTCAGGGACGAACGCGCCGCCTGGGTGCACTACAAGCTCGACCGCGGCATCCATCACGTTCTGATCGACGAGGCGCAGGACACCAGCCCCAAGCAATGGGAGATCGTGAGAGCTTTGGTCAGCGAATTCTTCGCCGGGCTGGGCGCGCATGACCGCCAGCGCACGATCTTCGCGGTCGGCGACGAGAAGCAGTCGATCTTTTCCTTTCAAGGCGCCGCGCCGCGCGAATTCGCCGCCAATCGCGATCATTTCCAAAAGGCGCACGCGCGCGCCGAGCTCGATTTTGTCGCCACCGAGTTCAAGCATTCATTCCGCTCCGGCCCGACCGTGCTGGGCGCGGTCGACACGGTGTTCGCACGCGCCGAGGCTTTTACCGGGCTGACCGCGGACCGCACCGCGCCGGTGCACGAAGCGTTGCCGGACGCAGCCCCAGGCCTAGTGGAAATCTGGCCGCTCGAGCAATCCGACGACTACGAAAAGAAGGAAGGCTGGGCGGCGCCGTTCGACGTGCAGACGGTCACCAGCGGCACGGCCAAGCTCGCACGCCGCATCGCCGGCACGGTCGCGGCCTGGCGGCAGCAAGGTCGCCGGCCGAAGGATGTGCTGGTTCTATTGCGGCGGCGCGGCGCGCAGTTCGAGGCGATCATCCGCGCGCTCAAGCAAGAAAACATTCCGGTGGCGGGCGCCGACCGGCTGGTGCTCACCGAGCATATCGCGGTGATGGACCTGATGGTTCTGGCCGACGCCATCCTGCTACCACAAGACGATTTGGCGCTGGCGACGGCGCTCAGGTCGCCGTTGTTCGGCCTTGATGATGAGGCGCTGTTCACGCTCGCCTGGAATCGCAAAGGCAGCCTGTATGACGCGCTGCGAACGCAGCAGCCCAAGCTTGCCGAGCGCTTCGACGCGATGCGCGCGGCCACGCGCGACCGGACGCCGTTTGCATTTTACGCCTGGCTGCTGGGCGCCGAAAAAGGCCGGCGGAAAGTCCTGGCGCGGCTCGGACACGAAGCCAACGACGCGCTCGATGAATTTCTCTCGATGGCGCTGGATTACGAGCGCACCGAGGCGCCGTCGCTGCAGGGCTTCGTCGCCTGGCTGCGCGCGGCCGAGGCCGAGGTCAAACGCGATATGGAAATGGATCGCGACGAAGTGCGCGTGATGACCGTGCACGGCGCCAAGGGACTGGAAGCGCCAATCGTCATCCTCGCCGATACCACGACGCCGCCGCAGGGTTGGCATCCGCCGCAGCTGCTGCGCATGGCGGCGGAAAAGCCGGTACCGGGCGCGGCCGGGCGCCTGATCTGGGCCGGAGCAAAAGAGAACGACGTCGGCCCGATGGCGGCCGCGCGCGAGACGACGCTCAGCGAAGCGTGCGACGAGTACCGGCGGCTTTTGTATGTGGCAATGACGCGCGCGGCCGAGCGCCTGGTCGTGTGCGGGACGCGCGGTAAAAATAAAATTCCGGACGGCTGCTGGTATCAACTGGTCGACGACGCGCTACGCCCGGCGAGCGTGAGCGAACAAGCCGACGATGGCGCCGGCGAGGTGTTGCGATTCCGCAAACAGAACACCGGGCCGGCAGAACCTCAGAAGAACATTGTGCCTGCCGCGATCAAGCGGACGTCTGCCCCAGCTTGGCTGACGTCTGACGTGAGCTCTACCAGAGCTGCGATATCGACCATCAGGCCATCAAGCAGCGAGGATGATGACGCCCGCGTGCCCGCCTTCGGCGGCCGGGCGCTCGCGCTGCTGCGCGGTTCGCTGTTGCACCGGCTGATGCAGTCGCTGCCGGATATTCCGGTCGCCAATCGCCGCAAGGCGGTCGATGATTACCTTGCCCGAGCCGGCAGCGAACTGAGCCAGGCGCAGCGCGCAAAGATCGCCGAGCAAGTGATGCTCGTGATTGAGGATGCGCGCTTCTACGAGCTTTTCGCGCCCGGCAGCCGCGCCGAAGTTCCGATTGTTGGCAAGCTTGTCCTCGACGGAGAAATCGTGCGCGTCTCCGGCCAGATCGACCGCCTGACGGTAACGCAAGGCTCTGTTTTGATTGCCGATTTCAAAACCAACCGGCCGGCGCCACGCCGAATCGAGGACGTGCCGGAGGCTTACGTCCGCCAGCTCGCGCTCTACCGCGCCGTGCTGACAAAGTTGTACCCCGAAAAATCCGTCCGCGCCGGTTTGGTCTGGACCGAAGTGCCTGATCTCATGGAGCTTTCCGTGGAGGTAATGGATACCGTGCTGGCGCGGGTCACGTCCGCGCGATAGCGCCTTGACGCTGCCGGACGGCGTTCATAGTTTCGGCGCCTCGCATTCACGCGCGATTCTCCGCCCAAAAACAAAAGGAAATTCCCATGGCCGTCGGCAAAGTGTCGGACGCAAGCTTCGAATCGGACGTCTTGAAATCGGCCGAGCCGGTCGTGGTCGACTTTTGGGCCGAATGGTGCGGCCCCTGCCGCATGATCGCGCCGGCGCTTGAGGAAATCGCCGGCCAGCTCGGCGACAAGGTCAAGATTCTCAAGCTCAATGTCGACGAAAACCCGAACACCGCGGCCAAATACGGTATCATGTCGATCCCGACGCTGATGCTGTTCAAGAACGGCGAAATCGCCTCGCGCCAGGTCGGTGCCGCGCCGAAACAGAAGCTGCATCAGTGGATTAGCGGCGCGGTCTGACGCGGCATTCAAGAAGATTCATGACGGTCGGCCATGTTGCCGGCCGTTTTTATGTCGGCGGCGTGCCGTTTTCGCGCAGAACCTCGCCGGCCAGATAAAGCGAGCCGGTGATCAAAATCCGCGGCGGCGGGTCGAGATCGAGTTTGCGGGCGGCATCCAGCGCTTCCTCAAGATTATCGCGGCTGGTTGCAGCAAGCCCAATGGCGCGCGCGGCATCGGCCACGGCTTCCGCGCTCAAGCCCTTTTCGGCGCCCGGCACCGGCACCGCGACCATGCGCCGCGCCAGTCCGGTAAAGTTGCTCAGAAAGCCCGCGCAATCTTTGCTCGCTAGCATACCGACGATCAGCACCAGCGGGCGCGAGACGCGTTCTTCGAGATCGGCGAGCGCGGCCGCGATCGCCCGGCCGCCATCGGGATTATGGCCGCCGTCAAGCCACAGCTCACTGCCCGTTGGCGCGAGGTCGACCAGCCGGCCTTGCGCTAGACGCTGCAGACGGGCCGGCCAGTCGGCTTTGACCATGCCGGTCTCGTAGGCCGCCGGCGCAATCTTGAACGGCTTGATCGCACGCAACGCTGCGATAGCGAGGCCGGCATTTTCGAACTGATGGCGGCCGTAAAGTTTCGGCGCCGGCAGATCGAGTAGCCCCGCCTCGTCCTGATAGACCAGCCGCCCGCGTTCCTCGGTCGCGGTCCAATCCTCGCCGGCGATCTTCAGCGGTGCGCTGACTTTGGCCGCCTGCCGTTCGATCGCGGCCAGCGCGTCGCGCGCCTGTGCGGCGATAATCGCAGGCGTTCCGCGTTTGAGAATGCCGGCCTTCTCGGTGGCGATCTTGTCGAGAGTATCGCCGAGAAAATCGGTGTGGTCGATGGCGACGCGCGTTATGATGGTGGCCAGCGGATTGTCCACGACGTTAGTCGCATCCAACCGGCCGCCGAGGCCGACTTCCAGCAGCAACACATCGGCCGGATGCCGCGCGAACAGCAACATGCCGACCGCAGTGGTAATCTCGAACACGGTAATAGGCGCGCCGACATTGGCGCGCTCGCATTCCTCCAGCGCCGCCGACAGTTCATCGTCAGAGACAAGCTTGCCCTCCGCACCAAGCCGATAGCGCTCGTTAAAACGCACCAGGTGCGGCGAGCTATAGACGTGTACGCGCTTGTCCGCGGCTTCCAGAACCGCGCGCATGAAGGCGATGGTGGAGCCCTTGCCGTTGGTGCCGGCGACATGGATCACCGGCGGCAGTTTTTGTTCGGGATGATCGAGCGCCGCCAGCAAGCGCTGCACGCGGTCGAGCGACAGATCGATACGCTTGGGATGCAGCGCAGTGAGCCGCGCGAGGATCGCGTCAACCGGCTTCGTCATGACAACACTATTATTTTGGCACTCACGCGTGCGCCGGAACCGGCAATCGCTGCTGGGCGCCCGGCGCCGGAGCCTTGGTCAACAGCCGGCACAATTCGGCCAGCGTCGCGCGCAACTTGTGCCGGTGCACGACCATGTCCACCATGCCGTGCTCGGTGAGATATTCGGCGCGCTGGAAACCTTCCGGCAATTTCTCGCGAATGGTCTGTTCGATCACGCGCGGGCCGGCGAACCCGATCAAGGCTCCCGGTTCAGCAATGTGCACGTCGCCGAGCATCGCGTAGGACGCGGTGACGCCGCCGGTAGTCGGATTGGTGAGCACCACGATGTAAGGCTTGTTCACCTCGCGCAGCATCTGCACCGCGGCGGTGGTGCGCGGCAATTGCATCAGCGAGAGAATTCCCTCTTGCATGCGCGCGCCGCCCGAAGCCGCGAACATGATGAACGGCGTCGACCGCCGCACAGCCGTTTCCAGTCCGGTGATCACGGCTTCCGCCGCCGCCATGCCGAGCGAACCGCCCATGAAATCGAAATCCTGCACGCCGATGGTCACCATCTGACCTTCCATGCGGCCGATGCCGGCCTTCACGGCGTCCTGCATTCCGGTCTTGGTGCGCGCGTCCTTCAGGCGGTCGGCATAGCGACGCTCGTCGCGGAACTTGAGCGGATCGAGTGGCACTTCCGGCATGGCGATGTCTTCGTATTCACCATTGTCGAACATGGTCTTGAGCCGCGCCGTGGCGCTGATGCGCATGTGATAATTGGAACTGGGGATGACAAATTGATTGGCCTCGACGTCCTTGTAGAACACGAGCTGGCCGGTCTCCGGACATTTGATCCAGAGATTTTCCGGCGTCTCGCGACGCAGGAAGCTGCGAATCTTGGGCCGGACGACGTTGGAGATCCAATTCATGCCTCGCCTATATAGGCTCGTTTCGTCAGAATTATAACCGCTACTCGGCCGCCACGCGGCGCGCGGAACGCACTCCGTCGGCCAGCGCCGATACCAGAGAAATTACCGCTTTCACGGTCCCCGCGGCCGCTTTGCCGTTTTTATCGAGACTCAAGCGCAGCGCGTCGACCAGCGCCGACCCCACCACCACGCCATCGGCGCCCGAGGCAATGGCACGCGCCTGTTCCGCCGTCCTGACGCCAAAACCGACCGCGACCGGCAGTTTGGTGTGCCGTTTGATGCGGGCGAGCGCGCCGGCTACCTTGCCGGCATCGGGCGCGGCGGCCCCAGTAATGCCCGTGATCGAGACGTAGTAGACAAAGCCGGAGGTGTTGTTTAGCACGGCCGGCAGGCGTTTATCGTCGGTGGTGGGCGTGGCGAGACGGATGAAGTTGAGCCCGGTTTTCAGCGTCGGCAGGCATAGTTCGTCGTCTTCCTCGGGCGGCAGATCGACCACGATCAAGCCATCGACGCCGGCCGTCTTGGCATCGGCGAGAAAGCGATCGACGCCGTAAATGTAGATTGGATTGTAGTAACCCATCAAAACAATGGGTGTGATGTCATCTGTTTTGCGGAACGCGTGCACCAGTTCGAGAGTCTTCTTCATGTTCTGTCCGCTTTTAAGCGCGCGCACGCCCGCGGCCTGGATCGCCGGACCATCGGCCATAGGATCGGTGAACGGCATGCCCAATTCGATCACGTCGGCGCCGGCTCTCGGCAACGCCTTGGCGATAGCGAGCGCAGTGTCGTAATCGGGATCGCCGGCCATGGTGAAGGTCACCAGCGCGGCACGACCTTCCTGCTTCAACGTGGCGAAGCGCTTGTCGATGCGGGTGGTCATCGGCGCTTGCTTTCGAGGAAGGCGGCGACCGAATCCAGATCCTTGTCGCCGCGGCCGGACAGATTGACCACCATCAGGTGATCCTTCGGCCTCGATGGCGCCAGATCGAACACGCGCGCCAGCGCATGCGCCGGCTCAAGCGCGGGAATGATGCCCTCGAGCTTACTGCAAAGCTGGAACGCCGCGACCGCTTCGTCGTCGGTCGCCGAGAGAAATTTCACCCGGCCCATGTCGTTAAGCCAGGCATGCTCGGGCCCAATGCCGGGATAATCGAGGCCGGCGGAAATCGAATGGGCTTCTTCAATTTGCCCGTCGTCGTTCATCAGCAAATACGTGCGATTGCCATGCAGGACGCCGGGCTTACCGCCGGCGATCGAAGCCGCGTGCTGCTTGTCCAAGCCGTGGCCGGCCGCTTCGACGCCGTAAATTTTGATTCCGCGATCGTCGAGGAACGGATGGAACAGGCCCATCGCATTGGAGCCGCCGCCAATGCAGGCGATCAGCGAATCCGGCAGCCGGCCTTCGGCGGCTTGCATCTGCTCGCGGGTTTCGCGGCCGATGATGCATTGGAAATCGCGCACCATCGCGGGATAAGGATGCGGGCCGGCGACAGTGCCGATACAATAAAATGTGTCGGTGACGTTAGTGACCCAGTCACGCAGCGCTTCGTTCATGGCGTCTTTAAGCGTCTTGGAACCGGACTCGACGGCCCGAACCTCGGCTCCGAGGATCTTCATCCTCAGCACGTTCGGTTTTTGCCGTTCGACGTCGACCGCACCCATATAGACGATGCAGGGCAAGCCGAACTTCGCGCACAGCGTGGCGGTGGCAACGCCATGCATGCCGGCACCGGTCTCGGCGATGATGCGCTTCTTGCCCATGCGAAGAGCCAGCATGATCTGGCCAAGCACGTTGTTCACCTTGTGCGCGCCGGTGTGGTTGAGCTCCTCGCGCTTGAAATAGATTTTGGCGCCGCCAAATTTCTGGGTCAGCCGCTCGGCGAAATACAAAGGCGACGGCCGGCCGACATAATTCGCGAGATAGCCGTCCATTTCCTTTTGGAATTTCGGATCGGCCTTAGCCACCGCATAGGCCTTTTCCAGATCGAGGATCAGCGGCATCAGCGTCTCGGCAACAAAGCGGCCGCCGTAGATGCCGAAATGCCCACGCTCGTCGGGGCCGGTGCGGAACGAATTGGGCTGCGGCGCGGTCATGCGCTGACCTTCGCGGCGAGTGCTGCGTCGGCGGCGCGCGCGGCGCGGATGAAGGCCCTGATTTTGTCCGGGTCTTTTTCACCGGATGCGCGTTCGACACCGGAAGAAACATCGACGCCAGGCGCACGCGTGATGCGCAGCGCCTCGGCGACATTGCCGGCGTCGAGCCCGCCCGACAGCATGAACGGAATTCCCGGATCGATCTCCTTGAGCAAATTCCAGTCGAACGGCGAGCCGAGCCCGCCGGGCCGCGTCGCATCCTGCGGGGGTCGCGCATCGAAGATCAGCCGGTCGGCGATCTTCTTGTAGAGATTGGCGCGCGCGAGATCCTTGCGCTCGGCGATCGGCAGCGCCTTCATCACCGGCAGGCCAAAGCGCTTGCGCAACTCCGTCACGCGCTCGGGTGACTCGCTGCCGTGCAATTGCAGCATGTCCGGTTTAAGCGCCTCGACGATGCCGGTCAGTGTCTCGTCGCCAGCATCGACGGTGAGCGCGACCTTGCCGGCGCGGCCTTTGACGCGCTCGCCAAGGGTGCGCGCAGTCTCCAGTCCGAGATTGCGCGGGCTGGGAGGAAAGAACACAAAGCCGACCAAATCCGCGCCCGATTCAAGCGCCACATCAAGCGCTTGCGGGGTCGATAGGCCGCAGATTTTGACCAAGAGAGCCATGACGGGCGGGTTCTACCGCCTTCTCCACCCGCCGCAAAGCGGAACCGGACGGCACGATTAAGGGACGGGCGGCGGAATGACCGGCAGCGGCGGCGCGTCGGACGGCAAAGGATGACCGCGATAGAGGTCGCGCGCGCTCTTGGCGTCGATTTCGGTCTGCAAACTACGCACCTCGGACTCGAGCCGGCGGGCACTACGCCGCCACTTGCCCTGGCGGAGCCAGGCGGCGGCGCCGCCGATCAGGACACCGATGATCAGCACGACAAAGATAACCACGAACAGTGGCAGGGTTGCCGAATAAGCGGGGGTAGCCGACGAGAACGGATCGAACGACACCGTCGCGGTCTGCCGGTTGGCTATCGCGAAGGCGACCAGGACCGCGGCCGGCGGAACGACGATGATTGCCGTGACGATTTTGCGGAACACCGGTGACGCCTCTTCCCAAAAACATCGATGGCCGGAATAAGTCCGGCCATGACAATAGCACTCTGGGTAATCGGGGAAACCGGGACTTACACCGGCGCGGTCTTGTTCAGCCGCTCGCGCATTTCCTTGCCGGTTTTAAAGAACGGCACCGACTTCTGCTCGACCGAAACATGGGCGCCGGTGCGCGGATTGCGGCCGGTGCGGGCCGGGCGGTGCTTGACCGAGAAGGCGCCGAAGCCACGCAACTCGACGCGGTCGCCACGGGCCATGGCGTTGGTGATTTCGCCAAGGATCGCGTTGACGATGTTCTCGACGTCGCGCTGATAGAGGTGGGGATTCTGGGCGGCGATACGTTGCACAAGTTCGGACTTGATCATTGAGGCCGCCCTGCTCGATCCGTGGTCAGTTGGCGGAGGCAGGGTGCCAAAGCGCCAAGAGACCGTCAAGATTGAGTCGCTCGATCGCTTGCACTGCACCCCATGCCTCGATGCGCTGCGCTATGGCGGTCAAACCGACCGCCTCAAAGGTCCAGGCGGCGACATGGAGGAAGGAAAGCTCGCTGAATCGCGGCTCCAGCGTGACATCGCGCACCGGCGTATTGGCCGGGACGTTCTTTTCCTTCTCCAGCCAGGCCAAAGCGGTCTTTTCATTGCCGAGGCCATCGATCAGCTTGAGACCGACGCCCTGGCGGCCGGTGAAGACGCGGCCATCGGCGACCGCCGTCAATTCCGCATCGCTCATCCGGCGGCGATCCTTCACCAGACCCTTAAACCAGGCATAGGAGTCGACCACGATGGCGTTGATGGCCGCGCGCGCCTCCGGGCTGGTCGGCTCAAAGCCGTTGGGCGCGGCCTTGAGCGGCGAGGATTTGATCTCCTCCATCTGGATGCCGATGGTCTTGAGCACCTGGGTGAAGTTTGGATACTGAAATAGCACGCCGATCGAGCCGACCAGCGAGGTATCCTGGGCGATGATGTGGTCGCACGAGAGCGCAGCGATATAGGCGCCGGAAGCGGCCAGGCCATCGACCACCACCACCATCGGCTTCTTGTCCTGCAGAGCGCGCAGCGAGTCATAAAGCTGTTGCGAGCCCGCGGTGGTGCCGCCGGGACTGTCGATATGCACGATCACCGCGCGGGCGCGCGACTTGGCCAGCCGTTCGAGCGCCTCGGAGCGGTCTTCGTTGCCGCGGATCAGGCCCTGCACCTTGATGCGGGCAACGTAATCGCCGCGCGGCAGCATCCGATTACCGGGCACCAGCACGGCGGCGAGGCCGACAAGCGCGAGCAAAACGACTAGCAGCGCACTGACGCGCCAGAACGTGAGCTTGCGCCGCATGCGGCGGCGATCGACGATGGCATCGGCGTCGAGCGACATGGGTTGCGCTCCTTGAAGGACGGCCAAAAGCTTATGGCACGCTCATGTCACAATGAAAAACCCCCGGGTCAAGCCCGGGGGTTCTATTTTTGATCGGGGAAGCAGCCGTTTGGCGGCCTATTCCTCGGCCTTTTCATCGGCCTTTTCGGTCTCGGGCTTGTCATCACGCTGCTTGAGCGCGGCGCCCAGGATGTCGCCGAGCGAGGCGCCGGAATCGGCGGAGCCATACTGAGCGAGCGCTTCCTTCTCCTCGGCAACTTCGAGCGCCTTGATCGAGACCGCGACCTTGTGAGTCTTGCGATCGAAGGTGATGACGCGGGCGTCCACCTTCTGTCCGACCGCGAAGCGATCGGGGCGCTGGTCGCCGCGTTCGCGCGCCAGTTCATTGCGCTTAATGAAGGAGGTCAGGTCGGTGCCGACGATCTTGACGTCGATGCCGCCCTCCTTGACCTCGGTGACCTCACAGGTGACCACCGAGCCCTTCTTGAGCTCGCCGGCCGACTCCATCGGATCGCCCGCGAGCTGCTTGATGCCAAGCGAGATGCGCTCCTTCTCGACGTCGACGTCGAGCACCTGCGCCTTGACCATGTCGCCCTTCTTGTATTCCTCGATCACCTGCTCGCCCGGACGCTTCCAGTCGAGGTCGGAAAGGTGGACCATGCCGTCCACTTCGCCGTCGAGGCCGAGGAACAGGCCGAACTCGGTCTTGTTCTTGACTTCGCCTTCCACCGTCGAACCCGGCGGATGCTTCTCGACGAATACCTCCCACGGATTGCGCATGGTCTGCTTGAGACCCAGCGAAATTCGGCGCTTGACCGGATCGACTTCGAGGATCTGCACTTCGACTTCCTGCGAGGTCGAGACGATCTTGCCGGGATGAACGTTCTTCTTGGTCCACGACATTTCCGAGACGTGGATCAAGCCCTCGATGCCGGGCTCAAGCTCAACGAAAGCACCGTAGTCGGTAATGTTGGTGACGCGGCCCTTGAACTTCGTTCCGACCGGGAACTTGGCCTCAATACCCTGCCACGGATCGTCGAGCAGTTGCTTCATGCCGAGCGAGATGCGGTGAGTCTCGTGATTGATCTTGATGATCTTGACCTTCACCTGCTGGCCGATATTAAGTACCTCGGTCGGGTGATTGACCCTGCGCCAGGCGATGTCGGTGACATGCAGCAGGCCGTCGATGCCACCGAGGTCCACGAACGCGCCGTAGTCGGTGATGTTCTTGACCACGCCGTCGATGACCTGACCCTCTTCGAGGTTCTGCACCAATTCCTGGCGCTGTTCGGCGCGCGTCTCTTCAAGAACCGTGCGGCGCGAAACCACGATGTTGCCGCGGCGGCGATCCATTTTCAAAATCTGGAACGGCTGATTGACGTTCATCAGCGGGGTGACGTCGCGGATCGGCCGGATGTCGACCTGGCTGCGCGGCAGGAATGCCACGGCGCCGTCGAGATCGACCGTGAAGCCGCCCTTGACTTGGTTGAAGATGACGCCCTGGACCTTCTCGTTGTTCTTGAACGCGGTCTCCAGCTTGCCCCAGCTTTCTTCACGCCGCGCCTTGTCGCGTGACAACACTGCCTCGCCGAGCGCGTTCTCGACGCGCTCCAGATAGACTTCGACCTCGTCGCCGACCTTCAACTCGTTTTGCCGGCCGGGCCCCGCGAATTCGCGCAGCGCCACGCGCCCTTCGGTCTTCAGACCGACGTCGATGACAGCCATATCCTTTTCGATGCCGACGATCGTGCCCTTGATGACCGCACCTTCTTGCAGGTTTCCGGTCCCCATCGATTCATCGAGCAGCTTGGCGAAGTCTTCACGCGTGGGTGCAGCAGCGGTAGCAGTGGCCATGTAATCTCCTGATTGCCTGCGCCGGGGTTTGAATGGCGTTCGAAAAGCGCGGGCCGATGATCTTGGCAAGACCAACGGCAGCCCTCCGGAATCCGGATGGCCGGCGCTAAAACCGTGCTTTCGGAACGATGGTTTCGGTCAGGCGCGCTTCACGCAAAGGCTCGAGCGGGGCTTTGTCCTCCAACAACGAGGGGCGTTAATCGCGCCCTCGGCCCGCTCGGGTGGCCTCGACGATGTCGATGGCGGCCCGAATTGCCGCGGATATAGCCAAATATGTGGTATCGAGCAAGTGCGCGTCCGGGGCCTGTTTTAAGGGCGCGGCGGCGCGCTTGGTGTCGCGTTCATCGCGCTTGAGGATGTCGGCCAGCACCGCGGCCTCGTCGATATTACGTCCCTGCGACCGGTATTCGGCGGCCCGGCGGCGGGCACGCACCTCCGGGGCGGCGGTCACGTAAATCTTAACGTCGGCATGGGGGCAGATGACGGTGCCAATATCGCGGCCGTCGAGCACCGCGCCGGGCGGCTTGACGGCAAAATCGCGCTGGAACGCGACCAAGGCGGCACGCACCTCGGGAAAAGCGGAAACGATCGAGGCCGCTTCGCCCACTTTCGGCGTCTTCAGCGCGGCTTCATCGAGATGCGCGAGCTCGAGCGACTTGGCGAGAGTCGCCGCGGTTTGCCTGTCATCCGATTTGGCCCCGCTGTCGAGCACTGCCTTTGCGACCGCCCGATAG
The DNA here is from genome assembly GCA_035648555.1 of Pseudolabrys sp. Classification (GTDB taxonomy): domain Bacteria; phylum Pseudomonadota; class Alphaproteobacteria; order Rhizobiales; family Xanthobacteraceae; genus Pseudolabrys. The sequence goes on from DASRLF010000065.1 coordinate 27,851, forward strand.
AGTAATCCGCTGTCGAGATGGCGCAGGCCATAATGCGCCGCGAGACTTTTGCCGAGCGTGCCCTTGCCCGACGCCGCCGGTCCATCAATGGCGATGATCACGACAGGTCCGCGCCGAGCGCGCGCATCAGTTCGACGAAGCCGGGGAAGCTGGTGGCGATGAAGCCTACGTCGTCGATGCGCACCGGATTGTCGGCGGCGAGACCCATCACCACCGCCGCCATGGCGATGCGATGATCCATGTGGGTCGCAACCTCGCCGCCGCCGGCAACATTGCCTTTGCCGTGCACGAGCAAATCGTCGCCGTCGATCTCGACCGTAACGCCGTTGGCGCGCAGCATGGCAGCGGTCGCTTCCAGCCGGTCGGATTCCTTGACGCGTAATTCTTTCAAGCCACGCATGCGCGTGGTGCCTTCTGCGAACGCGGCGGCCACAGCCAGAATCGGATATTCGTCGATCATCGAAGGCGCACGTCCGGCCGGCACATCGACGCCTTTGAGTTTCGAGGCCGTCACGCGCAAATCGGCGACCTCCTCGCCGCCGTCATCGCGCGTCGCGACCGCCTCGATCGCCGCGCCCATCTCACGCAAGGTCGTCAGCAATCCGGTGCGCAGCGGGTTGGTCATCACCGCCTCGAGAATCAAATCCGAGCCGGGCACCAGCAAACCCGCAACCATCGGGAAAGCCGCCGACGAGGGATCGGTCGGCACCACGACATTCGCCGGTTCAAGTTCGGGCTGGCCTTGCAGCGTGATGCGGCGGCCATGCTCACCATGCGACTTGATGCTCAACTTGGCGCCAAAATGCTTCAGCAGCTTTTCGGTGTGATCGCGGGTGGCCTCGGCCTCGATCACCGTGGTCTCGCCGGGCGCGGCCAATCCGGCCAGCAAAACCGCCGATTTGAGCTGCGCCGAGGGCACCGGCGGCTCGTAGACGATCGGAACCGGGTCAGCCGCGCCTTGGATCGTCAATGGCAGCCGGCCGTCACCGGCCGCTTCAATCACGCGCGCGCCCATTCGCTCCAGCGGATCGAGCACGCGCCGCATCGGCCGCCCGCTCAAGGAGGCATCGCCGATAAAGGTCGTGGTCACCGGCGAACCGGCGGCCGCGCCGATCGCCAGCCGCACCCCGGTACCGGAATTGCCGAAATCGAGCGGACCGCTGGCTTGCGCAAATCCTCCCACGCCGACGCCATGAATGCGCCAGGCATGCTCGCCGGTACGCTCGACCCGGGCGCCCAGCGCGCGCATGGCCGCGGCGGTATGCAGCACGTCCTCGCCTTCCAGCAGGCCGGTAATTGTGCTCTCGCCGACCGTCAACGCGCCCAGAATCAGGGCACGGTGCGAGATCGATTTATCGCCCGGCACCCGGGTCCGGCCCTGCAAGGGGCCGCCGCGGCGGGCGGTCAGTGGTGTTGAATTGGCTGCGTTCACGGCGCTTTCCTTAACGTGCGGCGCCGTCCTACCACGCGCCCGCTTGGCCCGTCATCTTGCGGGTTTTGGCCCTTTCAAGGCACCCCTGCGCTATTGACAGGGGCGTTGCAACTAGCCAAGTGAAACACCGATTTATCGACATTCCGAGGAACCCGACTGTGGCGAAAACTGATCTCGGCACCAAACGCATCTGTCCGGAAACCGGCCGCAAGTTCTACGATCTCGGCAAGACGCCGGTGATTTCTCCCTATACCGGCAAGGTCGTACCGATCGTCGTTCCGCCGCCATCGCGCGCGCGGCCCGAACCCGCGGCACCGGTCGTGCGGCCGGCGCCTGCTCCGATGGCGGAGGCTGAAGCGATCGTGCCCGAGACCGCGGATGCCGAATTCGTTTCGCTCGAAGACGCCGAGGCCGAGCAGCAGGGCAAGAAGCCGGCGACGGCCGAAGGCGCCGGCGCGGCGGGCGAAATTGAAGAAGTCGAGATCGAGGCGGGTACCGACGACGCCGCCTTCATCGAGGAAGAGGAAGAAGGCGATCCCGACGTGACCGACATCATCGGCGAGACCATCGAGAAGGAAGAAGAGACATGAGGTTCGCCCGCTAGCGAATCGGGGCCATAGCTCAGCTGGGAGAGCGCCTGCATGGCATGCAGGAGGTCGGCGGTTCGATCCCGCCTGGCTCCACCACTTAAAAAGCCGCCCACGAGGGCGGCTTTTTTGTTGCGCGCCGTACTGACAATCGACGGCGCGCCATTGCATGATGCCGCGCCAACCGGGAGAGCTTCATGCAAGGCAAGATCGCGCTCGAGGAACACGTCGCCATCGACGCCACGCTCGGCGACTCGAAAGTATTCGGTGGGCATGTCTGGAAAGACTTAAGCCACCGCCTGGTCGACGTCCAGGACACGCGGCTGGGCGAGATGGACAAGCACGGCATCGAAATGATGATCCTGTCGCTCAACGCACCCGCGGCGCAGGCGATCCACGACGTGAAGCAGGCGATCGCGGTGGCGCGTCAGGCCAACGATGTGCTGGCCGCCGAAGTGCGCAAGCGCCCCGACCGCTTCGCGGCCTTTGCCGCCTTGCCGATGCAGGATCCTGAGGCCGCCACCGTCGAGCTCACGCGCTGCGTCAAGGAGCTTGGATTTGTCGGCGCGCTGGTCAACGGATTTTCGCAAATCGGCTCGCCCGACAACGTCACCTATTACGATCTGCCGCAATACCGGCCGTTCTGGCGCGCGGTCGAAACGCTGGATGTTCCGTTCTACCTGCACCCGCGCAATCCATTGCCGAGCTGGAACAAACAATATGAAGGCCATGCCTGGCTGCTTGGGCCGAATTGGGCGTTCCATGCCGAGACCGCCGTGCATGCGCTGCGGCTGATAGGCTCAGGTTTGTTCGATGAATGTCCAAAACTGAAAATGGTGCTCGGCCATCTCGCCGAGGGCCTGCCGATTTATCTCTGGCGCATCGATGGCCGCAACGGCTGGATGAAGGAACCGCACAGATACCCCTCCAAGCACAACGTCGCGCATTACTTCCACAAACATTTCTGGTGCACCACCTCGGGCAATTTCAGTACGCCCGCGCTTGTCAACGCCGTCACCGAAATGGGCGATGACCGGGTGATGTTTTCGGTCGATTGGCCGTTCGAGGATATCGGCGAAGGCAGCGATTGGTTCGACAAAGCCGAGATCAGCGAGGCGGACCGGGTGAAGATCGGCCGCGCCAACGCGATCAAGCTGTTCAAACTGAAGTTGAGCTAGCTACTTCTTTTTGTTCAGCGCCAGCGCCGCGGCACCCCAGACCGGCTCTTCCGCGCCGTTGCCCCAGGCAATCGGCCGGTAGAAATTGTGGATGCCGTAGCGCGCGTTCTTGTGCATTTCGCGCACCCAGTTCGGATGCACGTAGATCGCATGGTAGTGCGTCGAGGTGCCCACCGCCGTCACGTAGAGCTTGCCTTCAAGGGTCTGGTTGGCGATGCGGTTGGCGCGCGCCCAGGCGCCGCGCTCGGTGATGGCCTTGCTCTTGCCGTCGCAAGCAAACGTGAACTGGCAAGCCAGGTGCCGATGGGCGTTCTGATAGACCACCGAACAGACGTCGTTCGGATAGAAGCCCGAGAACGCGCGGTTCACCACGACTTGCGCGACCGCGATCTGTCCGCTCACCGGTTCGCTGCGCGCTTCGAAATAGATGGCGTTGGCGAGGCAACGCTCGGCTTTGGCGTAATCTTTGCCTTCGAGGTGCAGCAATTCGGCCGGTGACGGCGGCGGCACGCCGGGCGCGGGCTGCGGCAGCGGCACCATGTCGAGCGGAATCGCCGCCGACATCGGCAGCGAGACCGGCGTGATCGGCGGCAATTGCAGCGGGGCCGGATCGGCGCTGGCGAACACCATCCCGGCCGGAGCCGGAGCGGCAGCAATCGGCAATTCGGCATTCTTCCAGGACGGCGGCGACTGCATCGCAAATTCGACGGCGTCGCGATTGCGCACAGCGGAGAGCTCGGCGATGAGCGAATCGTCGACACGCGCGGCTTGCCGCGGAATGGGGATGTCGCCGCGCGGGATCATGGCGGAAGCCGACGGCGACGGCGCCGCAATCGCGATGCTTTGGATTCCGGTGCGGATGATGTTCGGCAAATCGGCAAAGCGCGCGCGATTGGCTTGGATCAAATCGGTCGCGCTCTCAACGCTGCGAATGTCGGCAAGATCGAGCACACTCAGCATCACCGCGCCGATCGCGGACGCGATGCAAAGGCGCTTGGCGCCGCGATAAATCTTTTCTTCGATCGTCAGCTCAAACGGATCGACGATGTCGATGCTGCGCGTCAGCACATTCCGCTCCCTGCGCCCGCGTCATTTTTGTTGTCGGGCTGCGGGGATATTATCGAGGTGTTGCGCGGGCGCGCGGCCTTTAGAATAATTTTGAATAAACAAGGCAAAGATGCATGATTAATTTAACCATGCGTGCGCAGCAAATTTCGCGTGAAATTTCTATCACTAACGCATGCGATGGCGCTCGACCGCCTGCTTGTCCCACACCATGCCGTTGCCTGGCCGCTGCGGCACGACCGCGTGACCGTCTACGAGTTCGAGCGGCTCTTCGACCAGCGCGTTCGCCCAATCGACATACTCAAGGAAATGGCAGGTTGGCGTCGCCGCCAATAAATGCGCGCTGACTTCCGGAAACAGATGCGACGACATCTTGATACGGTTAACGGCGGCCATTTGCGCGGCCTGCCGCCAGCCGGTGACGCCGCCGATGCGCTCGAGATCGGGCATTACGTAATCGGGCTTGGCCTGCTCGATCGCCGCCGCCATGCCGAAGGCAAGCGAAAAGTTCTCGCCGAGCTGAATCGGCGTCTTGAGCTCGCGCACCAGCCTCGCCGCGCCGGCATAGTCGTCGTGGCGGATCGGCTCTTCCAGCCAATAAATGTTTTCGGCATCGAGCGCGCGGCCACGCGCCAATGCGTCGTTGGCCGTCAGCATTTGATTGTAGTCGACCATCAAATGCACATCGTCGCCGATGCGCTTACGCACGGCGTGGATCGCGGCGATATCGCGCTCAAGTGTCGGATAACCAAGCCTGAGCTTGACCGCGCGAAATTGGCCGACCGCCAGCAGTTTCTCCGCTTCATCGGCCAGTGCGCCAAGGTCGTCCTTCAGACCGAGGCCGCAGCTGTTGTAGGCGGGGATCGGCTTCGGCTCGGTGCCGAGAAAGCGCACCAGCGGCACACCCGCGGCAATCGCGGCGGCGTCCCAGCAGGCCACATCGAGACCGGCGAGCGCCATGCGAACGATGCCTTGCACGCCGATCAACGTGAAACGGCGCGCCAGCTTCGCCCACAGCGCGGCGGGATCGACCCGATCGCCTTTCACGGCGCGCTCGACTTCGCTGAGCACGCTCATGATCGCGGGCGCCGCCGCGGTCAGATAGCAGAACAGATAGGCGCGGCCGGTAACGCCCTCCTCGGTCTCCAGGTCGATGAGCAACAGCGGCGCCTGGCGAATGACGACCTGGCTGGTGCCGAGCACAAAATTGAGCGGGACCTCGACCGGCGTGGCGCGGATGGCCCGCACCGTAAGGGGCGGCATGGACGGCTGATCTGGCATGAAAGTCCCCGGATTGCGGCCGAATGTAGCTCCTTGCCGGGCAAAATCCCTTGTTCTTGAACCTTTAACCCGGCCTGCCCATATTAGCCGGGACCGGGCAGCGGTTGCTGCACGGTTGGGGTGCCCGCAAGGGGCCCCGTCAAAGTCGCTTCAAGCGAGGGCTTTGAGACCATGTCACGAGTTCCGTCACTATCCAGTCCGTTCCTGCTGGGCTTCGACGAGATCGAGCGCGTGCTCGACCGCGTCGCCAAGGGAGCCGACGGCTACCCGCCCTACAACATCGAGCGGCTGGCGCGCGATCCGGACAACCCGGAACGGCTACGCATCACCTTGGCGGTTGCCGGTTTCACCCGCGATCAACTCGATGTCTGCGTCGAGGAAAGTCAGTTGGTGATCCGCGGGCGTCAGCAGGATGACAAAAGCCGGCAATATCTCCACCGCGGCATCGCCGCGCGTCAATTCCAGCGTACTTTCGTGCTGGCCGACGGCATGGAGGTGTTGGGCGCCGATCTGAAGAACGGGCTGTTGTCGATCGATCTGGTGCGGCCGCAAGCCGCGCGGATCGTGAAGACGATTGTCATCCACGATCAGGAATGACGCATTCGTGAATACAGGACTCGACCGCGTCGAGCGTTCAATGAAAGGAGTCGAGGGCCATGAATAAGGACAATATGACTGAAACGAACACGACCAATCCGGTGATCACGCAGGATGCGCTGGCGCATCTCGGCGACGGGCGTCTGGCCTACGTCAAGACCATTCGTTCCGAAGACGTCGCCAATTTGTTTCCGCAGGCGCCGAAAATCGCGCCCGGCATCAAGCTATTCTCGCTGCACGGCGCGGACGGCACGCCGATCATGCTGACCGATACGCGCGAGGCCGCGCTTGCCAATGCCTGGAGCCAGGAGCTCGAGGCCGTGAGCGTGCACTAAGCGCGCGTCACATCGCATCGACTGGAAAATGGTCATGGCCGGGCTTGTCCCGGCCATTTCATTTTTGCGAGAAATATTGAGAACTACGCCGCGCTGGTCGCCACCGGCATCGCCAGCAGCGCATATAGCGCATCGGCATCGCGCGAGTTGCGCAGCTTGCGCGCGGCCTCGGGGTCGCGCAACAGGCGCGCCACGCGCGCCAGCGCCTTGAGATGATCGGCGCCGGCGCCTTCCGGCGCCAGTAGCAGAAAAATAAGATCGACCGGCTGGCCGTCGAGCGCTTCGAAATCGATGGCGCGCTCCAGCCGCGCGAATAAGCCGAACAAGCGGCCGAGCTTGGGCAGCTTGCCATGCGGGATCGCCACGCCGTTGCCGACCGCGGTCGAGCCCAGCTTCTCGCGCTGGAGCAGAATTTCCAGAATCGCACGCTCGCTCTGACCCGTGAGCACGGCCGCGCGCGCGGCAAGCTCTTGGATCGCTTGCTTTTTATTATTGACCTTGAGCGCCGGTACAACCGCGGCCGGCGCGACGAGATCGGTGAGCGTCATGGAGATGCCAATGATCGAAAAATGACAACGCGGAATTGCTAGGGGGTGTGGAAGGCGGCGGACCATAAGGACGGTCCGCGGCGGCTGTCAATGGCGGGACCGGACATAGCCTGCCGCTTTTTAGCGCATATTGCGAGTTCCTCAGCCGCCGCGCAGGCCTTGATGATCCTTGCGGCGGCGCTTGTAGCGGCGCAGCCGTTTTTCGATGTGGACCGCGGCCTGATCGGCGCTCTCATAGGCGTCGGCCGCCATTCCTTCGGCTTCCAGCAGCGCGCCGGAATCGAGATGAATCACGCATTCGGTGTGAAATCCGAAGCCATCCTTGCCGATGGTGGCATGCCCGGAATAGCCGCCCCGGAAATATTTCGACGTCGCTTCGTCGACCCGGTCGGTGATTCGTTGCCGCAGAGCCGCGCCGATATTGATATTCCTGCCCGAAACGCGCAAAGGCATTTGTCTGGCTCCATTATTCTCCAGTCCGGCTAATCAATTGAGCTAGGAATTGTTCCGCGAAACGTCAATGCGTGCGGTCTAGGAGGCCGCCGCCTGCTTTTCACGCCGCCGTTGCACCGAAGACGGTATGCGCATCGCCTCGCGGTATTTGGCGACGGTGCGGCGCGCGATCTCGATGCCGGCCTCGCGCAATTTATCGACAATCGTATCGTCCGAAAGCACGTCGGCGGCGGTCTCGGCGTCGATCAACTGGCGGATACGGTGGCGCACCGCTTCGGCGGAGTGCGCCTCGCCGCCGTCGGCCGACGCGATTGACGACGTGAAGAAATATTTCAGCTCGAAGATGCCGCGTGTGGTCGCCATGTATTTGTTGGCGGTGACTCGCGAGACCGTCGACTCGTGCATGCTGATGGCGTCGGCGACAGTCTTGAGATTGAGCGGCCGCAGATGCTGCACACCGTTGGCGAAGAAGGCGTCCTGCTGACGCACGATTTCGCTCGACACCTTGAGAATGGTCTTGGCGCGCTGGTCGAGTGCGCGCACCAGCCAGGTCGCGGTTTGCAGACAATCGGCAAGATAGGTCTTGTCCTTGTCGTTACGCGTCGTTTTCGACACCTGCGCATAATATCGCTGGCTGATGAGAACTTTCGGCAGCGTGTCGGAATTCAGTTCGACCTGCCAGGTGCCATCCGACGCCGCCCGCACGTAAACATCCGGCACGATCGGCTGCACCATGGTCGAACCGAAGGCCAGCCCCGGCTTGGGGTTGAGATTGCGGATCTCGGCCATCATGTCGGCGAGATCTTCTTCGTTGACCCCGCAAAGGCGGCGCAAGGCCGCGAGGTCGCGCTTGGCCAGTAGATCAAGATGCTCGACCAGCGTGCGCATCGCCGGATCGAAGCGATCTCGGTCGCGCAGTTGGATGGCAAGACATTCTGTGAGATTGCGCGCGCACACGCCGGGCGGATCGAGCGTTTGCAGCACGGCGAGCACCGCCTCGACATTGGCGCGCGGCGCGCCGAGCTTTTCTGCGACGGTGTCGAGATCGCCGGTGAGATAGCCGGCATCGTCCACCATATCGATCAGATATTGCCCGATCATGCGGCTGGCCGGATCGGCAATCGCCAGCGCCATCTGCTCGGCGAGATGCGCGGCCAGCGTGATCTCAGCGGTGACAAAGGCTTCCAGATTGTAGGCGCCATCATCGCCGTTACGGGTGCCGACGCCCGACCATTCCGAATAGGCCGGCGGTGGCGTTTCCGGCGCGGGGTTTTTCTCGCCGCCGTCGTCGGGGAAAACATTTTCGAGTTCGGTGCCGAGGCCTTCTTCCATGGAGCTGCGGCTGGTCTCCATGTCCTGGCCGATCCAGTCGTCCGACGCAGCCGCGGCGGTATCCTCGCTCGCGGACGCGGCTTGTTCGGCCTCGGCGCCCGCCGCTGGTGCTTCGCCCTCGTCATTGGCGCGCTCCAGCAGCGGATTGCGTTCGAGCTCGCCCTCGACATAGGCCGCGAGATCAAGACTGGAGAGCTGCAGCAGCTTGATGGCTTGCATCAGCTGCGGCGTCATCACCAGCCCTTGGGTCTGGCGAAACTCCAGTCGTTGCGACAACGCCATAGGGGTTTCCCGGCGGAAACTGGTCCGATTCTTGCTTGTATTTTTATAGCAGGTCTTAGCCGGCAGCGGTATGTGATTCCGCACTGCGGCATTGCACAAAGATTAGCCGGACAGGCTAGAGCCGGAATTCTTCGCCCAAATACAGCCGGCGCACGTCGGGATTGTTGACGATGTCCTCGGCGCGGCCCTCCATCAGCACTTCGCCGGAATAGATGATGTAGGCGCGGTCAGTCAGACCCAGGGTCTCGCGCACATTGTGGTCCGTGATCAGCACGCCGATGCCGCGGTTAGTCAGATGGCGCACCAGCGCCTGGATATCGCCGACCGCGATCGGATCGATGCCGGCGAACGGTTCGTCGAGCAGCATGTAGCTCGGCCGCGTCGCCAGCGCGCGGGCGATCTCGACGCGGCGCCGTTCGCCGCCTGACAGCGCGATGGTCGCCGTCTTGCGCAAGCGCGCGATATTGAACTCCTCGAGCAATGCATTGAGATCGGCCTCGCGGCGACGGCTGTCCGGCTCCACCACTTCAAGCACCGCACGGATGTTTTCCTCGACATTGAGGCCACGAAAGATCGAAGCCTCCTGCGGCAGGTAACCGACGCCGAGCCGCGCGCGCTGATACATCGGCAAGCCGGTGACGTCGTAGCCGTCGAGTTCGATTCGGCCGCGGTCGGCCTTAATCAGGCCGGTGATCATGTAGAACACGGTGGTCTTGCCGGCGCCGTTCGGTCCGAGCAGGCCGACCGCCTCGCCGCGGCGCACGTAAATCGTGACACCCTTGACCACGGTACGGCCGCCGAAACTCTTCTCAACGCCGTGGGTGGCGAGATAGGCGTGGCGGGCGGCTTGTTGGCCGTCGGCGTCGCGGCGCGGGCGCGCGGCCGCCGGCTGCGCTTTTGCGCTGGCTTGAGTGTTAGCTTGGGCGCCGGCCTGGCGTGCCGACTGGGCTTGCAGATTGGCCATTGCCGCCTGCTGTTGCCGCGCTTCGGCGGGCGACAGAGGACGGCGCACCGGGGGCGGCCGGCGCCGAAACAGCGAGAGGATATTCACCGGGCTACCTCGCGCCGCATGTTTCGGGCTCGCCGACCATCCGCCATTGCCGTGCACGCCACATTAGCTGATTCCCCCAGGGCCGCGAGCGGCCGGACACGGATCGCGAAGGTGTTTGCGGTCAATTGGGCGGCCGCGGCGGCGGCGATCGGCCGAGCACGCCTGACTTGGGATCCAGCGGTCCGCTACCAGGCAGGAACAGCCCCTGCACGCGGCCCTGGCCATTCTTGCCGGATTCCACACGCGATACGCCGGTGGTCAGATCGACCACAAGGCGCTCGCCGCGCAGCACGTTCTGCCCTTGCGTCATCACCACGTTGCCGTCGAGCGTGACGGTATTGCTCTTCATTTCGAAGATGCCGCTGTCACCGGTCGCGGTCTGATCCTTCTGCGTCACGATAACGCCGCCGTGCGCTTCCAGCCGCTTGATCTTCTGCTGGCCGCCGGGGCCGGGGCTGGCCGCCTGCATCGCCTTGCCTTTAGCGCCGGGCTCGTCTTCCTGCTCGTAAAGCACCAGCAGCGACTTGCAGCGCATCGTGGTGTCGCCCTGCTTCACACGTACGTCGCCGCTGAAAGTTGCCTTCTTGTCTTTGTCGCGCACTTCCAGCGTCGTCGCTTCGATATGCACCGGCTGATCGCGATTTTGCGAAAACCCTTGCAACGCGTTCGGCGGCCCCTTCGAAGGCTGCGCGCGCAGCGGCGCGCCGGTTATCACCAGCAACGCGGCAGCAATCGGGAGAAACTTGCGAAGCGCGGTCATTGCACGCCGCTTTTGGTTTGTGAGCCAGCGGCATCGCCAAGCATCAAGGTCATGTCCACGCCACCGTCGAACCGCACCAGCTCGCCGGAATCGACGATCTCCAGCCGCTTGGCGTTGAGCGTGCCTTTGAGCATCTGCACCGCAACCGGCTGCTCCGACACCACATGACCTTTGCGGATATCGATCATGGCCTCGCTGAGCTGGCCGCTATAGCCGGTGGTCGAGCTGAGCATGATATTCTCGTCGAGCTTGAGGGTCTCACTCTTGCTGTTGTAGATGCCGGTGACCGCCGACATTTCCACCGTGCTCTTGTCCTGCATCTGCACCTTGGCGTGGATATTGTGCAATTCGATTACGTCCGGCTTAGTCAGATCCTGCTTGGCGGCGTCGGCGGAAAGCTCATAGGCGCGCTCGTCGCGCGTGAAGCCGGACAGATGCGGCTTCTCCATGGTGATCTTGCTGCCGGAGACGACCAGATTGCCGGCATCGACCGGGAGCTTCGCCAGCATGCGCAACGGATTGAGATAAGTGCTAAGCGAAACGCCGGCGAAGCCCAACACTACCGCGAGTGGCACGGCGATACGCAGGATGCGCACCAGACGGCTGTGACGGCGCGCGGAGCGAAAAGCGCGCGCGCTATCGCCGCGGCTCATGGTCCAATAAGCACGCGCGGTCTGCGGATCGGTTTGAGTTGTGATCGTACGGTTCATGCCAAGGCCGGCAGCAAGCTCCGCTTCGGACACGTTTCGGAAATCACCATACGCCCCGCAACGCAATCTGACGCGTGAATAAGGCCTCTGCGCGGCAGCGGCCGCTTAACGAATACCGACTTTAATACAATGGCTTAGCTTGCGCATGATCTTTTCCGAAAACCGGTGCCCGCTTTTCGGGATCATGCGCTACGCAGAATGCGAAAAAATGTCCTCGGCTGCCCAGCCGGCCAAGTCGAGCCGCACCCGGTCGGGAAGGAAGCGGAAACAGGCCGCCGCCAACTCGGCGCGGTTCTCGCGCGCCAGCATCGCGTCCAGTTTTTCCCTTATCGCATGCAAATGCAGCACGTCGGTCGCTGCATAAGCCACCTGCGCGTCGCTGAGTTCGTCGGCGCCCCAGTCGGACGATTGCTGCTGTTTCGACAGATCGACGCCGAGCACTTCGCGCGCCAGATCCTTGAGGCCGTGCTTGTCGGTATAGGTGCGCGCCAGCCGCGAGGCGATCTTGGTGCAATAGACCGGCGCGGCCATCACGCCGAAGGCCTTGGCCAACATGCCGAGATCGAAGCGCGCGTAATGGAAAATCTTGACCATCGATTTCTCGGCGAGCAGCTTTTCGATATTGGGCGCCTTGGTCTGGCCGGCCGCGATCTGCACCACGTCGGCCGAACCATCGCCGGGCGATAACTGCACCACGCAGAGCCGGTCGCGCATGGGATCGAGCCCCATAGTCTCGGTGTCGATCGCCACCGCGCCTTTGTAGGCGGAGAGGTTGGGCAAATCGCCACGATGCAGGCGGATGGTCATCTAAATACCCGGCTCGGAAATCTGGTGCCCAGGAAAGGATTGCGCTCATCCAAACCGAAGACATTGAGATTGTTCGACTCTTTCTGAGCCGCACGGCAATTGTTTATCAGCGTCGTTACACACAGGCAAGACAGTCGCTTAGCCGCAGCCACTCCTTTGGTCCCTCCCTGATGGTGACCAACTCTGTGCCGATGTGTTGGCTTACTTTGAGTGTACGGAGTGACGACGATGGCGCAGGCCCCAAGTCTTGCCGGTCATGGTGGGCTTCGGGGGCGGCGTTATGGGGTCTTGCCGTTGCCCTAAGCGGGGTGTCTCGACACGGCTTCATGGTCGCTATCGGGGGCATAGCGGACAAAGGGGCGTCCGGAGCCTGAATGGCTACGCAGCGAATGACCGATACTGTTGAAAAAGGGCTCGCACTCATCGGCGAACAGTGATTCCGTCACCGTGAGATTCTCGATGGCGGAGGCCTGCGATGATGGGTCGGCAGACGAGCGATCAGAGCCAGCTGTTTTATCTATTCAACCTTGAGCAGCGCATCCCGGCGAGCCATTTGCTGCGGCGTATCAATCCGATTGTGTCGCAGATTTTGGCTGACATGCGCGAGAACCTCGCGGTCTTCTATAGCGATATCGGCCGGCCCTCGATTGATCCTGAACTCATGCTTCGGATGCTGATCGTAGCGTATTGCTACGGCATCCGGTTCGAGCGGCGGCTG
>DASRLF010000066.1:0-2135 GCA_035648555.1 Pseudolabrys sp.
AAGCGCATACGAATCGACCGGCGCATGGTGAACCGGGTCCGCGAGATCATCGAGGAATGGCCGGGGACGCGGATCGATTGGGTGGATGTGGTCGCGGCCGCGAACCGTGAGTTCAAGGCGAAGTAGACCCGGTAGAGCCTCTCTTTTCACGACAAGATCCAGAAAGCGTTCCGCGAGAAGAAACAGGACTTGGCAAAGTCCAAGCCCACCCCGAGATCCGGCGGAGTGATGATTTTTGTTGTTCTACAGTGTCTTAGGCGCATAACTGACAGATATTCTTGCACTCTACCGTTCTGAGCGATAGCCGCAGGCGGGTGATTAGCCCGCCAGCGCAACGCGCACGCCGTCGATGACGAACTGAACCGCGAGCGCAGCGAGTAGCACGCCGAGCAGGCGCGACAATACGACCGTGGCGGTGGTACCGAGCATCTTGGCGATGCGTGCCGCCAGCATGAACGCAACAAAGCAAAGCACCATAACGGCCGCGACGACGCCGAGCAGAACGCCCAGGCGCAGCGGATCGCCGCCGGCGCGGCCGGCCAGCAGTACGTTGGCGGTGATCGCGCCGGGCCCCGCCATCAACGGAATGGCGAGCGGGAAGGCGGCGATATTGCGCACGTGCTCCTCGATGGCTTCCTCGGCCTGACGCGATTGCCGCACGGTGCGTACGCCGAACACCATTTCCGAGGCGATCGAAAACAACAGCAAGCCGCCGGCAATACGGAACGCCGGCAGCGTGATCGACAGCGTGCGCAGCAGCCAATCGCCGATCAGCGTGCTGCCGGCAAGGATGGCGGCCGCGATCAGGCAGGCGCGCAACGCCACGCTGCGGCGGGAGGCCGCCGGCAGGCCCTGGGTGATGGTCACGAAAGCGGGAATCAGGCCGAGCGGATCAACCACGACGACCAGCGTGACGAGAGCCGAGATTAAAAATTCGAAGGGCATGAGTTCCGCGTAGCGGCAGTCGCAAGACGGGTCAAATTAGGGTGCAATTGCGGTGCCAGCGGTGGCTTTTTGTGCAAGCGTTAAAACGTTGAAATATAGAGTAAAAATAGACTGTATCAGACATGATTTCAGGTGGCCATGCGCGGGTGAATCAGTTAAGAAATTTGGTCCGTAAATAGTCGCGGGAAACACATTTTGTCCGACGTCGAAATTCCGAAATCGGGGGACGGAAGTCCGTCCGATATTCGGCCCGTCTCGATCACCGAGGAAATGAAGCGCTCGTATCTCGATTACGCCATGAGCGTGATCGTGTCGCGGGCGCTGCCGGACGTGCGCGACGGCTTGAAGCCCGTGCATCGGCGCATCCTGCACTCAATGAACGAGCAGGGCCACACGCCCGACAAGAAATACGTCAAGTCGGCGCGCGTGGTTGGCGACGTCATGGGCAAATATCACCCGCACGGCGACCAGGCGATCTACGACGCGCTGGTACGCATGGCGCAGGATTTCTCCATGCGCCTCCAATTGATCGACGGGCAGGGCAATTTCGGTTCGGTCGACGGCGATCCCGCGGCGGCCATGCGTTACACCGAATGCCGGCTGGCGAAGCCGGCGATGGCGTTGCTCGATGACATCGACAAGGACACCGTCGACTTCCAGGCCAATTACGACGGCAATGAGCACGAGCCGGTGGTGCTGCCGGCGCGCTTTCCCAATCTGCTGGTCAACGGCGCCGGCGGCATCGCCGTCGGCATGGCGACCAACATCCCGCCGCACAATCTGGGCGAACTGATCGACGCCTGCACGGCGCTGATCGCCGATCCGGCGTTGAGCATCGACGATCTCAACGGGATTGTGCTGGGCCCTGATTTCCCGACCGGCGGCATCATTCTGGGCAAGGCCGGCATCCGCAGCGCCTATTTGACCGGCCGCGGCTCGATCGTGATGCGCGGCAAGGTCGCGTTCGAGACTATTCGAAAAGAACGCGAAGCCATCGTCGTCACCGAAATTCCCTATCAGGTGAACAAGGCCTCGATGGTCGAGCGCATCGCTGAACTGGTGCGCGACAAGAAGATCGACGGCATCTCGGATTTGCGCGACGAGAGCGACCGCGACGGCTACCGCGTGGTGATCGAGCTCAAGCGCGACGCCGAGCGCGACGTGGTGCTCAACCAGCTTTACCGTTTCAC
>DASRLF010000067.1:0-19455 GCA_035648555.1 Pseudolabrys sp.
TTACGGCCGCCGCAAGAACACGATCCGCATCGCCAAGCAGGCGGTCGAGAAGGCCGGCCAATACGCCTTCCGCGACCGCAAGCGGCGCAAGCGCACCTTCCGCGCGCTGTGGATCCAGCGCCTGAACGCCGCGGTGCGGCCCTTTGGTCTTAACTACAGCCGGTTCATCGCCGGGCTCGCAAAGTCCGGCATCACGGTCGACCGCAAGGTGCTGTCCGACCTCGCGATCCACGAGCCGGTGGCGTTCCAGGCCATCGTGGAAAAGGCCAAGGCCGCGCTGCCGGCGTGATGCCGGCGGCGGCCTAACGCCGCTTGCCGAACTTGTGCGCGTAGCTCTGCGCGGCCAAAGCGCGGCAGCCGGCCCCTATCGCAATCAACAGGGTACCTTCGTCTTCGTTGACCGCGTCGTTGCAGCTTTTGATCTCGCCGGCGTAGGCCTGTCGCTGCTTGGCGCTGAGCTTTTTCAGAAAGCCCGCCTCGCATTTGCCGATCACGATCTGGGCGAGCGCGATGTCGCCGGTGGCGCCATAGTTGCAGTCGCCAAACTGCGCCATGTCCCTGTCGCAGGTCGGCGCTTTGCGGATCAAAGCCTGGCGGCCCTCATGGCCGAGCTGCCGGCAGTCCTCGGCGGCGCCGGGCCGGGTCAGCAAGAGGATGGCCGAACAGGCCAGAATTATGCGAACAAGCATCGCGAATACCTTGTCGTGACGGGTGATTCGACTGTCCCATGCCGGGTTGGCGCTGTCACGGCGGGGCTTGACCTGATCCGGGCCAGACAGCCACAAGAGCCGCGATTTGCGGAGCCATGAATGAGCGACATTGCCGCGCTTGAAAAGCAAATAACCGGCGCCATCGCCGCGGCCAAGGACGAAGCCGCGATCGAAGCCGTGCGCGTTGCGGCGCTCGGCAAGAGCGGCTCGGTGTCGGCCCTTCTCAAAACGCTCGGCGCGATGACGCCGGATGAGCGCAAGGCGCAAGGCCCGGCGATCAACGGGCTGAAAGATCGCGTCACCGACGCGATCGCAACGGCCAAAGATTCGCTCGGCGCCGCCGCGCTCGATGCCAGGCTCGCGACCGAAACCGTCGACGTCACGCTGCCGGTGCGCGAGGCGCCCACTGAAACCGGCCGCGTGCATCCGATCACGCAGGTGACCGAAGAGCTCACCGCCATTTTCGCCGACATGGGATTCGCGGTGGCGGAAGGTCCCGACATCGAGACCGACGACTACAACTTCACCAAGCTGAATTTCCCGGAAGGCCATCCGGCGCGGGAAATGCACGACACGTTCTATTTCCCGCCCAAACCCGATGGCTCGCGGCTGTTGCTGCGTACGCACACCTCGCCTGTGCAGGTGCGCACCATGCTGGCGCAAAAGCCGCCGATCCGCGTCATCATTCCCGGCCGTACGTATAGAAGCGATAGCGATCAAACTCACACGCCGATGTTCCATCAGGTCGAAGGCCTGGTGATCGACAAGGGCTCGCATCTCGGCCACCTGAAATGGATCCTGGAAGAATTCTGCAAGGCGTTCTTCGAAGTCGACAGCGTGAAGATGCGCTTCCGCCCGTCGTTCTTCCCGTTCACCGAACCGTCGATGGAAGTCGACATCCAGTGCCGGCGCGACAAGGGCGAAATCCGTTTCGGCGAAGGCGACGACTGGCTGGAAATTCTCGGCTGCGGCATGGTGCACCCGAACGTGCTGCGCAATTGCGGGCTCAATCCGGATGAGTACCAGGGCTTCGCCTGGGGCATGGGGATCGACCGCATCGCCATGCTGAAATACGGGATGAACGATCTGCGCGCGTTCTTCGAGGCCGACGCGCGCTGGCTGGCGCACTACGGCTTCCGGCCGCTCGATTTCCCGACGCTTGCCGGGGGGCTGAGCCCGTGAAATTCACTTTGCCCTGGCTGAAAGAGCATCTCGACACCATCGCGCCGCTCGGCGAGATCGTCGACAAGCTCACCATGATCGGGCTCGAAGTCGAGCGCGTCGAGGATAAAGCGAAGAAGTTTGAGGCCTTCAAGGTGGTGTCGGTGGTCTCCGCCGTTCAGCATCCGAATGCCGACAGATTGCGCGTCTGCATGGTCGATACCGGCGACGGCAAACCGATTCAAATCGTCTGCGGCGCCCCCAATGCGCGCGCCGGCATGAAGGCCGTGCTCGGCCTGCCCGGCACCTATATCCCCGGCAAGAAGATCACGCTGTCGGTCGGAAAAATCCGGGACGCCGAAAGCCACGGCATGTTGATCTCCGGGGCCGAAATCGGATTTTCCGACGATAGTGACGGCATCATCGAAATGCCCGCCGACGCGCCGGTCGGGAAACCCTTCGCGGAAGTTCTCGGCCTCAGCGATCCGGTGATTGAGATCAATCTCACGCCCAACCGGCCGGATTGCACCGGCGTCAACGGCATCGCCCGCGATCTCGGCGCCACCACCATCGGCGATTTCAAGGACCGCCCGCCCAAGCAGGTCAAGGGCTCGTTCCCCTGCCCGGTCAAAGTCACGCTCGATTTCGGCGCCACCCATTCGCTGTGTCCGGCCTTCGGCCTGCGGCTGGTCAAGGGCGTCAAGAACGGGCCGTCGCCCGACTGGCTGAAGAAGCGTCTTACGGCGATCGGCTTGCGCCCGATCAACGCGCTGGTCGACATCACCAACTTCATCACCATGGATCGCGGCCGCCCGCTGCATGTGTTCGACGCCGCGAAAGTGCACGGCAATCTCACTGTGCGGCGCGCCGTCAACGGCGAAACGCTGCTTGCGCTCGACGGCAAGACCTACACGCTCGACCAGGCCATGTGCGTGATCGCCGACGAGAAGGGCGTCGAGTCGCTCTCCGGCATAATGGGCGGCGAGGCCACCGGCTGCTCGGAGACCACCACCGACGTGCTGATCGAATCGGCGCTGTGGGACGAACTCAATATCGCACAGACCGGACGCAAGCTCGGCATCAATTCCGACGCGCGCTATCGTTTCGAGCGCGGCGTCGATCCGAATTTCATGCTGCCGGGGCTCGAACTAGCCACGCAAATGGTGCTCGATCTGTGCGGCGGCACGCCGTCCGAGATCGTAGTCGCCGGCGATCCTGCGCCGAAGGAAACCATCATCGATTTCCCGCATAGCGAATTGCAGCGGCTCGCCGGCATCAAGCTGTCGCTGCCCGAGATGCGCCGCGTGCTGGAGAAGCTCGGCTTCTTCGCCGCCGGCCAGAGCGAGCGCGTCAAGATCGCGGTGCCGTCATGGCGGCCGGACGTGCACGGCAAAGCCGACATCGTCGAGGAACTGGTGCGCATCGTCGGCGTCGACCAGGTGCCGTCGACGCCGTTTCCGCGCGGCGAGCACGCCCGCAAGGCCGTGCTCACGCCGATCCAGAACCGCACCCGCAAGACCAAGCGCGCGCTCGCCGCGCGCGGACTGGTCGAGGCCGTTACCTGGTCGTTCGTCTCCAAACGCGAGGCGGAATTGTTCGGCGGCGGCAACTCTACTTTAGCGTTGGCCAATCCGATTGCGGCCGAGCTCTCCGACATGCGGCCAAGCCTGCTGCCGGGTTTGATCATGGCAGCGCAGCGCAATGCCGACCGCGGCCTGGCGGATGTGGCGTTGTTCGAGGTCGGGCAAATTTTCAAGGGCGACCAGCCCGAGAATCAGCTCACAGCCGCCGGCGGGCTGCGCCGCGCGCTGGCCAAGGCCTCCGGCATCGGCCGCCATTGGTCGGCCAAAGCCGCGCCGGTTGACGCCTTCGACGTCAAGGCCGACGCCTTCGCGGTGCTGGCGGCGGCCGGCGCACCAATGCAGGCCTTGCAGGTCGTGCCCGGCGGGCCAGCCTGGTTCCATCCCGGCCGCAGCGGCACCATCCAGATTGGCCCGCAGAATGTGCTGGGGGCCTTCGGCGAACTCCATCCGCGCGCGCTCGAGGCACTCAAGGCGGAAGGCCCGCTGGTCGCGTTCGAAGTGATCCTGGAGAAAATCCCCGAGCCGAAGGCCAAGGCCACGCGCGCCAAGCCCGTGCTCGAGTTGCCGGCATTCCAGCCGGTCGAGCGCGATTTCGCCTTCGTGGTGGAAGTGGGCGTGAAAGCCGCCGATATCGTGCGCGCGGCGCAGAGCGTCGACAAGAAGCTGATCGTGGGCGTCACCGTGTTCGACGTCTACGAGGGCACGGGCATTGATCCGGGCAAGAAGTCGATCGCCATCGCCGTGACGATCCAGCCACGCGAGCAAACCATGACCGACGCCGAGATCGACGCGCTCGGGCAGAAGATCGTCGCTGAGGTCAGCAAAAAGACCGGCGGCGTATTACGGGCCTAACCCGGCAATAGATCCGCAAACGCAAATCCATCGCGTTCGACCGTCTCGCCGGCACGCACCGGAATTTTTCGCGCCAGCATCGGCCCGGCCGATACGAAAGTATGGAATTCGCCGTTCTCGCCGCAGGGGTCGATGCCGGCTGGAAACTCGGACAGCAGCGCCGCATCGAAACGCCGGCCGGCAAACGACGCCGGCAATTTCTTCAGGTCCACCACGGCAAGATGTGCCTCGACGCCGCCGTCGATCATGGCACGCGCCAGCGCCGCGGTCGGCTTGAGCCAGAGCGGGAACACCGGCGTGATGCCGGTGCCGGCGAGCTGCTTCTCACGATAGGCGCGGATATCTTCAAGGAACAGATCGCCGAAGATGATGTGCGTGACGCCGCGCGCTTTGGCGCCGCTGACCGCCGCCGCCATCGCGCGTTCGTAGATTTCGTTCGGACAGGGATAGGGAATGCGCACGACAATCTGAGGCAACCCGGCGGCCTCACACTGCGCGCGCAACAACACCTCGCGCACGCCATGCATGCTGACGCGTTCAAAACTGTCGGTAACGGTTGTCAGGGCGCCGACGATGTCGAACTCGCCGGCGCGGCGCGCTTCGTGCAGCGCCCAGGCGCTATCCTTTCCGCTCGACCACGCGATCAGAGCTTTGGGTAAGGAACGGCCGTTTCGCGTCGACATGGTATCCAATTGCTTGCTGCGCGGCCGCCAGTTTGCCCGAGTGCAGGCGCGGCCGCAAATTTCATGGCTAACTTTTCGTAACTTTAATTTCGGCGCAACGCGGATGAACCAAATTGCAATGAGTCTTGTCTAAATTTGACCGCAATAAAGCGTGCGTCGGCGCGTCAAGAAATGGCGCAAAGGACCGTGCAATGAGTTGGATGTCGGACGGGGTCGGGCGGTTTCTCGCCCACTATCTGGAAAAGCCCGTGGAGGGTTACGAGCCCTTCACGCCGAGCGACGCCGGTGCGTCGCGCGCCACGCTGCGGCCGGGCGACGTGCTCCTCGTCGAAGGCAACAACCACATTTCCGGCGTCATCAAATATCTCACACAGTCGACCTGGTCGCATGCCGCGCTCTATGTCGGGCCGATCGGCGATCGCGAAACCGCCGAGGGCGAGCCGCTGCTGCTGGTGGAGGCCAATATCGGCCAGGGCGTGGTGGCGGCGCCGCTGTCGAAATACACCCGCTTCCACACCCGCATTTGCCGGCCGATCGGCCTGACCAAAGAAGACGCCGCGCGCGTCTGCGCTTATGCCACCGAGCGCATTGGCTTCGACTACGATCTCAAGAACATTCTCGACCTGCTGCGCTATCTGTTCCCGCTGCCAGTGCCGCAGCGCTGGCGCCGGCGCATGATGGCGCTCGGCTCCGGACATCCGACGCGCATCATCTGCTCGGCCTTGATCGCGCAAGCTTTCGAGAACGTGCGTTACCCGATTTTGCCCAAGGTGACGACGGTCGAAAGCGAAGCCGCGCGCCAGGAAATTCTGGAAATCCGTCATTCGTCGCTGTTCGCCCCGCGCGATTTCGACATCTCGCCCTATTTCGAGGTGGTCAAGCCGACGCTGGCGAAGGGCTTCGACTACAAGGCCATGGCCTGGGCCGACATTCCGGCGGTCGACGCCGACGAACTGATCTCGTTGGTGCCGGCGGAAACCGAGACGTTCGAGCGGGTCGCCTGATCGGCCTTGCCGCAGGCCGCGGCCAGCATTAGCTGTGCCGGATGATTGACGCGGCCATCAAAGCGCTTTCCCAACTGTTCACGCCACCGCTGCGCGCCGTGCTGCTCAAGGCCGTCGGCCTGGCGTTGCTGATGATCATCATCATCGGAATTGTACTCAATCGGATACTTTCATCGCTGGCGGAAGCCGGCGCCAATTGGGCGGAGCAGACTTCCGGCTTCGCACCCCATGCGGTCTGGGCAACGATCGCTTGGATCCTGTCGATCATGGCAAGCTTCGGCATCATCACTGGCGCCTTATTCCTGATGCCGGCGGTCACGGCCTTTGTCGGTAGCTTTTTCGTCGATGAGGTGGCCGACGCGGTCGAGCGCGCCAGCTACCCGGTCGAGACGCCGGGCAAGGCGCTGCCGCTGTTTCGGGCTCTGGTCGAGGGTGTAAAATTCGCGCTGCTGGCGCTCGCGGTCTATGTGTGCGCGCTACCGTTCGTTTTTCTCGCGGGGCTGGGACTTATTATTATGTTCTTGGCGAACGCTTATTTGCTCGGCCGCCAATATTTCGAATTCGCCGCAATGCGCTTTCGTCCGCCGGCCGAGGCCAAGGCGATGCGTAAGACCCATGCGGGGTATATTTTCATCGCTGGCATGACGATCGCGGTGTTCGTGTCGATCCCGCTGGTCAATCTGGCGACGCCGGTTTTCGCCATGGCCTATATGGTGCACATCCACAAGCGCCTGTCCGGCGCGCGGGCGGAATTGGTGCGACAGCCGGGCTGATTCAGCTTTTCGCGCGCAGATCGATCACACGTTTCGCCTTGCCGGCCGAGCGTTCGACGGCGCCGGGCTTGACGGTACGCACGCTCGCCGTGACGCCAATGAGGCCTTTGATCTTGTTGGCCAGATCGCGGTCGCAAGCTTCATAGGTGCCCTCGCCGGCTTCCGGCCGCGCTTCGACCACCACTGTGATATTGTCGAGACGATCGACGCGGCGCAGTTCGATGACAAAATGCGGCGTCAGCCGTTCGTCGGACAGAATGATTTCCTCGATCTGGCTCGGGAATACGTTGACGCCGCGCACGATCATCATGTCGTCGGAGCGGCCGATCACTTTTTGCATGCGGCGCATGCTGCGCGCGGTGCCCGGCAACAAACGCGACAGATCGCGCGTGCGATAACGGATGACCGGCATCGCCTCCTTGGTCAGCGAGGTGAACACCAGTTCGCCGACCTCGCCGTCGGGTAATGGCGCGCCGGTGACGGGATCGACCACCTCAGGATAGAAATGATCCTCCCAGATCGTGCAGCCGTCCTTGGTTTCGATGCATTCGACCGACACGCCGGGGCCGATCACTTCCGAAAGACCGTAATTGTCGATGGCGTGGATATCGAAGGCGTCTTCGATCTCCTCGCGCATCGCGTCGGTCCAGGGCTCGGCGCCGCACATGGCGATTTTAAGCGAGCTTTGGCGTGGATCGACGCCTTGGGCGCGAAACTCGTCGAGAATGGCGAGCAGATAACTGGGCGTGACGAAAATGACGTCGGGCTTGAAGTCGCCGATCAGCTTGACCTGGCGCTCGGTCATGCCGCCCGACACCGGCACGACGGTAAGTCCCAGCCGCTCGGCGCCGTGATGGAATCCGAGTCCGCCGGTGAAAAGCCCGTAGCCGTAGGAGTTCTGCGCCAGCATGCCGGGGCGGCAACCGGCGGCGCGCATGCTGCGCGCGATAATGTCGGCCCATGTTTCGACGTCGCCCCGGCTGTAGCCGACCACGGTTGGCTTTCCGGTGGTTCCCGACGAAGCGTGGATGCGCAGCAATTGCTCGCGCGGCATGGCCATCAGCCCGAACGGATAATTGTCGCGCAGCTCCGCTTTGGTGGTGAACGGAAATTTGCGCACGTCTTCGAGCGTTTTCAGATCGCCGGGATGCACGCCGGCTTCATCGAAGGCCCGCTTGTAATGCGCGACACTTTTATAGACATGCGCCAGCGTCGATTTCAGCCGCTTGAGCTGAAGCGCCGAAATCTCATCACGCGAGGCGATCTCGATCGGATCGAGGTCCTGCCGCCGCGGCATGAGATCGGCACCCTTGAGTTTCAGCCCCGGCATGCGCGCTAAATCTTCCTGCTCGCGGCATTCCAATGTTTTTCGAGATTGGCGATCAGCGCCGGGCTGAAATGGCAATAGGCCTGCTCGCGGCAATAGACCGCCATGTAGCGGCGGAACATATCGAGCGGCTCCTCACTGACACGAAAGGCGCGCCGGTTGCCGGCCGCGCTGACCACGCCAGAACCGGTGAAATCATCGATCACCTGATCGAGCGCCTGCTCCATTTCGCCATGCGGCACGATCTTGTCGCAGATCATGCGGCCTTCCGGACTGTCGCAATCGAGTCGGCGGCCAACCATGACCAACTGCCGCGCAATGCGGGCGCCGACGAAACGCGTCAGCCTTAAGTTGGCGGCGCCCGGAATAATACCTTCCTTGCGCGCCGGCAGCGTCATGTAGGCGTCGCTGCCAGCCACGACATAGTCCATAGCCAGCAGGTATTGGCAACCGCCGCCGATGGCGAAAGCATCGAGACCGGCGACCCAGGGCTTCTCACGCGTGCCGCCATAAACTTCGTCGGGGCTGGCAGAGCCCATCGCGAGGCCGCGGAACATCTTGTTGACGATGCCCATGTCGCGGCGGATGTACCAGAGAAAGGGAATTTTCCCGCGATAGAGGTGGGTAAGATTGATACCGGCCGAGAAAATCTTGCGGCCTTTGTATTTCGAATGATCGACATAATCGCCGCGCAAAATGCAAATTTCGCTCGTCGGATCGAGAAGCGCGATGTCGGCGGCAGTTTCGGTGTCGTCAAGTGTGTCGTCATCCTCGGCATTGAGGAAGCGGGGGTTTTTGACCGTCACCACCGAAGCCTTGCCATGACGTTCGACCTTGGCAGGACCGAAGTCCACGATACCCATTTTGAGAAATTCGGCGGCGCGCTCGATTGCTTCAGGCTTCGGCAGCAACATCGCGTGGCAAAGATGCGCGCCAGTATCCGAAATCGCGAGAACATGCGCCAAGAAAATACCCTGATCGACCTCGACACCATCCTTTTCGCTTTGCATTAAAGTACTTTCGGCGTCGACCTGTTTTTGCGTCGGCGTTAAACCAGGCACGAGCTTCGCGGCGTCATAGACGAGATCGTCGACGCGCTTGAATTCAGAAAGATTTTTTGTGAGCTTGCGGTAAATCGCATCGGCGTGGCGATTGAGAAACTCTTCCCGCGAACGGCGGCAATCTTGCAGGATGACAGTCGCGGCGACTTGCTGCTCGACGGAGCGCTGAGACTTTTTCGGTAGCTTCGCAAGCAAATCCGAACCGCCGTGCCAGAATTTGGCGCCTTCCGAAACATCACGTTTGAAATTTCCCGTGACGCGCAGTGGCGCCTTGGTCCAAGCGGCCACAGCCTTCGTAGACAGTCCGCCGCGGCGAAGAATCTCGGCCGTGTTTTCACGAACGAACTTTTTCGCCCGTGCTACCCCGCTGCCTTCCATACGCACGCTCCCTACGCCGTTCTTACAGGACCGTTTTCCCCAGCCATTGGCACAAGTCCGCGATAATGCACTTTTCGCACAGCGGCTTGCGCGCCAGGCAAGTGTAGCGCCCGTGCAGAATAAGCCAATGGTGTGCGTGCAGCTTGTAGTGTGCCGGCACCACCTGTTCCAATTTCTGCTCGACCTCGAACGGATTTTTCCCGGGCGCCAGTCCGGTGCGGTTGCCGACCCGGAAAATATGGGTGTCGACCGCGATGGTCGGTTCGCCAAACGCGACATTGAGCACGACATTGGCGGTCTTGCGTCCGACGCCGGGCAACGCTTCCAGCGCCTCGCGCGAACGAGGCACCTGTCCGCCATGTTCGGCGATAAGCCTGCGCGACAACTCGACCACGTTCTTGGCCTTGGTGCGGAACAGCCCGATGGTCTTGACCAGGTCGCGCACGCGATCCTCGCCGAGCGCGGCCATTTTCTCGGGCGTGTCGGCGAGCGCGAACAGCGCCGGCGTCGCCTTGTTGACGCCGGTATCGGTCGCCTGGGCAGAGAGCACCACCGCCACCAGCAGCGTGAACGGATTGACGTATTTGAGCTCGGTCTTGGGCTCCGGATTGGCAGCCTTGAAGCGGCGGAACATCTCCTCGATTTGCGCCTTGGTCAGAGGCTTGGAAGCGCCGTGCAAGACCTTGGCATCGGCCTTGATTTTCTTGGTGGCTGACTTGAGCTTTGCCGCGTTGCCCTTGCGGGCCTTCGCCAGAGGTTTTCGGACCGACTTTTTTGCCATCGTTCAGGTATACTCAGCGCCAAAGCTTGGGACAACATGACCGCCGATAACGCCGAACTCGAACCGACGATCTTTTCTGCCGTGCTGACCCCGCACCGCTCGCTCGGCGGCATCGGCTTCATGGTGCTGATGATCGTGTTCGGCGGCGCCAGTTTCATCTCCGGCATGGCGTTCCTGTTGATGGGCGCCTGGCCGGTGTTCGGTTTCTTCGGGCTCGACGTGCTGCTGCTGTACTGGGCGTTCCGCATCAACTACCGCCATGCCAACGCCTACGAGCAGGTCACGGTGACGCCGACCGCGCTGAAAGTGCGCAAAGTCAGCCATCGCGGCCGCGTACGCGAATGGGTGCTCAATCCGCTTTGGGTCAGGCTGGACATGACCGAGATTCATGAATTCGGCATCGAACGATTGTTCCTCGTCTCCCGCGGCAAACAGCTCATGATCGCTAATTTCTTAGGGCCGGACGAAAAGGCTAGTTTTGCGCAAGATCTCGGCCGCGCGCTGGGCGAGGCCAAGCGCGGCGTGACGCGAACGACGTTTAGTTAGGCAGGAATCGGGTGGCTGGGGGCGCGATCCCGTCCTAAATAGCCAACATGAACATGACCCAGATATCCGACCGCTTCACCGAATTCGCCCCGCTCCCGACCGCGGCGGCGGATTATGACATCGTGCGCCGCTCTATCGCCCATATTCGCAGCAATTGGCGCTCGCAGCCCGAGATCGAAACCATCGCCGACGCCGCCGGCGTCACCCCCACCGATCTGCATCATCTGTTCCGCCGCTGGTGCGGGCTGACGCCGAAAGCGTTCCTGCAGGCGATCACGCTCAGTCATGCGCGCGACTTGTTGCGCGCCTCGGCAAGTGTATTGGACACGTCGTACGAAGTAGGCTTGTCGGGGCCCGGCCGGCTGCACGATCTGTTCGTCACGCACGAAGCGATGTCGCCCGGCGAATGGAAAACCGGCGGCGAAGGACTCACCATTTCTTATGGCTTCCATCCCTGCCCGTTCGGCACGGCGCTGGTGATGGTGACGCCGCGCGGTCTTGCGGGCTTGGCGCTCGCCGACGCCGGCAAGGAACGCAAGGCGCTTAGCGACATGCGGTCGCGCTGGCCCAAGGCGAAATATGTCGAGGACTTCGCAGCGACAGCCGCTACCGCGCGGCGCATCTTCGACCCGGCGCTATGGCGCAAAGATCAGCCGCTGCGCGTGGTGTTGATCGGCACCGATTTCGAGGTGCGCGTGTGGGAAAAGCTACTGACGATTCCGATGGGCAAGCTCACGACTTATTCCGACCTCGCCGCCAAAACCGGCTCGCCCAAGGCCGCGCGCGCAGTCGGCGCGGCGGTCGGAAAAAATCCGATTTGTTTCGTGGTGCCGTGTCACCGCGTGATCGGCAAGAACGGCGACCTCACCGGCTATCACTGGGGCATCACCCGCAAGCGCGCGATGCTGGGCTGGGAAGCCGGCATGGCGGCGGCTTAAAGCCTACGCCGCCAGATCTACTTTCGATTTCACCGTCGAATCGGCGTTGAGCCGGTAGATCATCGGCACGCCGGTATCGATATTCAATTTTGTGATGCTGTCGGGCGTATGCTTGTCGAGCACCATCACCAGCGCCCGCAGCGAATTGCCGTGCGCCGACACCAGCACGTGTTCGCCGCGCAACACATGCGGCAAAATTTCCACGAGGTAATAAGGCAGCACGCGCGCGGCGGTATCGCGTAACGATTCGCCGCCGGGCGGCGCCACGTCGTACGAGCGCCGCCAGACATGCACCTGCTGCTCGCCCCATTTCTTGCGGGCGTCGTCTTTGTTCAGACCCGACAGATCGCCGTAGTCGCGCTCGTTGAGCGCATGGTCTTTGATGATTGGGATTTTGCTCTGGCCCATTTCCTCAAGCATCAGATCGAGCGTGCGTTGCGCGCGGATCAGCGCCGAGGTGTAGGCGGCCGTGAAGTTCAGGCCTTGCGCCTTCAATTTGCGGCCGGCCTCGCGCGCTTCCGCCACGCCCTTGTCGGTCAGGTCGACGTCCTTCCAACCCGTGAACAGGTTCTTCAGGTTCCAGTCGCTCTGGCCATGACGCACAAGGACAAGCACGCGGTCGGTCATTATTTCCCGGCTCCCGTCGCTGCCGTGGCGCGCATTTTGCGCGCGATACGGCCGGCGCTGACGAAGCAGACCGCCATGATCAGCAGCAACACACCCGACAGCGTGAGGCCCAGGGCCCCGTCTTCCGGCGTGATGAAGCGAACAAGGTAGCTGCCCACCAGCGCGATGAAGCCGATCACCATCAAGCGGACGACGACTTTCCCTTGCGGAGATTTGAGGTCGGTGGTGGCGGCAGGGGTCGGCTCTTTTTTCAACTTAAGCGCCAGGACGATGCCGGCAAGCAGGCAGACAAGGCCAAGGCCGCCAAACAAATATGACGTCCACTCCGGCGGCGGTTCCACACGCCCGACCGTCGGTTGGGCGTATTGATAGGCCATGTACAGGCACGCGATGCCGGCGCCGATCATCGCATACATCCAGCCCGTTCGTTTCGTAACTTGTTCCGGTGTCATGTCGCCCCCGCTTAGAAATCCTTGAGGCCGAGCACGTCGGCCATCGAATAAAGCCCCGGCTTCTGGCCGCGCGCCCACAGCGCCGCGTGCAGCGCGCCGCGCGCGAAGATCATGCGGTCCTCGGCCTTGTGCACGAGCTCGATGCGTTCGGCCGGGCCTGCAAAGATCACGCTGTGCTCGCCGACCACGCTGCCGCCGCGCAAATTCGCAAAACCGATATCGCCGGCATGGCGCGCGCCGGTGTTGCCGTCGCGGCTGCGCACCGAATTTCTGTCGAGGTCGACACCACGGCCCTCCGCCGCCGCGCGGCCGAGCATCAGCGCGGTGCCCGACGGCGCATCGACTTTCTGGTTGTGATGCATTTCTAGAATTTCGATATCGAAGGAATTGTCGAGCGTCTTCGCGACGCGTCGCGTCAGCGCCGCCAGCAGATTGACGCCGAGGCTCATATTGCCGGACTTGACGATCACCGCCGACTTGGCGGCTTCATTGATCTTGGCCTCGTCGGTCGCGCTCAGGCCGGTGGTGCCGATGATGTGCACCTTGCGGCCCTTGGCCGCCTGGGCTGCAAAAGCCACCGTCGCGGCCGGCGCGGTGAAATCGATGATGCCGTCGGCCTTCTCCAAGAGCGGGCTGGCGTCGCCCGCGAGCTTGACGCCGTTCTCGGGCAGGCCCGCCAGCACGCCGGCATCCCAGCCAATCAGCGGCGAGCGCGCGTCTTCCAGCGCACCAGCCAGCGTAAAATCCTTGTTGTCGGCGATCGCCTTGACCAGTGTGCGGCCCATCCGCCCGCCGGCGCCGGCGATCACAAGCCGCATTTCGGCCATGGGACCAGCTCCAAACTTGGGGCGAGGGTATAGCGCGGCAAGCGGTAAAAGGCGACTACGGCTGGGGGCCGTCGTAGCCCTCGATAATCACGATATCGGCGGTCGCATGCGGCAGCCGCACTTTGATGTTGGCCTGGTATTCCGGCGAGCGGTAGCAGGCCAGCGCCGAGGCATAATCGGGGAATTCGACCACCACGTTGCGCGAGCGGGCCGTGCCCTCCGGGCACTCGAACTTGCCGGCACGGATCACAAACCTGCCGCCGAATTTCTTGAAGATCGCGTTATTGGCAGCGGCATAGGGCTTGTAGCCCTCTTCGTTCTTCACATCGACACGACCGATCCAGTAGCCTTTAGCCATCCGAAGCCTCCCATATTATTTTGTTTGTGCGATCTCGGCGACGATGGCGTCGGCCGCGGCCTTTGGATCAGCAGCCTCCACCACTGGCCGACCAACCACCAGATAGTCCGCACCCGCTTGAATAGCCTTCATCGGAGTCATGATGCGTTTCTGATCGTCGCTCTTGACGCCGGCCGGGCGGATGCCGGGCGTCACCAGCGACAATCCGGGCCCGACGAGCTTGCGCAAATTGGCCGCCTCTTCCGCCGAGCACACCAGACCATCGACGCCGGCATCGTGCGCCTGCGTCGCCCGTTGCGCGACCAACGCGCCGACGCCAAGCTTATAACCGGCCGCAAACAAATCGGCGTCGTCATAGGACGTGAGCACAGTGACGGCGAGAATCTTCAAGCTCGAATTGCCTTTGGCCGCGACTGCTGCCTTCATGGTCTGCGGATAGGCGTGCACGGTGAGAAACGTCGCGCCGAGCTGCGCCACGCTCTCGACGCCCTTGCCGACCGTGTTGCCGATGTCGTGCAGCTTAAGATCGAGGAACACCCGCTTGCCGGCCGCGATCAAGCCGGCGGCGAATGGCAAGCCACCGGCGTAAGCGAGCTGATAGCCGATTTTATAAAAGGAGACGGAATCGCCGAGCTTGCTCACCATGGCCTCGGCCGCCTTCACCGAAGGCAGGTCGAGAGCGACAATCAAGCGTTCGCGGGCGTCCAAACCTCTTCCCCTCACATCATGATCCGCGCCAGATCGACCAGCCGGGTCAACTGCGCGCGAAACAAATTGGCGGTGCCGATGTCGATGATATTGTCCATCTCATCGAATGCATTGTCGGCCTGCGGGATCGCCACTTGCTCGGGCACGACCAGTGCGCCGCAGCCGAGTTCGAGAATCTGCCGCAACGCCATCAGCGAGCGCAAACCACCGGAGCGGCCGGGCGATGCCGAAGAGATTGCGAACACGCGGCCCTTGAACGCGGCATAGGCCGGATCGCCGCGCTCGCGCACGCGCGACACCCAATCGATGGCGTTCTTGAGCACAGGCGTTACGGAGGCGCTGTATTCGGGGCTGGCGATGAACACGCCGTTGTGCGCCATGATCATCTGCTTGAGCTTGACCGCATTGTCGGGCGCACCGGCATTGGCTTCGAGGTCGCCCTCATAAAGCGGGAGCGGATAGTCGGCGAGCGAAATGCTCGTCACATCGACATCCATCAGAGTCAGTTCTTTCGCCGCCAGCGCCGCCAGCCGGACATTGTGCGAGCCGGTGCGGGTCGAGCCGGGGAAGACGAGAATTTTGGGATTTGGCATCAGCGGCTCCGCAGTCGCGGGCGGTGACACACCATCAGCGGCCGCGATAAACCCACACGCGCGCCGGCGGCAGGTTCAGCCAGATCAGTTCGGACGCTTCGGCCTTGATCCCGGACAAAGCCTTCGGGATCGGCGGCACCATCGCATAGGTGAATTGCACGAAGGGCGCGCCCGGCGCAAGCAGTCCCATGGCGTCGGCGATGAGGCGGAGCCTCGTGCGCAGCGGCTTGGTGACCAGCGGCAAACCGGAAACCACCGCGGCCGCCGGCTCGCGCACGTACGTCTCCAACAGCCGACGCAGCCGATAGGCGTCGCCCTGCACCACCGTCGCCGCCGGATAGCGCGTGCGCAGCAGACGGCAGAAGTCGGGATTGAATTCGACCAGCACCAGCCGCGACGGATCGACGCCACGCTGGACCAGCGCCTCGGTCACCGGACCGGTGCCGGGTCCAAGCTCGATCACCGGGCCGCTCGCCTGCGGATCCACGTATTGCGCCATGGTGCGCGCCAGCGCCTTGCTTGACGGCATCACCGCGCCGGTGGACAGCGGCTTCTCGAACCAGGAACGGATGAATTGCATCTCGTCATCGAGACGCAGGGGTTTCTTTTCGACGCGGACGACTGTTTGCAATGGCATCGTCTGGGATCACGCGTGCGGGGCGGCCGAAATTAGCCTAGCAACTCAGGGGTATAGGGCGGCGGGCAGAGGGTCAAGATGGCTACTCAGTATGGCTGCCACGATTCCCGAGACCATCGAGAAACTCCTTGACCCTACTGAAGAAACCGGCGGATTCCGGCTGGGTCGCCTCGGACGACAGTTTTTCGAACTCCGCCAGCAATTCGCGCTGGCGCTTGGTCAGGTTTTGCGGCGTTTCCACCGCTACTTGAACGTACATGTCGCCGGTTTGTTTCGTCCGCAGCACCGGCATTCCTTTGCCGGACAGCCGGAAACGCCGGCCGGCCTGGGTCCCGGCCGGGACTTTTACCCGGGCCTGGCTGCCGTCAATCGCCGGCACCTCGAATTCGCCGCCGATGGCCGCGACCACCATGGTGATAGGCACCCGGCAGTGCAGATCGGCGCCATCGCGCTGGAAGAATTCGTGCGGCACCAGCGACAGGAAAATATAGAGATCGCCCGCAGGCCCCCCGCGCAAGCCGGCCTCGCCCTCACCGGCGAGCCGAATACGGGTGCCGTCCTCGACGCCGGGCGGAATATTGACCGACAACGTGCGCTCGCGCGTCACCCGTCCGGCGCCTGAGCATGACGGACAGGGATTTTCGATCACCAGGCCGCGGCCCTGACAGGCCGGGCAGGTGCGCTCAAGCGTGAAGAAACCTTGCGCATGCCGGATTTTGCCGGCGCCGCCGCAGGTCGCGCACGTATTCGGTTTGCTGCCGGCCTTGGCGCCGGAGCCCGAACAGGCTTCGCACATCACCGACGTGGGGATACGGATTTGCGCGGTCTTGCCCTCGAACGCTTCCTCGAGGCTGATTTCCATGTTGTAGCGCAGATCCGAACCGCGCTCGCGGCCCTGGCCACGCCCGCCGCCGCGGCGGCCGCCCATGCCGAACAGGTCCTCGAAAATATCGGAAAAGGTCGAGGCGAAGTCGGCGCCGAAGCCGTGCGCGCCGCCGCCTGCCCCTTGCTCGAACGCGGCATGACCGAAGCGGTCATAGGCCGCGCGCTTGTCGCCGTCCTTGAGAACGTCATAGGCCTCGTTGAGTTCTTTGAACTTGTGCTCGCATTCGGCGTCGCCCGGATTACGATCCGGATGATGCTGCATGGCGAGCTTGCGGAACGCGGCCTTGAGATCGGCCTCGCCGCAGGTGCGTGAAACGCCCAGGACTTCGTAGTAGTCGCGCTTCGACACCCGTTATCCCCACCGGATAGTCAAAACCTCGTCCTGAGGAGCGCCGGGCGCGTCTCGAAGGACGAGGTTTTCATTTCGGACGTTACGCCGACTTCTTGTCGTTCTTGTCGTCGACTTCGGTGAATTCCGCGTCGACCACGTCTTCCTTCTTGCCATCGGCGCCGGTGGCGCTTTCGCTGGTGTCGGCCGGCTGAGCGCCTTCCGCCTGCTTGTACATCGCCTCGCCGAGCTTCATGGAAGCCTGCGCCAGCGTATTGGTCTTGGCCGCGATCGCCGCCGCATCGTCGCCCTTGAGCGCTTCTTTCAAGTCCGCCATGGCGTTCTCGATGGCCGAGCGATCGGCATCGCCGATCTTCGAGCCGTGTTCGGCGAGCGCCTTCTCGGTAGAGTGCACCAGCGCCTCGCCGTGATTCTTGGCTTCGACCTCGGCCTTGCGCTTCTTGTCGTCTTCGGCGTGCGCCTCGGCGTCCTTGACCATCTTTTCGATGTCGGCCTCGGACAGACCGCCCGACGCCTGGATGCGGATCTGCTGCTCTTTGCTCGTCGCCTTGTCCTTGGCGGACACGTTGACGATGCCGTTGGCGTCGATGTCGAAGGTCACCTCGACCTGCGGCACGCCGCGCGGCGCCGGCGGGATGCCGACAAGATCGAACTGACCGAGAATCTTGTTGTCGGCCGCCATCTCGCGCTCGCCCTGGAACACACGGATCGTCACCGCGTTTTGGCTGTCCTCCGCGGTGGAGAACACCTGCGACTTCTTGGTCGGGATCGTGGTGTTGCGGTCGATGATGCGGGTGAACACGCCGCCCAGCGTTTCAATGCCGAGCGAAAGCGGGGTCACGTCGAGCAGCAGCACGTCCTTGACGTCGCCTTGCAAGACGCCGGCCTGAATGGCGGCGCCGATGGCGACGACTTCGTCCGGGTTGACGCCCTTGTGCGGCTCCTTGCCGAAGAACTGCTTCACCACTTCCTGGACCTTCGGCATGCGCGTCATGCCGCCGACCAGAACGACTTCGCCGATTTCAGCGGCGGTGAGGCCGGCATCCTTGAGCGCCTTGCGGCACGGCTCGATGGTGCGCTGAATGAGATCGTCGACCAGCGCTTCGAACTTGGCGCGGGTCAGCTTCATGGTCAGGTGCTTCGGCCCTGCCGCATCCGCGGTGATGAACGGCAAGTTGATCTCGGTCTGCGTGGTCGACGACAGCTCGATCTTTGCTTTTTCGGCAGATTCCTTCAGCCGCTGCAACGCCAGCTTGTCCTTGCGCAGGTCGATGCCCTGCTCTTTCTGGAATTCGTCGGCGAGATAATTCACCAGGCGCATGTCGAAGTCTTCGCCGCCCAGGAAGGTGTCGCCGTTGGTCGACTTCACCTCGAACACGCCGTCGCCGATCTCCAGGATAGAAACGTCGAAGGTGCCGCCGCCCAGGTCATAGACCGCGATGATGCCCTGCTTCTGCTTGTCGAGACCGTAGGCGAGCGCGGCCGCGGTCGGCTCGTTGATGATGCGCAGCACTTCGAGGCCGGCGATCTTGCCGGCGTCTTTGGTGGCCTGGCGCTGGGCGTCGTTGAAATAGGCCGGAACGGTGATCACCGCCTGCTCGACCTTGTGGCCGAGATGGGCTTCCGCCGTCTCTTTCATTTTCTGCAGGATGAAGGCGGAAATCTGCGAGGGCGAATAAGACTTGCCGTCTTCCTCGACCCAGGCGTCGCCATTGCTGGCCTTCATGATCTTGTAGGGGACGAGCTTCTTGTCCTTCTCGATGATCGGGTCGTCGTAGCGGCGACCGACCAAACGCTTGACCGCGAAGATCGTCTTTTCCGGATTGGTGACCGCCTGGCGCTTGGCCGGCTGGCCGACGAGACGCTCGCCGTCATCCGTGAAGGCAACGATCGAAGGCGTGGTGCGCATGCCCTCGGCGTTCTCGATAACTTTGGGCGACTTGCCCTCCATGACGGCGACGCACGAATTGGTGGTGCCGAGGTCGATGCCGATGACCTTACTCATGGTAATTTCCTCTCAATTTGCGGCAGGCCGGCCGGGCCGATTGGCACCCGAGTGGGACGCCCGCGGCTCATCCGCGAACCCCCCTGATCCAGCCCCCTGGATACACGATTCACCGCTGTTTCGCGGTTCAAGGCTCATATAGGAGGGCCCCCCGGCCCCGCAAGCGGGGCGGTCACGAATTCGCGACCGGACCGGGCGGACCGGAGCACGCCGCTAC
>DASRLF010000068.1:0-8608 GCA_035648555.1 Pseudolabrys sp.
GCGATGCGCAGGCGCTGCAACGGCTGACCGAGGCGGCCTTCGGCCAGCGCCGTAAAATGCTGCGGCAAAGTTTGAAATCGCTCGGCGGCGATACCGGTGCGTTGCTTGAGCAAGCCGGTATTACACCGACTGCGCGCGCCGAGGAGATCGACGTCGCCGGCTTCGTCGCGTTGGCGCGGGCATTTTCCAAAGCGGGCGGGTGATCTGTTCCAGCTCGGAAAGCAATCGCGCCGTCGCATTGATGAACTTGGCGCGGCCGCGCCGCTTGGCGCGCTCGGCGGCGAGAATGTGGCGCAGATCGCGAAACGACTTGTCGAGATCGCGATTGATGAGGACATAATCATATTCCGCCCAGTGCGGAATTTCCTTGGCGGCGTTTTTCAGGCGGCGATTAATGACGTCGCCGCTGTCTTCGGCGCGGTGTTCAAGCCGAACTTTTAGCGCGCGCGCCGTCGGCGGCAGCACGAACACACTGACAACATCCGCCCGCATCTTCTCGTAGAGTTGCTTGGCGCCCTGCCAATCGATGTCGAACAGCACGTCGTGGCCGGCGTTGAGCGCTTTTTCGACCGGACGGCGCGGCGTGCCGTAAAAGTTGCCATGCACCCTTGCCGATTCAAGCAGTTCGCCCGATTTTCTCATGCTGGCGAATTTCGGCTTGGAAACGAAGTGATAGTGCACGCCTTCGACTTCGCTGGGGCGGCGCTTGCGCGTCGTCACCGAAATCGACAGTTTCACATTGCGATCGGCGTTGACCAGATTGCGCGTCAGCGTGGTCTTGCCCGCGCCCGAGGGCGAGGAGACGACGAACATGATGCCCCGGCGCTTCATCGTCACTCCAGGTTCTGCACCTGCTCGCGGAATTGTTCGACCGTGCTCTTGAGCTCGAGCCCGATATTGGTGAGTTCGACGTCGTTAGCCTTGGCGGTGAGCGTATTCGATTCGCGGTTGAGTTCCTGCGCCAGAAAATCGAGCCTTCGGCCGACCGGGCCGCCCTCGGCCAGCATCTTTTGCGCTTGCGCCACATGCGAAGCCAGCCGGTCGAGTTCTTCGCGTATGTCGGCCTTGCTGGCGAGCATGATCGCTTCCTGGTGCAGGCGGTCGCTGTCGAAGCGCTGCGAGGCCGAGAGCAGCGTCGCCACTTGTTCGGCCAGCCTGGCCTTGATCGCCTCCGGCTTGCGGCCCGGTGCTGCTTCCGCGCGCCCGGCGAGCGACGCGATTTCAGAAAGACGTGCCGACAGGAGTTTGCCGAGGGTGGCGCCCTCTTCATGCCGCATCGCCACCAAGTCGGCGAGCGCTTTGTCGAAGCCGGCCAAAATCGCGGCCTCGGCGGCACGGCGGTCTTCGATGCGTTCGTCTTCCTCGCTGATCTCGATGACGCCCTTGAGCGACAAAATACCGTCGAGCGTCGGTGGCGCGGCTTCGACTTTACCTTTTAGGCTCTTGAGAGTCGCTAGCACGGCATTGAGCACGGGCTCGTTCACCTTGACGGCGGGCAACACGCCCTTTCGCTCGACCGTGAGATTGGCGTAGGCCGTGCCGCGCGACAGCTTCTCGGAGGCGCGGGCGCGCGCCGGCACTTCGATGGCGTCCCAGCCCGGCGGCAGCCGCAGCCGCAGATCGAGGCCTTTGGCGTTGACAGATTTGAGCTCCCAGCTCCAGGCATAGGCGCCAGCCACGCCTTGGGCGCGGGCGAAGCCGGTCATGCTCGATAGGGCCATGGGGCTTCGATCTCGTCTCTATTCGACTGTGGCGTGGGCCCAGAATGGGTGGCGGCGAAAATCTAGCGGTGCGCTTCCCCGCTCACAAGTCCCGTCATTGGGGTTTTGTGACGAGTACCGTCGAGCGCGTAACGCGCCAGCCCGGGCACCAATGCCACAATTGAAAAGATTCGCCGCGCGCTTCGCCATTATTTTTGGCAATTACTGAGTCAAATTTGCAACACCGCATGTGAAGGCAGCGCCATCGCTTGCTCTGCGCGAAGTTCCGCGCGGAACTTGAAGGAAAAATTACAGCGCTCGAAAATTCGTTCTGGCGAGATTCCGACGAATCAGCACTAATAATTTTTCACGAAAATTCGCGGGGGTCACACAACTCCAACAACAACGAGGGCACGCATGTCCGTTCAAGAAGAAACTCCGTCGCGTTCAGCACACATCATCGTTGTGGGTAACGAAAAGGGAGGATCGGGCAAATCGACCGTGGCCATGCATGTCGCGGTCGCGCTGATCAAGTCCGGACAAAGCGTCGCCACCATCGACCTCGATTCGAGACAGCGAAGCTTCACCCAATACATGGAAAACAGGCGTGCCTGGGCCGCGCACGTCGGCCGCGATCTTCAAATTCCCCGTCATCTGTGCATCGGCGACAAAGACTTTCCAAAAGACGCCGCCGGCTGCGAGGCGCTCGCCGATGCGGTCGATTGCCTGGCGCAGGCCCATGGCTTCATCGTCGTCGATACTCCCGGCCATGACAGCGATCTGTCGCGGCTGGCTCATTCCATCGCCGACACCATCGTTACGCCGCTGAACGACAGTTTTGTCGACTTCGGCGTTCTAGGAACCGTCGACCCGGAGACATTCGGCGTCACCGGCACCAGCCACTATGCCGAGATGGTCGACGCAGCGCGCCATCAGCGCCGGCAGATCGATAACGTATTCCCCGATTGGATTGTGTTGCGTAACCGCCTGTCGTCGCTCGGCTCGCGCAACAAGCGCCTGGTCGGCGAGGCGTTGGCGGACCTGGCACAAAGATTGGACTTTCGCTGCACCGACGGGCTGGCGGAGCGGCTGATCTTTCGCGAGTTTTACCCGCGCGGGCTGACCGCCGTTGACGATCTCGACGAAATCACACTCGGCACCCGCCCCACTATGTCGCATGTCACAGCGCGATTGGAGATGGAAAACCTGCTGAGCAGTATGCGCTTGGATGGCTTGACGGCGCGCGGCGAAATGGGCGGCCTTAACCGCGACGCGGCTTAAGGCTTGCGGATCAAGGCTTGACGCCGTCGGGCTTTGCCGGCTGCGGCGCTATCGGCTGCGGATCGGGCACGGTGCCGTTCTTCTCAAGCGTACGCAGACGCGCCACGTTCTTCTGATGCTGATCGTAGCTTTCCGAGAACATGTGGCCGCCAGTGCCGTCGGCAACGAAATAGAGATCCTTGGTGCGCGCCGGATTGGCGGCGGCCTCGAGCGAAGCGCGCCCCGGATTGGCAATCGGGCCCGGCGGCAGCCCGTCGATCGTGTAGGTATTGTAGGGCGTCGGCTGCTCGATCTCGCTCTTCATGATGGGGCGGCCGAGTGCGCCTTTGCCCCCGGTCAGGCCGTAGATGATGGTCGGATCGGACTGCAGCCGCATCTTGCTCTTGAGCCGATTGATGAACACTGCGGCGACGCGAGAACGCTCCTCAGGCTTGCCGGTTTCCTTCTCGACGATCGAGGCGAGCGTGACCAGTTGTTCCGGCGTCTTGATCGGAATTTCCGGATTGCGGTGCTCCCAGACCTCCGCCAAAAGTTGCCGGTGCGCATGCTGCATGCGCTGGATGATCTGCTCGCGCACCATGCCGCGGGTGAATTTGTAGGTCTCCGGCAGCAGCGTGCCCTCGCGCGGGATTTCCTTGATCTGGCCCGATAGCGCGTCGTTCTCTAAAAGCTTGGCGACGATCTGCTCGGAGGTCAGCCCCTCCGGAATGGTCAGTGCGTGCTGCACTTCCTTGTTCTCGACGATGGTGGTGACCACGTCGGCGAGGCTGGCGTTCTTGGTGAACTGATATTCGCCGTGCTTGAGATCGCCGCGCGCCTTGAGCACCAGTACGCCGCCGATAAAGACCCAGGGCTGGTCGATCACGCCTTCGCGCACCAGCAGCTCGGCGATGTCGCGAATGCCGAGCCCGCGCGGGATATTTACGATCTTGTCTTCGGTCAGCGGGCCCGGCGACTCGAAGCGCTGCTCGCCGAGATAAAGCGCGCCGCCGACGGTGACCGAGACCACGACCAGCACGGTGAACATCGCATTGCCGACGATCACCAGCGGATGGCGCACCCGCTTGGAGCGTCGCGTGGGCGACGGCACGCGTTCCGGCTCGAGCAAGGCGCGCGGTGAACGCGGCGGCCTGCCGCTGGGCGGCGGTGGCGGCACCGGGGTCGGACCTGCGGCGCGGCCAGGCGGCGTCGGCGCTCCCGGCCGCAGCGGACCGCGGCCATTGCCGCCTTGCGGTGGGACCGAACTCACGCGCGCCCTCCCGCTGTCGCGACCTGCAAGCTCACCTTCGAGAATCTCCAGGAAAGCATCAGTGGCTTTCGCACGTTAGGAAGAATTATGGCGAAAGCTGGGGGCGGCCGCGGACTTTAAGGCCGTTAGTCCGCATAGCGGGTGAAGATCAGCGAGGCATTGGTGCCGCCGAAGCCGAACGAGTTCGACAGCACGGTGGCGATCTCGCGCTTGCGCGCCACATGCGGAACCAGATCGATCGGCGTTTCGACTGACGGATTGTCGAGATTGATAGTGGGCGGGGCGATGCCGTCGCGCATCGCCAGGATCGAGATAATCGCCTCGACCGCGCCGGCGGCGCCGAGCAGGTGGCCGACGCACGACTTGGTCGACGACATGGAGATATGCGCGGCGTCATTGCCGACCAGCCGCTGCACGGCGCCGAGCTCGATTTCGTCGCCGAGCGGCGTCGAGGTGCCGTGCGCGTTGATGTAGTCGATATCGCCGGGCGAAATTCCGGCGCGTTTGACCGCCATCGACATGCAGCGGAACGCGCCATCGCCGTCCGGCGACGGCGCCGTGATGTGATAGGCGTCGCCCGAAAGCCCGTAGCCGGTAAGTTCTGCATAAATCTTGGCGCCGCGCGCCTTGGCGTGGTCGAGCGCTTCCAGCACCACGGCACCAGCGCCCTCGCCCATCACGAAACCGTCGCGGTCCTTGTCGTAAGGGCGCGAGGCACGCTTGGGCGCGTCATTGAAATTGGTCGACAGCGCGCGCAGCGCCGCAAAGCCCGCCAGCGCCATGCGGTTGACAGGCGATTCGGTGCCGCCCGCCACCATGACCTCGGCATCGCCGAGCGCCACCATGCGCGCCGCGTCGCCAATGGCATGGGCGCCGGTCGAACAGGCGGTGACCACCGCGTGGCAGGGACCTTTCAGCCCGAAGGCGATCGAGACGAAGCCGGACGCGAGATTGATGATGCGGCCCGGGATAAAGAACGGCGACACCCGGCGCGGTCCCTTCTCGTGCAGCACGACCGCCATCTCGGCGATGCCTTCGATGCCGCCGATGCCGGAACCGATCAGCACGCCGGTCGAGGTCTGGTCTTCGTAGCTTTCCGGCCGCCAGCCGGCATCATCGAGCGACTGCTTGGCCGCGCACATGGCGTAGAGAATAAAATCGTCGACCTTGCGCTGCTCCTTGGGCTCCATCCACTGATCGGGATTGAAGGTGCCGTTGCTGCCGTCGCCACGCGGGATCATGCAGGCGACCTTGGCGTTCACGTCGGAGATGTCGAAGGTATCGATGATCTTTGCGCCGCTCTCGCCCTTGATCAGGCGCTGCCATGCCGTTTCCACACCGCAACCGAGCGGCGTGACCATCCCCATTCCGGTGACGACGACACGTCTCATGGCCGGCTCCGAGCCAAACTAACGCTCTTATGCTCCGCGCTACCGGGCATAGCCCCAAAATCAGCAGCTAAGGAAACTATCGAGCGCAGCGGCGGCTTTCGCTCAGCTTTTAGCGTTCTTTTCGAGAAATTTGACCGCATCACCGACGGTGAGGATGGTCTCGGCGGCATCGTCAGGAATTTCGCAGCCGAATTCCTCTTCGAAAGCCATCACGAGCTCGACGGTGTCGAGACTGTCGGCGCCAAGATCATCGATGAAACTCGCTTGTTCGGTCACCTTGTCGGGCTCTACGCCCAGGTGCTCCACGACGATCTTTTTCACCCGCTCGCCAATATCACTCATCGTTCCAACCTCGTGCTTTTTAGATTGGGCTGCGACCAGGATCAGATCGCAGCCATCGCGGTACGGCCTCGTCGTGGTTCACGGTGGCGGAACGATAACGATCACGGTTCATGTCGAGATCCGCGATCGGCCGCCCCAGCCGGGCCGAATTTCGGTTACCATACTTCAAAAGCGTTGACTAGCGCGCGCCAGCGTAGCCGGGCCAGCCCCGAAAAGCCAAGCATTTCCGGTCAAAACATGGCCATCCCGCCATTGACGTGAATGGTCTGCCCGGTGACATAGGCCGCCTCGTCCGAGGCCAGATAAACCGCCGCCGCCGCGATGTCGGCGGGAACCCCCAACCGGCCGGTGGGAACCCGGGCCATGATCGCTTCGCGCTGCTTGTCGTTGAGCCGGTCGATCATGGCGGACGCGACGATGCCTGGCGCAATGCAGTTGGCGGTGACATTGCGCTTGGCATATTCCGCCGCCACCGACTTCATCATGCCCACCAGGCCGGCTTTGGAGGCGCTGTAATTGCCCTGCCCCGGATTGCCGGTATTACCGACGATCGAGGAAATGCCGATCACACGGCCGAAGCGCCGCCGCATCATGGTCTTCACCGCCGCACGCGTGAGTCGGAAGGTTGCCGTCAGGTTGACCGCGATCACTTTGTCCCAGTCTTCGTCCTTCAATTGCACGAACAAATTGTCGGCGTTGACGCCGGCATTGGCGACCAGGATGTCGAGCTTCGCCATTTTTGCTTCCGCACTCGGCACCAGCGCCTCGACCGCGTCTTTGTCGGCGAGATCGCAGGGCAGCACGTGCACGCGCGCTTTGAGTTCGGCGGCGAGTGCGTCGAGCACCTCGCGCCGTGTGCCGGAAATCGCCACGGTCGCGCCTTGCGTATGCAGCGCGCGCGCGATCGCGCCGCCGATGGCACCGGTGGCGCCGGTAACGAGCGCGGTCTTGCCCGTGAGATCGAACATCATGAACTCCTAATTCGCTTTCGCCTTGAACGCGGCGATGTCCTCTGGGTTGCCGACCGCGCTTGTGCTCGCGCCCTCGGCGATGCGCTTGATCAAGCCGCTCAGCACCTTGCCCGCGCCCACTTCGTAGAATTTCGTCACCCCGGCGCCCGCCATGAACGCGACCGACTCGCGCCAACGCACCGTGCCGGTAACTTGCGCCACCAACGCGCGCGTAATATCGGCCGGTTCGCTCAGCGGCTTGGCCGTAACGTTCGCCACCACCGGCACCACCGGCGGCTTGACGCTTACGGTGGCCAGCGCCTGCGCCATCGCATCGGCGGCGGTCTGCATCAGGGCGCAATGGAAGGGTGCGGACACCGGCAGCAGCATGGCACGCTTGGCGCCCTTGGTCTTGGCTATTTCGACCGCGCGCTCGACCGCCGCTTTGTCGCCCGACACCACCACCTGGCCTGCGCCATTGTCATTGGCGGCCTGGCAGACTTGGCCTTGCGCGGCTTCGGCCGCCACCGCCGCCGCCGCATCGAATTCGAGCCCGATCAGCGCCGCCATGGCACCGACGCCGACCGGCACCGCCTTCTGCATCGCCTGCCCGCGTATGCGAAGCAGCCGCGCGGTGTCGGCGACCGTAAATGCGCCGGCGGCCGCGAGCGCAGAATATTCGCCGAGCGAATGACCGGCGACGAATTGCGCGTCGCGTTTGAGATCAAGACCGGCTTCAGCTTCCAGCACGCGCAGCGTCGCCAGTGACACAGCCATCAACGCCGGCTGGGCATTGGCGGTGAGCGTGAGCCTATCGGCTGGGCCCTCGAAAATGGTGGCGCTGAGCTTTTCACCAAGCGCCTCGTCGACCTCGTCGAAGATCTGCCGGGCCGGCGCAAAGCCGGCCGCCAAGGCCTTGCCCATGCCGACCGTCTGGCTGCCCTGGCCCGGAAACACGAATGCGACTGTCATTCCCCCTCGCAGTCTCGTCTTTTTAGGCGTCTTTTTGCCGAAATCGGGCCGAAAGACACTGCAAAGACCGGCCCTGTCAAGTTTGAGCCCCCGGTAACCAAGCGAAAAGACTCAGTCGGCTATGGTCCGGCGGTATTTTCGGCAAGGCCCATTTTCATGAGTGACTTGGTCAGCGAACAAGACTTGGCGCGCGCCCGCGGCGATGCCGCGTTCCGCCAGCAATTCCTGCAAGACAATCTCGAACGGCTCCTGGAAGCGCTCAAACTATTGCGCAACAGCGCCGACCCCGGCCCGGCCGCGGGCCGACAGATCCGCGAGGGCGTCGATCTCGCGGTCAAGCTCGCCGACCGGCTGCAGGAAACTGCCCAAAGCCGAGGCCCGCAGGCGGCCTAAGAACTCAAGGGCGGCGGAACTCCAGGGCGTTTTGGCGGTTGCCTTTGGCAACCTGGAGAACCGTCATGAAGCATGTGATTTGGTGCACAGTGACCGCTTTTGCGCTGCTGGCAGTTCCGGCGGGGGCGCAAGACAAGCCGACGCTCAACCCAAACCAAATAACGCTCGAGACCAAACGGCCACCTTTGTAGCTCGACGACCGGCAACGCACTATCATCCAGGATGCACTCACCACCGAAAACACCGAGCAGAAGGTGCCGCCTAAGTTCGAGGCCAAGGTCGGCGACACGCTCCCCCAAACGATGGCCCTTGATGTCATGCCGGAGCGGC
>DASRLF010000069.1:0-44754 GCA_035648555.1 Pseudolabrys sp.
GGCGCCGCGGCGGAGGGTACAGAGACGCGGTTCGGCGTGCTGGACTCCGCGACGTTCGCGTCGGCGACGACGCTGACGTCTACCGGCGCGGTCG
Organism: Pseudolabrys sp.; assembly: GCA_035648555.1. Lineage (GTDB taxonomy): Bacteria > Pseudomonadota > Alphaproteobacteria > Rhizobiales > Xanthobacteraceae > Pseudolabrys. Next base: position 95 of record DASRLF010000069.1, read on the forward strand.
ACTCGATGCACGACTCCTACACGAGCCTGGGCGGAGCGGTGACGCTGCTGGACATGCAACTGGGCGAGGTCGCGCCAGGTGGGACAGGTAGCGGCCTGTACGGGATGCTCGTCCTCGCGACCATCACGGTGTTCGTGGCCGGTTTGATGGTCGGGCGAACACCGGAATACCTCGGTAAGAAGATCGCGGCGCGGGAGATGAAGTTCTCCTCGCTGTACTTCTTGACCACCCCGGCGTTCGTGCTGATCGGCACTGCGCTCGCGATGGCGTTGCCCGGTGAACGCGCGGCCATGCTCAACGGCGGCGCGCACGGCCTGTCGGAGGTGCTCTACGCGTTCACGTCGACGGCGAACAACAACGGCTCCGCGTTCGCGGGTATCACCGTGAACGGTAACTGGTATGACACGGCGCTGGGCCTGACGATGTTGGGCGCACGGTTCATTCCGATGATCTTCGTGCTCGGGTTGGCTGCTTCGTTGGCCCGCCAGCAGCCGGTGCCGGTGTCGGAGGGCACGCTGCCCACCCACCGGCCGCTGTTCATCGGCATGGTCGCCGGTGTCGTGCTCATCGTGGTCGCTCTCACCTATTTGCCGGCGCTCGCGCTCGGCCCGCTCGCGGAAGGTTTGCACTGATGACGTCCACCTCGCTCACCACACCCGCTGCGATGCCCACCCGGCGTCGCGTGCAGGGCGGCTTCCTTGATCCCCACCAGTTGTGGCGATCGACGCCGGACGCGTTTCGCAAGTTGAACCCGGCCACGCTGTACAAGAACCCGGTGATGTTCATCGTCGAGCTCGGCTCGGTCTTCACGACCTGGCTGGCGATCCGCGACCACACCGCGTTCGCGATCATCACCACCGCGTGGCTGTGGCTCACCGTGTTGTTCGCCAACCTCGCCGAGGCGGTCGCCGAAGGTCGCGGCAAAGCCCAAGCCGAGACATTGCGGCGGGCTAAGACCACCACGATGGCCAGGCGGGTCAACAGTTGGCGACCGGGGCTGGTCGTCGACGCCCGCAGCATCGAGGAGATCATCGCCAGCCAACTGGTCCAGGGCGACCACGTGGTGGTCGAGGCGGGAGAGACGATCCCGGGCGACGGCGACGTCGTCGAGGGCATCGCGAGTGTCGACGAGTCGGCCATCACCGGCGAGTCCGCACCGGTGATCCGCGAATCGGGCGGTGACCGGTCCTCGGTGACCGGCGGTACCAAGGTGCTCTCGGACCGCATCGTCGTGGTCATCACCCAACGGCCGGGTGAGAGCTTCATCGACCGGATGATCGCCCTGGTCGAAGGCGCGACCCGGCAGAAGACGCCGAACGAGATCGCGCTGAACATCTTGCTGATCGGCTTGACCATCGTCTTCGTGTTCGCGACCGCGACCATCCCGAGTTATGCGACTTACGCGGGAGGGGCGGTCTCGATTGTCATTCTAGTCGCCTTGTTTGTAACGCTGATCCCGACCACCATCGGCGCGCTGCTCTCAGCCATCGGCATTGCCGGCATGGACCGGCTGGTGCGCTTCAACGTGCTGTCGATGTCCGGCCGTGCGGTCGAGGCCGCCGGCGACGTCGACACTTTGCTGCTCGACAAGACCGGCACCGTCACCTTCGGCGACCGGCAGGCGACCGAGATCATTGCGGTCCCGGGTGTGAGCGAGAGCGAGGCCGCGGCGGCCGCATTGCTTGCCAGCGATTCCGATGAGACCGCGGAGGGCCGCTCCATCATCACGATGACGCAGGACAAATACAAAGTGCATCGCCAGACGGCGCCGGCCGGCGCCAAGTTTATTCAATTTTCGGCGACGACGCGGCTGTCCGGTGTCGATATCGGCGACCGCAAGCTGCGCAAGGGCGCGATCGATTCGGTGCTCAAATTCGCGCGCGAGCAAGCCGGTGGCGACGTTCCCGAGCCGCCGAATTTCCGTGCCGCGGTCGACAAGATCGCGCGCTCCGGCGGCACGCCGCTCGGCTTGGTCGAAGGCAGTCGCATCCTTGGCGTCATTCACCTGAAGGACGTGGTGAAGCCGGATGTGAAAGACCGCTTCGCCGCGCTGCGCCGCATGGGAATCAAGACCGTGATGATCACCGGCGACAATCCGGTGACGGCGGCCTCGATTGCCTCGGAAGCAGGCGTCGACGATTTCATCGCCCAGGCGACGCCCGAGGACAAGTTGCGCTACATCCGCAAGGAGCAGGAAAACGGGCGGCTGATCGCCATGTGCGGTGACGGCACCAATGATGCACCGGCGCTGGCACAAGCTGATGTCGGCGTTGCTATGCAGGCCGGCACGCAGGCGGCGCGCGAAGCCGGCAACATGGTCGATCTCGATTCCGATCCGACCAAGCTGATCGAAGTCGTCGAGATCGGCAAACAACTGCTGATGACGCGCGGCGCGCTGACCACGTTCTCGATCGCCAACGACGTGGCGAAATATTTTGCCATCATCCCGGCGATTTTCCTCGCCTTCTATCCGAAACTGGCCGTGCTCAATGTCATGCAACTCACCACGCCGCAGAGCGCGATCCTGTCGGCGATCATTTTCAACGCGCTCATCATCATCGCGCTTATTCCGTTGGCGTTGAAAGGCGTCGCCTATCGTCCGATCGGCGCCGGCCCGCTGTTGCGGCGTAACCTGCTGGTCTACGGGCTGGGCGGCATCGTGCTACCGTTTATCGGCATCAAGGCCATCGATCTCGCGGTCAACGCCTTGCACTTGGTCTGAGGAGACACAGCCATGCTCAAAGAAATCCGTCCGGCCATCATCCTGATCGTCTTGCTGACTCTGATCACGGGCCTGGCGTACCCGCTTGCGATCACCGGGATCGCGGAAGTCATCTTCCCGCGCCAGGCGCAAGGCAGCCTGATCGAACGCGACGGCAAGGTCGTAGGTTCTGCCCTGATCGGGCAGGTCTTCGCCGACGCCAAATATTTCCACGGCCGGCCTTCCGCGACCAATACGCCGGATCCGAAGGATGCGACCAAGACCATCGACGCACCTTACAATGCCGTGAACTCAATGGGCTCCAACCTTGGCCCAACCAGCAAGGCGCTCGCCGATCGCGTGAAGGGTGACGTGGCTACGCTCAGACAAGCGAATCCGTCCGCGGCAATCCCGGCCGATCTGGTGACCACCTCGGGCAGCGGTCTTGATCCGGATATCTCGCCCGAGTCGGCCTATTTCCAGGCGCCGCGGGTCGCCAAGGCCCGCAGCCTCCCTGAGGAGCGCGTCCGCGCTCTTGTCGACGCCCAGGTTGAAGGCCGTACCTTTGGTTTGCTGGGCGAACCGAGGGTCAACGTGCTCAAGCTTAACCTCGCGCTCGACGAGCTTAAGTCGTAAAATGCCGGCTAAATGGTTCGCGACCTAGCGCAACGAGCTTCCCCGGATGCCCTGCTCGCCCTCGCTAAGAAAGAGGGCCGGGGGCATCTGAAAATATTTCTCGGCGCTGCGCCGGGTGTCGGCAAGACCTACGCCATGCTCACCGCTGCGCGCAGCGAAAAGGCGGGCGGACGCGACGTCGTCGCCGGTCTGGTCGAGACCCATGGTCGCCGCGAAACCGAGCAATTGATCGACGGCTTCGACTTTCTGCCACGCAAACCGATGGTCTATCGAAACCAGGTGATGAAGGAGTTTGACCTGGATGCGGCGCTGGCGCGCCGGCCAAGTCTGTTGCTGGTCGATGAGTTCGCCCACACCAACGTGCCAGGGAGCCGCCATCCCAAGCGCTGGCAGGATATTGCCGAATTGCTGGCGGCCGGCGTCGATGTCTGGACGACGCTCAACATCCAGCATCTGGAAAGCCTCAACGACGTCATATTGAAAATCACGAAAGTCCGCGTGCGCGAGACCGTGCCCGACACGGTGTTCGATAAGGCGGACGAGATCATCCTAGTTGATTTTCCGCCCGACGAATTGCTCAAGCGTCTCGCGGAAGGAAAAGTCTATGTCCAGGACACCGCGGCCCGCGCCGTCGAAAGCTTTTTTAAACCGCAAAACCTGACCGCCCTGCGCGAGCTGGCGCTGCGGCGCGCGGCCGCGCGCATCGATGCCGACTTGATCGAGCGCATGCAGGCGCATGCGATCGAGGGACCGTGGGCGGCGGGCGAACGTATCCTCGCCTGCATCGGACCCGATCCGATTTCGCCGACGGTGGTGCGGACCGCGAAGCGATTGGCCGACTTGATGGATGCGCCATGGATCGCGGTCACCGTGGAACGGCCGGGTGCCAATCTCAACGAGGCCGCACGTCAAAGGCTGGACGAGGCCATGAAACTCGCCGAAAGCCTCGGCGCCGAGACGCAGACTTTGACTGGCGGCGACCTGCCGGCAGAACTGCTGCGGTTTTCGAAATTCGAAAATGTCACTCAAATCGTGATCGGGCGTTCACGCGGCGGCTTTTTCAGCGAGTTGCTGCGCCGCTCGCTGCCGCACGAACTGGTGCGGCGGACGCAGGACATCGCCATTCATGTGGTGACGCGCGAGACCGAGGCTCTGCCGCCAACGCGTGCCTGGCGCGGGTCGAACGGGGTTGCATTCAAGCCGCTTGCGTTCGCTTATGCGACGTTCGCGGTCGTCGCGGCGCTCGGCGCCGGCGAACTTTTGACCAAGCTCACGCCGATCCCGAATCTGTCGATCGTGTTCCTGCTGGCGGTCTTATTCACCGCGGTGAACTTCGCTATCTGGCCGGCGATCTATGCCTCGGTGCTGTCGTTCCTGGTTTACAATTTCTTTTTCATCGAGCCGATCTATACCTTTACCATCGCTGAACCTTACGAACTGCTGGCACTGGTGATCTTTCTGCTGGTGGCCGTCATTACCTCGGCGCTTGCGGGCCGGGTGCGCGCGCAAGCGGAGGTCTCGGCCACGCGCATGCGCGCGATGCGGCGGCTCTATGAATTCACGCGCCGGCTCTCGGGTCTCGCCACGCTCGACGCGGTGGCGGAAGGGGCGGCAAGTGAAATCCACGCCAGCCTTGGACGTTCCGTGGTGGTCATGCTGGCGCGCGATGACGATCTCGATTTGACCGCATCGTGGCCGCCGGAGGATACGCTCGATGCTGCGCCGATGACGGCGGCGCGCTGGGCCTATAGCCACGTCGAGCCGGCGGGCGCGGATACGGCGACTCTGCCCATCATTCCGTGGTTTTTCGTGCCGTTACGCATTGGCGACAACACGCTCGGCGTCATCGGCGTTGCCAAACCGCCCGGAACGCCGCCGCTCGATTCGGAGGCGCGCGCGCTGCTCGATACGCTGTCGGAGCAAACCGCCGCCGCGCTGGAGCGCGCCTCGCTGGCGCGTGAAATGGTGAGCGTGAGGACCGCGACAGAAGCCGAACGCGTGCGCAATACGCTATTGGCTTCCATCTCACATGACTTCCGCACGCCCTTATCGTCGATCCTCGGTTCGGCGACCAGCCTCATCAATTACGGCGATAAGCTCGACGGCGGAGCAAAGAAGGACCTTCTCGGCCAGATCAAGACGGAAGCCGAAAGCCTCGACGAAATGGTACGCAATCTGCTGGCCATCACGCGTATCGATGCTGGCGCGCTGGAGCTGCGGCGTGACTGGATCGATCTGCGGGAGATCGTCGATCGTGTTATTAGCGCCGCCCGGCGGCGCGGCGCCATCCAGACTTTTGAGGTCGACTTGCCATCCGATTTGCCCATGGTGCGCGCGGATGCCACGCTGATCGAGCAAGCGATCGGCAATGTGATAGGCAACGCCGTGGTGCACACCCCACGGGAAACCAAAGTGCTGGTCGATGCGCTGGTCAATCCGGATGACCTAACGCTGCACATCAGCGACGACGGTCCCGGCATTCCGGCGCAGGCGCTACCACACGTGTTCGATAAATTCATCAAGGGCGACGCAACTCAGGCCGACGGCGGGCAGGGCACCGGTCTAGGATTAGCCATTGCCAAAGGCATCATGGAGGCGCACGGCGGTTCTATCGCCGCCGAAAGTCCATGCGCGGGCGGACGTGGCACCCGCATCGTGCTGATCTTCCCGCGCCAGGACGCGCCGGCATGAGCGCAAAGACGCAAGTTTTGGTTGTGGACGACGAGGCGGCAATTTTGCGTTTCCTCAAGCCCGCGCTCGAAGCCAATGGTTATGAAATGACCAGCGCGGGCAGCGTCGCCGAGGCGACAAAACGTATTGCCGCCGAGTCGCCCGACATGGTGCTGCTCGACCTCGGTCTGCCAGACGGCGACGGCAAAGATGTCATCCGGCGCGCGCGCGCGTGGTCCGATGTGCCGATCATCGTGTTGTCGGCGCGCGAGCGCGAGACCGAAAAGATCGAAGCCCTCGATCTGGGCGCCGATGATTACGTCAATAAGCCGTTTAATGTCGGTGAACTGCTGGCGCGGATGCGCACGGCCCTACGCCATAGAATGCAGCGTAAAGCGGAGACGCCGGTACTGCGCGTCGGCGATCTTGAAGTCGATGCCGTGCGCCACCGCGCGGCGCACGCTGGTGTGGAGATCAAGTTGACCCCGAAAGAGTTTGAGCTGCTGTCATTTCTGGCAAGGCATGCAGGCCGCGTCGTCACCCACAAACAGATTCTCACGGCGGTCTGGGGCCCGGCGCACACGGAAGACACGCAATATCTTCGCGTCTACGTCGGCCAACTTCGCCAAAAGGTGGAAGAGCACGCCGACGATCCACGCATTATCCTGACTGAGCCGGGAATTGGATACCGTTTTGCCGAGAATTAGCCGTTAGATTCCCTGCGGTCGCGCCAAATTTCCCGGTTATATTCCCGGCGTCTCGCTTAAGATGGACGGCAGTCGGCTCAAGGCCATTCGTAATTCCAACCGGGACAGTGCCTGCAATGTCGGTTTTCAAAGTCGGAAAAGCCACCGTTACCCGCATCGAAGAGACCTACGGTCCGATTTACGGACCCAGCGAGCTGTTCCCGGCCTGGACCGAGGCGCACCTCAAAGAGCACGGCCATTGGCTTGCGCCCAATCACTACGATCCGGCAACCGACAAGCTCAAGCTCAGCGTCCACAGTTGGTTGCTGCAGGTCGACGGCCGCAAGATTCTGATCGACGGTTGTTGCGGCAACAACAAATCGCGGCCGTTGCGGCCGTGGTGGAACATGCTCAACGAGCCGTGGCTCGAACGGCTCGCCGCGGCCGGGGCCCGGCCGGATGAAATCGACCTAGTGATGTGCACGCACTTGCACCACGATCACCTCGGCTGGAACACGCAATTGCGCGACGGAAAATGGGTGCCGACCTTTCCCAACGCGCGTTATGTGTTTTCAAAACTGGACTTCGACTACTTTCAGAAGCTCGATCTCGATCCGGCGACGGCGCCGGCCGAATTCGGAACGTTTCGCGAATGCGTGTTGCCGGTCGTCGAAGCCGGCCACGCCGATCTCGTCACCGGACCGCACCGCCTCAATGAGTTCATCGACATCGCGCCGGCACCGGGTCACTCGCCCGGGCATTTCGTCTTCAAGCTCGATGTCGCCGGCAGCCGCGCGATGATTATTGGCGATGTCTTCCATCACCTGCTGCAGGTGTTTTACCCGGACTGGAATTTCCCGAAGAATTCGGATGCCGACCAGGCGCGGGTGAGCCGGCGCCGTGTCTTTGAGGAATGCGCGTCGAGCGGATGCCTGGTGTTTCCGGGGCACGTCGGCGCGCCATTCGCCGGTCATATCGAGCAGGAGGGATCGGCATTTCGGCCGCGGTTTTGATGGGCCACGCCAACGAAGTGAACGCCGTTAGTTGCTCAACTTTATTCCGGCGTCCTTGATCACCTTCGCCCATTGCGGCGTCTCGGTCTTGATAGCCGCCGCGAATTCCGCCGGTGAATTGCCGATGATATCGAGCCCCTGTTGCTCCATGGTCTTGCGCACCTCGGGCATCGCCAGAACCTTGATGGTCTCGTCGTACAATTTGTCGATGATGGCCGTTGGCGTTCCAGCCGGCGCCAGCAGGCCGAACCACGGTACGGCTTCAAAGCCCGGATAGCCGGACTCGGCCATGGTCGGTAGGTCTGGCGCCAGCGCCGAGCGCTTAAGCGAGGTGATGGCGAAGGCGCGTAACTTCCCCTCGCGCACCTGCGGCAGTACGTTCACGATATTGCCGAAGAACATCGTCAGGCGGCCGGCGAGTATATCCGGCAGCACGGCAGTCGAGCCGCGATAGGCCACCGGCGTCACGTCGATGTGCGCCATGTATTTGAACAACTCTCCGGCGAGATGCTGCGAGGTGCCGATGCCGGCATGGCCGTAGGTGAGTTTGCCCGGCTGCGCGCGCGCCAGCGCGACCAACTCCGGCAAGGTCTTGGCCGGCACGTCGGGATGGACCACCAGCAGGTTCGCCGCGACGAATACCTGCGAGATCGGCGCGAAATCCTTGATCGGATCGAACGGCAGTTTGTCGTACAGGCTGGGATTGATGACGAGCGATGGGTTCCCGCCCATTAGTAAGGTGTAACCGTCCGGCGTCGCTTTCGCGACGCGGTCGGTGGCGATGTTGCTGCCGGCGCCGGTAATGTCTTCGACCGTGACGGGGACGTTCCAGATTTCCGCAAACTTGGTGGCGAGAATGCGCGCCGCGACATCCGGCGCCGTGCCGGCCGTGAATCCGACGATGATGCGGATCTGCCGGTTCGGATAATCCGTTTGGGCGGACGCGCGATCGGCGGCCAGCACAAACATCAGCGCTGTAACAATGTGCAGGATGGACTTCATCTTATGTTCCCAGCGGTTCGAGCATGGGCAGGGTGACACCGGCCCCGTCGGGCCGCAAGGGCAGGGCGTTACGCCGGCGCCTGCTCGACCGACAGCACGCGCATGATGTCCTCGTGCATGGCGCGCCGGGCGGCGTCGGTGATGCCTCCAAGCCGTGCCTCGTAAGCGATGCGCGCCGGGCGGTGAAACACCATGACGCGGTCACCGATCTCCATCGCCTCGTTGATCTGGTGGGTGATAAACACCGCGGTCTTGTTGTTTTGGCGCACCAGCCGCACGAATTCGGCGCGCAGGTCACGCGCGGTCATCTCATCGAGCGAGGAGAACGGCTCGTCGCACAGCAAGATTCCGGGATCGACCGCGAAAGCGCGCGCGATCGACACACGCTGGCGCATGCCGCCCGACAGCGCATGCGGGTAATCGTTCTCGTGGCCGGACAGGCCGAGTCGCGTCAGCCACGCGCGCGCAGTGTCGTCCGCTTGTTGTGAGGCGGTATCGAGAATCTGCAAACCGAGTCGCACATTGTCGAGCGCGCTACGCCACGGCATCAGCCGGTCGTTCTGGAACACGATGCCGATTTTGCCACGGAAAAACTCGAACTCGCGGAACGGGTCGTGGCCGACCACTCGCGCCTCGCCGGAACTAGGCTCGATCAATCCGGCGACAATGTTGAACATGGTCGACTTGCCGCAGCCGGTTTTGCCCAGCACGGCGACGATCTCGCCCTTAGCGATTTCGAACGACAATTTGTCAACCGCAACGAAATCGCCGCGCCCGTCCGGACGCTGGAACGTCTTGCTCACCTCGGCGAAGCGGATAACGGGCCCGGACATCAGTCTACATCGCCCGCTCTGACACCGCGCGATAGCGTAGCGCCCAATTTTCAATGGCGTTGATGCTCTGCTGTACGATCAGCACGAACAGTACCAATTGCAGCGTCCAGGCCATGGCCCCGGCCATGTCAAACAGTTGCTGCTGACGCAGCAACTCGTAGCCGACGCCGCCGGTGGCGCCGACCAGTTCGGCCACCACCACCACGCGCGCGGCATTGCCTAAATTCACTTTCCACGCCGTCAGAATGCCCGGCACGATGGTCGGCACGATCAGGAATCGGAACAGCGTCCAGCGCGAAGGCCGAAATGCCATGGTCATCTCGAACAGATCCTTCGACATCGAGCGGAAGGCGTCAAGAATCTGAAACGTGAAGGCCGGCAGCGTCGTCATCACCATGATGAATAGCACGCGGAATTCGATGCCGTGGAACCAGATGATCGCAAATACCACCCAGGACAGCGCCGGAATGCCCTGGAAGAACGTCAACACCGGCGCAATGAAATTTTCCAACGTCTTCGATTGTCCGATCGCCAGCGCCAGCATGCTGCCGAGGATGAACGCCCCCAGTAGCCCGCCGAAAATCCGCATGGCCGTGAGCAACACGTCCGCCAGCAGCGAGCCGGTGATTAAAATTTCAATCGTGCGTGAAATGATTTCCGGCACCGGCGGAAACAGATAATGCGGAAACACCACCGACAGAATCTGCCAGCCGGCCGCCAGCACCAACATGCCGGCGGCGGCTTGCAGAGCGCGAAGGGAGCGCGTGCCGGTCATTTCATCGGCTTTGCGTAGATGGTGTCGTTCGACGGCATCGCCTTGAAGTAGCCGACGTCGACGCCGGCTTTGTAGACCGCGTCGATCTGCTTGGCGACCTCGCCGGCCGGCACCACGCTCATGCCGAGCCGGTCATTGGCCTTGATCAGCGACACCAGCGCGGCGCGGTCCGCCGGCGTCGATCTCGGCGCGATCAGGGCGACCGCTTCCTCCGGATTTTTGGCGATGAAGGCGCCGGCGTCCTTGTAGGTCGCGTATAGCTTGGGGATCAAAGCCTGGTTGGCCTCGATCCAATCGCTATGCGCGGCGACGCCGAGATAGGGAATGCGCTCGCCAGAGGCGAAAGCCTTCCAGGCCTTGCTCATGCCAGAGTCGAGAATGCGGATATCCGGCTTTTTGGCCTTCAGCAGCGTGTAGGCCGGCTCCCAAAGCTGGATGGCGTCGGCGCGGTCGGCCAGCGCATAGCCGACCAAGCCAGGCGGGGCGGTGTTGATCACTTGAATTTTCGAGATATCGACGCCCTGTTGCTTGGCGAAGAATTCCGACATCACGAAATTAGTGGTCGACGAGGCGGCAGCGAGCTGCTTGCCTTCAATATCCTTGAGCGTCTTGATCTCGGGCCGCGAGGTGACGACGGCGCCCCAGTAGTCAAACAGATTGAACAGATATTTCACCTTCACGCCGCGCGCGTCGGCAAGTCCGACGGTCAGCACCGCGGCGCTACCGCCGACCTTGAACTCGCCGGAATTGAATTGCGTGGTGTAGGCATCCGGCGGCCGTTCGACGAATTCGATATCGAGGCCATGCGCCTCGTCGAGCTTTTTGGCCTTGATCACCGGCGGCATGAAGGCGCCGAGCGAGGGAAAGCCGAACACCACGATGGTGACTTTCTTCGGTGCCTGCGCGGCAGCGGGCGAGGGACTTAGTGAAATGCAGGCCAGCGCCGCCAGCGCCCAGCCAGTGGAACGCAAAGTCGAAGAAAATTTCGTCATTTAATCCTCCACATTTTATCTTTTTATTGCAACCGAAACAGCTTGGCCGCTAAGCCGCCATTGACCGACGCGGTCTGCACCGCGTTAAGTCCTGCGCCAGCGACGATCTTCATCGGCTCCAGGTCACCGATCGGGAATGGATTGTCGGAGCCCATCATCAACTTTTCTGTTCCCATCATTTCAACCACGAATTTCAGCACGCGCGTGTCGTGCAGAATCGTGTCGGTATAAATAGAGCCAAGCGCCTCGATTGGGTCGCCGATGAGGGGCGTGATCGTATGATTGCGCTTGAGCCGCCCGAGCACGAAAGGTAATGCCGCCGCGCCCATTGGCGCGAAGAATTTCGCGTTCTTGTACTTCGCAATATGCCCGGCTGAAATCAGCCGCGCCATCGTCACCACGGCATCGGTGATGCGGCCGACGCCATTGGCGAGGTTGAAGTCGTTCACGCGCACATCGCCGGCATCGAAACTGGGATGGATATGAATGAAGGCGCCGGTTTCGTCGGCTTCCCGCCAGAATGGATCGAGATCGGCGGCATCGAGCGTCGAGCCGACGCCGCGCGGTAGCGTGCCGATCATGGCGCCGGCAAACCCCGCCTTGATCGCGTCCTTGAGCACCACCGCGGCCCGCGCACCATCGCCGAGCGGCACGGTGGCCAGCGGCACAAAATGCGGCTCGGCCTTGGCGGCGGCCAGCATCGCCGCATTGGCTAGTCGGCTCCAGGCTTCGCCTTCCGCGCCCGGCAGCTCATAGCCGAACATATCGACCCAGCCGCCGACCACCTGTTTGTCGATGCCGTTCTTGGCGAGCCAGGCCAGCCGCGCCGGAATATCCGACAGCGGCTTGGACACCGGTCGCGTCGGCTTGCCGCCGGCAAAGGCCAGCGCCAGGCCGTGCGCGTCATCGATCTGTCGCACATTGGGAAACTTCGCGGCATCCTTGCGGATCGCCGCCAACAGCTCGGCCGGCACGAAGTGGGCATGCGCATCGACGATCATTCAATTTCCTTTTTGATTCGGGCGTCGGCGATCAGGTCGCCGAGCTTCGATACTTTGATCGGCAGCGTGTTGATGGAAATGCCGAGCGGCCGGATCGCGTCGTTGATGGCGTTGGCGATCGCCGCCGGCGCGCCGAGATAGCCGCTTTCGCCTGAGCCTTTCTGCCCAAGCACGGTGTGCGGCGAAGGCGTCTCATGATCGACGATCTCGACCATCGGCACTTCATGCGAGGACGGCAGCAGATAGTCCATGAAGGTCTGCGCGACCAGCTGACCTTCGTCATTATAGGCAAACTCTTCGTAGAGTGCCGCGCCGATGCCGTGCGCGATGCCGCCCATGGTCATGCCGCGCACGATCTTCGGGTTGATCTGCGTGCCGCAGTCGTGGCCGAGCCGATAGCGCACGATCTCTGGTCGGCCGAGATCGGGATCGATTGAGAGCAACAGCAAATGAAATTCGAACGAGAAGCACGGATACATCTGCACGCGCCCGTCTTTGGTCGGCAGCGTGCCGCCGGTCGGCACTTGGTAGATGTGCTCGGCCGCCAGTCCCGGCTCGAGGCCTGCCGGCATGCGGTGATAATTGCGGTGCGCGATGTTGATGAGATCGGCCCAGGAGCGCCGCTTATCGGGCGCGTTGCGGTCGAACACCTCGCCACACTCGTAGACCGCACGATCGAACGGAATGCCGAGATCGTGCGCGGCAATCGCCGCCAACTTGTCTTTGAGCTTCTGCGCCGCGTGGAACGCCGCGCCGCCCAGCATGATTGCCATCCGGCTGCCGACCGGCGTGCCGCTCGGTAGCGAGTTGAGCGAATCCGGTCGCGTCACGCGGATCGTGTCGGGATCGACCTGCAGCACCTCGCCGACCACGGTGCCAACCAGCGTCTCGTGACCCTGGCCCGACGAGGTGGTGTGCATGGCGGCGGTGATCGCGCCCATGCCGTCGATATTGATGCGGCAGGAATCCATGAAGGTCGACGTCGTGATCGCCGGATTGAGCAGCGCCTCGAAGGTGGCGTTGCCGCCCGATGGCTCCAGGCACGCCGCCATGCCGATGCCGGCGAGTTTACCTTCGCCACGCAGCCGGTCGCGCTCGGCCTTGAGATCTTTGTAGCTCGTGTTCGCTAGCACTTTGTCGATGACTGTTTCGTAATTGCCACTGTCGTAGGTGGTGCCGGTCGGGATCAGATAGGGAAATTCCTCGTGCCGGATCATGTTGCGTCGGCGCACTTCGAGCGGATCGAGGCCCAGCACATTGGCGACTTCGTCCATGCAGCGCTCGAGCGCCAGATTGGTTGGCCCCTGGCCGAAGCCGCGCACCGCGTCCTGCGTGGTCTTGTTGGTGACGACGGCAATCGCCTGATATTCCACGCTGTTGATCTTGTAGGGACCGACGATGGCGCCGATCGGCTTGCCGAGCTGGAACGGCGAGCGGCCGGCATAGGCGCCAACATTCTCCAGCGCGCGCATCTTCATCGAGCGCACGATGCCTTGGTCGTCGAACGCGACCTCGACGTGGAACAGCCGCTCCGGCCCATGCGCGTCGCCGCCGCGCATGTTCTCGAGCCGGTCCTCGATCAGCCGGATCGGAAAGTTGAGCCGTCGTGCCAGATAGCCGCACAGCACGGTATTCTTGATCCCGCGCTTGACGCCGTAGCTGCCGCCGACATCGACATCGTAATGCACGCGCACCGACGACGTGGGAATTTTCAGCGCCAGGCCGATTTGATCGGCGTAGCGCGGCATTTGGATCGAGGCATAGACGTCGAGAATTTCACGCCACGGGTCCCAGCTCGTCACCACGCCGAAGGTCTCGATCGGCACCGTTGATGAGCGGCCCCATTTCACGCGTAACGACAGCTTGCGTGGGCTTGCGGCGAAATCCTTGTCGACCTCGCCCCACACGAAGGTCTTGTCGAGCAACACGTTGGAGCCGTGCGCCTCGTGCACCAGCGGGCTGCCCTTTTCGAGCGCCTTCTCTGCATCGAGAACGAAGGGCAGGGGCTCGTAATCGACCTCGATGGCTTCCGCCGCATCCTCAGCCTGCGCACGGCTGTCGGCTACCACGGCGGCCACCCATTCTCCGGAATAGCGCGCGATATCGAGCGCCAAAGGCCGCCGCGGCACGTTCGGCGTGTCGAGCCCGGTCAAAAGGGGGAGCGTGGCGGCAGCGAGCTCGGCGCCGTCCACGACATAATGCACGCCGGGCATTTTCAGCGCCGCGCTCTTATCGATACTTTTAATGCGCGCGGCGGCATGCGGGCAGGTCACCAGCGCGACGTGCTTGGTGTGCGGCAGGTCGATGTCGGCGACAAATTGGCCCTTGCCGGCGACGAAGCGGCGGTCCTCGTGCACGCGCCGGTCGGTCGAGACGTAGCGGTGGTGGCCAGCAGCGCTCATCTGTTCAGGCTCCGTGGCCGGTTGACCCCACGTATGCGCTCGGCGGCGAGCGCAATCGCCTCGACGATTTGCGCGTAGCCGGTGCAGCGGCAGATATTGCCGGAAATCGCCTCGACGATTTCTTCGCGCGTGGGCGCCGGATTGTCGGCGAGCAGCGCGTGCGCGACCATGATCATCGCCGGCGTGCAATAGCCGCATTGCAGACCATGGGTTTCGCAGAACGCGTCTTGAATGAGCGACAGCTCGCCGGGGCCCGGTGTGACGCCTTCGATGGTCGTGATCGTGGAGCCTGCGGCTTGGGGTGCAAACATCAGGCAGGAGCGCACTGCCACGCCGTCGAACAGCACGGTGCAGGCGCCGCAGACGCCGTGCTCGCAGCCGGCATGGGCGCCCTTGAGATCGAGCGAGTCGCGCAGGCAATCGAGCAACGTGGTGCGTGACTCGACATCGAGCGTCCGCATTACACCGTTGACGTTGAGCTCAATGGGCATAAGCTTTTTTTCCTTGCGCCTGGCTTAGCGCATCGGCGACGGCGCGGATGGCGAGAAAGACAGCAGCGCGCCGCCGGTAATTGGCCGAGGCGTGCAGGTCTGACAGGGGATCGATATTAGTGAGCGCGCCGCGCACCGCGGCGTCTACCGCCTTGGTATCGAGCGCCGTGCCTTGCAATTGCTTTTCGGCTGCCTCAAGCCGCATCGGGAAATCGGTTGCCGCGCCGACGCCGATGGCGATGCGTTTGCATTTTCCGTCCGCACCCAGCTCGACCTGCGCCGCCGCCGCCACGAAGGCGAAATCGCTGCGCCGTGCGTTCACCTCGCGAAAACCGATTCCGATCTTTTCACCCCGCCAAACTGGGAAGCGCACGCTGCTCAGACAGGCGCCGTCCGGCAACGCGGTGAGCATCGCACCCACGAAAAATTCGCGCGCCGGCATCGTGTTGGTTTTGCCGACGGCGCGATAGCTCAGCACTGCGTCGAGCGTGACCGCGATCAGCGGCAATTCCGCTGCCGGATCGGCGTTGGCGAGTGAGCCGCCAACGGTGCCGCGCGCGCGCGTCGCGCTATGGCCGATCCACGGCACCGCACGCGCCAGCAACGGCAGTTCCGCCGCCACCGTCGCATCGCGCTCGACCACGCATTGTCGCGTGGTGGCGCCGATGGCGACCCCGTCGCCGTCTTTGCGGATATAAGACAAAGCAGCGATCCGGTTGATGTCGATCAGCCGGGTCGGGCGCGCCAGGCGCATCACCATCATCGGCACCAGCGTCTGCCCGCCGGCGATCACGCGGGCGCCGTCGTCGTCGGCGAGCCAGCTACAGGCTTCGTCGATGTCGGCCGCGCGGCAATACTCGAACGCTGCTGCTTTCATGGAAACGCTACGCCAGACCCCGGTTGTAGAAACGTTTTGTTGTGCCTTGCCGCCGCGCCCGCGCCAAGGGGAGGAAGGGCGCGCGAAACGCCGCGGTGATATTGTCGATCCGTCACCGATATGGTTAAAGTCCCTCTCGCATTATCGCAACCGCAAAAACACAAGAAAGTCGGGCATGGCGAGGACCAAGGGCGCCGATCTGATCACCGAATACCTGATCGCCAACAAGATTCCCTACGTGTTCGGCATCTGCGGGCACGGCAATGTCGGCATGCTGGATTCGCTCTACGAATCGCGCGACCGCATCAAGCTGGTGTCGCCGCGGCACGAACAGGTCGCCGGCCACATGGCGGACGCCTACTTCCGCGTGCGGCACGAGCCGGTGGCAACGCTCACCTCCTGCGGACCCGGCTCCTGCAACATCGTGATGCCGCTGGCCTGCGCCATCAGCGATTCCTCGGCGCTGTTCGCGATCACCGCCAATGTGCCGACCCAGCAGTTCAACCGCAGCCCGTTCCAGGAAATCAACAAGCACTTTCAGGCCGACTTTCCCAACATCATCCGTCCGGTGGTCAAGCGCAGCTGGCAGCCGACGCGCGTCGACATGCTGCCGCTGGCGCTACGCCAGGCCATGACCACCATGCTGTCGGGCCGGCCGGGGCCGGTTAACGTCGACGTGCCGTTCAACGTGTTCCAGGAAGAAGACGACGTCGAACTGCCACCGCCCGCGCCCCCGTTGAACACGCAGCGCAGCGGCGCATCGCCCGAAGTAATCTCGGCTTGCGTCGATCTGATCCTCAAGGCGAAACGTCCGGTGCTCTTCATCGGCCACGGCGTCACCCTATCGGAAGCCTCGCGCGAACTCACCGAATTCGTCCATCGCCTGCAAATCCCGGTGATCTCTTCGCCTAACGGCATGGGCTGCCTCGACATGACGGATCCGCTGTCGCTCGGCTTCATCGGCCGCAATGGCGCTTACCCCGCGAACGAAGCCGGCCGCCATGCTGACGTGGTGATCGCGATCGGCGCGCGTTTCGACGATCGCTCGGCCTCGTCGTGGATGCCGGGCTATTCGTGGAATTTCCCGACCAGCAAACTCATCCACGTCGATCTCGATCCCGCCGAGATTGGCCGCAATTATCCGCCCGACATCGGCATTCTGGCCGACGCGCGCACCTTCTTGCGGCAACTTTTGACCGAGCTTGAAAAGCGCGGCTCCAAGCGTGGCGACGCACTCAAGCCTTGGCTCGCCGATATCAAAAAATGGCAACGCGAGTGGGAGAAATTCAGCCAGCCGAATTTCGCCACGCACGCTTCGCCGATGCGGCCGGAACGCGTCGTTGCGGATTGTCAAGCGGTGATGCCGCCCGACGCCATCTTATGCTGCGACGTTGGCGTCAATCACAATTGGTACATGCAGTTCTGGAAGGCGCGTAGCCCACAGAACATGCTCAACTCCTGGGGCTTCTCCGGCATGGGCTTCGGCGCCGCAGGCGCGCTCGGCGCCAAGCTCGCCGCGCCCGACCGGCCGGTGATCGCGATCGCCGGCGACGGGTGCTTCACCATGGTGCCGCACGTGCTGTGCACCGCGGTCGAATACAATATTGCCGTCGTCTGGGTGATCTGGAATAACTTCGGTTGGGTTTCGATCCGCGACATCCAACTCGGCATGTTCGGCGGTCGCGAACACGGCACGATGTTCCACGAGGGCCCAAACAAGACGCCGTACAATCCGGATTTCGCGATGATGGCGAAGTCCTGCGGTGTCGAAGCGATCACCGTCACCAAGTCGGAAGATTTCAAAGGTGCGCTGGAGCACGCCATCAAGGCCAACAAGCCGTTCGTGCTCGACGTGCACGTCGACGCCGAAATCAGGCCGCCCTCGACCGGCGCTTGGGAGTTGCCGCCGACGCCGTACAACGAGCCGGTGTTCGGCAAGCGCTATCTGCCCGACGTCGCGCCGGCAAAATAGGGGAGCGTGATGGCCGACAAGCGCAAAGCCTTCATCCGCAACATCGCGGAAGTGCCGTGGCTGGAATTTCCCAACCATTTCGGCGGCGCGCTGTCGAAGCCGCTGGTGATGCCCGACACCGCGGCCTCGCATCACATCGACTACCGCATCTCGCTGTATCAGCCGAAGGCCTATGTCGAGACCCACAGCCACAAGGTGCAGGAGCAAGTCTATCACGTCATCGAAGGCGAGGGCCTGATGCATATCGACGGCAAGGACCATGTCGTGCGCAAGCACGATTTCATCTTCCTGCCGCCCGGCATCAAGCACGCCATTTCGAATACTGGGCTCGTCGACCTGATATTCCTGGTTGTAACTTCGCCGGTGACCGACGACGAAAAGCCGATCTGACGCTCATTGCTTAGCGTGCGCGCGCCAATCTATCATTTAGTAGGTTTTCTCTCAGGGGGTGCCGGAAGTTTCGCAAGAGCCACGGCGGTAAACGTCATGATGATCCGCGCAGCGCTTCCCTTTCTGTTGTCGTTCTGCGTCTGCCAGCCGGCGGCGGCGCAGGCGGTTTCCGGACGCGTCACCTAGTACGGCATCTTACGGTTTCGATTCCAAGGAGATCAAGGATCCGACCTCGCCGACCGGCGGCTGTTACGTCAGGACATCGATCCCGCCGCGAGCCAATACCGCTGAAATCCCGGGTAAGAAGATCCGCTTCGGCATGTCAAACGTGCTCAACGGCAATGGCGGCAAGGAAGCCACCGTGAACACGTCTACCGGTTTCCGGTCCCCGGCGTGCTGGACAATGTTGCCGGCGGTACGCGTTCGACCTACGAATTTTTCCGCAAAGCCAGCATGGGCGAAAACATCCTGATGGGCTGGAGCTTCGAGGGCGCCTCGCCCGAACAGATCGTGCTCAGCGAGCGGATTTTGGAAGTCTGGACCGTTAACCGCAAAGTCGTCGAAAAACACTCCTCAGTGCTGTCGCCGTTACTCAGTGCGTGACGGCTGCGCTCGCCGCATTGCGTCCGGCGCGGCGTCCCGACACGAAGGCCCAGGCCAGATGATGGCCATGGCCCTTGAGCAGCACGCCGCCCTGGCCCGTGGCGCCGGCCGCGTACAGCCCGGCAATCGGCCGGTCGCCTTCGCCAAGCACGCGATGCTCGTGATCGACCGCCAGCCCGCCCTCGTTGTGCACGAACACTGCGCGCGCCGGCCCGAGTGCCACATAGGAGCCGCCGCCGATCGCCGGCCGGTTGCCGGCTTTGGCGTTGTAAGCCGCCACCGTGCGATCGAGCGCACCAGCTGGCATGCCGAGCTGCTGGCCGAGCGAAGCAAGCGTCGCGGCGCTGGCAAACACATCGCGCCGGTTGCGTCGGTAGTCGGCGAGATAGGCATAGGCCACGCCCGGCGCGGTCGAAACGAAATTCGGCCACGCGGTGAACAATTTGGCGATGCGCGCATCGAGCAGAATGAAACCGTTGCCGTCCGGCTGATCGGGTAACACCAGCGCCGGATTGTCGCGCTCGTCGGTGAAGCGCTCGCCGTTTTTGTTCACCAGCAGCGCGCCGGCCTCGAACAGGTTGGGCGAGGGCGCCAGTGCGGTCGTCACGAAGCTCATGATGAACGGCCGCAGCAGAATGGGCGGCATATGGTCGATCGACCAGGCCATGAACGAGGCCAGCCACGGCCAGGGCGGCAGCTTCTGCAAAAAATTAGCTCGGCTTGGCGGCACGAAGCGTAATTCGGGGCCGAGCGCGAGATCGCCATTGAGGATGCGCGCGCCGAGCTTGACCGCGAGCTTCTGTCCGTCGCCGGTAGCAGTCGGATTGACGCCCGAGGCCTTGGCTTCCTGTGCGCCCATGTAGCGGCCCTTCAACTCGGGATCGTTGGTGAAATCGCCGCTGGTGAGTACCACCGCGCGGCGCGCGGTGAACACGCGGTGACCCTGCGGCGTGGTACAGGCCACCGCCGTTACCCGGCCGTTACTGGTCATCAGTTCCTCGGCGCGCGTGGACGTCACGATCGTCGCGCCGGCACGACGCGCCGCCCGCTCCAGATTGCGGATGAACGAGCGCGAATTGGGCAGCACATTATGCATGCGCGGCTTGGTATGTGGCGGCTCCGGCATCGGCCCGTAAAACCGCAGGCCGTGCGACAGCAGCCAGCGGAACGTGCCCGGTAGTTCCTCGGTCAAGACGCGCCGCAGCGCCGGATTATCGCGCTTATCCAGCGCCCCATTAAACAGCGCCATATCGCGCCAATGATCTTCCGGGCTGTCGACGACGCCCTTGGCCGCCTGATGCGGCGTGGCGCTGACGCTGATCGAGCCGACCGACCAGCCGGTCGAGCCGCCGAGCGCGGGGTTCTTTTCGATCAGCACGGTTCGGGCGCCGGCGCCGGCCGCCTCGATCGCGGCGGCAAGGCCAGTGCCGCCGCCGCCGACCACAATGACGTCGTAGCTGTCGTTTTGCGCGTCAGTCACGGACTTGCCGGGTGTTGGGCGCTGGATTAGCGCCGCAACCGGCATTCAACATGGTGAATTGCCATTTGCCAATCGAAAAAGCTTAAGTGTAACGTCTTCTTCGTCACGGGAGGCGACCGAGATGCCGGTGCGAGGAAAACCGAAGGCCGCCAGCGCGCGGCCGGAGCGCGTTGCCGAGGTGGGTGCCGCGCGGGCGCGCGGTGGCGTGCAGTCGATCGGCCGTGGCTTTGCCATCATGGAAGAGATCGCCCGCAACCGCGACGGCATCGGACTTGCCGATCTGAGCAAGCGCGTCGGCCTGCACAATTCCACAACGTTCCATCTGGTCAAAACCATGGTCTCGATCGGCTATGTGCGGCAGATGAAGGACTCCAAGCGTTACCGTATCGGCCGTCCGCTGTTCGCGCTTGCCGCCAGCGCGCTCGACGAGATCGAGATGATAAGTCTGGCCACCCCGGTGCTGGAAGATCTGTCGCGCGAGACCGGCGAGAGCGCGCATTTCTCGGTGCGCATGGGCGACGCCGTGGTGGTGCTGGCGCGCACAAGCGGGCCGGGCGCTTTCCAGTTGACCGACCGGGTCGGCGTGGTGCGGCCGTCGCATTGCACGGCGCTCGGCAAGATCATGCTGGCGGCGCTTGCGGCCGACGAGCTCGACCGGTTTTTCGAACGCGCCGAGTTCAAGGCGCTGACGCCGAAGTCGATCACCTCGGCCGAGTTGTTGCGCCGCGAGATTGTCGAGGTACGGCGCGCCGGCATCGCCTTCGACGACGGCGAATTCGATCCGGAATTGCGCTGCGTGGCGCTGCCGGTGCGCGATTTCAGCGGCGAGGTGACCGGCGCCATCGGCATTTCCGGCCCGGTCTGGAGGCTATCGATTGAGGCGCTGCAAAAACGCGCGCGCATCGTGCGCGCCGCCGCCGACCGCCTGTCGGGCGAATTCGGCTATACCAGCGCGCCGGTCAGGGCTGCAGAGTAAGGAGACGAAGGACATGCCACGGCACGCGACTTATATTCCTCACGGCGTAATCCCGGCGGTGCTGCTGCCTTTCGAGAACGATCTGTCGATCGACGAGGCGAGCTACCGCAAGCATCTGCGCGACATCGCCGCGGTCGAGGGACTGTCCGCCGTCACCATCAACGCGCACTCGACCGAAGTGGCGTCGTGCACAGTCGACGAGCAGCGTCGCGTGCTCGACATCACGCAGGACGAGATCGGCGTCAAGCTGCCGACCGTGAACGGCATCTGGGCCGACGGTAGCGTCGAGGCGGCAAGGCTCGCGAAAATGGCGGCACAGGGTGGCGCTTCGGCGCTGCTGGTGTTTCCGCCGGCGCCATTCACGCTCGGCCAGAACGCAGGCATGGCGCTGGCGCATTTCAAGCGCATCGCCGACGCCACTGATCTACCGCTCATTGTGTTTCAGTATCCGCTGGCCACGGGCCAAGGCTATCCGAAGGACACGCTGCTGCGACTGTGCGAGCAGGTGCCGACCATCCGCGCCATCAAGGACTGGATCGGCAACGTGCCGCATCACGAATGGCACGTCCAAACGCTGCAAAATCTGTCGCGGCCGGTGAACGTGCTCACCACCCACAGCTCGTGGCTGTTCGCGTCATTGGTGCTGGGCCCCAACGGCTTGCTGTCGGGCTCCGGCAGCGTGATCGCCGATCTCCAGGCAAAATTGTTCCGCGCTGTGCAGGGCAACGAACTCGAGGAAGCCAAGCGTCTCGCGGACCGCATCGAGCCGACCGCGCGGGTGTTCTATGCCGACCCCTTCGTTGATATGCACAACCGCATGAAGGAAGCGCTGGTGCTGCTCGGTAAATTGCCGCGTGCGGTGGTGCGGCCGCCGCTGGTCAAGCTCGAGCGCGCCGAGATCGCGCGCATTCGGCTGGCCTTGATCGAAGCTGGATTGCTCGACAAGAAGGCGGCGAGGGATGCAGCCTAACTACATAATCGCAAATTCGGTATTCTTACGGTCGGTCACCAGCATGCTGCCGGGATAATGCGTGATGCAGAATTCCGGCTTCACCGTCGCGATCACCGACTGCGGCGTTACACCGCACGCCCAGAACACCGGCAGTTCATCGCCGCGCACTTCGACGGCGTCGCCGTAGTCCGGCTTCATGATGTCCTCGATGCCGATCAGCTCCGGCTTGCCGATATGCACCGGCGCGCCGTGTACTTGCGGAAAGCGCGTGGTGATCTGCACCGCGCGGATGGCGTTCTTCGGCGTCATCGGCCGCATCGACACCACCATCGGCCCGTGGAAGGGACCTGCCTCCTTGGTGGCGATCGAGGTGCGGTACATCGGCACGTTGCAGCCGCGCGCGATGTGACGCAGCTCGATGCCATCGCTCATCAGCGCTTCCTCAAATGAAAACGAGCAGCCGATCACGAAGCTCACCAGATCGTCGCGCCAGACGTCGCGAATATCCTCGGGCTCCGCCACCAGTTCGCCGTTGCGCCACACCCGGTAGCGCGTCAGGTCAGTGCGGATGTCCAAGTCTTCGCCCAAACTTGGCACGCGCGGATCGCCCGGCTCGGAAGTCCCGATTACCGGGCAGGGTTTGGGGTTGAGCTGGCAGAAACGCAGGAAATCGGCGGCGAGCGCCTTCGGCAGAATGGCGAGATTGCCCTGCACATAGCCGGGGGCAAGACCCGCGGTCGGCCCGCGATGCGTGTTGGCGCGCACAGAAAGCCGTGCCGCGTGGCCGCTGCCGGGCGCGGCCGCGTCGTCTCGGCGCAGGGGTGTTACGGGCATCGGGGTCATCCGTTCTGCTTACCGGCGGTTTTCGCAGCGTCGAATAAGCCTAGCAAGGTCGCACGTCGCCCGCCATCCGACCATGTGAAGTCCCGTGCATCAATATGAAAATAGCGGTTGAAACTGGTGACGGGATGGCGTTTTCTTATGACATAATGCCACCCGAAGAGCCCAACCAAGGGCCGTAGGGAGGACAAGAGTCGAATGCCGCTTCATGCCGCCCCGGCTAGGCGTGCGGTGACCGTGCTTTCTGGCACGGCGCGATATCCATTCCATTCAGCGCTTTCAAGCCAACGCTTCGGCGCCCGCGCGCACTTCGTATCGTTCAAACGAGCTCTAGAGGGAGGAAACTGCAATGACTGAAAAGTGGAAAGAAGAATCCTGGGCGAGTGACATCTGGTACAGCGGCAAGGTCACGCGCCGCAGGCTCGTCGGTTGGGGCGGCGGTGCGGTCGGCGCGATGATGCTGATGCCGGCGCCGTGGCGCGCGGCATTCGGCGCCGCCAAGCCGTACAAGATCGGTTCGGAGCAACCGTTGTCCGGCCCGGGCGCGCCCGGCGGCAAGCCCGCGGTGGTGGGCCTCGAAATGGCGGCTGACCGCATCAACAAAAACGGCGGCATCAATGGCCGTCCGGTCGAATTGGTGATCGCAGACGACGAGTCCAAGCCCGACGTGGCGCGCCGCAAGACCGCGAAGATGGTGCAAGAGGACAATATCGACGTTCACTGTGGCGGCTTCCTGTCCAATATTTGTCTTGCCTGCATGCCGGTGTGGCAGGAGGCCAAGATCCTCAACATGATCACGGTGTGTCTCGACACCACGCTAACCACCAGCGCCTGCAACCGCTACACCTTTCGCCTGCACGACTATGCGCCGGCACAAGCAGTCGCCTTCGCGCCGACGCTCACCAAAATGGGCAAGAAGTGGCACCTCGCCTATGCCGACTACTCCTGGGGCCAGTCGACGCGCGACGCCTATGCCGCCGAGATCAAGAAGAACGGCGGTGAAATCGTCGGCACCACCGGCATCCCGCTCGGCACCGCCGATATGACGCCGTTCCTGTCGAAGATCTCCGGTAATTTCGACGGTCTGTTCGGCATATTCTTCGGCAAAGACGGCGTCACCATTGGCAACCAGGCTTACGATCTTGGCCTGACTAAAAAGTACAAATGGGCTGGCGACGGTTCGATCACCGAGGCGAGCAATCTTCCCGGATTGGGCAACAAGATCGACGGCTTCATCGCCATCAATCGCTATATCCCGGTGTTCCAGGGCCCGCTCGATACGCCCTATCACCACCGCTTCTTCGACGAAGCCAAGAAGCGGCTGGCCAAAATCGATCCGACCGGCCCGCTGCCTGATAAGTACGTGCAATCGAACTACGAAGCCTTGAACGCCATGAAAATCGCCATGGAGAAGTCGAAGTTCGACAGCCGCGCCGACACTATGAAGCTGATCGAAGCGCTCGAAGGTCTCGAGGTGAAGGCAGGCGACGACTTCCCGCAGGGCGACAAGACGCTGCGCAAGGAAGACCATCAGGCGTTCCTGCAAGAGTTCATCTTCGAAGTGAAGGGCGG
The DNA here is from genome assembly GCA_035648555.1 of Pseudolabrys sp. Lineage (GTDB taxonomy): Bacteria > Pseudomonadota > Alphaproteobacteria > Rhizobiales > Xanthobacteraceae > Pseudolabrys. The sequence goes on from DASRLF010000069.1 coordinate 24,959, forward strand.
CACCTACAAGCTTATGGAGACGGTGCCGAAGGACAAGCAAATGGTTCCGCCGGCCTGCAAGTTTCCGGCGGCGTAATAACACGTGGAACAGGCGATCGACACGCGCTCCCCGGCAAGCAGCCGGGGGGCGGCACCGTCTCCTATCCTGCGAACGGAAATGCTGGCTGTCCGCTTCGGCGGACTGGCCGCGCTCAACCGCATCAATTTCGAAATCAACCGCGGTGAAATTCGCGCCATCATCGGGCCGAATGGCGCTGGCAAGAGCACCTTCTTCAATTGCCTTACCGGCGTACTGCGTCCGACCTCCGGGCGCATTTTGTTCAACGGCGAGGACATTACCGGCTTGCCCTCCAATATGATCTCGCAGAAGGGCATCGCGCGCTCCTACCAGATCACCAACATTCTGCCGAACGCGACCGCGCTGGAAAATGTTCGCGTCGCCGCGCAGTCGCGCCGGCACGGCTGGAATATGATTCGTCACTGCGGCTCTTTCACCGACCTGACCGAGAGGGCCGAGAAGGCGCTCTTGTCCGTCGGGCTATTGCCGAAGGCGCATGAGCTCGCCGCCAATCTGTCGCACGGCGAGCAGCGCAATCTCGAGATCGGCATAGCGCTCGCCACCGAGCCGCAACTGTTATGCCTTGACGAGCCGACGGCGGGAATGAGCGCGGCAGAGACCAACGAAACGGCCGAACTGGTGCGCGGCATTGCGAAAGATCTGACAATCCTTATCGTCGAGCACGACATGCAATTGGTGATGGGCCTGGCGAGCCGCATCACCGTGTTCAACTACGGCGAGGTGCTAGCCGACGGCACGCCGGCGGAAATCCAGCAGAACCCGAAGGTGCAGGAGGTCTACCTCAAGACATGAACGCTCCCGCGCCATCGTCCGAGCCGCTGGTACAGGTCGAGAACCTGCACACTTATTACGGCAAGAGCCACATCCTGCACGGCGTCTCGCTGCACGTCGGGCGCGGCGAAGTCGTCGGTCTGCTCGGCCGCAACGGGGTTGGTAAAAGCACCACGCTCAAGAGCATCATCGGCCTGGTCGATGCGAGCCAAGGTCAGGTGCTGTACGAAGGCCAATCGATCATCACCACGCCGGCGCACAGACTGGCGCGGCGCGGTATCGCCTATGTACCGGAGGATCGGCGCATCTTTCGCTACCTCACGGTGATGGAGAATTTGCGCACCGGTCTCGACCGCGGCGGCGTCACCGAGGAGCGAAAAGCCGCCTTGCTGGACAAAGTGTTCACTTTTTTCCCGGTGCTGGCCGAGCGGCGCGGCCAAGCCGGTGGCACGCTGTCGGGCGGCGAGCAGCAGATGCTGGCCATCGCCCGCGCCATGATGCTGGAACCCAAGATCATCCTGCTCGACGAGCCGACCGAAGGCCTAATGCCGCGCATGGTGTCGCAGATAGCGCAGATCATCGAGCTGCTGCACAACGAGAACGTGGCGATCCTGCTGGTCGAGCAGAACGTGCCGCTGACACTGGCCGCGAGCCAGCGCATCTACATCATGGAGAAGGGCTGCGTGCGCCATCATTGCGCGGCCTCGGAACTCGACGTGCATCACCCGCTCATCAAACAATATCTGGGGGTGTAGGCGATGGACGCCGTGATCGGATTCATCCAAGCCATCCCGCTCGACCTGCTGATCATCCAGACGGTGAACGGCATCGTCACCGGTATGATCCTGGCGCTGGTCGCCTCCGGGCTAACGCTGATTTTCGGCATCATGGACGTGGTCAACTTCGCGCACGGCGAGCTGTTCATGCTCGGCGCCTATTTGGGCGTCATCGTCGTCGCGGCGACCGGCAATTTCTGGCTGGGGCTGATCATGTCGGCGCTCGTCGTCGCCATTCTCGGCGCGGCGTTGCAGGTCGTGACGCTGCGTCCGCTGATCGGCCGCGACCCGCTCAACACCATCCTGGTCACGTTCGGCATATCGCTGATTCTGCAAAACTACGCGCTCTGGCAGTTCGGCACCGTGACGCGCAAGATCACCGAGCCGATCAGCAGCTATTTCACTTTGTTTTATCTGCAATATCCCTGGTACCGGATCGTGGTCACGGGCCTGTCGGCGGCCATTATCGGCGGCTTCTGGCTGTTTCTGAAATATGGAAAATTCGGAGTCTGGATTCGCGCGACCACGCAGGACCGCGTGATGGCGCAAGCGATGGGCATTCCCGTGCCGTGGGTGTTCACCGGCGTGTTCGCCATCGGCGCCGCGATGGCGGCGGCGAGCGGCGTGCTGTTTGCCCCGCTCGGCGGCGTCGCCCCCACCATGGGCCTCGACTGGGTGCTCAAGGCTTTTATCGTGGTGGTGGTCGGTGGCATGGGTAATCTTGGCGGCTCGATTCTGGCCGCAATCCTCATCAGTCTGTTGGAAGCCTACGCCTCGATCTGGGTCGACCCCTCGCGGGCGGTGATCGTCTCCTTCGTGGTGCTGATCCTGACGCTGCTGTTCCGGCCGACCGGCTTGTTCGCTACGCCAAAATGACACGGCACACCAAAATATACTGGGCCGGATTTGCCGTCTTGATGGCGGTGCTGATCGTTGCGCCGCTGGTGTTGCCGGAATTCTGGCGCCGCTTTCTCACCGAAGTCCTGATCTGGGGCTTGCTGGCGATGTCTTCGGATCTGCTGATCGGCTACACCGGCATGGTGTCGTTCGGGCATTCGGCATTCTTCGGCCTGGGCATGTATGGCGCGGCGGCGGCGCTGCTGATGGTGAGCCCGCCGAACCTGTGGCTGGCGATCGGCTTTGGGCTGATCGGCGCCGCTGGTGCCGCGCTGTTCGTGGCCTATTTTTCGACCCGGCTGCGCGACATTTATTTCGCGATCACGACGCTGATCTTCAGCCAGATTTTCTACGTCATTATCTTCACCTGGACGAAAGTCACCGGCGGTGAGAACGGGCTGATCTTCACCCGCCCGCATTTCTCGATCCCGCTCCTGTTCGACATCCGTTTCACCTCGACCACACTGCACTGGTTCGTGCTGGCGGTGGTGACCGGCTCGTATTTGATCTTGCGCCGCGTCACGCAATCGCCGTTCGGCATGGTGCTGCAATCGATCCGCGAGAACGAGGCGCGCACCCGCGCCATCGGCTATCCGGTGCAGCGCTACAAAATCGTCTCGGTGATGCTGTCGGGGATTTTCGCGGGGCTCGCCGGCGTGCTCTACGCGGTGCAGAACGAATTCGCCGCGCCCGATTTCGTCTATTTCGTTACCTCGGGCGATACCGTCATCTTCAACGTCTTGGGCGGCATCGGCACGCTGGTCGGCCCGATCGTCGGCGCCGGATTTTTCCAGCTGTTGCGCGAGTTGATGTCGCGCGTGTTCGGGGAACAGTTTCCCTATCTGATCCCGCTTGGATTTATTTTCATCGCCATGATCATTTTCCTGCCGCAAGGCCTGCTCGGATTTGCGCGCAGGTGGCTGAATAAGTGATTCGTCATCTCCGGGTAAAACAACGGCCCCGGTGAGGGGCCGTTGCCTGCCGAATTAGTTGCGGTCGTGGTCGTGGTCGCGATCATGATGCGTCTTGAGCACCACGATTTTCTTGTGATGCTGATGGCGCTGCCAATCACGGTCGTGATCGCGGTCGGTCTTGATAATGACCGCATTTTCGGCGCTGGCCGGCATGACCGGTAGAACGAACCCGATCGCAGCGAGAGTAGCAATCGTCAAAGTAATCTTGCGCATGGAATCCTCCAGGGGTGATTTTCATAGCGTGGGATAATCGCCAGTGATTCAATTCAAAAGTCGGCGAGACGTTCCATGAACGCGCGTTCACGGAACCGGCAATGCCTGCAATCGACGGAAATTTTAGTCGCAGCGCACGCTCATGCCGCCATCGACGATGATTTCCGTGCCGGTGACGAAGCGCGCTTCGTCGGAAGCCAGAAACAGCGCCGCATTGGCGGTGTCGCGGCCGTCGCCCATGAAGCCCTGCGGAATGCGCGCCACGCGCTGCTTCAGGAGCGCCGCGACGTCGCCGCCGGCGCGCTGCTTGGCGAGCCGCGCCTCCACCATCGGCGTATGCAATTGCCCGGGGATCACGGTGTTCACGCGGATGCCCTTGCCGGCATATTGCACGGCCACCACGCGCGACAGCTGGATGACGCCGGCCTTGGTGGCGGCATAGCCGACTTGGAACGCGCCGGTAAATCTTATGCCCGAGGTCGAGCCGAGATTGACGATGGCTCCCGATTTTTGTTTTTCCATCACCGGCAGCACGTGCTTGAGCGTGAGGAACACGCTCTTGAGATTGAAATCGATCTGGCCGTCCCAGACTTCTTCGCTCATCTCGACCGGCCCGCCATGGGCCGAGCCGCCGACGCCGTTGACCAGCACGTCGATGCGCCCGTAACGATCGACACAGGCTTTGACCATGGCGGCGACCGCCGTGCCGTCGGTGACGTCGCATTGATGGGTGACGATCTCGCCGCCGACGGCCTTCACCTTGGCGACGGTCTCGGCGACGCTGTCGAGATTGCGGTCGACCGCAAAAATCTTGGCGCCTTCCTCGGCGAAGCGCACGCAGGTCGAGCGGCCATTGCCCCAGCCGGGGCCGACGCTGCCGGCGCCGGTGATCAGTGCGACACGATCCTGCAAGCGTCCGGTCATGATGTTGTCCCTGTCAGCTTGCGCGCCGGCGCAAACTTGTAGAGCCGCTGCGGATTGTCGACCAGCACCGCCTTGAGCGCTGCGCCCGGCGCGATCTCGGCCAGAATGTCCACCAGCAATCCGTCATCGACCACCGGCGGTGCGTGATTGGGGTGCGGCCAGTCGGTGCCCCAGACGCAGCGGTCGCCGAATTCGGCCACCAGTCTGCGCGCGAACGGCACCGCGTCGGCGTAAGGCGGGCCGGCCCGCGTGATGCGGTCGGTGCCGCTGACTTTCACCCAGACGTGCTTCTCTTGCATTAGCGCCAGCAGCGCGCGGAAGCCGGGCTGCTCCAGCCCCAACGCTGCATCGACGCGGCCGATGTGGTCGATCACCACCGGCACCGGCGAGCGCTTGAGTGCCGGCGTCAGCTCGGCGATCAGCTCGGCCGCCATATGGATCTGGATGTGCCAGCCGATATCGGCGAGCCGCTTGGAAAACGCGATCACGTCGTCGATCTTGGGGCCGGATGAGAGATGCCCGACATAGTGAAAGCGCGCGCCGCAAAGCCCGGCGGCGGCAAGCCGCTTGAGCTCGGCGTCGCTGACGTCGGTGGGCACCAGCGCGATGCCGCGATAAGATTGCCCGGTGGCGGCGACCGCATCGACGGTGACGGCATTGTCGCGGCCGTGGCAGTTCGGCTGCACGATCACGCAGTGCTGGATGCCGAGCCGCTCATGCAGTGCGAACAGCATCTCCTTGGTGGCGTCGGACGGTGTGTAGTTGCGCCCGTCGGCGAAGGGAAACCGCGCGCGCGGCCCGAACACGTGCACATGGGCGTCGGTGGCGCCCGGCGGCAGTTTGAGTTTCGGCTTGGACGGCTGCGCCATCCAGTACGGCGGATCGGCGGGCGTGGTCGCGGTGTGTTGAGTCATGGAAATTTCGATCTTTCTATTTCTGCACCGGAACGCCGGCATCCTTGATGACTTGGGCCCATTTCTTGGTTTCGCTGGCGATAAAGGCGCCGAACTGTTCCGGCGTGTCGCCGATCAAATTCGCGCCCTGGCTCGACAGCTTGGAAACAACACCGGGGTCCTTCATCGCCTCGACCGTCGCCTTGTTCAGGATGGCGACGACCGGCGCCGGTGTGCGCGCCGGCGCGACCATGCCGTACCAGTTTTCGGTCTGCAGGTTCGGCATGCCGACTTCCGTGGTGGTCGGCACGTCCGGCGCGCTCGGGACGCGCTGCGGCGCGCCGACCGCGATCGGCTTAAGCTTGCCGGCCTTGATCTGCGGCAGCAGGATCGGCAGATCGAGGAAAACCATCTGCACCTGTTGGCCGAGCAAGTCGTTCACGGCCGGCGCCGCGCCGCGGTAGGGCACATGCGTGATGTCGATCTTGGCGGTGAGTTTGAACAGCTCGCCCGCCAGATGCGGCAGGCTGCCGGGGCCGGACGAGGCGAAGTTGAGTTTGTTAGGCTGCGTCTTGGCCAGCGCCACCAGCTCTTTCATGTTGTTGGCGGGGACGCTGGTTGCGACCACCAGCATTTCCGGGACCTTGGCGACCAGCGTGATCGGTTGCAGATCCTTGAGCGTGTCGTAGGCGACCTTTTCCATGCTCGGGCTGATCGCCAATGCGCCGGCGCTGACGATGCCGATGGTGTAGCCGTCCGGCGCCGACTTCGCGATCTGGTCGGTGCCGAGCACGCCGCCTTGGCCGCCGCGGTTGTCGATGATGATCGGCTGCTTGAGAATTTCGGACATCCGCTGCGCCACGGTGCGCGCGATAATGTCGTTCGGGCCGCCCGGCGGGAACGGCACGATCAGATGGATCGGCCGGTTCGGGAAGTCCTGGGCGCAAGCGAGGCCGGGTGCCAGCGCGGCGCACAATCCGATCAGCAGCAAATTCAGGAATTTCACGGCAATCCTCCCAAGATAGGTTGAAGTCCGTTCGAATTTCGTTTTTCGCGGGCCGAAATTTCAGTGCCTCAGCCTACGGCATTGTCGCATGCGGGCAACCGTAGCCGCGGCGAAACAATCGGTCTATATCAACGGCGCAAGTGAGCGGCGAGGGCGATTTCATGGCGGCCGGTGCGATCGATATCCTGGTGCTGGAAGGCGACGGCATCGGCCCGGAGATCACCGCCGCGACCTTGGCCGTGCTGCGCGCGGCCGACGCCAAATTCGGCCTCGGCCTCGCCTTCGAGGCGATGGCGGTCGGCTGGGCCGCGCATAAGGTCTCCGGCAACACATTCCCGTCTGCCGTGCTGGAGCGCGCCAAGGTAGCGCAGGGCGTGTTGCTCGGTCCCGTCTCGCACAACGACTATCCGCCGGCGGCGCAAGGCGGGCTCAACCCGTCCGGCGAATTGCGCAAGCGGCTCGACCTTTACGCCAATATAAGGCCCGCGCGCTCGCGCGAGGGATTTCCGCCGCGCTGCGGCGTGCCGGTCGATCTCGTCATCGTGCGCGAGAACACCGAAGGCTTCTATGCCGACCGCTCGATGCATGTCGGCCCCGGCGAATTCATGCCGACGCCCGATCTCGCCATCGCCATGCGCAAGATCACGCGCAACGGCTCGACGCGCATTGCGGAATCCGCGTTCAAACTGGCGATGCAGCGGCGCAAAAAAGTCACCTGTGTGCACAAGGCCAATGTACTGCGCGTGTCGGACGGGCTGTATCTCGAATGCACGCGCGCGGTCGCGGCAAAATATCCGCAGGTGCAATACGAGGAGCGCATCATCGACGCCATGGCGGCGCTGCTGGTGCGCGACGCCGGCCAGTTCGACGTGGTCGTGACCACCAATATGTACGGCGACATTCTGTCGGACGAGGCGAGCGAGATCGCCGGCAGTCTGGGCCTGGCGGCCTCGCTCAATCACGGCAGCGACCACGGCGTGGCGCAGGCGCAGCACGGTTCGGCGCCCGACATCGCCGGCAAGAACCTCGCCAATCCGGCCTCGCTGATCGGCTCGGCGGCGATGCTGCTGGCCTGGCTCGGGGAGCGGCGCGGCGACAACAAGCTCAACGGCGCGGCGCAGGCGATCGAGAGCGCGCTCGACCGCGTCATCGCCGATCCGAAAACGCGCACGCCGGATCTTGGCGGCAAGCTCGGCACCGGCGCCTTCGGCGCCCGCGTCGCGGAGGCTGTTGCGTCGTGACCGCCGTGCCGGATTTTACCGAGCCCTTCGACGTGGTGGTGGCCGGCGGCGGCAATGCCGCGCTGTGTGCCGCCATCACCGCTGCGCGCGCCGGCTGCCGCGTCATCGTGATCGAAGGCGCGCCGGAATTCTACCGCGGTGGCAATACCCGCCACACCCGCAATCTGCGCTGCGCCCATGACGGCACCGCGCCGACCATGACCGGCCCTTACGCCAAAGAGGAATTCCTCGACGACCTTTACCGCGTCACCGGCGGGCAGACCGACGAGGTGCTGGCAAAACTCACGGTCGCGAACTCCACCCAATTGCTTGGCTGGATGGACGAGCAGGGCGTACGTTTTCAGCCGCCGCTCGGCGGCACGCTGTCGCTCGGCAAGACCAACGCCTTCTTCCTCGGCGGCGGCCGCGGCGCGCTCAACGACCTCTACCGCCGCGCCGAGAAGCTCGGCGTCAGCGTGATCTACGATTCGCCTGTGGTCGCGCTCAACATAACTGACGGTTTTTTCATCTCGGCGGTGATCAAGCGCCAGGGCAAGCAAATTCCCATCCGCGGCAAGGCGCTGGTGGCGGCCTGCGGCGGCTTCGAAGCCAATATCGAATGGCTGAAGGAATACTGGGGTGCCGCCGCCGACAATTTCCTCATTCGCGGCACGCCCTATAACCGCGGCGATGTGCTGCGCATGCTGCACGCCGCCGACGTCATGCCGGTCGGCGATCCGACGCAATGCCATGCGGTGGCGATCGACGCGCGCGCGCCCAAGTTCGACGGCGGCATCGCCACCCGGCTCGACAGCATCGTGTTCGGCATCGTGGTCAACCGCGACGCGCAGCGTTTTTACGACGAGGGCGAGGAAACCTGGCCGAAGCGCTACGCCATCTGGGGCCGCCTGGTGGCGCAGCAGCCGGACCAGATCGCCTACACCATCGTCGACTCGAAATCGTTCCATCTGTTCATGCCGTCGATTTTCCCGGCGATCCAGGCGCCGACCATCGGCGAGCTCGCGACCAAACTCGCGCTGCGGCCGGCGTCGCTGGAAAAAACCATTAGCGACTTCAACGCCGGGGTGCGCCCCGGCACCTTCGATCACACCGTGCTCGACGACTGCGCTACGTCCGGCCTCGCCATTCCGAAATCGCACTGGGCGCGCGCCATCGACAGGCCGCCGTACTACGCCTATCCGCTGCGCCCCGGGATTACCTTCACCTATCTCGGCGTGCGCGTGAATCAAGAGTCGCGCATGCTGCTGAACAGCGGCGCGCCGTCCGGCAACATGTTCGCGGCCGGCGAAATCATGGCCGGCAACGTGCTGGGCAAGGGCTATCTCGCCGGCATCGGCATGACCATCGGCGCGGTGTTCGGCCGCCTGGCGGGGCAGGGGGCGGCGTCGCATGCACACAACTAGCGCGCTCCGGGAAGCCGACCGGCTGATGACCATCTGCAATGCCTGCCGCTATTGCGAAGGGCTGTGCGCGGTGTTTCCGGCGATGGAGATGCGCTTTACCTTTGGCGACGGCGATCTCAATTATCTGGCCAATCTCTGCCACCAGTGCGGCGCCTGCTACACCGACTGCCAGTATTCGCCGCCGCACGAGTTCAACGTCAATGTGCCGGCTTCCCTCGCCAAACTGCGCAACGACAGCTACGCGCAATACGTCTGGCCGCAGGCGCTATCGGGCGCGTTCGAACGCAACGGCCTCATCGTCACGCTGCTGGCAGCAGTGAGCACCGCCGCCTTCGTGATCGGCTGCGTCGCTCTCGCCGACCGGGTCGCGCTGTTCTCGAAAGACGCCGGCGATTTCTACAAAGTGATGCCGCACAACGCCATGGCCGGCCTGTTTGGCGCTGTGGCGCTATACGTGATTGCGGCGTTCTGGATGAGCCTGCGGGCGTTCTGGCGCGACATCAACGGCGATGCGCCGCGTGCCGGCTTTGCCGCCTTCGGCCGGGCTGTCGCCGACACCATGCATCTCACTTATTTGCACGGCGGCGGGGGCGGCTGCACCAGCGAGGACGATGCGCCGTCGCCGGCGCGCCGCATTTATCACCATCTCACCTTCTACGGCTTCATGCTGTGCTTCGCCGCCACCTGCGTCGCCACGGTTTATCATTATGCATTCGGCTGGCACGCGCCCTATGCGATTGTCAGCCTGCCGGTGCTGCTCGGCATTGTGGGCGGCATCGGGCTGCTGATCGGCCCGGTAGGATTGTTCATGCTGTCGCGCAAGCGCGATCCCATTCTGGTCGACGGCGCCCGCAAAGGCATGGACACGGCTTTCATCGCGATGCTGTTTCTGACCAGCCTGACCGGATTTTTGCTGATGATCCTGCGCGACAGCGGCGCAATGGGGATATTGCTCGCGATCCATCTCGGCGTCGTGCTCGGATTATTCCTGAGCCTGCCCTACGGCAAATTCGTGCACGGGCTTTATCGCTTCCTGGCGCTGGTCAAATACGCCAGCGAGCGGCGGCAGGGGAAGTTTGTGGAGTAGCTTTCTTTTGTCGTCCCCGCGTCTCGCCACGCGCCGCGAGCCGCGTGCCGTTTTCAAGCGGTTAGGTAGCGGCTAGGGTTACGGGCCGGAAAAGGACGCTTTGCATGACAGACCCGCTCGACGATTTCATCGCCGCCGCCGCCCGCGCGCTCGAACTGCCGCTGCAGGCGGACTGGCAAAGCGCGGTCAAGGCCAACCTCGCGGTCACGCTCAAGCACGCCGCGCTGGTCGCGGATTTTCCGCTGCCGGACGAGGCCGAGCCCGCCCCGGTGTTCAAGGCCTAACGCATGGCGCAGGATCTATCTTGGGCGACATCGGCCGAAATCGCGCGCGCGGTCGCCTCGGGGGCGAGCCGCGCGCTGGACGTCGTCGACGACGCGCTGGCGCGCATCGAAGAGCATAATCCGACGCTCAATGCCTTCACCGCCATTACCGCCGACCGCGCCCGCGCCAAAGCGTGCGCCATCGACGCCACGCGTGACAAAGCCCAACTGCCGCTCGCCGGCGTGCCCTTTGCGGTCAAGAACCTTTTCGACATCGAAGGCCTCGCAACCGTCGCCGGCTCCAAGATCAACCGCGCGCATCCGCCCGCGAAGAAAGATTCTCCGCTGATCGAACGGCTGGAAGCAGCCGGTGCGGTGCTGCTCGGCGCGCTCAACATGGGCGAATACGCCTACGACTTTACCGGCGAGAATATTCACGACGGTCCCTCGCGCAATCCGCACGACGTGAGCCGCATGACCGGTGGCTCCTCGGGCGGCTCGGGCAGCGCGGTGGCCGGCGGCCTAGTGCCGCTCGCGCTCGGCTCCGACACCAACGGCTCGATCCGCGTGCCGGCCTCGCTGTGCGGAATTTTCGGACTGAAGCCGACCTATGGGCGGCTGACGCGCGCGCATTCGTTTCCGTTCGTGGCGAGCCTCGATCATGTGGGGCCGTTGGCGCGCTCGGCGCGCGATCTCGCCCTGTCTTACGACGCCATGCAGGGTTTCGACGCCGAGGATGGAGCGAGCCTCGACCGGCCGTTCGAGCCGGCCACGCCGCAGCTCGAGCGCGGACTCGACGGCCTGCGGATCGCCGTTGCCGGCGGCTATTTCAAGAAAGGTGCGTTTCCCGAGGCGCTGGCCGCGCTCGAGCGCGTCGCCAAAGCTGTCGGCGCGCGCAACGAGATCGACATTCCCGAGGCGGCACGCGCCCGCGCCGCAGCCTATGTCATCACCGTCACCGAAGGCGCCGCGCTGCATCTCGAGCGTCTGCGTAAGCAGGCGAACGATTTCGATCCCGCCGTGCGCGACCGCCTGATCGCCGGCGCCATGGTGCCGTCGACTCTTGTCGTGCAGGCGCAAAAATTCCGCCGCTGGTATCGCGCGCGCGTTCTTGAGCTGTTCAAGAGCTGCGACGCGATCCTGGCGCCGGCTACGCCCTGCACCGCGCCCGAGATCGGCCAGCAAAACTTTACGCTCGACGGTGTCGAATTGCCGGTACGCGCCAATTTGGGGCTCTACACCCAGCCGATTTCTTTCATCGGCCTGCCGGTTGCGGCGGTGCCGGTGGCGCTCGCGCCGCTGCCGATTGGCGTGCAGATCATCGCCGCGCCCTGGCGCGAGGATGTCGCCTTGCGCATCGCGCACGCTTTGGAACAGATGGGCGCCGGCGCCGCGCCCAAACCGAACCTCTAGGGGGAATAAAAATGGAGATCGACCTGCCGGAGATCGTGGCCGAGGTCCGCGAGGCCTTCGCGCTTTACGAAAAAGCGCTGGTGTCGAACGATGTGCCCGCACTCAATGCCTTGTTTCGAGACGATCCGCGCACCGTCCGCTATGGCGGGGCTGAAATTCTCTACGGTCACGCCGAGATCAAGGCGTTCCGTGCCGCACGCTCGCCGGTGGCGCTGGGGCGCACGCTGTCGCGCACGGTGATTACCACCTTCGGCCGTGAATTCGCCGTCGCCTCGACGCTCTACGTGCGGCCTTCGGCGCTCGGCAAGACCGGCCGGCAGATGCAAACCTGGGTGAAATTTGCCGAGGGCTGGCGTGTCGTGGCCGCACACGTCAGCCTGATTGATAAGGTGAAGTGAAAGATATTTTCCGCTCGTCCCCGCGAAAGCGGGCACCCAGATTACTTGCGGACTTGATTCCCGCTTGCGCGGGGATGAACGGTACGATTACAGCGCCGCAACCGCCGAGACCTCGATCAAAAGCGGCTCCTGCACCAGCCGGTCGATCATCAACAGTGTATTGGGCGGATAGGCGCCGTTCACAAACATCTTGGGAAATTCGCGCAGGCGGAATTTCATGAATTTCGGAATGTCTTGCGAGTGCACCATGTAGGTGGTGAACTCGACGATATTGCCCCAGCCGGCGCCGACCGATTTCAGCGCCGCCTCGATATTGGCGAAGGTCTGAACGCACTGCGCGTCGAAATCGTCGCTGACGACCTTGCCGTCCCGGTCGACGCCGACCTGTCCCGCGATGAAGACGAATTCAGACGCCTTCACGCGGGTCAGGTGAGAGTATTGTCCCAGCGGTTTGCCGAGCGCGTCGACATTTTGGATCTTGATGTCGGCCATCATCGAACTCCCTTCGCGCGCGTCGCGGCGTCACTCGATCGAAACGCCGCTCGCCTTGATCGGCGCTTCCCATTTCTTGATTTCATCGGCGGTGAACTTGCCGAGATAGGCGGGTGTGCTGCGGTCCTTACCAACGATCGTGGCGCCTAGGCTCTGCAGGCGGTCATGCACCGCCGGCGTGGTCATGGCCGCGACCATGGCGTCGTTGAGCTTCTTGATGACGGCGTCCGGCGTACCCTTCGGCGCGTACAGCGCGTTCCAGGTATAGGCTTGCACGTCGAGGCCTTGCTCGCGCGTGGTGGCCAGGTTCGGCAGCACCGCCGAACGCTCGGAGGTCATGATCGCAAGCGCGCGGACATTGCCGCCGTCGATCTGCGGCTTAGCCGTCGTGATGATCTCGCACAGGAAGTCGATGCGGCCGGCGACCAAATCCTGCATCGCGGGCCCCGTGCCTTTGTACGGCACGTGGGTAATGTTGGTGCCCATGGCGGTGTTGAGTACGACGCAGCCGAGATGGGTCGCCGAGCCCGCGCCGGCCGAGCCGAATTGCATCTTGGACTGGTTGGCCTTGGAGTAGGCGACGAATTCCTTGAAGTCCTTGGCCGGTAGGTCCTTGCGCACAAGAAGCGCGATCGGGACTTCGGCGATCAGCCCAACGGGCGTGAAGTCGGTAACGGCGTTGTAGAGCGGATGCTTGTATAGCGTCTGGCCCTGCGCCTGGGTGCCGACGGTGCCGAGTAGGATGGTATAGCCATCGGGCCTGGCGTCCACGACGCGCTTGCCGCCGGTCATGCCGCCGGCGCCGCCGACGTTCTCGACGATCACGTTCTGGCCGAGAATTTCGCCCATGCGCGCCGCCATCACACGGCCGAGCACGTCGGTCGGCCCGCCCGCCGCGAACGGGATCACCATGGTCAGCGGATGATCGGGAAAATTCTGCGCGCCGGCCGAGCCGGTCAACGCCAGCAACGCCGCCAGAGCAGCGCCAAACAGTGTTCTTTTCATAGGGTTTCCTCCACCTGAGGAGGAAATTCTTGCGCCCCCGGGGAAGGGCGGTCAAGACCGCCAAAAGGATGGCTGCTATCCGACTTCGACGACTTCTTCCGGAAACTGGTGCAACCGGTCGCCCGGGCCGTTGCCGCCGATCAGGTAATTGTCGCACAGCCAGTTGAGATAGCCGGCGTGGATGTAAGTCGGATGCACGACGATATTCATGTCCTTGGCGATTTTCATCGGCTCGTCGTTGCGCACCAGCGGACGCTCCACCAGATCGTAGCCCTGGCCGTGGCAATAAAGCCGCGCCTCCATCGGGCGGCCGTTCTTGCGCATGAAAGCATTGAAGGCGTCCCAGATGTCCTTGCAGGCCGTGCCCGGCTTGAGCAGATCGAGCGTCATCTTGCGCGCCTCCATGCAGAACGCGAGCTCATCCTTCATCGCCTGCGGCACTTTGGCGCCGACGACGCAGGAACGGCCGAGCTCGGTATACATGCCGCCGGGCCCGTTATCTTCCACCAGCAAGGCAATCTGGTCGCCTTTCTGGATGACGCGGTTCTGCAAATGCTTGTTGCCGAATTTCGACGGTTGGCCGAGCGGCATCGAGGCGCACAGGTAAATCCCGTTCTCGCTGCCGTGCGACACGCTGTAATGCTGCGCGGCCGCGGCCACTTCGGTGTCGCGCATGCCGGGCTTGGCCGCCGCGAAAGCGGCGCGCATCGCGCCGTCCTGCATCAGCGCCGCGCGCTTGACCAATTCCATTTCCTCCGCGCTCTTGATGACCTTGATCTGGTCGACCATGTCGGTGGCGTCGACAAAGCGCGCCTTCGGAAACGCGCGCTTGATGAAATCCAGCATCGCGTAAGACATCTGATAGGTGCCGACATAGCCGATGGTGGCGTTGCGGAACGGCTCGAGCGCGCGTGCCGCAAGTGCGGGATCGTAATCCTTGGTGTAATGCGCCGAGGCATAGCTCGGCGTCGTCATGATTTTCTGGACGCCCCGCCAGTTGATATCGCCTTGCGCGGTGGTCTCGGAGCCGCCAAACGGACCCTGACACACCACGCTCATTTCTCCATCACGTGGAAAAATCGCCGTATTGGGATAGCCATTGGTCGCCGGCATATCCGTGAAGTAACGAACGTACCCGCCCATGTGATCGTTGTTGTTCTGCATCAGCAGCACATCGATCTTCTCTCGCTCCATCGCGGCTCGAACCAGACCCCAGCGACGCTCCAGTTCGGCGGTTGAGATCGGCGTGTTCAGTCGTTCCGACAAAACCATTTTCTAAACTCCCCAGGAGGCGGGTTTGCGCACGATATTGATCATGCTTTTGAGATCACCGGCGAAGAACTTGCGCATATTGCCTTCGATGGTCGGCATGGCGCGATCTTCGTAGCCGACGGAGAAGCCGCCGAGGTGAGGGAAGAGCGTGATATTCTTCGTCTTCCACAGCGGGCTGCTGGCAGGCAGCGGCTCTTCCGAGAATACGTCGAGGGCTGCGCCGGCGATTTTTTCAGCCTCGAGCGCGGCCATCAAGGCCGGTTCGTCGACCACGCCGCCGCGCGCGACATTGATCAGGTAGGCCGAGGGCTTCATGGCGGCGAACACCTTCTCACCGATGATGCCGCGCGTTTCCACCGTCAACGGTGCGAGCGCCACCAGAAAGTCGAATTCGGGCACGACCTTCAGGAGATCGTCGCGCGCGACCACGTGGTCGAAGCCTTTGGCCGGGCGCGGACTGCCACTGATGCCAATCACCATCATGCCGAACTGCTTGCAGATCGGCGCTAGATATTCCGCGATCAACCCGACGCCGAGGATGCCGACAGTCTTGCCGTCCAAGAGCTGCGCCGGCCAGCGTTCCCAGTCGCTTCTGTCCTGCGCGCGCGTCGAGCGCGGCAGGTCGCGGGCGAGCGAGAGCATATAGGCGATAGTGGCTTCCGACACCGGCGGCCCGTGAATGCCGCGGATATTGGTGACGAGAACCTCTTTGCCGAGCGAGGGCAGATCGACGATATTGTCGATGCCGGTGCCGAGCGCCTGGATCCATTTCAGCTTCTTGGCGTCGCGTACCACGTGGTCGGCCATCGGCGGCGAAAAGCACAGCAGCACGTCGGTATCGGCGATATACGGATCGACGAGGTTGTGATGCCCGGCCACATTGATGGTCAGTTGCGGGAACCGTTCCAGCAGCATGACCTTATAGCGGCTCCGCACGGCTTCATTGACTTCGGCGAGGATCAGCAGATTTGTCATCGTGCGCTGTATAATGGCATTTAGGGCCTTGGGAAATGACCGGCACAGGTGACCCGCATGGCGGGTCGGCGCTAAAATGGGCCCAAGGGCTGCGAAGAGGATAACGTCTAATGCCGATCGATCTGGCTGCCGTGAATTGGCTCTATGTCATCGTGTTGGCCATCATGGTTTTCGTCTCCACTTTGGTCGGCAACATCTTGTCGTTCCATCACCGCATGATGGCGGCGTTGCTCTCGGCCATCGTGTTCGCCGGCCTGTTTGTGTTCTGGACCTATTACCCGCACAACTTACCGCTGCCGACCACGCTCACGGTCCAGAAGACCGTGGTGACGCCGGCCGCGCCGCCGCCTGTGGCGGTGCCGGAAAAACCGCGCAACCCGGTCATGGAGATACCGACGCCCGCCCGCTAGTTTTTACGTCGAGGACTTGCGTCCGGGCGTCTCATTGATGTTTTTAGGTGTTCGGCTAGTGTTCCAGACGGCCGGGAGAGTGGTGGAGTAGCATGAAGAAGGTCTATCCCGATGCCCGCGCGGCGTTGGCCGGAGTGCTCAAGGATGGCATGTTGATTGCGGCCGGCGGTTTCGGTCTGTGCGGCATCCCTGAGGTCCTGATCTTGGCGATCCGCGATTCCGGCGTCAAAAATCTCACTTTCGTATCGAACAATGCCGGCGTCGACGGTGCGGGCATCGGCCTGCTGCTGGAGACCAAGCAGGTCAAGAAGATGATCTCGTCCTACGTCGGCGAGAACAAATTATTTGCTCAGCAATATCTCGCCGGCGAGCTGGAGATCGAGTTCAATCCGCAAGGTACGCTGGCCGAACGGTTGCGCGCCGGCGGCGCCGGCATTCCGGCGTTCTTCACCCGCACCGGCGCCGGTACCGACATCGCCAAGGGCAAGGAAGAGCGTGAGTTCGACGGCGAGAAATACATCATGGAGCGCGGCATCGTCCCCGATTTGGGGCTGGTGCATGCCTGGAAGGGCGATACCGAGGGCAATCTCGTGTACCGGAAGACCGCGCGCAATTTCAATCCGATGGTGGCGGCCTCCGGCAAGATGACCGTCGCCGAGGTCGAGAACCTGGTGCAACCAGGCGAACTCGAGCCCGATGCCATCATCACGCCGGGCGTTTACATCAAACGCATTGTCCATGTGCCGAATGCGGTGAAACACATCGAGCAGCGCACCGTGCGCAAGCGCGCGTAAAGGAGATCGTCATGGCATGGACCCGCGATCAAATGGCCGAACGCGCCGCCAAGGAGCTGCACGACGGCTTTTACGTCAATCTCGGCATCGGCATCCCGACGCTGGTGTCGAACTACATCCCTAAAGGCATGAGCGTTCAGCTGCAAAGCGAGAACGGCATGCTCGGCTTCGGCCCGTTCCCTTATGAGGGCGAGGAAGACGCCGACCTGATCAATGCCGGCAAGCAGACCGTCACTGAATTACCAACCACCAGCTTTTTCTCATCGGCCGATTCATTCGCCATGATCCGCGGCGGCCATATCGACCTCGCGCTGCTCGGCGCCATGCAGGTGGCCGAGAACGGCGACCTCGCCAACTGGATGATCCCCGGCAAGGTGGTCAAAGGCATGGGCGGCGCCATGGATCTGGTCGCCGGCGTCAAGAAGGTGGTGGTGATCATGGAGCACACCGCCAAGGATGCGCCCAAGCTGTTGCACAAATGCGACCTGCCGCTGACCGGCGCCGGCGTTGTCGACATGGTGATCACTGATCTCGGCGTGTTCACCATCGACCGCAAGAAGGGCGGCATGACGCTGATCGAGCTTGCGCCCGACGTGACGCTCGACGAGATCACCAAGAAGACGCAGGCGAAGTTCGCGGTCGACGCCAAGCTGAAGCACTAGGCCAAAAAAATGGAAATCAAAGGCGCAGCCTTACTCTACACGCTCGCGACTTTGATGATCACGTTTGCCGGCTTTGCGGCGCTTCTGCTCATCGTGCGCCAATCGGCCGGCGCGACACTATCGGCGCTCGATCGTTTCCTCGCCCGCACCGTGGTCGGCCACTTTTTTTGGATGGCGGCCGGGGCACTCCTTCCTCCGGTATTGAGCCTCTATGATATTTCTGAGTCGTGGGTCTGGAAGGCGTCCGCCTTGATGTTCGGCATACCGATGCTGGCGCTTCTGCTCACCTATCCGCATCGCCGGATCGCCGCGACGGGCAAGAGCGTGCCACCCATCATCCAGGCGGTGTTCGTCGGCCTAGGCTCTCTTAGCCTGGCGGCGATGATAGGCTATATTTTCGGAAACCTCGCCCACCCGGCGGCGGCTTATGTCTCCGCGCTGACCATCAACTTTCTCACCCACGCCTTCGCATTTGTGGTCGCGCTCGAAGTGATCCTTCGACAAGAAAAGAAAGTCTAATCGTTATGCTCTCCGAAGCCGACCGCAAGAAGGCCGCCGATATTCTGATGGCGGCCAACAAAGAGCACAAGCAGGTCACCCAGCTCCACATTACCTTTCCGGGCATTACCATCGAGGATTCCTACGCGATCTCCACCGACGTCGCGCAGCGCAAGATCAAGGCCGGCGCCAAATTGATCGGCCACAAAGTAGGGCTCACCAGCAAGGCGATGCAGCGCTCCTCGATGATCGACGAGCCGGACTACGGCTATATCCTGGACGACCAGTTGATCGCCGACGGCGCCAAAGTGAAGCACGCCGACTATTGCAAGCCGCGCGTCGAGGTCGAACTGGCTTTCATCATGGGCAAGCGCTTGCAGGGGCCGGGCGTGGGCTTAGCCGACGTGCTGCGCGCCACCGAATATGTCGTGCCGGCGATGGAGATCGTCGACGCCCGTCTGCAGGACCCGCGCAAGATTGTGGATACCGTCGCCGATAATGGCGCCGCCGCCGGTATCGCGATGGGAGGGCGCCCGGTCGGGCCGATGGATGTCGATCTGCGCTGGGTCGGCGGCATCATGTACAAGAATTCGGAAATCGAAGAGACGGGTCTTGCCGCTGGCGTGCTCGGCCATCCAGCGCTCGGCGTTGCCTGGTTGGCCAACAAGATCGGTCCCCACGGCCATGCGCTCGAGCCCGGCCACATAGTTCTTGCCGGATCATTCACCCGCGTGGTGTTCGCCGCCAAAGGCGATACAATCCACGCCGATTACGGCCCGCTCGGCGGCATCGCAATACAATTTGTCTAGCGCATGATCCCGAAAAGTGGGAACCGGTTTTCGGATAAGATCATGCGCAAATTAATAGAGTAAGAACAATGGCAACAGAATTCCAACGCAACGCTTTCAAGCACAACCTCGCCGCCGGCAAATTGCAGATTGGTCTGTGGTGCAGCCTGTGCAGCAATATCGGCGCGGAAATCATTTCCGATAGCGGCTTCGACTGGATCCTGCTCGACACCGAGCACTCGCCCAACGAAATTCCCGATCTGGTCGGCCAGTTGCAGGCCATGCAGGCCAGCGCCACCACGCCCATCATTCGCCCGGCCTGGAACGACGCGGTGCTCGCCAAGCGCTGCCTCGATATCGGCGCGCAGACGCTGTTGTTTCCTTACGTGCAGAATGTCGAAGAGGCCAAGCGCGCCGTGGCATCGACCCGTTATCCGCCGCAGGGCATCCGCGGCGTCTCGGTGGCGTCGCGCGCCAGCCGTTATGGCCGCACGCCCGGCTATCTCGGCAAGGCCAACGCCGAAATCTGCGTGCTGGTGCAGGTCGAAACCCGCATTGCGCT
>DASRLF010000070.1:0-21397 GCA_035648555.1 Pseudolabrys sp.
TGCTCCGCCTCGTCCTCGAATCCCATAATGGAAGGGCCTTGGTGCCGATTCCGAAGAGAAGCGCGAGCCCGTGAGCGACATCGACACTGCAGCGGTGGATAGTCTGAAAGTGCTTGACCTCAAATGGCCGATTAGAGAAGACCGGACATATGCGGCGAGCTGCCCTTGCCGGTTGCCGCCATTCTCAGTTTGCCCGGAGCCGCTTTCGCCAAGGCGATGAATTCCGCGGCGGTTGTTGCCGGAACCGATGTGTGGACCACCATGACCAGCGGTTCGCGCAGGATCGCGGCGACCGGCGCGATGTCGCGCAAGAAATTAAATTTGAGGTTGTCGCCGAGCGACGCGTTGATGGCATTGGCAGGCCCGACCAGCAGCAGCGTATAGCCGTCACCCGGCGCGTGCACGACCGCTTCGGTGGCGGTGTTGCTGGAAGCGCCGGTCTTGTTCTCGACGGCGACCGGCTGGCCAAGCCTCGCCGAGAGCCACTGCGCCATGAGGCGCGCGAGGATGTCATTGGGGCCGCCGGCCGGAAAGCCGACGACGAGCTGGATGGGGCGGGACGGATAAGTTTGCGCGGCGACCATGGGCGGCAAGGAAGAAAGAATTACGGCAGCGCCTCCGAAACGTAGAAATTGGCGGCGGGGGATGGTCATGCGCGAAGCGTCCTAAACCGCGATGGTGTCATTGCCGGGCTTGATCCGGCAATAAAAAACCGTGCGCCATGCCGTTTTCGTATGTCCGAATAGGACTTTTTTCACAAAAACACGCCTTCTTTCGTCAACCTTTAGGGCCTATATTCAAGGTGCCGGAGCAATCCGGCTATGGCGATAAACGGCCGTCGTAATAAACCTTTCGGACCCGGGGGCAGTACCCGGCGCCTCCACCAAAGCCCAGCGGGGCTGGGCTTCGGCGGGGGCGAAATAGGATCGACGAGGGCGTAAAGGACGGACTTTTGCTCGGCATGGTTCCGCCGTTATCGGGCCAAATCGTAGTTGCAAACGACAACTATGCTCCGGTTGCTCAGGCCGCGTAAGCGGTTTGAAAAACCAGAACTGAAGCCCTAGCGGGTTAAGCTCCGTTAGGCGGGGTTCGGAGGCACCTGGCAACAGAAGCCTCCACTTTCATCTCCATTTTCCCGATTCATGCGGTAGCATCCGGCCCGAATCTGCTAACCGCAGCCCGTGACCCGCACATGACCGACCACTTCCGCTACGATCTCCTGACCCAGCAGGCGCTGCGCGGCGTGGTGCGCAACGTGCTCACCGAGGTCGTCAAGAAGAAGGTCCTGCCGGGCGACCATCATTTCTATCTTTCCTTCGATACCAACGCCGATGGCGTGCGGATGTCGGACCGGCTACGCGCGCAATATCCCGAGCAGATGACCATCATCCTGCAGCACCAATTCTGGGATCTGGTGGTGAACGAGCGCGGCTTCGAGGTCGGCCTGTCGTTCGGCGGCATCCCGGAAAAGCTCGGCATTCCGTTCGAGGCGATCAACGGCTTTTTCGATCCGTCAGTGCAGTTCGGCCTGCAATTCGAGGAAGTCACCGAAGGCCAGGACCGCCAGGCGCCGGCCAATGTCGGTGACAAGCCGGCCAAGAAAAAGCGCGCGACCCCTGCCGCTATCGTCGCGCCGGCGGCCAAGGTCAGCCCGCCAGCCGTGGCGGCACAGCCTGAGCCGAAAGCCGAGACTCCCGAGCAGCCCCTGGACGATCTCCCCGGCAAAGGCGGCGGCCAAGTGGTCCGCCTCGATCGCTTCCGCAAGAAGAAATAGCCGCGCCGTCCTTTCGCCGGTCCGGCCGCGGGCTTACATTCGGTCATGGCCAAAAAACCCGGAAAAACCCGTACCGAAAGCGACGCCTTCGGACCGCTCGAGATCCCCGCCGACAGGCTGTGGGGCGCGCAGACCGAACGCTCGTTGCATAATTTCCGCATCGGCTCGGCGCGCATGCCGATCGAAATCGTGCGCGCGCTCGGCCTGATCAAGCGCGCCGCCGCCGAGGTCAATCGCGAGCTTGGCTCGCTCGATGCCCGGCGCGCCAAGGCCATCATCGCGGTGGCGCAGGACATCGCCGATGGCAAGTTAGATGAGCATTTTCCGCTGCTGGTATGGCAGACCGGCTCCGGCACCCAGACCAACATGAACGTCAACGAAGTGATCGCGAACGCCGCCAATGTCGCGCTCGGCGGCCAACTCGGCGCGAAAAAGCCGGTGCACCCGAACGATCACGTCAACATGAGCCAGTCGTCCAACGATTCGATCCCGACCGCGATGCATATTGCCGCGGCGCTTGAGATTGCCGACCATCTATTGCCGGCGCTACGGCTGTTGCAGAAAGCGCTCGACAAAAAGACCAGGGAATTCGCTAAAATCGTCAAAATTGGCCGCACCCATACTATGGACGCGACGCCGATAACGCTCGGCCAGGAATTTTCCGGCTACGCGGCGCAGGTCAAGTCTTCCATCGCACGCATTGGCCTGGCGCAGCGCGAACTTTATCCCCTCGCCCAAGGCGGCACCGCTGTCGGAACCGGTTTGAATTCCAAACCGCCATTCGCCAAGGCTTTCGCCAAGCGCATTGTCACGCTGACCAAGCTGCCCTTCGTTTCCGCGCCCAACAAATTCGAGCACATGGCCGGTCACGACGCCTATGTGTTCGTGCATGGCGCGCTTTCCGCCGCCGCCACCGCGCTGTTCAAGGTCGCTAACGATATCCGCCTGCTCGGCTCCGGCCCGCGCTCGGGGCTGGGCGAACTGATCCTGCCGAGCAATGAGCTTGGCTCCTCGATCATGCCGGGCAAGACCAACCCGACCCAAAGCGAGGCGCTCACCATGGTGTGCTGCCAAGTGTTCGGCAATCAAACCACGATCAGCGTCGCCGGCAGCCAGGGCCATTTCGAACTCAACGTCTACAAACCGGTGCTGGCATACTGCATGTTGCAATCGATCCGGCTGCTGGGCGACGCGGTGACCTCATTCACCGATAATTGCGTGGTCGGCATCCGCGCCAACGAGCCGCGTATTCGCGAATTGATGCAGCGCTCGCTGATGCTGGTGACCGCGCTGTCGCCGCACATCGGCTACGACAAGGCCGCCCAAGTCGCTAAGGCGGCGCACGCCAACGGCACCACCTTGCGCGAGGAAGCGGTGCGGCTCGGTTTCGTCAGCGGCGCCGAATTCGATCGCCTGATGCGCCCCGAGAAAATGACCCGGCCGCGATAAATCCGTGGACGGCGGCGCGGATGCGCCGCAAGTACTCAAAAACTATATTCAGCCTGCGGAATGAATGGGGGCCCATCTCACGGAAGTACCCTGGTACTATTTTACTGAAGAGTTATGTCAATTTTCACATTGTGAGAGATTGGTTGCAGAATTTCCGGTTGCCATCGTCATGTTTATCCGCAGTAATTCTTCATCGATACGAAGTTATACATTCGCGTGACTTCCCGCTCTATAAATACACCGCGAATTACTATTGGTATTCGCTGAGTCCGGTCGGATGCTCTATTGTTATCAACTAACCGTGTATTGAGTTCTCCTCCCCGGTGTCCGCAGAATAATGGCTCGATCCTTATGGAATCGCCCGTCAGGATACCCACGGCCACTTCCGCCAACCTGCCGGCGATCTCTTCTGGCCGATGCCGTGGCTCAAATGGGCCCCGAGCGAATCTGTACCCGGTTACCGTCGAGACGCAGCATGGCTGAACTGATCAATCTTCGAACGGCCCGCAAGCGCGCCAAGCAGCGGCAGGACGCTGCGCGCGCCGACGCCAACCGTCTTGCGCACGGTCAACCCAAGCACGTGCGCAAGCTTGAAGACGCGCAACAGGCAAAAGCCGGCCGCGACCTCGACCGGCACCGGATCGACAAGGGGGACGGCCGATGAAGTCGCCGGTCGTCAAACGCTCGATCGTGATCGCGGGTCACAAGACCAGCGTCAGTCTGGAAGACGCGTTCTGGACCTGCCTGAAGGAAATCGCCGGCAGCCGCGACATCACGCTCTCGGATCTGGTGGCCTCGATCGACACCGATCGCCGCGTCGGCAATTTGTCGTCGGCGATCCGCCTATTCGTGCTCGATTACTATCGCGCGCCGTCGGGCGCGCGCCTCGGCGGCGCATTGCGCGAGACCGGCGGCAGGGGGTCCTCGTCAGTTCTGTGAGCCGAAGGACGGCTTTGGCTGCGCGTTTTCGATGTCGCGCAATTGCTTCGACTGATTGTCGATCGCCCGCAATGTCAGCCAGCCGGTCAACGCCGACACATCGATGCTGCGCGACGGCGCCGCCACAGGCCCCTGCACAGCCATGAAAATGTCGGGCCGGGAGCCCGCGGCCTGACCCGATCCGGTGAGCACCAGCCGCGCGTCGATCGAGCCGTCGGTAAGATCGAGATTGCCGGCCAGCGACAGCGCGGCATCCTTGCTGTCGGCGCTGACATTGCTCAACCGCATCTGTCCGGCGCTCACGGTAATTGCGCCTTCGGCGCGTTTGACCGACAGGCGGCCGCTCTCCAGCGCCTTGCTCACCACGCCGGAAATGCGGGCCGCGTCGATCGCCATGCCCTGGTCGACCGCGCGAGTGACCGCATCGAAGGTGCGCGGATCGAGGCCGGCGAATTGCGCCTCGGTAAGTCCGATTTTTCCCGTTCCTTGCAGCGAACCGATCAGCGCCACCGGGCTCATGCCGGCGCCTTCGGCCTCGACCGAGAAGCCGAGCGACCCGCTGACCGGCGGCCGTGTGGCGGACGAAAACATATCGGCCGCGTTGGCGCCGGTCAGCGAGATTTTCGCATGCGCCTTGACGCCGCCCTCGCCGGAGCGGAACGACAACTGACCGGCGAGACGCCCGCCGGCGACATCGCCGGATACGTCGTCGAAAGCGAGTTGGTTGGCGCCCCAACGCAGGGTGGCGCGGAGCTCGCGCGCCGCCAGGCCCGGCAGCAGATTGGCGCGCCGCGCCTTCAATGCAATCCGCCCACCATAATCGCCAAACACGCCACTGGCGAAGGGTTCGCTCGACCAGGCCCAGCTTGCGCCGCTCTTGGCCACGGAGGGCATGCCGATCGCCGCCGCGACGAAGCCGGCCGCGTCCACGGTGTCGGCCTCGATCTCTCCTTGTACGCGGCGCGGTGCCGGCAGCGCGAGCCCGAGTTTACCGCGCAGAGTAGCGCCGGAGACGGTGGCGTAAATGTCGCTCAGCGTGACATCCTTGGCCGTCAACTCGACGTTGCCCGCAAAAGTGACCGGCAAAGGCGCGCGCGCACCGCCGCGCAGCGGCCCGGCGTCCGCGCGCATGATCGTGACACGCAGCGCTGCCGAAGGAGTGTCGGCAAAAAGTTTCGCAGTACCGCTGGTACCGGCATCGAGGCCGCCCGCGGTCAATTTGCCGTCGATCTTCAACTCGCCACGCGCCGGTCCATCGGCCGTCAGCGTCAAGGCGCCCGGACCGGCGTTGACCGCCAGAACGCGATCAAGGCCGAGCATCGCGGCCAGTACCTTGCCGTCGTCCGCTTCCAATTTTCCGTCGAGCTTGATGTCGCCTGCCGTAAACGCAATGGCATCGGCATTAGCCTGCCCGTTAAGCGCGACGCGCACCTTGCCGAGATTGCCATCGATGACGAGCTTGGCAACCGCCGGCGAAGCGCCGTCAATCGCGAGCTGTGCATGAAATTTAGCCGGCGACATTGCCGCGGCGGCGGCGCCAATCGTTTGCGCAGCTTGCGGCGCAAAGCGCGCCAGCAGCGCCATTACCGGCGTCATGTCCGGCGCGTCGAGATCGACCCGGATGCTGCCTTGCGGCGACGGCGCGGCGGTGATGATGCGGCCGCTGGCCGAGAATGCGGCGCCCCCCAGATCGGCAACCGACAACTTGTCGATCTGCAAGCCGCCGGCGTCGACCTTCAGCCTTGCGCTGGCGTCGCGCGCGACGAAGCCCGCGATATTGGCGAGGCCGATATCGATGGCGATGGTCATGTCATGCGGCCGCTCGATCGCGGAGCCGGCAATCAGCGCGTTGCCGAAACCCAGCGCGGCGTCGATATCGAGCTCCGGCGCGTTGAGCGCGGCATCGAGCTTCGCCGTCTGGCTGCCGGACGCGAACACATAAGCGAGACGGCCGGTGACGGTCTTGCCGTCGAACACGGCATTGAGCCGCTCGGCGGCGACCCTGTCGCTGGCGAGCGTGATATCACCGCGCAGGCGCAAGGGCCGCAGGTCGCCCTGCGCAACGTCGCCGCGTCCTTCCAGCCACGCGACCAGGACCTTTGGATCGCCGGCGTCGATCTCGGCCGGCCCGGTGAAACTGACCGATTCATGACTGACGGCCAGGTGTCCGCTCAGCTTAGCTTGCGTGAAGCCCGGCCCACGAAACTCGAAGCGATCCAGATTCCATCCGCCGGCTCCAGTACTGATATCGCCGCGCAGGTTCGTAATTGTGTTGCCGCCGAGCGTGACCTGGTCGATGCCGACGCCGATCTGGATCGGGATCGCCGGGCGGAAGGCACCGCCGGCCAATTCGGCGATCTTGCGGATGGCGGCCGCCGGCGGCGGGCTGGCGCCGTCGCCGCTCGCCAACGCGCGATCGAGATCGATCTGGCGGCCCGACAGCACACCGTCAAAGCGCGGCTGCTTGCCGAATTTGAATTCGGCGACGCCGGTAAGCTTGAGCCCCTGCGCTTCCGAGCCGTACTGGAATTCGAATTCCTGCATCAGCGCCGAGGCCGCGCTCGCCTTGATTTTGCCGCTCACCCGCCAGGGTTGGGTGAGTTGCTCGGCGCGGGCGATGCCGACCGGCCGCGCTAGGCTCAAGGTGCCGTCGAACTTCGGCTTGGCACCGGACAGCGCCAACATGCCATCTGCCTCGATGCTGAGCGGATGATTAACTGGATCGACATTGACGTGGATTTTGATCGCGCCGTCGTCGCCATAGCGGCCGGTGGCCAGCCGGAACGGGTAAAGCTCGCCGGCGACGGTGACTGCGCCCTCGCCCTTGAACGGGCCGAGCAGCGAACGCGCCTCGCCGTTGAACCACAGTCTGTCGAGCGTGGTGCGCTCGCCGTTGGCGGCATCGCTCAGCGTCACCTGGCCGTCCTCGATGCTCAGGCGATCGATCGACAAAGTATCGGGGTTGAACTTGATCGCCAGATTCGGCGCTAGCAAGCGCCCCGAGGCGTCGAGCCCGGCGCTCAGTTGCGGCCCCGAAAGACGCATCTCGGCGGCCCGCCATTCGCCGCGCATCAGGGGCCCAAGCGCGAATTCGAAGCCGAGCGTACGCGCTTTGATCTTGTCTTCGGTAAGGCTGCCGATCTCGATGTCGTGCAGCGTGAGCGACGGCGTCGGCAGCAGCCGCGCCTCGATGGCGCCGTTGACCCGCACCTCGAGACCGATCAGGCGGCTCGCCTCGGTCTCGAACAACGTGCGGTGGCCGCCCCAGTCGATCAGCAGCGGACCGACCAGCGCCGCCACCAGCGCCAGAATGATCGCGATCGCCAATCCGAGCAGAGTATTTTGCAACGCCGACTCCAGCGCCGACGTGCGCGTCGCGCTTTATGATTTGAATGTGCGCTAGTTTGCCCAGTTTTTAGCGGCAAATCTATGTCGCGAATTACGACAGCGAGACGATCTTGCCCGGATTCATGATGTTTTGCGGATCGAGCGCGCGCTTGATCGAGGCCATCGCGTCAAGCGCAGCGGCGCCGTGCTCGGCAAGGAGATATTTCATCTTGCCTTGGCCGACGCCGTGCTCGCCGGTGCAGGTGCCATCCATCGCCAGCGCCCGCTCCACCAGCCGCTCGTTGAACTCTTTGGCCACCTTGAGTTCGTCGGCGTCGTTCATGTCCACCAGCAAGGTCAGGTGGAAATTGCCGTCGCCAACATGGCCGACAATCGGCGCAATCAGTTTACTTTCGGCGATGTCGCGCTGGGTATCGGTAACGCATTCGGCCAGCCGCGAAATCGGCACGCAGACGTCGGTGGCGACGATACTGGAGCCGGGCCGAAGCGTGGTGGTCGACAGCGCGGCGTTGTGGCGCGCTTCCCACAACCGCGTGCGATCCTCGGATCGCGTCGTCCACTCGAACGGACCGCCGCCGAATTCCTTGGCAATCTCGCCGAAGCGCTCGGACTGCTCCGCGACGCTCGCCTGCGTGCCGTGGAATTCTAGGAACAGCATCGGTGTCTCAGGCAGAGCGAGCTTGGAATAGATATTGACCGCGCGCACCTGCAAAGCGTCGAGCAACTCGATGCGCGCCACCGGAATGCCGGTCTGGATGGTGAGGATGGTGGCGTTGCAGCAGGCCTCGACCGACGGGAACGGACAGACGCCGCCGGAGATCGCTTCCGGAATGCCGGACAAACGAAGTATGAGCTCGGTGATGACGCCGAGCGTGCCCTCGGAGCCGACCAGCAGCCGGGTTAGATCGTAACCGGCCGCGGTTTTCTTGGCCCGCCGCGCCGTGGTCATCACCTCGCCGTTCGCCATCACTGCTTTGAGCGCCAGCACATTGTCCTTCATGGTGCCATAGCGCACCGCGTTGGTGCCGGAAGCGCGCGTCGCCGCCATGCCTCCGAGCGAGGCGTCGGCACCGGGATCGATCGGGAAGAACAGACCGCTATCGCGCAGGTGTTCATTGAGCGCCTTACGGGTGATTCCGGGCTCGATCACGCAATCGAGATCCTCGGCATGCACGGCCAACACTTTGTTCATGTCGCGGAAATCGACCGAAACGCCGCCGAGCGGCGCGTTGATGTGGCCCTCCAGCGAGGTGCCGACACCAAACGGAATGATCGGCACGCCGTTGGCCGCGCAGATGCGCACGATCTGCTGGACGTCAGCGGTACTTTGCGGAAACACCACCGCATCGGGCGGCTGGTTGGGGATCCAGGTGAAAGTATTGGCGTGCTGCTCGCGCACAGCTTGCGAGGTCACGACGCGATTGCCGAAGGCCGCGGTCAGCGCGCGAACCGCCTTCCCGATTGCCGCCGGATCGCGGTGATGAATTGAAGCGGCAACTTCGGCCAGGGCCATACGACAATCCTCTGCTAAGTCCTGTGACGGACGTTAGCAGAGGATGCAGCGGGGAGAAAACCGCTCTAAGACGACCGGCCGACGAAGGGGACGATCATCGCCACACGCCTGCGGTATTCGCGGTATTGGTCGCCGAACAGCGCGATCATGTCGCGTTCTTCCAGGAAGATGCCGACGAAGATGTAGGCGGTGGTTACCGCGGCGAACAACACATGACCCACGGTCATGAATGGCGTTGCCCAAAACGCGATAATGAAACCGAGATAGATTGGATGACGCACTAATTTATAGAGCACCGGCGTTTTGAAACGCGCTGCCGGCATCGGCTTGCCCGTGAGATTATTGGCGACCTGATGCAGACCGAACAGCTCGAAATGGTTGATCAGGAACGTGCTGGTCAGCACCGTCAGCCAGCCGACCGTCTCCAATCCCATCAACGCCATCACGGCGCTCGGATTGTCGACCTGCCAGATCACGGCAGGCAACGGCCGCCACTGCCAGAACAGCAGCACCAGGGTGAGACTGGCCAGCAGCACATAGGTGCTGCGTTCGATCGCAGGCGAGACAATCGTCGTCCACCATCGCTTGAAGGCAGGGCGTGCCATGACGCTGTGCTGGATGGCGAACAGCGACATCAGCAGGATATTGACGACGAGTGCCTCAGTGAGAGGCACGACTGCGCCGGTATCGATGGTCTTCGGCACGCCGATACCGGAGACGAAGCCGATGGCATAGAGGAAACTCGCAAAGAACACGAGATAGGCAACGATGCCGTACAGAAATCCCAACAAGCGCCCCATGATTGTCTCCGTTTTGTTGCCGCACGTGGGCGCAAGGTGCTCGCAGGGCCGCCGAAAGGCTTTGACATACGCGTGATTTATCCATGAGATCGTCATGATTATTGCGCGAGGGTGATGCTGGACCCTGTCGCCGCAAGGGCGTGCCGGAGCGAAATTTGCTATATTCCTTCGAAGGTTACTTGCTGGATACCGGCCGGCGCGAACTTAAGCACGGCGCCGAGCCGATTGCGCTTGAGCCGCAAGTCTTCGACCTGCTGGTCTTCCTGATCGAAAATCGCGAACGCGTCGTCAGCAAGGACGACCTGATTACCTCGGTCTGGCAGGGCCGCGTCGTTTCGGACTCGACGCTGACCAGTCGCATTAACGCGGCTCGCAAGGCGGTCGGCGACAGCGGCGAGAAGCAAAGCCTAATCCGTACCATCGCCCGCAAGGGTATTCGTTTTGTGGGTACCTTAAGCAGCGAGCCCGTCGTCGCGCTGGCCGAGCCGCCTCGGTTTCCCCTGCCCGACCGGCCGGCCATCGCTGTTCTGCCGTTCACCAATATGAGCGGTGATCCTGAGCAGGAATATTTCTCCGACGGGATTAGCGAAGATATCATCACCGCGCTATCCAAACTGCGATGGTTCTTCGTGATCGCGCGCAACTCCTCCTTCACCTTCAAGGGCAAGGCCGTCCACATGAAACAGGTCGCCGAGGAACTCGGCGTCGGCTACGTGGTCGAAGGCAGCGTGCGCAAGGCCGGCGACCGCGTGCGCATCACCGCCCAGCTCAACAACGTTACCACTGGCAGCCATATCTGGGCCGAGCGATACGACCGCGGCATCGCGGATGTGTTCGCGGTGCAGGACGAGATCACCGAAGCGATCGTCGCGGCGATCGAACCTCAGCTCTACGCCGCGGAGAATTTCCGCGCTCAGCGCAAGCCGCCTGATAGCCTCGACGCCTGGGATCTCGTGATGCGGGCACTCTCGCATTACTGGCGGGTGACGCGGCAGGACAATGTGGTGGCGCAGGCGCTACTCGAAAAAGCCATCAGCATCGACCTAAACTACGGCCAGGCCTTCGGTTTGCTGGCATCGAGCTACATGTTCAGCGCGCATATGGGCTGGGGCGACGACAACACGTCGGCCAATGCCGAACGGGCCGCCCTCGCCGCCATTCGCGCCGACAGCGAGGACCCGTGGGCGCATTACGCCCTCGGTAGCGTGTACTTGATAACGCGCCGGTTCGATGACTCGCTTGCCGAGTACGAGCTGGCGCTGCGTCTTAATCCAAATTTCGCACTGGCGCAGGGCTATTACGGCGTCTCGCTGTCATACAGTGGTCGCTGGCAAGAAGGAGCCGAAGCCGCACGCCGCGCCATCCGGTTAAGTCCGCGCGATCCGTTCGCGGCGGTCTATTACGGCATTGCATCCTATGCTCAATTCGTCGGCCGCAATTACGCCGAAGCCATCCGTTTGTCGCGTGAAGCCATCCGCCAGCGCAGTGATTTCGTCGGTGCCCATCGCGTACTCACCGCCTCAGCGGCCATGGCCGGCGATGATGAACTCGCGAAACGTTCGTTGCTGGAATTACGCCGCGCGCAGCCGAATATTTCGCTCGCCTGGATCGCTTCAAATATGCCGATCCGGCACGAAGCCGAACTAACGCATTATCTTGAAGCGTTCCGCAAGGCTGGGCTCGATTAGATTTCTAAGATGAAGTCCGCTGCGATTATCCGGCGGGTCAGATATTCCAGGTCCAAGTGACCGGCTCGGCGTTCTGCGGTTCGGACGGCGAGGTCCTGCCGGCCGACACGGCCCAGGCCAAGATCATCGCCGCGACAAAGAGCACGTAGGCTCCCTTCGCCATCCTGCCGAGCATGGTCCGTCTCCCTTATTTTTTTCCAGCATAGCCAAGCCGGCTTGCGGCGTCCCTCCATCGTTAATTTTTGGTTAATGCCGCCAAGCCTTTGAACCACGGGCCTTTGCGCCCCCAGTCGCGATGGACGCCCCCACGCCGCTGTCGTAGGTTTCGCCGCGTTCAGTTCGGTAAGGAGTTTGCGATGGCCGGCCCCGTGATTGCTGTCACCGATAGCGTGTTTCCTTCCCTCGACCTCGCCAAGGCTGCGCTCGCCAAGCTCAACCCGACCTTCCTGATGTCGAAGAGCGCCAATGCGGACGATATTTTGGCGGTGGCGAAAGACGCGGACGCTATTCTGGTGACCTACGCTAAACTCACGCGCGACATCCTCACCCAACTCACCAAATGCAAGGCGATCGGCCGCTTCGGCCTCGGCGTCGACAATATTGATCTGCCGGCCGCCAAGGAGAAAGGCATCGCGGTCAACTACGTGCCGGACTACTGCATCCGCGAGGTCTCCGACCACGCCATGGCGCTGCTGCTCGCCTTGATCCGAAAGATTCCGCTGTCGAACAAACTGGTGCAGAGCGGCCGCTGGGAAATGCCGGCGGTGGTGCCGATCCGCCGCATCGAGGGCACCGTGCTCGGCCTGGTCGGCTTCGGCAATATTCCGCGGCTGGTGGCGCCGAAGGCCCAGGCCTTCGGCATCAAGGTCATCGTCTTCGATCCTTACGCCAAGCCTGACGTGTTCAAGGCAGCCAACGTCACCAGCGTCGACTTCGATACGCTGCTGAACACCTCCGACTACATTTCGGTGCATGCGCCGCTGCTGCCCGCGACGCGCGGCATGATGAATGCCGATGCTTTCGGCAAGATGAAAAAAGGCGCCTATCTGGTGAATACTGCGCGCGGGCCGCTGATCGACGAGCCGGCGCTGATCGCAGCGCTCGACGCAGGTCAGCTGGGCGGCGCAGGGCTCGATGTGGTGGCCGCCGAACCATTGACCAAGGATTCAAAGCTGCTCGGCCGCGACAACGTCATCATCTCCCCGCACACCGGGTTTTATTCGATCGAGGCGCTCAACGAGCTGCAGACTAAATGCGCCGCCGACGTGGCGCGCGTGCTCAGCGGCGAGAAGGCGGTTTATCCGATCAGCGCATGATCCCGAAAAGTGGGCACCGGTTTTCGGATAAGATCATGCGCAAGCAAAAAGTTTTATAATGTTGGACCGCACCGATCCCGAACCGGTTTTCGCTGCGCCCTTCATCTCGTCGGTGATGCGGATCGAGCCGCAATGGATCGACTATAACCGCCATCTCAACATGGCCTATTACAACGTGCTGTTCGACCGCGCGGTCGACGAGATCTACGACCTCATCGGTCTGGGGCCCGCCTATCTCAAGCAGCACGGCCATTCGACCATGGTCGCCGAAATGCACGTGCGCTATTTGCGCGAATTGCGCAATTCCGACCAGGTGCGCGTCAGCGTCCAGTTGCTCGACTACGACGCCAAGCGCATCCATCTGTTCGAGCAATTGTTGCACGCCACCGAGAGCTGGGTGTCGGCGACCTCGGAGACCATGACTCTGCATGTCGACATGGCGGCCAAGAAGGTCGCGCCGTTTCCCAATAACGTCATGCGCGCGCTCGAACGCATGAAGAAGGCGCACGCGGTGCTGCCGCGGCCGGAGAGCGCCGGGCGCAGCGTCGGGATGAAGAGCAAGAGTTAGTCAATTCTCCCGCCCGAAAACCTCCGCCCCGGCACGCTGAGAAAATATCCCACCGCCTGCCCGCCATCGGCGCCGACCACGCTACCCGTCGTGTAGCGCGCGTCGTCGGAGGCCAGAAAAATCGCCGGCCCGGCGATGTCTTCGCCCGAGCCGACGCGGCCCATCGGCACGCCCTTGCGGCGGCCTTCGTAGATTTCCGGATCGGCATACATCGCCTCGGTGCCGGGCGTGCGGATATAGCCGGGCGTGATAGCGTTGGCGCGGATGCCGTAGGGCGCCCACTCCATCGCCTGCAGCTTGGTCAGCATGATCAGGCCGGCCTTTACCACCGAATAGGCGCCGGCCCAGTTGTACGGAAACAGTCCGGCGATCGACGCGATGTTGACGATGGCGCCCGCCTTCTGCGCGATCATGTGTTTGGCCGCCGCCTGGCTGACCATGAACGCGCCTTTCAGCCCAATGTTCATCGTGGTGTCCCAGGCCGCTTCCGGCAGCGCCTCGAGTTTGCCCGGCACAATCTTCATCGCGTTATTGACCAGAATATCGATCCGCCCATGTTCCTTGATGACCGTATCGACCAGCCGCGCGACATCGGCGGACTGGGCGACGTCGGCCACCACAGCGAGACCGGAAACGTCCTTGGCGGTCGCCGCGGCGGTCGCCGGATCGACGTCATTGATCACGACCTTCGCGCCCTCGCGGGCATAGGCCAGCGCGATATCGCGGCCGATGCCACGGCCGGCGCCGGTGATGAGGGCAACCTTGTCTTTGAGGCGCACGAGTTCCCCCTGATCTGTTGAAAAAGCCGAAAATCCAACGCTAAAGGCGCTTGTCCGAGCCCACAAGCGGCGGGCCTGCCCTCGCAATTGCGGCGCACGGATGCCATCTTTGCCCTGGACAAAGAATCAATGGCCGAACCCAGCAAATTGCCCCGCACTCTCGAATCTGCCCCGCCGCAGGTGGCCGGAGGCATTGCGGCGCGGGCCATGGGTGCGCGCGGCGCGGCTTATCTCAACGATCTCAACCCCGAACAGCGCGAGGCGGTCGAGACCCTGGACGGCCCGGTGCTGGTGCTGGCGGGCGCGGGAACCGGAAAAACCCGTGTTCTGACAACGCGGATCGCCCACATCCTCAACCTCGGCCGCGCCCACCCGCGCGAAATTTTGTCGGTCACCTTCACCAACAAGGCGGCGCGCGAGATGAAGCTGCGCGTCGGCCAGATGGTCGGCCAGATCGTCGAGGGCATGCCCTGGCTGGGCACCTTCCACTCGATCGGCGTCAAAATCCTGCGCCGCCATGCCGAAATGGTAGGCCTCAAGAACAACTTCACCATTCTGGACGTCGACGACCAGATCCGCGTCGTCAAACAGCTGCTAGAAGCCGAGAAGCTCGACGAGAAACGATGGCCGGCCCGGGTGTTCGCGATGCTGCTCGACGGCTGGAAGAACCGCGGCCTGACCCCCGATCAGGTTCCGGCCGGCGAGGCGTCGAGCTTCGCCAACGGCAAGGGCAAGAAGCTCTACATCGCTTACCAGGAGCGACTCAAGACGCTCAACGCCGCCGACTTCGGCGATCTTCTTCTGGAGAACATCCGGCTGTTCCGCCAGCACCCGGACGTTCTTCGCCAGTACCAGCAGCGATTCAAGTTCATCCTGGTGGACGAATATCAGGACACCAACGTCGCGCAGTATCTCTGGCTTCGTTTGCTGGCGCAGCGCACCGGCGACGAGCCGCCAAAAAACATCTGCTGCGTCGGCGACGACGACCAGTCGATCTATGGCTGGCGCGGCGCGGAGGTCGACAACATCCTGCGCTTCGACCACGACTTCCCGGGCGCCAAGGTGATCCGGCTGGAGCGCAACTACCGCAGCACCGGACATATTCTGGCGGCGGCTTCGCATCTGATCGCGCACAATGAAGGCCGGCTCGGCAAGACGTTGCGCACGGAAGACGTGCCGGGCGAAAAAGTGCAGGTCACTGGCGGCTGGGATTCGGAGGAAGAAGCCCGCTCGATCGGCGAGGAAATCGAACAACTGCAGCGCGACGCGCGCGACGAAGGCGCCGATCATCCGCTCGACGAGATCGCCATTCTGGTGCGCG
The DNA here is from genome assembly GCA_035648555.1 of Pseudolabrys sp. GTDB lineage: Bacteria > Pseudomonadota > Alphaproteobacteria > Rhizobiales > Xanthobacteraceae > Pseudolabrys. The sequence continues at coordinate 15,496 of DASRLF010000070.1, forward strand.
CCTCGTTCCAGATGCGCGAATTCGAGGAGCGCTTCATCCAGCTCGGCCTGCCCTACCGCGTGATCGGCGGGCCGCGGTTCTACGAGCGCGCCGAAATCCGCGACGCGCTGGCCTATCTGCGCGTGATCGCGCAGCCGGCCGACGATCTGGCCTTCGAGCGCATCGTTAACGTGCCCAAGCGCGGCCTGGGCGACGCCACCGTGCAGATGCTGCACGATTACGCGCGCAAGAAACGCATTCCGCTCTCGGAGGCAGCCAGCCAGCTGTCCGCCACCGACGAGATGAAGCCGAAGCCGCGCCTCGCGCTACGCGACTTGATGGCCTCGTTCGAGCGCTGGCGCGCCAAGAAAGATTCCATGCCGCACACCGAACTGGCCGAGATCGTGCTGGACGAGAGCGGCTACACGGAAATGTGGCAGAACGACAAAAGCGCCGACGCCGCCGGCCGGCTGGAAAACCTCAAGGAGCTGGTGCGCTCCATGCAGGATTTCGAGAATCTGGCCGGCTTCCTCGAGCACATCTCGCTGGTGATGGACCGCGACAGCGCCGAAGGCGAGCAGGCGGTCAACATCATGACGCTGCATTCGGCCAAGGGGCTGGAGTTCGACACCGTATTCCTGCCCGGCTGGGAGGAAGGCCTTTTCCCGCACCAACGCTCGCTCGACGAAAGCGGCCGCTCGGGCCTCGAGGAGGAGCGCCGCCTCGCCCATGTCGGCCTGACGCGCGCCCGCAAGCGCGCCAAGATTTTTTTCGCCACCAACCGGCGGATCCACGGCCTGTGGACCTCGACCCTGCCGTCGCGCTTTCTTGATGAGCTGCCGGAGGCGCATGTCGAGGTGAAGGAACCAGCCGGCGGCAGCGGCGGCTTCGGCATGTCGGGCTATGGCGCGTCGCGCTTCGACGAGATGAATTCCTTCGGCTCGAACTACACCACGCCCGGCTGGCAGCGCGCCCAAAAGGCGCGAGAAGCGCGCAAGGGCAGCGGCGGGTTTAACGAGAATGGGCAGCCGCGTTATGTGCCGGATGGCGTGTTTGAGGAGGATGAGTTCGCTGACGGTTCCGGCGCGGCGCGCAAAATGGCCAAGGCCCCTGCCCGCGTCTCAAAACCATTGATTATCGAAGGCGAACTGGTCGCCAAATCCACCGGCGCCGCCTCGTCATTCGCCGACGGCGACCGCGTGTTTCACCAGAAATTCGGCAACGGCAACGTCACCGCCGTGGACGGCAACAAGCTGACAATCAGGTTCGACCACGCCGGCGAAAAGCGCGTGGTGGATAGTTTTGTGGAGCGGGTGTGAAAATTGGCTCTCTCGCATCGTATTCCGCTAGAGATTATTGTTCGCTGCGCCAACGCCATCGTCTTGATGCCGGGCTCCGCCGTGCATCGAGCGGCGACGGCGCGAGATTGCCAATTTTACGAAAAATAGCTGACGATAGCGTTGAGGGCGACGGCCGACCATTTACATGGCGCGAACCAGCACCGGCGGACTTGGTGAGTCTTATCCCGATCTTATTGGGCCCTACCCTCAAATAGCAGTAGCGGTTGGGGGTGCACTACCAGCCCTACCGGAGAAAAAACAGTGTTCCGAGTGGACTGAGTGCTTCGCCCCAGTACGTGATGAGTCCCAGTGACAAGTCTTAGACACGCCAGGAGCGATGCCTTCATAAACTTTGGGCTAAATTTGTCTTACGACGGTTTTGCTGCCCTCGACCTCAATTCCTTCCGCGCCCAGCACGACCGGCCGCACGATCCTTCGAGACGAGCTGCGCGCCTCCTCAGGATGACGGCGGCGAATCGTGCTACCCTCCCCCTGCCATGATGAAGATTGAGAAATTTCCGGTCGCCCAGATCTACGTGCCGGTCAAGCGGCGGGCGACGCTGGTGCAGGCGCGCGTCGACGAGCTCGCCGCCAGCATGCTCAAGGACGGCCAGCAGGTGCCGATCAAGGTGCGCGCCGACGGCGACCGCTTCGTGCTGATCGAAGGCTTGCACCGGCTGGAAGCCGCCAGGGCGCTCGGCGACATCACCATCAACGGCTACCGGGTGGACGCGCGGAAGCACTAGACCCGCCTTAATCCCACTGGCCGGAACCTGTTATGCTGCCGCGTGTTGGGTTGGGGAGGTCAATCATGCGTATCCGCCGCCTTGCTGCCGCGCTCGCCTTCGCCGCCGGTTTCAGCGCCTTGGCCGCCGCGCCGGCGCGCGCCGAGCTGCTGATCCGCGTCGACAAATCCGCCCAGCTCATGACCGTGACGGTCGACGGCGCGCAGCTTTACGCCTGGCCGGTGTCGACCGGCGCGCCCGGCTACGACACGCCGTCGGGCGAGTTCAAGCCGTTCCGCATGGAGGCCGAGCACTACAGCCAAGAGTGGGACGACGCGCCGATGCCGCATTCGATCTTCTTCACCCAGCAGGGCCACGCCATCCACGGCAGCGGCCACGTCAAGAATCTCGGCCGCCCGGCCTCGCACGGCTGCGTGCGGCTGGAGCCGAAGAACGCCGCCATCCTGTTTGCTTTGGTCAAGCACGAGAAGATGGCCAACACCCGCGTCGTGCTCGCGGGCGAGACGCCCGGAAGCGCCGGCGTGCCGATGGCGCGGCGCGACACGGACGCGATCTACAGCGAGGAAGACACCGGCGCGCTGCCGGCCCGGCGCACGCGCGCCAGCCGCGATTATTACCGCGACGAGCCGCGGTCTTATTATTACAGCGACCGCTACGCGCCGCCGCGCCGCTATAACGGCAGTTTCCCGTTTGGGTGGTAAGGAACCGGACGCCGCCTCGCGGATTAATCCGGCAGGAGTAGCCTGATGATCCGGAAAATTTCAGGCGGCAAGTACCGGCTTTATTCGCGCAAGAAGAACCCGCGCACCGGCAAGCGCCGCAACCTCGGCACCTTCACCAGCAAAAAGGCCGCGCAGAAGCACGAGCGTGAGGTGCAGTATTTTAAACGCCACTGACTCTTTTTTTGCGCATGATCTTGTCCGAAAACCGGTGCCCACTTTTCGGGATCATACACCATGCGCGACGCCGAGCGCGGCCTCGCCGCGGTCGAGGATCAGCGGCACGATCAGGTCTTCTTCGTCGTCGAGGTGACGGATCAGCCCCTTGAGCAGCGCGCCGCTGGCGGCCGCGTAATCGTCGCTTTGCTTGAGCGCATCTGATTTATCGGCCAGCGCGCGCAGAAGTGCGTTGGCGGTGTCGGCGGTCGCAGCCATGTCGGCGTGGATGGCGTGGTGGTCGCCCTCCAGCACGTCGAAGCCGCGCGCCAGCCGCTCGTCGGCGGCGCGGAATATGGGAAAATAATGCAGATCCTCGATCTGGTGGTGGACGCCGAGTTGCTGCAGCAGGAATTGCAGCCTTGGCACAAATTGCCGCGGGAATTCGGAAGGCTTTAGAGTGCCATCGCGGAATTGCGTCTCGATGGCGCGGATCATGGAGGCCAGTTCGCGGAACATGTCGTGGCGCGATAGCCAGAAGCGCGCCATCTCGCCCAGGTTGGCGTGGCTCTGCCATTGCTCGCGCGGGTAACGCGCGAACAGCACACGCAGGTTGTCCGGCCAGCCACTGCGGCTTGCCAAAGCGAGGTTTTCGAGGTCGGCGGCGCTGGGGGTTTCGATACTCACGGCACTTAGATAGTAGACTAAGGCCATGAGTACCACCGTCGCCCGCCTGCTCTACGATGAGACCACCGCGCGGCGGCTGGCGTCCGCGCTGGCCGAGATTTTCGACGGCGAGGACATTGTCTGCGCGGCCTTCGAGGACGACAGCGGGCAATGGCAGGTGGCGATCCATTTCCGCGATCAGCCCGATGAGTCCGCATTGCGCGCGCAGGTCGCGCTGGTGGCCGGCGACAAAGCGGCGGCCGCCGTCGCCCTTGAACCGGTGGCGGCGGCCGACTGGGTGGCGCAGAGCCTCAGCGGCCTCAAGCCGGTGCAAGCCGGCCGCTTCGTCGTGCACGGCGCCCACGACCGGGCCCGCGTCAAGCCGAACGACATCGGCATCGAGATCGAGGCCGCGCTGGCCTTCGGCACCGGCCATCACGGCACAACGCGCGGCTGCTTGCTGGCGCTCAACGAACAGGCGAAATTGCGGCGGCCCCGCCGCGTGCTCGACATCGGCACCGGTTCCGGCGTGCTGGCGATGGCGGCAGCGAAAATCCTGCGCACGCGTATCATTGCCAGTGACATCGACAAAGTCGCGGTCGAGGCCGCGTGCGGTAATGCGCGGCTCAATGCTGTGGCGCCCGCCATCACCTTCGTCCGCGCGACGGGAACGCGCGCCCATGCGATCGCTGCGGGTGCGCCTTACGATCTGATCCTGGCTAATATTTTGCTCGGACCACTGATGCGGCTGGCGGTGCCGTTGCGCGCCCTCGCGGCTCAGCATGCACGCATCGTGTTATCCGGTCTGTTGCCAAGCCACGCCAATGCCGCGCTCGCCATCTACCACGCGCAGGGTTTCAGGCTTGAGCGCCGCATTCCGCTTGAAGACTGGGTCACGCTGATCCTGCGCCGTTAAAAAACAAAACCGCACCGGGCGGTGAGCGCCAAGGCGGCTTCGTCAGTGAAGAGCCTAAGTCACCAGCCGCCGAGCGGCATGCCATCGGATTTTTTTTCGACCAGCCGGTTGCCGCGCTCGTCGAAACTATGGCCAAACCCAACGACTCTCGTCTCAATCTGTTGCAATGCAACATGCGCTCTAGGAGGGCCGCGAACCATGCATAACAATGCATGGAAGCCCTGTAATACAAGCATGATCTGATTAATTTGTGAGTAACATCTGTGTCGCGAATACGACAAAACTAATGCATTGCACAAATTTGATTCAGTGCGGCAATTCTTTGCCGATTTGCTCGTCATCGCGTCACGGTTTTTCCGCGAAGCTGCCCAAGATCGATACACAATGACTTGCCTAGGGCGCGGCGCATGCCTGCGTTGCTACGCCTGCGAAGCGCGCTAAAGTGCCGACTATGTTCGAAGCGCGCTTTCAAACCTTCGATGATTCGAGCGATGGCGCAGCAGTACCCGCGCGGCTGAATGCGTTGCGCGCCGCGCTCAAGAAACGCGGGCTCGATGGCTTGGCGGTGCCGCGGGCCGACCGCCAGCAGAACGAATATCTGCCAGCGAACGAAGAACGCCTCGCCTGGCTCACCGGCTTCACCGGTTCGGCAGGTGCCGCCATCGTGCTGACCGAGCGCGCAGCGTTGTTCGTCGACGGCCGCTACACCGTGCAGGTTAAAACGCAGGTCGACAGCAAGCTGTTCGCCATCGAGCATCTGGTCGACAACCCGCCGGATAAATGGCTCGAGCAAAACCTCAAAAGCGGCGCCAAGCTCGGCTACGATCCGTGGCTGCACACCACCGAGGGCGCCGAGAAATTGCGCAAGGCCTGTGCCACGGCCGGCGCGGAACTCGTCGCCGTCGATGGCAACCCGATCGACGCGATCTGGTCCGACCGCCCGGCCCCGTCCGCCGGCAACGTGACGCTGCGCGGCCTGAAACTCGCGGGCGAAAATGCCGCCGACAAGCTCAAGCGCGTCCAGGCAGAACTGAAAAAGTTGCGTGCCGATGCGCTGGTGGTTTCGGATCCGCAGAACGTCGCGTGGGCTTTCAATATCCGCGGCGGCGACGTGGCTCATACGCCCATCGTACTCGCCTTTGCGCTTATTCCGCGCGAGGGAAAGCCGTCGCTTTATGTGGGTAGCGGCAAACTCGACAATAAAACGCGCCACGCACTGGAAGAGATCGCTTCGGTGCACGCGCCGGACGAACTCACGCGCGACCTCGGCTCATTCAAAGACAAGATTGTGCGGCTCGATCAGGCGAGCGCGGCCGATGCGCTCACGCGCCGGATCGCTGAGAGCGGCGGCGAGCCAGTGCGCGGGCCCGATCCGATCAC
>DASRLF010000071.1:0-31488 GCA_035648555.1 Pseudolabrys sp.
GCGATCCCACGAAGCAACGGGACGGGTCGCTTGAGCTGCCGTGGGGCTCCGCGCCCCGTCCCGTTGCATCACCGAGCCAGCAAGGCTCAAATGAGGTTCGGGCTCTACTTCCAACTGGATGAAAGAAGGGGCTCAGGTCACCGTCGTTGTAACTTGATCTACGAGTCGATGAAAAGCATGACTTCCTTCGTTGTATAATGTGCTTTTGACATTCGCACTCGAGGACGCTTCGAAACGAATGTAATGTCGGCCTCCGTTTTGCTCGATCGAATAAAGGTCCGGAGGATTCGGCGCAACCTTAACTCCGAGGCCCTTCATGGCCTCCAGTGTAAAATCTTTGATAGACATCGACCGAAATGTTGGAGGTAGCGTAGGAGCGCGGGGCCCAACATATCCACGATCCTCACTCTCTCCCAATAACTCTTCAATATTTTCTTTTTCTCGCTCCAGCGTATTTATTGCTTCTTCGATACTAGCTACCTCGAGTTCAGCAGCTCTTTTCTTGTCTTTGCTTGCTAACGCCGAGAGAACCAATTCAAGCAATCGCTCCTCAAACTTTCCGTCCTCGTCGTCTTCGTTCCCATTTCCGCTTTGCAATAATGAGTCGATGTCGCCAATGGCGTGCGAGGCCATTTGTAGCTTTTCCAGGAGCCGTCCAACAATGTAGTCCTCAAACGTTCCGCGCAGAGTTATATTGTAGACGACAACATTTGCGTATTCGGAAGCGAGACGTTGAATTCGTCCAATTCGCTGTTCAACAATCATTGGGTTCCACGGCAAATCGAAGTTCACCAGGACATTTGCTGCCTGGAGATTCACTCCTTCGGCACCCGCTTCTGTTGAAACAATGACTCGGTGCTGCGGTGGTGACGTTCGAAAACGCTCAATGGTTTCCTGGTTTCTAGTTCCAGAGTCGCCGTTTATAATTCCAACCTTGAGTCCGCAATCTTCCAAAAAATTCTGAATTGTTGTTTGGGTCTCACGCAGCGCAGTGAATATAACTAGTCGCCAGCGATCGGGATCTTGCTTCTTGAGTTGTTCAATGAGCTGCCCGAGTCCCTTGAGCTTTGCCGTTAACGGCATCCTTTGTACAATCGCATCGACAGCGAGAGATAAGCCAGGCGGAATGGTTCCATTTCGCGCCATGTTTTTAAGTTGCGAGTTTAACGCTTCTGGACTGCTTGCCAGTGCTTTCAAAATTGAAATTTGGACGAGGCGATTCAACGACTGGATCGGTTCGGCAATGGTCTTAATCAATTCAAGTTCCGCAGGAGTTGGGTCAACTTGGTGGCGTTTTACAATACGGTCTGGAAAATGAAGCTTTGCATCGCCGCGCCGCACACGAGACATATAGCCATAAACGACCGACCGAAATTCTTCGATCGCTTCAGATCGCAGGTGACGTGCGATTTCTTTATCATCGGCAATAAATTTCCTAGCGAACATGCCAGGTGTCCCAAAGGGATTTTGATGGCCCCTCGCGACGGTAAGCAGATCAACTAAGGAATAAAGATCCCAAAGGCGATTGTGAATTGGTGTCGCGGTCAACATCAAAACGAATCTAAAGCGTCGTTTTTGTAGAGCTTCGTAAAAACACTTTGCGACCTTAGGCGGGTTTTCCACTCCATATAGATTGCGAAGTTTGTGTGCTTCGTCCAATACCAGCATTTGGAATCGATCTTCTGGTATTTTTTCCAAATATAATCTCGCTGAGTTGTAGGTGGTAATCACGACGCCAAACTCTTCAAAGTCCGCGGTAAGTAGATCGCGGCCGGTTACAAATATCGATTGAATATCAAATTTTGTGGCCAACTCAGACTTCCACTGAGGACCTAAGATTTTTGGGCAAACGACAAGGACTTTGGAAACTCGCGATCGAGAGGCAAGCTCGCTAATTACCAAGCCGGCGCTGATCGTTTTTCCAAGTCCGACGTCATCCGCAAGGAGCGTGACCGGCAGTCGGCGACAAAACGTGATTAGGTTTGTAACTTGATGGTAAAAAGGGGTTAGGTGGTCCTTCCAACGCGGCGCCGACTTAAAGTCATCAGCACTTTCAATAATGATGGGATCGGTTAAACCCCACTCGAGCCCAGCCCGATAAATTCTAAACTCCTCCGGCGACGTAGCGCGCCGAAAGACTTTTTGCTGAAAGTCGGAAACTTCGACCATGCTGAACGCACTACACAAAGATCTCTCAACCCTAGGATGCGCTTTATGCATGAATGGGGCAAGTCACGCTTACCGCGGCAACTTAAGTGGGGCGAAACTGAAAGCGCCTGTCTATGTGGCAATTTGAAATTCAGATGATGGTTGGATGCGTTGTACTTGAACATTAAACTTAGATTGCATTCTGAAAGGTTCGTATCGGAAATTGGTGAGCCGATGTTGTGTCTTTCAACCAATAGCGTCTCAGAACATCTGCCGGGGCATCCGGCGAGGATTGTCAGACACTTCCCGCCCGCTCACATTGCGTTTCTATCAATCCCCCGTTGTTATTTGACTCTTTTTCAGAAGAGAACATAGTGGGAACATTGATTGGGAGAAATCTATGGATATGACGTTTCTTCTTATGGTTGCCGTGGTCATCGCTGGACTAGGCACGGGCATCGGATTTCTACTTGGGCGTTTCGTCTGGCCGCCTGCCGCCCTGGTTGATCAGGCGTCGCTCGCAGCAATGCAGGCCGAAATCGCGCGCCTGCGCCACGAATGCATAACTCTGCGAGAGGCTAGCGACGCGCTTACGTCGGAGTTGAAAATCGCTATCGGTGGAGCAAGTGCGGCTCGTGAAGAGAGTGCTCGCCTGACTGAACGCGCCGCGAGCACGGCGGCGCAACTTACCGATTAACTTACCACTCTGCGCGCGGTCGAAGCGCAGCGCGATGCTGCCGCAAAAGAAGCAAATGGACTTTCTTCCCAAGTCGCGGCCCTGACTGAGCGGGAAGTTGCCCTCAATACAAAAGTTGCTGAGCAGGCGGTACAGCTTACGGATATGCAAAAGCAGCTCACCGTCGAATTCGAGAATATTGCGAACCGAGTATTGAAGGCTACCAGCACGGAGCTTTCGGATAGTTCACAGAAAAACCTTGCCGCAATAGTTGATCCGCTGCGCGAGCGCATTCAGGAGTTTCAGAAAAAAGTTGAGACTACATTTGATGCCGAAACGCGAGACGTTCTCTCGCTTAAAGAACAGATCAAGCTGATTGTTGAAACCAGCCATACCATTGGCAACCATGCCGATGGTCTCGCCAAAGCACTCCGCGGCGACTCCCAGCTTCTCGGCCGATGGGGGGAACTCGCGTTAGAGCGCATACTTGAGACGGCCGGTCTTAAAGAAGGGCGGGAATATGTCTCTCAGGGGCGTGGGCTGGGCCTCAAGAGCGAAGCCGGGGGCGTGCAGCGACCAGACATAATAGTAAAACTCCCAGAGCAGCGAACGCTAATCATAGACTCAAAAGTTCCATTGACCTCATATGAGCGTCTAGTCGTCGCGAGGGAAGATTTGGAAGTCACTCAATGTCGGCAACAATTTGTACGCGATGTTAAAGCGCACATCGACGGTTTGGCTGGCAAGCGCTATCAGGAAAATGAAAAACTTCAGGCGCATGATTGTGTGCTGATGTTTGTTCCGATTGAGGGCGCACTCGCTGCGGCATTGGCAGCAGAGCCAGAGCTATTTACCTACGGATGGGAGCGCCGCGTCGTGCTCGTTGGCCCACCTACTCTGCTCATGACCATGCGGACCGTTGCATCGATTTGGCGCTACGAGGCCCAAAATCAAAACGCTCAAGAAATAGGCCGATTAGCAGGCGATCTTTGCGACAAAGTGAGTCACAGCGTTACAGATCTGCATGGCGTCGCTGAAAAGATTGCCGACGCCTTGGGCGCCCACAACGATGCCGTGAAGCGTCTGTCTTCCGGAAAGGGCAATGCGCTTTCCATTGGACAACGTATTCGTGATCTCGGCGTCAAAACGCGGCGCCCCGCACCCACCGTGCTCGTAGATGGAATTCCGATCGCTGCAAGTGAAGGTGGCGATTTGGAAGAAGTAACCGGTATAGCGCCGGAGTCTAATTCTCAGGCCGCCGGCTGAAATCGGCGCATGAATCGTATCTGACTGAAATGGGACATTCCCAATAAATTTCTAACTGAATAAGAAATTGCTCTTTCTTCACGAGTTTAGGAACCGCCATTTCCAACAGCAACTCGGTTGAACGAGTGCGTTTCAAACTTGACCTGTGCCGACGCTTAAAAAACCAGTTTTAAGGGGTTTCTAAAACCGTATCGCCATGGGGAAGTACAGAGGTCCAGAGAAAGCGGCGCTCTAGAGAACGGAATTGAAAGCTGGTCATGTTCCGAAGTGCAGAGATCGGCCTGAGGATGCTGCAAACGCCTGGCGCTTTTTCGCTGCGAGCTACCAACTAAGAGCCATCCGCGGTGGGATAGTGGCGGAGGGAGTGGGATTCGAACTGACGCTACGGTTTTCATTGGCAACGCGGTCACGCAGTACAATCGAAACCAGTCTCCGGCTAGTTTCTCCAAAAAACGGCCACAACGCCGAAGATACGCAGAGACTTTTGGCGCCATGACCAAATTAGATTTCAAATTCGGCCCTCGGAGACTGATCGTCTCAGGCAAGAACCTCGCCCACGGCGGCCTTTCCAGCACCTTTGCAGGGAAAAGCTCTAGAGCCTGGACTGGCTGGCTGGGGCGGGAGGAATCGAACCTCCGAATGGCGGAATCAAAATCCGCTGCCTTACCGCTTGGCTACGCCCCAAGACACACCGAGGAAGCCGCAGCGAGCATGATTTCGCGTGCGCAGCCAGACCATAGCGGCGGCGGCCTGCCCGATCAACTCAGGCCCGGCTTTTGGGCTCGCTTTGACGCGCACCGGGCCCCGGCTACATTAGCCGCATGACCTACCGCGCCCCGGTCGCCGATATCGCCTTTGCGCTCAAACATGCCGCCGGCCTGAAAGCCGCGATTGCCGAAGGGCTTTACGGCGATCTCGATGAGGAGACGGTTGATTCGGTGCTGGAGGAAGCCGGCCGCTTCGCCGGCGACGTGATCGCACCGCTCAACCGCATCGGCGACAAATTCGGCACCCCGTTCAAGGACGGCAAAGTCACCACGCCGCCGGGCTGGAAAGAGGCCTACACCGCTTGGGCCGCCGCCGGCTGGAATGGGCTCGCCGCGCCGACCGAATGGGGCGGCCAGGAGCTGCCGCATGCGGTCAACGCCGCTTGCATCGAGATGTGGAACGCAGCCTCGATGGCCTTCGGCATCGGCCCCGTACTGACCATGGCGGCGGTCGATGCGCTCGCTGCTTATGGCGCAGCCGATCTCAAGCAAAGTTACCTCGGCAAGCTGATCAGCGGCCAATGGATGGGCACCATGCAGCTCACCGAACCGCAGGCCGGCTCTGACGTCGGCGCCTTGCGCACGCGCGCGACCCGCGCGGACGACGGCAGCTATCGCATCATCGGTTCGAAGATTTTCATTACCTATGGCGAACACGATCTCACCGACAACATTATTCATTTCGTGCTGGCGCGGCTGCCCGACGCACCGCCCGGCACCAAAGGCATCTCGCTGTTTCTCATTCCGAAATTCCTGGCCGACGGCACGCACAACGACGTGCGCGCGCATTCGGTCGAGCACAAGCTCGGCATCCATGCCTCGCCCACCTGCACCATGGTCTATGGCGACAAAGGCGGCGCCGTCGGTTTCCTCATCGGCGAGGAGCACCAGGGCATGGCCTGCATGTTCACCATGATGAACCGCGCGCGGCTCGCGGTCGGCCTGCAGGGCGTGGCGATCGCGGAACGCGCGACGCAGCAGGCGATGGCTTATGCGCGCGAGCGCAAGCAAATGGGCCACGCCATCATCGACTTTCCGGACGTCAAACGCATGCTGCTCACCATGCGCACGCTTACGGGGGCCGCGCGCGCGATCTGCTACGCCACCGCGGTGGCGCTCGACCGCTCGCATCGCGGCAAGACCGAGACGGTGCGCAAGGCGGCGCATGAGCGCGCCTCGTTGCTGACGCCGGTGGCGAAAGCCTTTTCCACCGACATCGGAACCGAAGTCGCGTCACTCGGCGTGCAGGTCCATGGCGGCATGGGCTTCATCGAGGAGACCGGCGCCGCCCAGCATTACCGCGATGCCCGCATTGCTTCGATCTACGAAGGCACCAACGGCATCCAGGCCATCGACCTGGTGACGCGCAAGGTTCCGCTTGCGGGCGGCAACACGGTCCGGCTCTATCTCGGCGAATTGCGGGAGATCGTCAAAGCGGTGCAAGCGAGCAACGCGCCGGCCTTTGGCGAGACTGCCGCGCGCCTGGACGAAGCGATAGACAGCCTCGAACGCGCGACGCAATGGCTGCTGGCGCAAAAAACATCCGACGCCACGCTCGCCGGCGCGACGCCTTACTTACGGATGTTCGGCCACGCCGCCGGTGGCTGCATGTTGGCGGATCAAGCGCTCGCCGCGCTGTGCGATAGCGGCGACGGTGCGGGGCGCACCGCGCTGGCGCGGTTCTTCGCCGAGAATATCGCCGTGCAGGCAAGCGGACTTGAACGCAGCGTGACTGAAGGCGGCGACAGCATCAACGGCGCGCAAGCGGCGTTAGCCGAATGACCGAGTTGGTCATCATCACCGACGATGGACCGGTTCGCACGGTGCGGATGAACCGTTCGGACAAGAAGAATGCGCTGACACTTCCTATGTATGACGCCATGGCCATCGCTATCGAGAGCGCGCCAAAAAATCCGGCGCTACGCTGCCTCCTGATCGCCGGCGCGCCCACCGCATTCTGCGCCGGCAACGACATCGGCGATTTCCTCAAGATGGCGGGCGGAGAAGGCGCACTCGGGGCGCCGATCCTGCGGTTCCTTTATGCGGTGGCGCGCTGCGAGCTGCCTCTGGTAGCCGCCGTGCAGGGCAACGCGGTTGGTGTTGGCGCCACCATGCTGATGCATTGTGACCACGTCGTTGCTTCCATAGATGCGCGTTTCTCGACCCCCTTCGTCGGCCTCGGCCTGTTGCCGGAGGCCGCCTCAAGTCTGATCGCGCCGCGGCTGATGGGTCAGGCACGCGCGTTCTCGCTGTTGGTGATGGGACGGACGCTAAGCGCGGACGACGCCAAATCAGCGGGGCTCGTCAACACCTTGGTCTCGCCAGACGCGGTCGAAGCCAAGGCCATGAAAGCAGCGCTCGAAATCGCCGCATTGCCGCCGCAAGGCGTATTGGCCGCACGCCGGCTGATGCGCGGTTCGCCCGACGAGATCGTCACGCGCATCGACGAGGAAGCCGAACTGTTTAAGACGCGGCTACGGTCGGCCGAAGCGCGCGCCGCGTTCGAGGCCTTCGTGGCGCGCAAGCGCTAAGGCTAAAGCGCCTTCAGCCCGGCTTCGATCCGCTTGCGATCGGCCTCCAGGAACGGCGGCAGCACCAACGTCTCGCCGAGATTCTCCAGCGGCTCGTCCACGGCAAAGCCGGGCCCGTCCGTGGCGATCTCGAACAGAATCCCATTCGGCTCGCGGAAATACAGCGAGCGGAACCAGTAGCGATCGACCTTGCCGCTGTTCGGGATACGCAAGCTCTGCAGCCGCTCGGCCCAGGCGTCGTAATCTTTGTCGGGCGAGCGGAAGGCGACGTGATGCACGCCGCCGGCGCCGGGCTGCGCGGGGGCGATGTATGAACGTACGGCCACGTGCAATTCGGCCGCCGGGCCGCCCTCGCCCATTTCGTAGACATGCACGCGGTCGTGGCTCGATTCCGGATGCGCATAGTCACGGAGATGACGGGCGTTCATGACTTGGGTGAGCACCAGATCGGTCGGCCGCAGCTCTGGCACCGTCATGGTGATCGGCCCGAGGCCACGGATCTGATGCTCGGCCGGCACCGGGCTCTTAACCCACGGATGACCCTCGCCCTTGCCGCCATCATCGACCAGCGCCAGGCGCTGGCCTTCGCCGTCCTCGAAATCGAGCGTCAGGCGGCCGTCGCGTTCGGCGAGCTCGCCATGAGCGACGCCCAATTCCTTGAAACGCTCGCGCCACCATTGCAGACTTTTCTCACCGGCAACGCGCATGCCCGTGCGGGTGATGGTGTTGTTGCCACGCTTTTCGCGTCCCGTCGGAAAATCGAAGAAGGTGATGTCGCTGCCCGGCGAGGCAAGGCCGTCGGCATAGAACAAATGATAGGCCGAAACGTCGTCCTGATTGACGGTCTTCTTGACCAGGCGCAGGCCGAGCGCCTTGGTGTAGAATTTGACGTTGCCGGGCGCGTCGGCCGACACGGCGGTGAGATGGTGGATGCCGGAAAGCTGCATGGGGGCCCCTCGGACAGCGCGCCAGGGCGGCGGCTGTGCTATCGAATGACCGCTATTTAGGAATTCAGGCGCAAATTGCGAGGGCGGCCATGTCGTTGCAGGGCAAGACGCTTTTCATCACCGGCGGCTCGCGCGGCATCGGGCTCGCGATCGCGCTCAAAGCCGCCGCCGACGGCGCCAATATCGCCATCGCCGCCAAGACGGTCGATCCGCATCCCAAGCTGGAAGGCACCATCCATACCGCCGCCGCCGCGATCGAAAAGGCCGGCGGCAAGGCGCTGGCGCTTCAGGTCGACGTGCGCGAGGAAGCCGCCGTCAAGGCGGCGATCGACGAGACTGCGGCCCACTTCGGCGGCATCGACATCGTGGTCAATAATGCAAGCGCCATTCAGCTTACCCAAGTCGCCGCCACCGACATGCGCCGCTACGATCTGATGCTCGGCATCAATGCGCGCGGCACCTTCATGGTGTCGAAATACGCGCTGCCTTATCTCGCCAAGGCCGAAAACCCGCACATCTTGATGCTGTCGCCGCCGCTCGACATGCAGACCAAATGGTTCGCGCCGCATACCGCCTATTCGATGGCCAAATTCGGCATGAGCCTGGTGGTGCTGGGCCTTGCCGGGGAACAGCGTGGCAAGATCGCGGTCAACGCGCTATGGCCGCGCACCACCATCGCCACCGCCGCAATCAAGAACCTGCTCGGCGGCGACGCCATCATGCGCATGTCGCGCACGCCGGATATTCTGGCCGAGGCGGCCTGCCGCATTTTCCAGAAGCCCAAGAGCTTCAGCGGGAACTTTCTGATCGACGACACATTCCTCGCCGGCGAAGGCGTCACCGAATTCGACCACTATCGCGTCGATCCGACACAGCCGCTACAAGTCGATTTCTTCGTGCCCGACAGCATGCCGGCGCCACAAAGCGTAAGTTTGAAAGCTAAGGCCTAGCGCGCGATGGCCGCGCCGCGTTAGAAAGAGTCAATGTCCACTCTCCTGCTGTCCCATCCCGCCTGCCTCAATCATCTCACGCCCGCCGGCCATCCCGAGCGGCCGGACCGCTTGCGCGCCATCGAGCAGGCGCTGGAAGACGAACGATTTCATATGCTGGCGCGCGAACAGGCGCCGCAAGCGCCGCTCGACGTCATCGCGCTTGCCCACCCGATGGAATACGTCGAAGCGATCCGCGACGCTTCGCCGGCGGAAGGCCGGGTGCAGCTTGATGCCGACACCTCGATGTCGCCCGGCAGCTTCGAGGCCGCCTTGCGCGGCGCCGGTGGCGCCATGCGGGCGGTCGATGAAGTCATGAACCAGAAAGCGGCGAACGCCTTCGTCGCGGTGCGCCCGCCCGGCCATCACGCCGAAACCGCGCGGCCGATGGGCTTCTGCCTGTTCAACAACGTGGCGATCGCGGCGCGCCATGCGCGGGAGCGCTACGGGGTCGAGCGGGCGGCGATCGTCGATTTCGACGTGCATCACGGCAACGGTTCGCAGGATATTTTCTGGGCGGATAAAACCGTCATGTATTGCTCGACCCACGAGATGCCGCTTTATCCCGGCACCGGTTCGGTGAGCGAGCGCGGCGAGTACAACACCATCGTCAACGCGCCTTTGCGCGCGGGCGATGGTGGCGATGCGTTTCGCGAGGCCTTCGAGACCGTCATCCTGCCGCGGCTGCGCGCGTTCAAACCGGAATTCCTGGTGCTCTCGGCCGGTTTTGACGCGCATACCCGCGACCCGCTGGCCAATCTCAATCTGGTGGAAGCCGACTTCACCTGGGTGACCAAAAAACTGATGGAGATCGCCGACAACAGCGCGCAAGGCCGCATCGTCTCGGTGCTGGAGGGCGGCTACGATCTGGAAGGGCTGTCGCGCTCGGCGGCGGCGCATGTCACCGCGCTGATGCGAGGCTGATTTTATTTCTTAGCGCGCCGTCAGCCCGCCATCGATCGGCACATCCGCGCCAGTGATGAAGGCGGCGGCGTCCGACAACAGATAAACGCAAAGCGCGGCGATCTCCGCCGGCTGACCGAGACGGCCGAGCGGAATATCGCGCGGCAGCCGTTGGCGCGCTGCATCAGGATCGCGCGCGCCTTGCACAATCGCATCGACCATCGTTCCCTCTAGAAAAGCCGGACACACGGCATTGCAGCGCACCGGCGGCGTCAGCCGTGCGCCGTAAAGCGCCACCGATTTCGACAGCAGCGACAGCCCGCCCTTCGAGGCATTGTAGGCGGCAAGATTGTGCCCGCCGACCAGACCGGACACCGACGACAGATTGACGATCGAGCCGCCCTTTTTCCGCAGCAGCGGCATCGAATATTTGCAGCTGAGAAAGGCGCCATCGAGGTTGACGCCGAGCACGCGCCGCCAAACGGCGAAGTCGAGCTGCTCGATTGTGCCGACCGCGACAATGCCGGCGGCATTCACCAGCCCGTCGAGCCGGCCATGTTTGCTGTCGACATCGGCGGCGATACGCTGCCAGCCGGCCTCGGCGGTGACATCGAGGGCCTCGATGCCGCTACCGGCTTTAAGATCCGTGGCGATGACCACGCCACCGGCGGCTTTCACCGCGTCGGACACGGCGCGACCAACCGCACCGGCCGCGCCCGTCACAAGAACGATTTTCCCCTTCAGGTCGGCCATAGTGCATCTTACCTGCTGGCGAGCCGTCCCGCGCCCTCTATCTTCTTGCAACCGGGGGCGCTAATGATGCGCCCACAAACCAATCCCCGAGCTTGCGCGATGGCTGAGACCACCAATACCGACGTGAAGAAAATGCCCTTCGAGCGGGCGATCGAGGAACTTGAATCGATCGTCAAGCGGCTCGAGGAAGGCAAGGTGCCGCTCGAGGAATCGGTGGCGATCTATGAGCGTGGCGAAGTCCTCAAGAAGCGCTGCGAGGAATTGCTGCGGCAGGCGGAGGCGCGGGTAGAGAAAATCACGCTCGACAGCGCCGGCAAGCCGACCGGCAGCGAACCGCTCGACGTGGATTGAACGCGTCCGTGCAGGTCCACCGCCGGCTCGTTATGTTCGTGCAGGGCTACGACGCGCGCAGCATTGCCGAGCACTTCCAAAACTTCCGCCGCGAATATCGCCTTACCTGCGCACGTCAGGGCTTGACCGGCGAGGTCGGCCCCATCAACGAGAAGTCGGAGGAATTTTCCGCAAGTTGGGACGTCACCACCCGCGGCGATGGCTGGCAGACCGAGACCCGTTATCGGCTGCTGCGCTGGAACGATCTCGTGCAAAAGGATTTCGCGCGGCCGGCCTGGTGGAAGATCGTGCAGATGTATCGCACGGTCGGGATCGCCATGCTCAACGGCGCTTTCATGCGCATGCTGCGCTTGAACTGGTGCTACGCGCTGATGTCTTTTGTTCCGATCCTGCTGATAACCGCCTGGGTGCTGTTCGGTTCTTTCGTCGGCATCCTGTGCATGGGCCTGGTCACCCGGCTCGGCGCGCCGGAGCTGGTCGCGAAATTTGTCGGCATTGTCACAGGACTGGGCGGCTTCAGCTCCCTGCTCTGGCTGACAGAACCGTTCACCGGGCTGTTTAAGCGCTGCGACGAGGTTGCCTCCATCGATGAGTTCATCAACGGCAAACGCAAGGATTGGAGCCAGCGGCTGGACATATTCGCCGGCGAACTGGCCAATGCGGTGCACGACAGCAAAGCTGATGAGGTACTGATCGTCGGCCATGGTTTGGGCGCGATGCTCGCGATTAATCTGGTGGGCCGTGCACTGAGCCGTACAGCCCTCGGCAGCCACGGACCGCGCGTGGCGTTGCTGACGCTGGGCGCAAGTTTGCCGGCGGTTGGCTTCAACCCCGAGGCCAAAGGGTTCCGCAACCGGCTGCGACAACTGGCCGAGGCGACCAACGTCGACTGGGTCGATGTCCAATCGCGCGACGATATCCGGAGTTTCGCCCCGTTCGATCCGATCGCCGGTCACGGCATTGTGCTCGATGCGGAACCGCAAAATCCCCGGATCGTGGAAATCCGGCTGCAGCCCTGGCACAGGGCGCACGCGCAGTTCCTCATGGCCAATGCGCGGCCGGGCATGATCTACGACTATTACCTGATCTGCTGCGGCCCCTCAGACCTAATGACCCAGCTGACCAAGCCGTAGGGCGCAAATTGCGGCGGTGACGGCGAAAAGCGGCAAACTAAAGCAATGCGGCCCTTCGTTGAATTGCCGGGCGACGCAAAACTGGTGTAAGCCCTGATAGTGCCCGACCCCGCTGTGGAGTGACGTTTGTCCGAGAATTCCAAGACTCCTTTGCTCGACCGCATCCTGCTACCGCGCGACATGAAAAACCTGTCGGCGGAGCAACTTGCCCAGTTGGCGAGCGAACTGCGGCAGGAGACCATCGACGCGGTTGCCAAGACCGGCGGCCATCTCGGCGCGGGGCTGGGTGTGGTCGAACTGACCGTGGCGTTGCATAATGTCTTCGATGCGCCAATCGACAGGTTGATCTGGGATGTCGGTCACCAGAGCTATCCGCACAAGATTTTGACCGGTCGGCGCGAGCGCATCCGCACGCTGCGCCAGGGCGGCGGTCTGTCGGGCTTCACCAAGCGTGCCGAGAGCGAATACGATCCGTTCGGCGCCGCGCATTCCTCGACCTCGATCTCCGCCGGCCTCGGCATGGCGGTGGCGCGCGATCTCAAAGGCGAAAAAAACAACGTCGTATGCGTGATCGGCGACGGCGCTATGTCGGCGGGCATGGCTTATGAGGCGATGAACAATGCCGGCGCGATGAATTCGCGGCTGATCGTCATTCTCAACGACAACGACATGTCGATCGCGCCGCCGGTCGGCGCCATGTCGGCCTATCTGTCGCGGCTGCTCTCGGGGCGCACGTATCTGAAACTGCGCGATATCGGCAAGCAACTCGCGCACCATCTGCCGAAATTCATCGAATATTCCGCGCAACGCGCCGAAGAATACACTCGGGGATTCTGGACCGGCGGCACGCTGTTCGAGGAACTCGGTTTCTACTACGTCGGCCCAATCGACGGGCACAATCTCGATCATTTGCTGCCGGTGCTGCGCAACGTGCGCGACGCCGAGCACGGCCCGATCCTGGTTCACGTTGTGACGCAGAAGGGCAAAGGCTACGCGCCGGCGGAAACTTCCGCCGATAAATATCACGGCGTGGTCAAGTTCGATGTCGCCACCGGCACGCAGGCGAAGTCCAAGGGCGGCGCGCCGCAATACACAAACGTGTTCGCCGAAAGCCTCACCAAAGAGGCGCGCAAGGACGACAAGATCGTCGCCATCACCGCGGCGATGCCGTCGGGCACAGGGCTCGATCTCTTCGCCAAGGAGTTTCCCGACCGCTGCTTCGACGTCGGCATTGCCGAGCAGCACGCCGTGACTTTCTCCGGTGGGCTGGCCGCGGAAGGTTTCAAGCCATTTGCGACGATCTATTCGACCTTCCTGCAACGCGCCTACGACCAGGTGGTGCACGACATCGCCGTGCAGCGGCTGCCGGTTCGCTTTGCGATCGACCGTGCAGGCCTGGTCGGCGCCGACGGGCCGACCCACGCCGGCGCTTTCGACGTCGCGTATCTCGGCTGCCTGCCCGGCTTCGTGCTAATGGCAGCCGGCGACGAGGCCGAGCTGGTGCACATGGTAGCGACCCAGGTCGCGATCGACGACAGACCGTCCGCCTTACGCTATCCGCGCGGCGAAGGCCTCGGCGTGCCGATGCCGGCAGAGGGCATCCCGCTCGAGATCGGCAAAGGCCGCATTTTGCGCGAAGGCCACAAGGTCGCGCTGCTGTCCTATGGCGGCCGGCTTGGCGAATGCCTCAAGGCCGCCGATGAACTGGCCGCGCTAGGCCTTTCGACCACGCTCGCCGATGCGCGCTTTGCCAAACCGCTCGACAGCGAACTGCTGCTGCGCCTGGCACGCGAGCACGAGGTGCTGGTAACCATCGAGGAAGGTTCAATCGGCGGCTTCGGCTCTTTTGTGCTGCAGGCGCTCGCCGAGAGTGGCGCGCTCGATACCGGTTGCAAGGTGCGCTGCATGGTGCTGCCGGACATCTTCATCGATCAGGACAGCCCCGCCGCGATGTATGCCACGGCCGGCCTCGACGCCCGCGCCATCGTCACCAAGGTGTTCGAGGCGCTGGGCAAGGACGCCGCCGCCGAGACCGTGAAGCTGGCTTAAGTCTCTGCCTAAAGTCTTTTCTTCTTCGGGACTTTCTTCCCCTCCTTGCGCGCTTCCGAGAGGCCGATGGCGATCGCCTGCTTGCGGCTCGTAACCTTCTTGCCGCTGCGGCCGCTTTTGAGGGTGCCTTTGTTGCGCTTTTTCATCGCGCGCTCTACGTCTTTCGAAGCGCCCTTTGCATACTTTCGTGCCATACTCATCCTCCTCAATCAGATAATGACGACGGCCGCTGAAAACTTTGTCGGCCCTAAATTCATAACCAATGTGCGGTGAACTTTGTTCCGAAAGGTAGAGATAATCCCATGATCGCCCGCCAACGTGCCGACCGTCTGCTGGTCGAACGCGGCCTCTTCGACAGCCGCGTCAAGGCACAGGCTGCGATCGAGGCCGGGCTGGTCATCGCCAATGACATCACCGTGCGCAAGGCGTCGGAGACCATCGCTGTGGATGCAAGATTGCGCGCGACTGCGGCCTATCCCTACGTTTCGCGCGGTGGCGTAAAGCTCGCGGCAGCGCTTGATCATTTCGGCTTCGATCCGCGCGGCCGTGTTTGCCTCGATGTCGGCGCCTCCACCGGCGGATTCACGCACGTGCTGCTCGAACGCGGCGCCAAGCACCTCTACGCGATCGATGTCGGAAGCGGTCAATTGCATGATTCGCTGCGCAAACGCCCCGAAGTCGTTTCACTGGAGGAAACCGATATCCGCACGTTCTCCCCTGCCCGCCTGGACACCGCGCCGGATTTGGCCGTCGTCGACGTCAGTTTCATCTCGCTTAAATTGGTTCTGCCGGCCGCGATTGCGTTGGTGACACCGGCCGCGCAATTGGTGGCGCTGATCAAGCCGCAATTCGAGGCCGGCCGCGGCGCCCTCAAGAGAGGCATCGTGCGCGACGCGGCCGTTCACGCCGCGGTCTGCGCCGATATTTCGGCCTTCGTCACGTCGCTCGGCTGGCGCGTTCTCGGCATCATCCCGTCGCCGATCCACGGCAGCAATGGCAATGCCGAATTCCTGCTCGGGGCCGCGCGTGACTGAGCAACTCACAATTAACCGCCTCGGCCATCGTGGCGACGGAATCGCCGACACAGCCGCTGGGCCGGCCTTCGTGCCCTACACCCTACCGAGCGAAAAAGTGACGGTCGAACCGGTTCCCGGGCACCACGACCGGCGGCATCTCGTTCATGTCGACAAAGCCAGCCATGAACGCGCGGTGCCGGTCTGCAAGCATTTCACTCATTGCGGCGGCTGCGCGATGCAGCACTGGTCGCTGGCCGAATATCATCTGTGGAAACGCGAACTGGTGGTGGAGGCGTTGAGCGATGCCGGCGTCATCGCGCCGGTCGCGCCGCTGACCGACGCCCATGGTCAAGGCCGCCGGCGCGCCACGCTGCATGCCCGGCGCGGCGATAAGAATATTTTGGAAGTCGGTTTCACGGCGCCCCGTGCGCACCACATCGTCGCCATCGACCGCTGCCCGATCCTCGCACCCGGCCTCGACGACGCGATTCCGGCAGCTTGGGCCATTGCCGAGATTTTGAAGCCAACGAACAAGCCACTCGACATCCAGGTGACGGCGACCGACTCCGGAATGGACATGGACGTGCGCGGCTCGGGTCCGCTGTCATCCGGACGCACCAGCGCGCTGGCCGGCGTCGCCGAGAAATATAAATTGGCGCGCATCACCCGGCATGGCGAGCTGGTGGCGCAAGGCGCACAACCGCTGCTGAAGGTCGGCCGCGCCAATGTGCCGTTGCCGCCGGGCGCATTTCTACAAGCCACCGCCGCGGGCGAAGCGACGCTGGCGCGGCTGGTTCTCCATCATGTTGGCGACGCCAAACGCATCGCGGACTTGTTTTGCGGCATTGGCACCTTCGCCTTGCGGCTGGCGGAGCGCGCGCGGGTAACGGCCGGTGACAGCGATGCAGCCGCGGTGAAGGCGCTTACGCAGGCCGCGGCCAAAACCAACGGTCTCAAGCCGGTGGATGCGCAAGCACGCGATCTGTTCCGCCGCCCGTTGATGGCTGCGGAACTCAAGGGATTTGATGCCGTGGTGTTCGATCCGCCGCGCCAGGGCGCCGAGGCGCAGGCGCGTGAATTGATCAAAAGCGCCGTGCCAACCGTTATAGCGGTGTCTTGCGACGCAGCAACCTTCGCGCGCGATGCGCGTATTCTGATCGATGGCGGCTACAGACTCGTCGGCATCACGCCGGTCGATCAATTCCGCTATTCGTTCCACGTCGAGATGGTTGGAAAATTCGAGCGCTAGCCTTCCATCGTTTCGGTCGCGACGATCTCAATGCCGAAACCGCCGAGGCCGACATAGGTACGCTTGCTGGAGGCGAGCAATCGGATCGAAGAAATTCCGAGGTCTTTGAGAATCTGCGCGCCCAGCCCGATCTCGCGCCATTGCCGCGAGCGCGCGGCGTCAGTGCCGGTGTCGCCCTCATGCGGGATTTCAGCGACCGGCACGCCGGCGGTGCCGTCCCGCAAATAGACAATGACGCCGCAGCCGTCTTTTTTAAAGCGCGTCAGTGCCGCGCGGATCGGTTTTGCGCCGCCGAACACATCGCCGACGACATCGGCACGGTGCAGACGCGCGGGCACGTTCTTGCCGTCACCGATCTTGCCGTAGACGAAGGCCATGTGATGCACCCGGTCGAACGGTGTCACATAGGCATAGCCGTTGAGCGGCCCGATCTCGGAAGCGACCTGGAATTCGGCCACCCGCTCGACCAGTTTGTCGCGGCTCTGCCGGTAGGCGATCAGTTCGGCAATCGAGATCTGCGCGAGCTTGTGCTTCTGCGCGAAGGCGGCCACCCCGGGCCCGCGCGTCATGGTGCCGTCCTCGTTCATGAGCTCGGCCAGCACGCCGACCGCCGGCAAGCCCGACAACCGGCAGAGATCGACGCAAGCCTCGGTGTGGCCGGAGCGGATCAGCACGCCGCCCTGCCGTGCGACCAGCGGAAAAACGTGACCGGGGCGGACGAAATCGGTGGCGCCACTGTTGTCGTCGGCGAGCGCACGCACCGTGTTGCAGCGCTCCTCGGCCGAGATGCCGGTGGTCAGCCCGTGACGCACATCGACCGAGACGGTGAAGGCGGTGCCGAGCGGGGCCTCGTTTTGCGTCACCATCGGATCGAGATGCAAGTGACGGGCGTGTTCGGCGCCGAGCGGTGCGCAGACGATGCCCGACGTATTGCGGATGATGAACGCCATCTTTTCCGGCGTGCAAAGCGAGGCGGCGACGAACAAATCGCCTTCGTTCTCACGGTCGTCGTCGTCGATGACGACGACAATCTCGCCTTTGGCGAAGGCCCTGATCGCCGCATCGACGTGTTTGTGGGTATCCGGCACGTGGTTTACCTCGAACGCGGCGTCAAGCCGTCGGCTTGAACGGCCACGCCGTCCCCTCGCCCATCTGGCCGCGATGCATCAGATAATGATCGGCCAGCACGCATGCCACCATCGCCTCACCGATCGGCACGGCGCGGATCCCGACGCAGGGGTCGTGGCGGCCTTTGGTCGACACTTCCGTATCGTTACCATAGCGGTCGACGGCCTTGCGCGGATTAAGGATCGACGAGGTCGGCTTGACCGCGAAGCGCGCAACGACCGCTTGTCCGCTGGAAATGCCGCCGAGTATGCCGCCAGCGTGGTTGGACAGGAACACCGGCTTGCCGTCATTGGCCAATTTGTCGGGGTTCATCCGCATCTCGTCGGCGTTATCCTCGCCGCTCATCGCAGCGGTGGCGAATCCGGCGCCGATTTCCACACCCTTGACCGCGTTGATGCCCATCAAAGCGCCGGCGAGATCGCCGTCGAGCTTGGCATAGACCGGGGCGCCGAGGCCGGCCGGCACGCCCTCGGCCACGACTTCGATCACAGCGCCGCAGGACGAACCCACCTTGCGCACGCCGTCGAGGTATCCCTCGAAAAATTTCGCCTGTTTGGCATCCGGACAGAAGAACGGATTATTGCCGACCTCGTTCCAATCCCAGCGCGCACGGTCGATCTTGTGCGGGCCCATCTGAATGAGCGCGGCGCGCACGGTGAGGCCGGGCACGATCTTGCGCGCGATGGCGCCGGCGGCAACGCGCGCGGCGGTTTCGCGCGCCGAGGCGCGCCCACCGCCACGATAATCGTGAATGCCGTATTTGACGTCGTAAGTGTAGCCGGCGTGGCCGGGCCGGTATTTGTCCTTGATCTCGGAATAGTCCTTCGAGCGCTGATCAACGTTCTCGATCAGCAGCATAATCGGCGTACCGGTGGTCACCTGCTTGCCGTCCTCGCCGGTGAACACGCCGGACATGATCTTTACCGCGTCGGGCTCCTGGCGCTGGGTGGTGAACCGCGATTGGCCGGGCCGGCGCTTGTCGAGATGCTGCTGGATATCCTCGACGGTGAGCGGAATCCGCGGCGGACAGCCGTCGACCACGCAGCCGATCGCCGCCCCGTGACTTTCGCCGAAGCTGGTGAACCGGAAAAGATGGCCGAACGTATTGAACGACATGGGAGTTTCGTACCCCGCAGCCTTGCGGCGGTCAAATATTGCATAATTGCGCAGGATCTTGTCCGAAAACCGGTACCCACTTTTCGGGATCATGCGCTATGCGTATCTCGGCATCCGATCGTCCTGAAACACATACACGACGCCCTGCGCGATATCGACCAGCGGGGCGGCGGCCGGCTTGGCGATGCCGAGGTAAGCCATCAAGCCGCGCGCAGTGCCGCCATGGGCGGTCACCACCGTGTCGCGTTCGAGGCTGCCGTACCAGCGGCCCATGCGCTCCGACACGTGCTTGTAGCTCTCGCCGCCCGGCGGCACGAAATTCCATTTGTCGTGTTCCCGCTGGGCGATGCGGGCAGGATCGCGCTCGTGCAATTGCGCGATGGTAGAGCCTTCCCATTCGCCGAAAGAGATTTCCGCCAACCGCTGATCGACCTCATGGCCTTCGGCCGGCAGGCCAAGCGCGGGCCTGACCAAGGCCATGGTCTCACAAGCGCGTCCCAGCGGACTGGAAACATAGTTGAAGTCCGCGGGATTGCGGCCGTCACGCGCGAACAAGTCGCGCAGGATTCCTCCGCAATGAATGCTTTGCGCACGGCCGTGCGCATTGAGTGGCACGTCGTGCAGGCCCTGCAGGCGGCCGGTGACGTTCCACTCGGTCTGTCCGTGACGGATGTAATAGATCGTAGGCCGCGGCTTTGCCGATGCAGCCATGAACTAATCTTCTATTTTGCCCACCGCGAGATCCGGCGCGTCGGGGTGCTTGATGCCGACGATATGGTAGCCGGCGTCGACGTGGTGGATTTCACCCGTCACGCCGCTCGACATGTCGGACAGGAAATAGACCCCCGCCTTGCCGACATCGTCCAGCGTCACGTTGCGCCGCAGCGGCGTGTTGTATTCGTTCCACTTCAGGATATAGCGGAAGTCGCCGATGCCCGAGGCGGCCAGTGTCTTGATCGGCCCCGACGAAATGGCGTTGACGCGGATATTTTTCACGCCCAGATCGGCGGCGAGATAGCGCACCGATGATTCGAGCGCGGCCTTGGCGAGCCCCATTACGTTATAGTGCGGCATCCACTTCTCGGCACCGTAATAAGTCAGCGTCAGCATCGAGCCGCCGTTCGTCATCAGTTTTTCGGCGCGCTGGGCGATTGCCGTGAACGAGTAGCAGCTCACCAGCATGGTTTGGGTGAAATTGTCGGCGGTGGTGTCGACGTAGCGGCCATCGAGCTGGTCCTTGTCGGAGAACGCGATCGCGTGCACCACGAAATCGAGCGAGTCCCAGGCCGACTGCACGGCGGAAAAAACCGCGTCCAAAGACGCGGCGTCGGTAACGTCGCAATGTCCGACCACCAGGCCGTCCACTTCCTCGGCCAGCGGCTCGACGCGCTTTTTGAGCGCTTCGCCCTGGTAGGTAAAGGCGAGGTCCGCGCCATGTTCGCGGCAGGCGCGCGCGATGCCCCAGGCGATCGAGCGGTTATTCGCCACACCCATGATAAGGCCCCGTTTGCCGCGCATTAGGCCCGAGATTCCCGGCATTATCTTTCCCGTCATGCCGGTATATGCCGGCTGCTTTCGTATGGCATACGGTCGTAGGCGCCATCAAGCAGTGCGCCCGCTTCTACCGTTTGTCACTGCTAATTCAATTCGTTTCTGGGAATATGATCGTGGTACAGGGGTTTTTATAGTGATTGGCGAGGCCTGCGGGTCAGTGAAGGGGGGCTGATTGGCCACGTTCGGGAAGAATGTCGAGGCGACGATCCCGGCGCTGCGCCGTTACGCTCGGGCGCTGACGCGGGATTCCGATATCGCCGACGACCTCGTGCAGGACACTTTAGTGCGGGCCTTGCGCTCGGAGCATCTGTTTCACGGCGGAGACATACGGAGCTGGCTATACACGATTTTGACCAATCTCAACCGCAACCGCCTGCGCTCGCTGGCGCGGCGGCCGGCGCTCTCGCCGCTCGAGGACAATGACGCACCCGATCTGGCGGGACCGGAAGCAGGCGGCCGCGACATCGAACGAGCACTCGCGACTTTGGTGGAAGATCAGCGCAACGCATTGCTGCTGGTGGTTCTGGAAGGCCTCACCTACCGCGAAGTCGCGGAGGTGCAGGGCGTACCGATCGGTACGGTGATGTCGCGTTTGGCGCGTGCACGCGTACAGATCAAAAGCTATCTCGACGGCGGGCGCCCTGCGCTTCGCCGCGTGAAATGAGGGAGAGAAGGTGAACCCATGATCGATCGCGATTCACCCGTGACCGAGGATGAACTCCATGCCTATGTCGACGACGAAGTGCCGGCCGACCGCCTGGAGGCTGTGACGTCCTGGCTTGCCGCGCATCCCGAACAGGCAGCCCTGGTCGCCGCCTGGCGGGCACAGGCAGATAGCATCCGCGCCCGCTATGGCGGGGTCGCCCATGAGCCGGTGCCGGAGCGGCTCACGCTCGACCAATTAACGCGGCAGCGGCGCTCGACCGGGCGTTCCTGGGCGGCGCTGGCCGCAGCGGCAGTCGTCGCGCTGATCGTCGGTGGCGGCGCCGGCTGGATGGCGCGCGGGGCCTCGGCCGCTGCGCCAACCGCCTTCGACACTTTCACATCCGACGCACTCGATGCGCACAAGCTTTACGTGGTCGAAGTCCGTCACCCGGTCGAAGTGCCGGGCGACGAACGCGCGCACATGACGCAATGGCTGTCGAAGCGGCTCGGCGTCGATCTGCGCATTCCCGACCTGCAATCGATCGGCCTCAAACTGGTCGGCGGCCGGCTGTTGCCGGGACCGACTGGAGCTGCGGCGTTCTATATGTATGAAGGCCCCTCGGGTGAGCGCTTCACCATTTACTGCTCGAAGGCGGGCGTCCCGGAGAGTGCCCTGCACTTCAAGGAAGGCGAACGCTTCGCCGCATTTTATTGGGTGGATGACAAGGTCGCCTTCGCGGTGAGCGGCCCGGCCGATCGTGAGCGGCTCGAGCAGGTCACCAAGTCGGTCTATGAGCAGGTCGACCGTACCGGCGGCCGCAAGTCCTAAGCTGATCCGTCATGGCCAAACGCCATGAGGGCACTCACTCCAGATCCTTGCGCGGATCGTAGGGCTTGTTCTCGCGCCATTGGCGCATCAGTTCCTTGAACTCGTCGTCGCTGCTCTCGGGCAGCATGATGCGCACGGTCGCCAGCAAGTCGCCGGCAGCACTTTTCGATTTCAGTCCCTTGCCTTTGAGCCGGAAGGTACGCCCCGAATTGGTGCCGGGCGGTATCGCCAATTCCACCGCGCCATCGAGCGTCGGTACGCGAACTTTTCCGCCGAGCGCCGCCTCATAAAGCGTGATCGGAAGTTCGAGCCGCAAGTCGGTGCCGTCCGGTTTGAACAGCGGATGCGGCGCGACATGAACGGTGATCAGCCCATCGCCGGCCTTGCCGCCCGCGATCGGCCAGCCCTGCCCCTTGAGCCGGATCTGCTGGCCGCTGGTGAGACCGGCCGGAATCTTCACCTCGACGTCCTTGCCGGTCGGCAGATGCACGCGCGTCTTGGCGCCCTTGGCAGCCTCCGGTAGGCTGATGGTCAATTCGGCATGCAGGTCCTGCCCGGTGCCGGGCGCGCCGAATTCCTCTGGCTCAAATTGCGTCCCGAAGCCGCGCGCACCACCGCGCGTCGCGCCGCCGAACATGCCGCGCAGAATATCCTCAAAGCCGCCCCCCCCGCCGCCACCCGCACGCTGGAAACCGTCATGGCCGAAGTTGAAGTTTTCGAAGCGACTCCCGTCCGGCCGCCTGCCGCCGCCTGGCTGCGCGCCATAGCCTTCGAAGCCGCGGAAGCGCGGTTTGCCTTCGGCGTCGATCTCGCCGCTATCGAACGCTTTGCGTTTCTTGTCGTCGCCGGCGATCTCATAGGCAGCGTTAAGCTCGGCGAAGCGCGAGGCCGCCTTGGGATCGTGCTTGTTGGCGTCGGGATGCAGCTTCTTAGCGAGCCGCCGGTAGGCGCTCTTAATCTCGGCCTCGTTCGCACCCTTCGATACCCCCAGTATTTCGTAGGGGTCGCGCATTCAGTTTAACTCCGTGAAATGCCCCTGTTCGCCGGCGAATGACTGGCGACTCGTCGTTTAATGTGGGGTTCAAACGGCTCGGATGCAACGCGCCTTCGGCTCACAGCCAAAGGATCAGGATCGCTTCCAGGGCTTGAACGCGCGCACTTCCCAGCCTTTGTCCCGCTTGCAGGCTTCGCCCTGCATCCAGGACTGCGACGTGCCGCTGACATAACTTGCCAGGAAATCGCGGCAGGTCTGGCCGTCCTGGGTATAGGCCGAGGCGATCGGCGTGACAGTGCCGCGCGCGCCGGTGTGGGGATTTTCCCAAGGCGCACTGGCGTCTTTGCCACCGCGGCTAAGCACGTCGGAGGCGGCCGCCCGCGCGTAGACAAGATCGCCGTCGGGCGGCAATTCGCCGACCCCTTTTGCGCCCGGTGGCGGCGTGATCGAACCGGTAACGTCGGATTTGTCGCTGCCGCCGAATAGCGAGTCGAATTGACCGGTTGAAACGCTACAGCCGGCAGCGCTAAGCCCCAGGGTCAGAGCCGCGGCCAGCGGCAGGACGCGCCATAGGCGCGCAGGCGTGCATCCATTATAAAGGCGCCTGCGGGAATAACGGCTAATGGCACCGGCCAAGCGAGCGCTCCGAACACGATGTCTGATACGGCTCCGATAGAACACCCGAGTTGGTTAACGAGTGGTGATTTCACCGCGGCGGACGAGCCTTTGCGGCTGTTTGGCGCCTGGTTGACCGAGGCGACCGCCTCCGAACCGCGCGATCCGACCGCCATGACGCTCGCCACTATCGACGCCGACGGGCTGCCGAATGCCCGCATGGTGCTGCTCAAGGGCGTCGATGAACGGGGTTTTGTGTTCTACACCAATAGAGACAGCCAAAAGGGCCAGGAATTGGGCATCCACCCCCAGGCCGCCCTGGTGTTCCACTGGAAATCGCTGAACCGGCAAGTCCGGGTGCGCGGCGACGTCGAGCGCGTGACCGAGGCCGAAGCCGACGTCTATTTCGCCACCCGCTCGAAGCAGGCGCAGATCGGCGCCTGGGCCAGCAAGCAATCCTCGCCGCTCGAAAGCCGGCTCGCTTTCGAAAAAGCTGTCGCGGTTTACGCGGCCAAATATGCGCTAAGCACCGTGCCGCGGCCGCCCAATTGGTCGGGTTATCGTATTTTGCCGATGCGCATCGAGTTCTGGCACGACCGGCCGTTCCGGCTGCACGACCGCATCGAATTCGTCCGGGAAAATCTGGACGGGCCGTGGAGCAAGACGCGGCTCTATCCGTGAGCTAAGAACAGAGATGGCCACTTCGCAGACCAATCAACCGCGCCGTACGCTGCTTCTCACCGGAGCAAGCCGGGGCATTGGCCACGCCACCGTCAAGCGGTTCTCGGCCGCCGGCTGGCGCGTGATCACCTGTTCGCGCCATCCATTCCCGGAGAATTGCCCATGGGAGGCCGGCCCCGAGGATCACATCCAGGTCGACCTCGCCGACGAAGGCAACACCAACGAGGCGATCGCCGAAATCAAACGCCGGCTCGACAACAAGGAGCTGCACGCGCTGGTGAACAACGCGGCGATTTCACCGAAAGCGGACGGCGGCAAGCGGCTCGGCTCGCTCGATACCGCCACGGAAGTCTGGCGACATGTGTTCCGGGTGAACTTCTTCGCGCCGATCATGCTGGCGCGCGGTCTGGTCGATGAACTCAAGAAGGCGCAAGGCTCGGTGGTCAACGTCACTTCGATCGCCGGCTCGCACGTGCATCCTTTCGCCGGCGCTGCCTACGCCACCTCCAAGGCCGCTCTCGCTTCGCTGACGCGCGAAATGGCGAGCGACTTCGGCCGGCTCGGCATCCGCGTCAACGCCATCGCGCCGGGCGAGATCGACACCGCGATTTTATCGCGGGGAACGGAAAAGATCGTCGAGCAGATTCCAATGCAGCGCCTCGGCACGCCCGACGAGGTCGCCAAGATCATCTACGTGCTGTGCACGGAAACCAGTTCGTACGTGAACGGCGCCGAAATCCACATCAATGGCGGCCAGCACGTCTAGCCGGACGCGCTTCGCACTTTCGCCTCACCGATTAGAATTTCAAACAGCCCGCCTTCGTTGCACTTCGGCGCGGCAAGCCAACGCTCCGCCGCCTCTATTCTTTGCGGCGCGGGGTACGCCGTCTTTTCGCCTTAACTGCACCGAAAGTAGCTGCCGACCTGAACGGCACCACCAAACGCGGTCCCCCACAGCCAAGCCTACAGCCACTTCTTCCACTTGAAGTACACCAGCGGCAGCACCGCGACCACGATCATCAAGCACAGCGCGAACGGGTAGCCGAACGTCCAGTCGAGCTCGATCATGCCATTGTGGAAATTCATGCCGTAGATCGACGCGACCAAAGTCGGCGGCATGAACACCACCGCCATGATCGAGAAAATCTTGATGATGGCGTTCTGCTGGATGTTGACCACGCCCAGCATGGCGTCGAGCAGGAAGGTGACCTTGTTGCTGAGATAGCTGGCGTGATCGGTGAGCGAAATCACGTCGCGCTGCATGGACTGCAATTGGGCCCGCACCTCCTTGCGCCATTTCAAGACTTCGGCCTCGTGCGCCAGAAACGACAGCAGGCGGCCGACCGAGACCTGGCTTTCGCGCACCTTGGACGTGAGGTCGCCCTTGCGGCCGAGCGCCTTGAGCACTTCGTTATAGGCCGGCGGCGCCAGCTCGTCGTCCGGCTCGAAAATCGAGTGCGAGATCTGGTCGACCTCCGCCCCGATCCGCTCCAGGATGTCGGCGGACCGGTCGATCACCGCATCGAGCAGATCCATCAGCACGCTCTCGCCCGACACTTTGGGATGCGCGTTGCGCGCCAGCTTGTGCTCGACGATGGCGAACGGACGCGGCTCGTCGTAGCGCACGGTGGCGAGGCGATGGCCGGAAAGGATGAAGGTGACGGCGGTGGTCTTGGGCGCGGTGTCCGACTGGCACATCAGCGTGGCCGTCATGTAGCGCGCGCCGTTCTCGACATAGAGCCGGCTGGAGACCTCGATCTCCTGCATTTCTTCGCGGGTCGGCACCGCAATGCCGAGCAGATTTTCGACCAGTTTGTCTTCCAAAACCGTCGGCGAGGTCAGATCGATCCACACCGCACCGTCCGGCGCGGCCTGGCCGGGTTCAACGGAAATTCGCTCAAGCGATGTGCCGCGCGGAACGTAGACCGAGAGCATCGAGCCACACTGCTTTGCATGACCGGCCCCGAAAATCGGGATCCGCTATCGGATCATGCGCCCCTCGTCTCTCATGGCCCGATCCTGCGGTTTCGCGCAAGGCATAAATACCCTCCGGCGCGACCCGCGCGCATTCGTCGTGGCCGTGAAACGAGAGCCTAGCGGGCCGCTTGGGCCGCGATCTTAGTCGCTCTCTTGCGCGTCGAAGTGAACCTCAATCGGGCGGCGGCGCTTTTCGCCCTTGTGGCAGACCGCGGCGGCGACCGCCGAGATGCCGATCTTGCCGTAGCGATCGTTGAGGCTCTTGATCTGGCGCTTGGAGTCTTGGCTTTGCTCCGTCGCTCTTGTCGCTTCCATTTCAAATTCTCCAATCCGTCCTTGGTTTCCTCAGGGTCTGATGTGGCCCTCGAGTGGGGCAAAATTGCGCGGCAATTCGTGTCCTATCGTGACCTTTGTCGCGCGGGGAACCGAATTCGCATCAATTTCGATAACATACTGCCTGTTATGGTAAACCATCTCTTAACGTCTTGACGGCAAGGTCGTTTTTGACGCTGTCCGCGAAGGCCCCGAAATCTACCCTAGCCGCCTAAAGTCGAGTGCGGCATTCATGCAACAGCTTTCAGGAAGCTGCTGTGGACGTGCTGGAAAACGTGGCAATGACGCGGCTTTTTCGGCTAATTGCTGCCTCATGATCTTAATGCGGCCGCGCTTCGGAGCGGCTGGGAAAGAGGATGGAAATGTCGGCACGGGGGTTATTGGGGGCACTGTTCGGCGTCAGCGTTTTGCTCGGCGGCTGCATGCAGTCCACGCTCGAGCCCTCGTCGGAAGCCAACCTGACTCCGCGAGACAAGAAGCTTCTGGCGGCAGCGCCTTACGAGAAGGCGGCGATTCCGGAGCCGTATAAACGGCACCTCGTCGAATATCACCGGAAGGAAGCGCCCGGTACAATCTTGATCGATTCCGACGCGCGCTATCTCTATTACGTGCTGCCGGAAGGCAAAGCGATCCGCTACGGCGTCACCGTCGGTGAGGAAGCGCTGGCGTGGTCGGGCGTGGCGAAAGTCGGCCGCATGACGGAATGGCCGACCTGGACGCCGACCGCCGAGATCAAGAAGCGCATGGACGTGCCCGACTTCGTCGGCTCCGG
This sequence comes from Pseudolabrys sp., assembly GCA_035648555.1. Lineage (GTDB taxonomy): Bacteria > Pseudomonadota > Alphaproteobacteria > Rhizobiales > Xanthobacteraceae > Pseudolabrys. The sequence goes on from DASRLF010000071.1 coordinate 27,423, forward strand.
CCCGCAAAATCCGATGGGTGCGCGCGCCATGTATCTGTTCGAAGGCAACAAGGACACGCTGTACCGCATTCACGGCACCAACCAGCCGGAATATATCGGCCAGGCGATTTCCTCGGGCTGCATCCGCATGACCAACGAGGACGTCATCGACCTGTACAAGCGGGTCAAGACCGGCACCGTCGTGGTGGTGCTGGCGCCGCACCAGGGCGACTCGCCGTTCAATCCGCGGGTGGCCTCAAGCGGTGGCATGCTCAACTAAGACCGACCGCAGCAATTGAAAAAACGGCGCCCTCCGGCGCCGTTTTTGTTTTAGCTAGGCGCCGAGCGTAACGCGCACGATTTCCGGCGGCACGCCGAGCCGCAGCGGCACGTTGCTGCAACCGAGCCCACCGGACACGATCATGTGGCGGCCCTGCTCCACGATATGGCCGTAGGCGAAGCGGGCGCCGTATTCCGACGGCACCCAGAGCGGCGGCATCATCGGAAACACGATCTGCCCACCATGGGTATGGCCGGCCAGCGTCAGCGCGACGCGCGGCGGCACCTTGGTGAAAATATCCGGCTCGTGCGCCAGCAGGATAGCCGGGTCGTCGGTGGTGACGCGCTTGAGTGTGCCGGGCAGATCGTCAACGCCGCGGAAGCGATTGGGGCCGAGCCGGTAGGCGATCTGATCGCCCAGCCCGGCCAGCCAGAAGCGGCGACCGCGGTCGTTCAGCAACATGGCGTCGTTTTCCAGGACAGGCATGTGGACACCGGCCAAGGCGCTGCGCACGCCCTTGATGTCGAACCACCAGTCGTGATTGCCGAGGATCGCATAGACGCCGAGCCGCGCCTTCAGGCGCGCCAGCTCGGCCGCCCAGACCGGATGCGGCACGTGCTCGGTGATGAAGCGATGGGTGGCAAAATAATCGCCAAGCACGACGATAAGATCGGAGCTAAGTGCATTGGCGGCATCGACCACCTGGCGTACGCGCTCGAGCCCCATGTTGGGGCCGCCGGCATGCAGATCGGCGACCACCGTAATGGTGAGCCGGTGATTGTCCGGCCAGCCCGGCGGCACCGGCCGGTAATCGGTGATCAGCAAATCATCGGCGGCTTCCGCCGCCGCATAGGCCGCGGTGCCCGGCATCATCAGGCCGGCAACACCGGTCAGTCCGAGACCGGCCTTGAGCAGGCCACGGCGGCTCACCCCGGGCTGGGGACTAACAAATTGGCTGGGCGCACTAAGCGTCATGGTGCCAGTGCTACCCCGGAACGGTGAATGGACAATGGATGGGCACTCATAATTTCCGGCCATCCTTAACGGGCGCGTCCAGAATGACCGGCCGCGGCACCGGCAAAGGCACCAAAACGCTGGCAGTTTCGGCCGGGGCTGGCGGCTCGCGCACGTCCCACTGGCAAATGCGATAGCCGTGCCGGCGCTCGGCGATATCGAGATGGATATGGCTTTCGTGATGGCCGTCGGAGCCAGGGCCAAGCACCGTGGTGAAACGTTCGCAGGCGCTCATGCGCAAGCCGTCGCGCAGATCCTTGGCGACGGCCATGTCGGTCAAGCCGATGACGCGGCCATCGGCGAGGGTGAAGGCGCGCACATCGACGGCGTTGCCCTTGCCGTGCTCGCTCATTTTGGCGCCAAGCACGCGATTGCGGCCGCGGCATTCGAAGTCGTCGTAATTCTCAACACTGCGCATGGCCGCGCCGACCGCATTGACGCGCGGCGCCGCTTCGTCGCGTATCCATGACGTGAAGGATTCCGCCATTTCACAGCGCAGCACCGCCGCCGGCTTCACCGGGATGCGCGTCTGGTCGGCAAGCAGCACCGCGTCGAGTTGCACCATGTCGCGGCCGCCGCAGGCGCCCGGCCCGATCAGCCGCGGCATCGGCACGATGGCCGCCGTCTTTTCAAGACGCTGGCGGCAGTCGGACGGCTTGGCGGTGACGTCAGAGGTATCAAAATCCTCACCGGCCGCCTCGCGGAACGACTGCGGTTCGACCCTGAGCGCGGGGCGCGGACGTGGCAACGGAACATCCTCGGCGGCGGCGAGGCCGCAGCCAAAACCGGCCAGGAAAACCGTAGCGATGAGTGCCCTCACCGGGGTGATGGTGGGTAAGATTGCGGCATTAATACGGGACCCGCCCAGAAGCCGAATCGGCTGCCCCGCCGTAACTCGCCAAGAGGTGTTCAAGAGGCGGTTGCGCTGGTTTGCACGGCAGATAACCTTAACCCCGGTTGGCGAGGGCCGGCCCAATACGAAGCGTCCAGGAGGGGAATGCCATGCGCGGGCTGATGCAGGATTGGCCGATGCTGTTGCATCGGATCATCGATCACGCCGCCAAATTTCACGGCGCCCGTAAGGTCATTACCCGGTCGATCGAAGGCCCGATCGTCGAAACCAACTACAAGCAGATTCGCGCCCGTGCGCTCAAAGTCGCGCAGCGGCTGGATAAAGACGGCATCAAGCTCGGCGACCGGGTCGCGACCTTGGCCTGGAATACCTGGCGGCATCTGGAGGCCTGGTACGGCATTCTCGGCGTCGGCGCTGTCTATCACACCGTCAATCCGCGTCTGTTCCCCGAGCAGATCGTCTGGATCGTTAATCACGCCAGCGACCGCGTGATGATCACCGATCTGACTTTCGTGCCGCTGTTGGAAAAGATCGCCGACAAACTACCCACCATCGAGCGCTACATCGTGCTCACCGACGGCGCGCATATGCCGAAGACTACGTTGAAGAATGCCGTCGCCTACGAAGACTGGATTGCGGAAGTTGACGGCGATTTCGAATGGCGGCAGTTCGACGAAAACACCGCCGCCGGCATGTGTTACACCTCGGGCACCACCGGCAATCCGAAGGGCGTGCTCTATTCGCATCGCTCCAACGTGCTGCACGCCTTCATGGCGGCGCTGCCGGATTCCAAGAATATTTCGTCGCGCGACGTGGTTATGCCGGTGGTGCCGATGTTCCACGCCAATGGCTGGTCGCTGGCATTCTCGACGCCGATGATCGGCGCCACGCTTGTTCTGCCCGGCGCCAAGATGGACGGGCCGTCGATCTACGAATTACTCAATACCTACAAAGTCAGTTTCACCGCCGCGGTGCCGACGGTGTGGCTGATGCTGCTGCAAGACCTGGAAAAGACCGGCGGCAAGCTGCCTTATCTCAAGCGCGTGGTGATCGGCGGCTCGTCGTGCCCGCGCGCGATGACGCAGACGTTCCAGGACAAGTACGGCGTCGAGGTGATCCACGCCTGGGGCATGACCGAGATGAGCCCGCTCGGCTCGCTCTGCACCCTGAAGCCGGAGTACGCAGCGCTGACCGGCGACGCCCGGCTCGACGTGCAGATGAAGCAAGGCCATCCGCCGTTCGGCGTCGAGATGAAAATCACCGACGACAGCGGCAAGAAGCTGCCGTGGGACGGCAAGACCTTCGGCCGGCTCAAGGTGCGCGGGCCGGCGGTGGCGCGGCGCTATTTCAAGGACGACAGCGAAATCCTCGACGACGAGGGGTTCTTCGACACCGGCGACGTCGCGACGATGGACCAGCACGGCTACATGCAGATCACCGACCGTTCCAAGGACGTCATCAAGTCGGGCGGCGAATGGATATCCTCGATCGACCTGGAGAACCTGGCGGTCGGCCATCCCAAGGTCGCCGAGGCCGCGGTGATCGGCGTTCAGCATCCGAAATGGGACGAGCGGCCGCTGCTGGTGGTGGTGCTGAAAAAAGACCAGACCGCCGACAAGGCGGAAATCCTGGGTTTCATGCAGGGCAAGATCGCCAAATGGTGGATGCCCGACGACGTGGCCTTCGTCGACGACATTCCGCACACCGCCACCGGAAAAATCCTGAAGACGGAGCTGCGCCGGCGTTTCAAGGACTACCGGCTGCCCACCGTGGCGGCGTGAACCAGGGCGGCGGCCGGAACGACACAAACCAGTGGGTTCGGTATAGGCCGGGCGCGGATGTCCGGTATAAAGCGTGACGTGGAGCGGGACTGGGGCGGGCGCGCATGACTTTGGTTGACGCGGCTGCAACGCCGCCGCCGGTGCCGGACGGCCTCGCGT